>JBEKGJ010000064.1:0-28165 GCA_050012855.1 Verrucomicrobiota bacterium | reverse complement strand
TCCGCGTATGGATTTCCAACCATTATCAGATGAGGAGTTAGATCGTCGAATTGTCGTTGAAGCAAGTCCACCTTTACGAGAGGCGGCCATTGTGGAGAGGCAGCGCCGCCAGTCCATACGTGCTCTTGAGCAATCGGCTCAGGGACATCGGGAGTTGCTTGCCCAACAGGAGAGACTGAGGACTGCGGTTGATTCGTTGACGGCGGGACAGGCTGAGGTCAAACGGTCGGTAGATCGCCTGGCGAAACCGCATCATCTACTCTGGTGGACCTTTGCTGTGGCGTTTCTGACGTTTGTTGTGTGCGTGATCGGGTATTGGGATCAGATAGTCCGGCTGCTTCGAGCTTTGCGACTCTGGCACTGAGCGTTGTGTATGCAGTGATGCCGATTATGCACACGAGACACGTCAGGCAGTTGACGAGAAGGATCGCTTTTATGCCGAACAAGGCGCTGGAGCTCGACGCCGGACCGCTCTGGCTGACGAGTTTTGATTCAGTTTTCACTTGGTTTCCTTTCCGCTGGGCACGTCAGGCTCGGCCCGGCGCCGCGCAGCTCTGGACGTTAGGCGTCATCAAGCGTATGCCAACAACACGCACATATCAGTCGTTGATTATCACGCTGCTCCTTTGTGTCATCGCTGGAGCGAGTTATGGCGGGGAGTCCAAGCCGTGGGTCACGCTCACCAATTGCGAATGTGTCGCCGCCAAGTATAACGACGGTGATAGTTTCCGAGTGCGAAGTGGCACGAATGAGTTCACCCTGCGACTTTACTATGTGGACGCACCAGAGACGACGATGAGTTACCCGGAGCGAGTGCATCAGCAGAGCGAGCATTACGGCATCACGATGGACGAAACGTTGAAGGTCGGAGCGCAGGCCAAAGAGCGGGTGCAGGAATTGTTGCGAGAGCCGTTTATTGTGCGCACGCGCTGGGCGAGCGCAGCGGGACGCGGTCGTGAGACTCGTTACTATGGTTTCGTCGAAGTCGGCGGCAAGAGTTTGGCAGAGGTGTTGGTGAGCGAGGGATTGGCGCAGGCCAAGGGCGTTGCTCCGAATCTGCCGGATGGTGAGAAGGCATCGGCTTACATGCAGAAGTTGGAGGGTTTGGAGCAGGCGGCGCGTCAGAAGCGACTCGGCGCATGGGCGACGACACAAGAGAAGAACGTCAAATGACGCCATATCAACACACCAAGGCATTGCCTTGAGCGAGTCGGCGAGCCGCAAGGCAATGCGTGGTTGAACGAGCCCGGCGGAACGGGACCGGCTTGTAATTAGCTTTCCCTCCTCAGTTCGCCCCGACGGCCCGCGGTCGGGACTCCCCGCGGCTTGCGCGGGCGCCTGTGCGCGTGGCCCACGCACGCAAACCGCCCTTGCGCCAGCCTGGGCGAGCGGCGCCGGGGCCGAAGCGGACGCTGAACCCGCTCCGCCGCCGCGGGCCGACGACACACCGGCACGCGCGAGGCGCGGTCGCGCTCGCGTTGATCGTCCGGGCGGCCGTGGGGGACAGGCTCATGGGGGTGGGCGGCGGGCCAGGCGGCCGATCAGGACCATCGGGCACTGGCAGTGCGGACATTGCGGCGGCGCGAGGGGGATCGGCGCCGGGGCCGGGCGGGGTCGCACCCGCAGGCGACGGAGCACCTGGCGCCACCGTCGCTGGGCGGCCGGGGCCAGCCGTGGTAACGCACGCGCTGAAAGCCCCGGGGCGGCAGATGTTGCAGGAAGCGCTGCAGGACGGTTTCGGCCGGCAGGCGTGATGGCACGAGCCCGCGGTCACCTGACTCGGTGCGCCCATTCTCAGAGCCCGTCGTGCTCGTGCCCTCAATCCACGACACCAGCCCAGCCTTTCAAGGCTGGGTAAACCGCCCCTCACGCAACAAAGTCCCGGCAGGGACGAACGGTTCTTTCGTCCCTGGCGGGACTCCGGCATCCGCTTCCCATAAATTCCACCGCTAAAGCGCTGGGCTATTGTCGGTTTGCCCGCCCCGTCCATCCTCGCCGGCTCTTCATTGGCCCTGCGCCCCTCGCCCCTCGAAATTCGGAACTCGCCCCGGCCCGGCGACGGTCCAGCCGGTGACCCCGACGCAGTCACGGAAGAACAGCCGCAGGGCGCACTTGGCGACGTGCATGGGGCTGCGGGAATAGCGGCGATGGTCGCGCAGGTGGACGAAGTAGCCGCGCAGGTCGTCCTCGGCGAGGGCGGCCGGATCGCGCTGGAAGTGGTCGGCCAGGCGGCAGACGTAACGGACGTACTCTTTCTTCGTGGGCGGCCGGTAATCTTTAAGCTCGACCAGTTGTTGGAATCGGAGGATAGAGGGGTAGTTGAGTTTCATGGTGGGGCGAGGATGCGCCCGGGTGGGTCCTCCTCGCCGCACCAAACGAACAAAATGGTCCGATGTTACTTCGCGCGTCCATCCTTCCCCGCCGCGTCGCGGCTCAGTTCAACAAGCCCGATGGAGCCAACGGCTGCCCGCCCGCGGCTTCGGCGAGGGCGTTCAGATTCTCCATGGTTTGGTTTCCTTTCGACCGTCCTTCCCGGCCAGCCGTGGTCATCTGGGACGGTAGGCGCCGAAACATATCACTCAAACCTTCAACTCAAAAACAGCAATAACGGAAAATGCAAAAGCGCAAACTTGGAAACAGCAAACTGGAAGTCTCGGCTGTCGGGCTGGGCTGCATGGGAATGAGTTTTTCCTACGGCCCGCCCAAAGACAAACAGGAGATGACCGCGCTTCTCCGGGCAGCCGTGGAACGCGGCGTCACGTTCTTCGATACCGCGGAAGTTTACGGCCCATACACTAACGAGGAACTCGTGGGCGAAGCCCTCGCTCCGTTCCGTGGGCAAGTGGTGATTGCCACCAAATTCGGGTTTGACCTCAATCCGAATTTCGATCCGCGCGGGATGAAGGGCGCGCCAGGATTGAACAGCCGGCCAGAGCACATCAAGCAGGCGGTCGAGGGTTCGCTCAAGCGACTCAAGGTTGAGACAATTGATTTGCTCTATCAACACCGCGTTGACCCGAATGTGCCGATCGAAGACGTGGCAAGTGCCGTGAAGGAACTGATTCAGCAGGGCAAGGTCAAACACTTCGGCCTGTCCGAAGCCGGCGTGCAAACAATCCGTCGCGCACACGCCGTTCAACCGCTCACTGCCCTCCAGAGCGAATACTCGCTGTGGACGAGAGCTCCTGAGAAGGAAGTGGTGCCGACTCTCGAAGAACTCGGCATCGGCTTCGTTCCTTACAGCCCGCTGGGCAAGGGTTTTCTTACAGGGAAGATGGACGAGAAAACGACCTTCGACAGCTCCGACTTTCGCAGCACGCTCCCTCGCTTCACGCCGGAGGCGCTCAAGGCGAATCAGGCCCTGATTGATTTGCTCGGCAAAATTGGCCAGCGAAAGAAGGCGACACCCGCTCAGATCGCGCTGGCGTGGCTGCTGGCCCAGAAGCCGTGGATTGTTCCAATCCCAGGCACCACGAAGCTGCATCGCCTGGACGAGAACATTGGAGCAGTTGCCGTCGAACTGACGCCGGACGACCTGCGTGACATCGAGGGCGCCGCTTCAAAGATCACCGTGCATGGGGCTCGGTATCCCGAAAAACTGGAGCAAATGACTGGTCGCTGAGGCAAACCAAGCGCCTAACATGCGCTGCAGGCAACAGCCGCCGCCCCTGCCAGTTGCGATTGATTTATGAAATGTGTTTGTCATTATTCCATTCAACGTCTCGCTTGGCGGCTGTGTCTGGACGTTAGGCGGCTGCGAGTGGACGGGCATTGAAGAAATCAATGAAATCGAAACTTTTATCAATTGTGGCAATCACACAAGCCGTGGCAAAATGGGTATATGAAGACCTACAACTCTCGCAGTCTTTGGTCACGCATTCTGATTGTTCTTGGCAGCATCGGCATGCTTGTCGGAGCCATTGATCCCATGGAGGGTTCGCTCGTCATCCTCCCTGGCAGCCTGCTGGTTGCGCTCGGCACCTTCCTCGGCCAATGCGAACGCCAGTTGATCGCCTACAGGGTGTGGGTTTTCATACTGATTGCGATTGGCGTGGGGGCCTTGTGGGGACTGACCATGGTTGGAGGTTTTGGAGGCAAATCTGGACATTCAATGTGGTGGGGCGTGCTGATTCTGCCCTATCTGATTGGCTGGAGTATGGGTATGTGGGGGCCGGGGTCACCGCGCTGGTTGTTGCTGTTGGGCATCGCAGTCGGCCTTTGGTATCTGGCGATACTTGGGCTGGTTTTGAAGCGTTCGGGGCAACATGACGGAGCCATGTTGGCTCTGCCAGGCATCATTATCGCCGCCATCGGCGTGCTGACCATTGGCGGTTGCGTCCTCCGACTGAGAAGGCGAGTCTCTGAACGACAGTAGCTAGCCGTGGCTATGGCCTGCATACGATTCGGTCCCGACCTGCCGCCTGCAAATCGCTGCCGGCAACGCGGGATGGCGTCTCCAGCGCCGCTATCGCGGACTACGTCATCAACCCCGCGTGCCTGGACGTTGGTGGCATCGCACCATAGCTCCACCCCATACAATGAAAGGAACTCAATGAACAGAACACTGCAAAAAGCCGTGGCATTCGCCGTTATGGCTCTTCCTGCCTGCCTAGTTCACGCAATTCGAGCTCCAGCGCCAAGCATTTTATACGGGACGAATCAGGTTCTTGCCGATGGGATTGCAGCCATGACGGACCTGAAGGTCGAAGTTTCCGCCACGGGCACGTATTGGTGCACACTTGAGTGGAATACCGGTTACCTTGGTTTACAACGGGGTGGGAGCGGTTATGCAAAGCACGTCCATTTTTCAGTTTGGGACCCGAGCGAAGGCGGACTAACCCAACTCGTTTACCAGGATGCGAATACGGCAGGGGGACGCTTCGGGGGCGAAGGGACTGGCGTTGTCACCTACTACCCATTCGACTGGTTAGAAGGCGTGACGTATACATTTGCCATCAAGTGCGAGCCCTACAAAGGAGGAACTGAATACCGGGGGTATTTCTACGATCCAGTGGCTCAGCACTGGACTCAATTGGCGACCATACAGCGTCCGGGTGCGCCCAGCACGCTTGGATATGTGGGTGGCTTTCTTGAGGACTTTGCCGACACTGATAGCGTGCAGCGCTCAGGTCTTTACGGCAACTGCTGGATTCAGGACACAAATGGAGTATGGAAGAATTACCCGCAGGTGTATTTCAACGCCAGCATCCCCCTTCCAAGTCAGACAGACTATGACGGGGAAACAGCAGGGACACTTTTCCGCCTCGAAACGGGAGGAAGCACAACCAACACCACACCTGTGCAAACGTGGCAATCTCTTGCCATGAGCCAAACTATGGTTGGGGCGCCGACGTATTCCCCAGTTCTTGGCATCGGGAGTGCCTTTGGAGTGATGCCCAATCAAGTGATACTCTTGACGTGGTCTCCGCAGGAAACCGGATGGCGGACGGAAACTCGCAGCCAACTCTCGCCCTCAAACCAGTGGACTGTCGTTGCAGTCGAACCTGTATTGACCAACTCTAGCTACCAGCTCACGAGGACTAACGCAGGGAATTCTGCGTTCTTTCGGTTAAGGAAGCCATAATGACTCGTGATACCACAGAACAAAGCGGTGCAGCCCACAGCCGCCGTCCCAGGCGTCGGCGGGCGGCTGTGCTGGGTCTTACGGTTTTGCCTTATTTGGTCCTTTGTGGTCGGCGTCTGCGGCTGGCCTTGTTTCGTTAGACAACGACTGTATATGGACAATCGGTGAAGAAATGAGAAACAGTGAACCAAAGAATCTCATAGGGTGCTGCGGGTTATATTGTGGATTATGTAACAAGTATCAATCAAAAGCACCGAGCCGATGTATCGGTTGTAGATTGGGAGAACAACACTCATGGTGCAGTATTTGGAATTGCTGTTTAAAGAAGCACAGATTTGAGAGTTGCACCGAATGCAGTGAAGTATTTAATTGCTCAATCTTTCTGAGAAGAAGAGTCGTTGAGTGGATTCCGGCTGCTGATAATTTACATGGAATTAAAGAAGTCGGTTTGGAAGAGTGGTTAAAAGAACAAAGAGAAAGACAGGCCTTGTTAGAGGAATTGCTTCAAAATTATAATGAAGGCCGATCGATGAACCTTTATTGTAAAGTCTGTGCAAGAATGCCGATTGACTTGATTAACAAAGCAATAAATGAAGCAAAAGAGAAGCTTGGAAGTAAAAAGACAGACAAGTCTGATGTGAAATCGAAAGCAAGGGTTTTGAAGGCGGTAATGATAGATTGTGCCTTGAAGGTCAATATTAACTTGGATTAAAATATCGTTAATTAAGGGGTTGGTTCTTGATAATGAACAGTAGGCACTGGGTTACGCTTTGAAAGTGGGGGTGCAGATCACCGTGAATCCCGCTCGCCAGACGCTGGGGGACCTATGCTCGTCAGCGTCGTTTCCGGGGCTACGCCGTGGCGGGCAGGGGCTCGGCTTCGCCGTGTTCGCCGGAGACTTGCGACGGTAGTTCAGCCTCGATCGCTTCGCGCGCGGCGAAGCCGTGGCGGGCGGCCGTCTCGGTTTCCCGGGCCAGCTCGCGGTAGAGCGTGATGGCGACGTGGTGGTTGCGGCGCACGCAGTCCTTGATCGCCTCCGGATCCTTCTCGGCGTAGATGAGCGTCTTCCAGGAAAAGATGTGCTTGGGCTTGTGGAAATCGCTGTTGGCGACGAAGGGCAGGCCCTTGAGGCTGATGGGATTGAAGAGGCTGTTGCGGTTGGCGATTTCCCAGGCGTCGAGCAGCGGGGCAAATTCCTCCTGGTGTTCCCAAAGATAGAGCGTGTTCTTGGCGAACTGTCCCTTGAGGAGGTGCGGATGCGGGGCGATGGCCAGCCCGCCCTGCGCGTGGATCTGCGCGATCGTTTCCTTCAACGTCAGCCCGGGATCAATGGGCGCCTTCAGGTCCACGCCCAGCAGGTGGGCCGAACTTTTCCGGGTGTAACCTTCCTTGTTGAACTCGAACCCGGCCATCAGCAGCATGGAGTAGCGACGCCAGGCACGCACGCGCTCCCGCTCGACGACGTCGAAATACTCCGCGAACTGGTCGGGCGCGACCGTGAGCCGGCTCCAGCGCATGAACTTGCCCGGCAGGTTGTGCGGGTCGGCCACGTGATCGGTGATGCACAGGCAGTCGAATCCCAGCCGCCCGTAGAAGTCCACGAGCTCGGACACCGTGAGGCTGCCGTCGGAATAGTTCGTGTGGGCATGGAAGTCGCACAGCAAGAGCCGCGGCTCCGGGCGCGGGCGGCGGGCGGGGAGCACGATCGGCGCGGTCATGGCCGGTCGCAGCAGTTCGATCCGCGGCGGCATGGTCCGGGTGACGTTGGCCTGTTCGATCACGAATCCGGCAAGCTGCCGCGCGGCGTCGGGTTTGCTGACGCGGGCAAGATTCTCCCGCCAGCGGCGCCAGCGGCGCGCCTTGTGGGCGAAGGCCTTCTCCACCCAACGGGCCACTTCCTTCGGTTTTTCCGCCCGGACGCCAATTTTGCGGAGTTCGACCATCCGGGCGTTCCCTTCCTCCTGGCCGGGTATCACATGATTGACGATCAGCGGACACCGGGCCGCCATCGCCTCATGGACGGTGGCCCCGCCGGCCTTGGTGATCAGCAGGTGGTGGCTTATCATCAAGCGCGCCATCTGGTTCGTCCATCCCAGCACCTGCACGCGATCGGCGTGCTCCTGGGTTTCCTTGATGAGCTTGGACCGGAGCTTGGTGTTGCGGCCGGCGACCACGGTGAGTCGCAGGTCCGGCAGTTTCAGCAGGCGGCGGATGGTTTTCCGCGCCTTGCGCTTGCCGGTGCTGACGACGTAGAGCACCCGCGGCGGTTCATCGCCATCGGGGTCGGACAACGGCGGACGCTCTCCGGCAAACGCCGGCGGGACCGGAAAACCGAACACCTTGATCCGGTCGGCGGCGATGCCATTCTCCCGCAACGCGGCGGCGGTTTCGTCATCGGCGACGCAGTAGAAGTCGGACGGCGCACGGAACCAGACCGCGTTGACCGACGTGGAATCGGTAACGACGGTGATGAGCTTGAATGGGTGTGAGCCGGCCTCGCGATGAAGTCCTTGGATGACACCGGCATAAACCGGGTAGGTGGAGACGACGCAGTCGGGCTCGAAGCGGCCCAGCACTTCGCGGATCACCTGGCGCACCCGGGGCAGACCGGAGGTGCCGCCCAGCGCCGGCGCACAGTTCATCATCGCATACAGGCCGCTCCAGAGGGCCGGGGCGTACTCGACGAGCCGGCGGTAAGCCGTCGTAGCAATGCCGTTGAGCGCGCCGTAGGCGTGCCCGAGCGGGTCAAGGACTTCCACCTGGAGGTCTTCGCCGGCGCCTTCCAGCGCCTCGCACAAGTTGTGGGCGGCCGCATTGTGCCCGTCGCCGAACCCCGCCGTCAGAATCAGGACCTTGGTCATAGGCTTCGCAATCGGATTCACCGTATGGCCGGGACATGGCCGTTTGGTGTCGAACAGGTAAAAAGTTGTTCACAACCGTCCCGGACGCCGGCCGGAGGAAAACGGGGTGCCACGCCAACGTCCGTCGGGCAGGCGCATCAAAATCAAATCGGCCGGATTCCGGCATCTGGCTGGGTCGCAAAGGCCACTGGCCTGTGCCGTCGGGCGACTCGCCCGACGGAACGGCTGGGGCGATGGAAAATAGATAACGCCGCTGCTTGCCGAATGTTTTCCGCCATTCCGCCCGGCCTGTCGCCGGGCGAAAGGGGCGAGTCGCCCGTGCCGCCCAGTTTCGGTGCGTCTGCCCGGCAACATCCGTTTTGCGGTATTGACCGCCGCCGCCGAACCCGCTTGTCTTCGGCGGGCTGTTGCGGCGGTCACGGATCGCCGGCGGCCCGGAAACGCGAATGATTATGCCAACGTCCCTTGCCCCGGCCCCGGCTGAAACCCTGCGTACGCTGCCTGGTGACGACGTCCGCCAGATCATGTGGCGGTTTGCCGACCGCTACGATCTGCAGATGCTCGTGCAGGCCAGTCGCGCCGTCGCCCGCGGTCCCGTGGCCCGGGTGGTGGCCGAGGGCGGGCGCAATTCGCACGAGTGGACGCCGGCGAAAGCCTCCTTGCTCCAGCACTTCGACGAGAGCGGGATCACGGCGGCGGTCCTCGATCCGGAGGACGGCGGGTTCCTGGCCGGCCCGAAGAATCTCGCGCTGGCGCTGATTGCTTTCGAGCTGTCATGGGTGGACGCGGGCGCGGCGACGTGCAGCTTGGCGGGCAACCTCGGCATGGCGCCCATCCACGAGCGCGGCACGCCGGAACAGCGGGCGCGTTACCTTGCCGCCGCGGCGCCGCTCAAGCCGGGCGAGAACCGCCGACAGGTCCGCGCGGCGTTTGCGCTGACCGAGCCGATCCCCTTTGCCGGCGTTGAAACCGGCATGCTCGCCGGCAAGCTGCGGGTGGCCGAGTGGCCGGACGGTGGCGAACCGCTGCTCCAGGTGGACAAGCGGGGCCGGTTCATCACGAACATGGGTTTCGCCAATGTCGTCACCGCCGCGGTGGACTCGGATGATCCGCGGATCAAGGGCAGTTGCATGGTGATCCTCGAGGAGGGGGATCCCGGCATCTGGGACCGTGGCACGCCGACCAAAAAGCTGGTGCACCAGCTTTCCTCAACCAACGACCCCGTCTTCAACCTCAAGGTCCCCGCCCATCGCATTGTCGGCGGTTACACCGTCAAGGATGGCGTCATTGTCCCGAATTACACGCACAGCGAGATCATCGAGGCGGTGTTCCGCCGGACCCGCGTCACGGTGGGCCTGATGACCGCGGCGAAGCTGCTGTCGGCCGTGGAACCCGTGATCCTCTACCAGCGCCGGCGGTTCCGCGGCGGCGAGGGGGCGCCGGGCACGCCGCGTTACGAACTTGGCCTCCAGCAGAAGGAGGACGTGCTCCAGCGGCTCGTGGACGTCTGGGCGGCCGGCGAGGCCAGCGCGTCCCTGGGCTTTGTGGCGGCGCGGTTGTTCGACGAACTCGACCCGCTCGAACGGCAAAAGGACCGCTGGCTGGAGGAGCGTCATTTGACGGGCCGGGCCGCCTTCAAGGAAATCGCGGCGAAACAAAAGGAAGCCCTCGAGTTGCTCCAGATCACAGCGCGCCCCGTTGGGGAACGCGATCTGAAGCGGCAGGAAGTGCTGGAAGCCGACCCGATGGTCCGGTTCGCCTTGCTCGATGCGCAGGCGAACGTGTTGTGTCCGGCGTGCAAGCTCTGGAACACCGGTCACGGCGCCACCATGATGCGCGAGGCCGTCAGCCTGATGGGGGGGTACGGCGTCACCGAGGATTGCCCGGGTTTCCTGGGGCAGAAATGGATGGACGCGCAGCTCGAGGCCACCTACGAAGGACCCGAGGCGGTGCAGCGCCTGCAGCTTTCGGTGACGATGACCAACGACCTTTTCCTCGCGCAGTTCCGGCAATGGATCGCCGACCTGCGCCGGCTGGCCTCCGAACGGCCGGGGACCGGCGCCTGCACGCTGGCGAGCGCGATGCAGCTCTGGCTCTGGACGCTTAACCACATTCAGAACGCCACCGACGGCGATGGGGCGAAGCTCTACCACAAATCGCGCCAGGGCGTCACGTTCCCGCTGGCCGACGCCCTGTGCTGGCTGCTCGCGGCGCGGCAGTTTATCCTCGATACCCTCGAACTGGAAACCCAGGGGGCGACCGAGCCGGCGCTGGCCGACGGCCTGGCCGGGACCGTCGCGTTCTTCACCGATCTGGCGCACGTGCAGGCCGCCCGGGCCGCCGGAGAGGTGGGCCGCCTCACCACCGAGATCTTGTTCGGCTACCAGCGGCATCCGGCGTGGGACGAGGCCAGTTGCCATGCGTGTTACGCCGCGGCCGAACTGGAGGCGCTGGCGGGCGTGATCCCCGGGATTGAGGGCGCGGCCCGCGCGTATGGCGATGTCGTTGAAGACGGCGAGGCGCATCCTCGCAAGGCCGGCCCCTGTGTTCACTTCGCCGGTTTGGATGCCTTCGCGCGCCTGCGCAGCAAGCTCGACGGCTGCCTCACCGGTTGCCGGCTGGCCAAGGACCGCGCTGCCGAGGCGTTAACCAAGGTCATGACGCGCGAGGCGCTCGATTATCCAGTGTGAGAGTGCCTGGCCGTGGCCGACTTGGAAGGAACACCCGCATTCCGGGCGCGCTGGCCTTGCCGGCATCGGCGGGGCAACCATTCCCGGCAGATGAACGCCTCACCCGGAGAATGGAATGAGCGCTGAATCGTCGGTGGACCGCCAGCGCATGGAGGCCGACATTGTGTGTGTCGGTTTCGGTCCCGCCACCGCGGGGTTCCTCACGACGCTGTCGCGGCAACTCGTGAACGCGGACGGCACGCCGGCCGTCGAGAGCGCCGTGATGCCGGGTCTGCCGCCGCAGGTGCTGTGCTATGAGCGGGCGGACGACATCGGTTTTGGTGTCTCGGGCGTGGTCACACCGGCGCGCGGCATTCGTGCCTCCTTTCCCGAGCTCGACCCCCGACAAATCCCCATGACCGCCACGGTCAGCAAGGAGGAGGTGCTTTACCTGCTGGATCCCATCGGCGCGAGCCGGCGTTCAGCGGCGCTCCGTGTTGGCGATGCGCTTATCCGGGCGTTCAAATGGGCGCTCCCGTTCCAGGACCATGCCTTGCGCCTGCCGTGGACTCCCGCCTTCCTGCACAAACACGGTGGCCTGGTGCTTTCCCTCGGCCAGTTCATGCAATGGGTCGGCGCGCAGGTGCAGAGCACGGGCACGGTGCAAATCTGGCCCGGCACACCGGTGGCGGAGGCGCTCTGCGAACAGGGGAAAGTCCTCGGCGTGCGCCTGCTGGATCAGGGCGTGGACAAGCAGGGGCGGCCGGGCGACGGCTTCATGACGGGCATGGACATCCATGCGGCGCTGACTGTCATCGGCGACGGCCCGGTCGGTCCCATTGGCCGGCAACTCGAGGCGCAGATGGGCCGGTCGCCGGAGCATCCGCCGCGGGAATGGGCCGTGGGCATGAAGTTCGTGGTGGACCTGCCGGAGACGACGTCGCTGGCGCCGGGCACGGTGTTGCACACGTTCGGCTTTCCGGAACCGGAAATCTTCGGGTTCCTCTACGTGCATCCGGAGCGGGTCGCTTCGCTGGGCATTTTCGTGCCGTCCTGGTTCGACAGCCCGGTGCGCACGGCCTACCGCTATCTTCAACACTGGATTCTGCACCCGTATCTCTGGCGGCATTTGCAGGGCAGCCGGCTGCGCTCGTGGGGTGCCAAGACGCTGGGCGAGTCCGGCCGGCGCAGCGAACCGCCGTTGGTCGGCGACGGCTTTGCGCGGATCGGCGAAGGCAGCGGCACCACGAACGTGTTGACCGGTTCGGGGGTGGACGAGGCCTGGACGACCGGCACCCAACTGGCCGAGGCAGTGCTCGAATTGTTGAAGGAGAAACGGTCGTTCACGAAGGAAAACCTGGAGGCGACTTACGTGAAACGGCGCCGGGCGAGCTGGGTGGAGGCCGAGGGCCGCGTCGCCGAGCACGCCCGCGACGGGTTCCAGCGCGGCGTCGTGCGCGGTCTGGCGGGCATGGCGTTGGCGGGGCTGACCCACGGCCGGTTCTCGCTGCGCGGCGAGCCGGTGCCGCCGTGGCAGCGGGTTCCCTCCCTCGATGAGTATTACCGCGGCCGCATCAGCCCCCAGGAAATCGCCGCCGTGCGCGCGGAGTGCCAGGCGAAAGGCGTCTCGTTGCACGGGGCGCTCATGGAGCGCGCCGGTTGGCCAGCGGTGCCCTTGGACGGGCGATTGCTGGTTTCGCATCAGGACGCGCTGCTGATGGGCGGCAAGGTGCAGGCGCCGCCGGGGTACGCCGACCACGTGGTATTCCTGTATCCAGAGCTGTGCGCCGTGTGCGGCACGCGGATTTGCATCGAGGCGTGCAGCGGCCAGGCCATCACGCCGGGAGCAGCGGGCGTGCCGTCGTTCGACCGCGAGAAATGCGTCCACTGCGGCGCGTGCCAGTGGAACTGCGCGACGGCCGTGCCCGGTGATCCGGACCAGATGAACATCGTTTTTCGCGCGGGCACCGGCGGACTGCACTCGGCGGAGAATTGATTGCCGCAAGAAGGCGCAAGAGAGGCAAAGACGATCTTAAAATTGATTCGGAATGGGATAACGATTGGCGCGAAACTGGAAGTGAGCGCGCGAGCGTGCTCGTGGTTCGCCAACTTCTTCGAGAAGACGTTCGTCAACCGGGTGAACCGCCGCATGGACATCCGCATGGACAGGTTCTGCCGCTTGGTGTGGCTCGTGGAGACGTGAGCGAAGTCAGGATGCCCGGTGATCACGACCTTGCGCGCACCCATGCACTGCGCCGGGCTGTAGCAGACTTCGGCCGGCTGCGTCGCTGACTTGTCACCGACCCCGTGAATCTTCATCAGTTGCGCGAAGTCCATCTCCGATCCGCACATCCTCACCCGTCGCGACGCTGGGTTGACATGTCAGGGTGGACCGGGTTATGAAGAACAGACCGCGGGCGGCGCGTTCGTCTATCGGCTAGGACACGGCCCTCTCAAGGCTGAAAGATGGGTTCGATTCCCATACGCGCTACCAACCGCCCGAACCCCTTCATAAGCAAGCTTTCCGCCACTTTTAGCACTTCAGAAAACACCAAAGCAGGAACCAGAAGATTGATGGTCGGCAGGCGCTTGGGCCCGAACCAGGCGGACGCCAAAAACGTGGCGAACGGAATGTGCGCGTGTTTCAGTTGGTGAGTGATGCGCGGCCACGAGTAGCGCGCAGCGGTAGCGTCAAAACACGCGGACGGCGACTCCGCTCGACGGCGCGGCCGAGCGCGACGGCAAATCGTTTTCCGCTTGGGGCGTTATCAAAGATGGAGGTCGCCAGCGAAAGCACCACGGGCCTGCGTGAAATGCCGGGTATCCCGCCGACAGAGGGCCGCCCGCCCACGCCGCCGCTTGCTTATTTCTTGTTCAGCCGCGCGGCGAGGTCGGCTTGAAAGGCCGGCGGCTCAAGCTGAAGCGTGCCTCCTGACACGGTCGCCTCACTGACGCCCACGCGCTTTCCTTTGAGTGTGTCCCACCACTCGACCCTCCACGGACCATCGTCCAACCCCGTCAACGTTACTTTGGCACCGGTTACCGGAGGTGGATCGGCCGTCATGGCGCCCTCGGGCCAGTCACAGGCGCGATCCAGCAACCACACGAGCGCCTCGTCACGCGCCGCGACGCCAAAGGGCCTTATCGGACCAGCCGCCATTTCGAATCGTGCCGGTCGCAAGCCGGCTCGACCGATGCCCGACCCCGCAAGGAATGCGGCCAGCGCCGACCAGTGGTGGTAGAGATTGGCCGAGTGGATGTTCTCCCACCACCAGGTCATCCCGGTGCCGGCGGCGCCGGTGAAGGCCCCACTCCAGATCGCCTGGTGCAGCGCGCGAAAATGAGGGTCGGTATCGGGCTTCCAACCCCTCCAGTCGGTCCCGTATTCGCTTACGAAAAATGGTTTTTGGTATTTCTCGAAAAAGCGCCCGGTCGTCTGGGCCATCATCTGCGCGGGGTGCGGCTGGTTGTAGGAATGATACTGCGAGAAGTCCATTTCCGGGAGCGCATAGAGGTCGGGTTTTTCACTGCCGCCCGTGAAACTCGAGGAGATGAGGTGCCGGTAGGGATCGAGGGCGCGCAGGCGGCGGCCCATGTCGCGATGCCAGGCCATGACATCCGCGTGCTTCAGGTAGGCATACTCGTTGTCAATTTCGTTGAAGAATTCCCAGGCAAGAAGGTTGGGGAACGCCGACCACCGCGCCACCAGGTAACGCAGTCGTTTCTCATACAGCTTCCGGGCGTCCGCGTTCGTGAAGAAATCGTTTTGGACCTGGCAGGGGCCACCGTTGGTCGCATTGTAAGGATGCCGGAGCCAGAAGTTATTGCCGCCCCAGAAGTCGGGTTTCACCTCGAAGATTCCATGATAGTCGAGGCAGAGCATCACGAAGATGCCGCGCCGCTCGGCCTCGGCGAGAACGCGATCGAGCTGCCACGCGTTGTCCAGGCGGTAACGGAGCCGGTCGCCGCGGTCCCACTCCAGCCCGAAGGCCTGGGGCCACATCCAGATGCGGATGTAGTTGATCCCCGCCTGCTGGCAGCTCGCGAGCCAGTCGTCATAGTCGTAGGTGCCGCGGCTGCCGTGCCAGCAGACGCAGAGGCCGTTCAGGAAAAGCGGCGTGCCATCGTCCAGACGGAAGGACCGCTTCCCAACGGGCTCGACCCGGGCCAGCCCGGGCCGTTTCCCGGCGGCGATCTCGATCACGGCCTCGCCGCGCGCGACCACTTGGCCGCCAAGCGCCGCGGTCACCACCAGCGTGTGGCGGCCGGGTTCGAGGGCCATCCACCGGACGCGCCAGCCTTCCCCACGCGGCTCCAGGAGCTCGCGCTTGCCTTCGAGTCTTCGGTCGAATTCACGCTCGAAGAAACCGGGCACGCGCAGGACTTTCCCGGAAGGGGCGGTGGACTCGAGATCCAAAGTCACCACCGCCGGGTCAAAAGGATTGGTTGTGGAAGGCATCCCCGGGACCGACAACTCCACCCGCTCGAACACCTCGGGCTCGGAAGCAGGCAACGTCAGATCGAGCTTGCTCACAGCCTCTTCTCCGTGAGCGGCCAGCAAAAGCACCGTGGCAACAACCAAGATGCCGGCAAGTCGGCGGGTTTTCACCAGCCCAGCCTCCACAGGCCCGGACCTCGGATCAAGCCCAAACCGACGACACAGTCCGACACAGCGCGATGTGGGCGTCTCCACCCGCTTCGGCCCACGCTCAGCCCTGCCATTACCAGTGCTGCCGACTGGAGTTTGAACATGCATTCCGTTTCGTGCTCACGGCGACCGGAGTTCCTCGTGTTCGGTGCTCACGACGCAGTCCCGTTGGTCGAACAGATTGAAGTAATACATCCGGGTCCCCTCCGGCAGGCTCGCGGCCACCCGGCCTTCGGTTAGATTTGCCGGAAGCGACTCCCATGTCCGGTCCTGCCACCGGCCCGTGTCCCGGGCATAGTTCAGCTCGGCTTTGACCACCGGGAGTTTGGCGGCAAAAGTGGCCCAAACGTTCGTTCCTTCGCGTCCCGCTCCGGTGACTCGCGGAAGCGGCACTCCGTTCCGGAGGATGCTGTCGGCGAAGGCGCGGATCTCCCCGGGATTCTCCCCGGGACCGCCGTGCCCGTGCGGCATGCGGAGCCGGATGCAGAGCGTGCGCGGCCCCTTGGGCAGATGATAGGAAAGCTGCAACGCATTCATGGTATAAGCAAAGTCGTTGCTTCCCGTCACCCACAGCATTGGCATGGCCGCCTGGGCCAGATAGACGGACGGATCCCACCACCTCATCCAGCGGTAGGCGTCCCTGGGATCCATCTTCCGTAACTCGCCATCGAATACGGTGTCGCGATAAAAGCCGCAGCCATAGACGGGAACCGCCAGCTTGAACCGCGGGTCAACCCCGGCGACGATGCACGTGAGATAGCCACCCCAGGAAATACCGGTCAGGCCCGTGTGCTCGGGATCCACCTCCGGCAGCGCTCGAATCAGGGAATGGGCGAGGACAACATCCGCCACGGCATGAAAGGTCCATTGATCTTCGCGAGCCCAGGCGATCTGGTCGAAGCCACCCCATCCGGACGGTCCGGCCTCGTCGTGCCGGAGCCAGTGACCATAGTTGCCAACCGGAATCTGGCCACAGGTGTCCATGGCAATGGCGGCATAGCCGCGCTCCACCCACAGTCGCACCCATTCATCGAAAGCCGTCCCGCCGCCGCCGTGGATCAGTACCATGGCGGGCACCTTCTCTCCGGGTTTGACCTTCGGCACCCCCAGCCACGCGAACACCCGGGTCGGCCTCCCGTGAAAGGGCAATCCGGCGAAGGTGATGGCCTTGACGTTCTCGGCCTTGGGCCGCTCCAGCGCCGTCCATTCCGGAGCGCGGTTCAGCGCGTCCAAGTCCCAAGGGATGGCCGGCGAGTTGGCGGCCGCCAGGCTTCGGTCGCACCCGATCAGAACCAACAGCAGAGCGAACGCCGCTGTGAGGATGCGGTAAAGGCTGGCGTTCCTCTCAAACCGCGCCATCGCCAGGATTAACCGTCTTGGTTGCGCATTCATAATAACTATCTGGAGCTATCGCTTCAGAAATAATGCCGGCACATGTCCATCGCTAAGCAATGCCCACAGTCGCAAACAACCGGCCGGCGGTTCAGCGGTTCTCCATGACCAGATCGTCAAGGTAAAACGACTGGCGACCCGGTGAAACCGAACTAAACCCCACCCAGCGGGCTTCCTGCCAGGCAGGGTCACACCGCAGGTCCGGGAATTGAAGCACTTTGCCGTCGGGTGGCGTCAGAATCAGCTCCCAACGGCTGCCCGCTTTGCCCAGGACCGCGCGCATCTCAACCCGCATCCAGACATTGGCCGGCAGCTCCGCGAGTTTCCGGCCGCGCACATAAGCGGCATCGTCATGAAACTGCACGCTCGGTCCCGTGCGATAAGGCGTCGCCTGGTCGCGCCATTCGCAGGACAGGCTCGCGTCCGGTTCCAGCCGGAGGGCATAAGCGAGGTGTGCCCGGCCCTGCCGGTACTGCGGGTCCCAATGAAAGTGCGGGTTATAGCCGGCCTTGAGGCCCGGATCATCCTGGATTCGCAGACTCCGCTTCCCGCTCGCAGCCACCGCGTCCGTCACCGTGATCAGGTCGTTGCGCCCCTCCTGCTCCAGAGTGGCGGCGCGCAACAAAGGCGTGGGCGCGGCCGACTCAAAGTCATCCTGGAGGCTCAGCGGTTCCGGCGGCGGAACCTGATACGGCTTGGGAAATGCCGGCGCCAGCGCCAACCGTTTCCAGGCGGCGTCACCGTACACGCCCGCCTGGGTGTAATCAAACGGCTTGAACCCAACCTGCTCGGCCGGCGACCCCGGCCGCAGATGGAAGTCGCGGCGCTCCGCGTTCACAAACAGCGGATCGGCGACGAGCGAACCCTCGTCGTTGCCGGCCGCGCGCCACTGCTCAAAAGTCTTTCCCGCAAAATCAAAGGGCTTGCCGCCGGCGCGCCAGTAGAGGTTGCGCCGCAGCGCCACCTTCGCGCCGTTCTGCCAGCCGCCGTAGCCCAGCAACCGGCCCGCATCCCAATAGACAAGGTTGTTCTCGAAAGTGAATGAGAGGTGCGGTTCCGCGCGGGTGATGGCAATCTGGCCTTCCTCGCTAAAGGCCAGGATGTTATTTCGGAACACGTTCTCCCGCCCATAATGCTGATGGACGCAGCCGTCGTGCACATTGTAAACGAGGTTGTTCTCGAAGAGGATGCCGGTGCTGCCTTCGTCGGGATAAAGGCCCCAGCCGCCGTACGTCGTGGAATAAACGTCGTGAATGACGTTGTTGCAGACCCGCGTGCCCTCGGAAGGTCCCAGCGTATAAACGCCGCCCATGTCACTTAGGATCCGATAACCCAGGTGGTGAAGATGATTGAATTCGATCCGGTTCCGCTTGGCGGGGCTTTCTCCGTAACCCCAGCGCCAGCCCACCGACACCGCCGTGTAATAGAAGTCCGCGACCTCGCAATGCGTGACCGCATTGTCGGGACTGGCGCCAATCCACACGGCCACGCTCTGCGGCAGAAGGCGACCGCCGCTTTGAATGATGCAGTTGTCCACGGTGATGCCGGCGGTGCGCACCGGCTCCGGCACGATCTGTGGCTCGCCGATGCGTACCCCGCTGACCCCCAGGTCGTGCATCCGCGTGTGCTCCGCGCGGCAGTCGCGACAGGCATGACGAAACCAGAAGGCCGTCCCGCCCACGTGCTCGACAGCGCAATTCGTGAACTGCACGTCGCGCGCGGCATCCACCCGGATGGCGGTCGTTTCCACATTCATCGCCGCCTGGGCGGGCGGCAGACCCGCCGCCGGTATGCTCAACCCGGCATAGCTGAACTTCAGCCCCTCGAACCGCAGGTGTTGCACCCACGCGCCGGGCTCGTCAGCCGGCCCTTTTATCACCACGAGTTTTTCCAAGACCGGCGCGACCACTTCAGCACGCGCCAGGTCCTGACCCGCCCGCGGGCGATAATCGAGCCAGCCATCGCGGGCCAGCAGCCATTCACCCGGGGCATCGAAGGCGCCTGGCACATTCTCCAGGAAGAACAGACAGTCGCGGCTCATGGAATTCCAGGACTGCATCCGCGCCCCGACTGTCGTAAACACGCCCTGTTCCGGCGACGCGCTCTCCAGCGGCTCCCGCGTCGTGTCCCATTTGTGATACACGACGACCTGCACCTCCTTCAACGCGGAGGCGTCCAGGCCGCGCAACTTCGCCAGCGCCGGCGGGTGTGTCGTGAAGGTGTGCCGCACGGTGACTGACGCGTTGTTCGTGGCGATCGTTTCGGTCACACCGAGCAGGACGCCAAACTCGCCCTCGTCCGGCGTGCGCGCGCGAACGGCCCGCTGACCGTTGACCCAGAGTTGCGGGAGGGCGCCGACCACCGGTTCAGCCGTTTGGGACGACGGCAGCCGGGTGCGCCAAACCCCGGCCCTTTGCGGGTCGGGCTGCCAGCCGGAGAGACGCCGACCGCCGCTGATCACCACCTCGCCGCCCGGTTCCGCGCGGTAGCACACGGGTTGTTCAGCCGACGCCCCGGAATCGGCCGCAGCAAACTCGACGGTTCCATCAAGCAGGTAAACGCCGGCGCGAAACGTGACGGTTACGCCCTGGTCCGGATGCGCCTTCCGCCCGGCCCGCACCGCCTCCTGGGCGCGGTGAAACGTGGCAAACGGCTTCGCGCGGGTGCCGGGATTCTCATCGTGGCCATCGGGAGCGACGAAGAACTCGGCCGGGTGCGCCAGGGTCATGGTCAAGGCGGCCAACAACAGTGCGAGCAGGTGTGGATTCATTCCGGCTTCCATTGTCCCGAGGACGACCATCGAATGCAACCTCATCCATTCAGCCGAAGCCTCCCAGATCCAGAGCGCCGCCAGACGATTTAACCAGCCGTTCCGGTCCGCTGCCACGGTCCTCCGCCCGCGGAAGTCGCCGCCACCCTGGTCACCCGCATCAAAAAGCACCCCGGCTACTGGCGGGGTTGGTGCTCGCGAGGATGCTGGCGGGGGCCAAGCCCATGATCAGTCGTCACGCAACCGTAACAAACCTGCCATGATTCGGTCGCATTCCGCTGAGAATCTCGCCATGCAGTTAACAATCAAGATCGAAGGCTCATGATGAAACGAAATTATTTCGCACGGCTCGGCGTGGTCGCCGGTACGGCCCTGTCGCTCGCCCTGACCCATTCCGCCGTGGCCCAGTCCGTGGACAAACTCCTGGACAAACTGGTGTCCAAGGGTGTGCTCACCGTCCAGGAGGCCAATGATCTGAAGCAGGAAAGCGACGAGGGGTTCAACCAGGCCTTTCAAGTGAAGACCGGCATGCCGGACTGGGTCACCGGCTACAAGCTGGGCGGTGACTTCCGGGGCCGGTTTGAACAGAACGCCGCCGATGACAACGCCTACGTTCTTCGAAACCGGTACCGCTACCGCCTGCGGTTTGGCGCGGTGGTTTCCATGACCGATCATTTCGAGGTCGGCTTTCGTCTGTCTTCCGGCAATCCGCAAACCAACCCGGGCGGCACGCTGGTGGGCGGGCAGCCGATCACGGCCAACCAGGACATGAACTCACTCGAGTCCCGGAAATTCATCTGGATTGACGCCGCCTACGCCAAGTGGACCCCGATTAACAGCGGCGACTGGACGGTGTCCACCACAATTGGAAAGATGGACAACCCGTTCCAGCTCTCCAACATGGTGTGGGACTACGACATCGACCCGGAAGGGCTGGCGATTCAAGCTGCGCACAACTTCAGTGACCGGCACACGCTGAAGGCAAACGGCGCGTTCTTCGTGCTGGACGAATTGAACCAACCCAACGCTTCGACCCCCACGCTCTACGATCCCAGCCACGACCCGTACGTGCTTGGTGGACAATTGGTGTTCGAATCCAAATGGACGCCCAAGTTCGAGACCGCGCTCGGGGCGGCGGGATTTGTGGTTGGCCACAAGGATTCCCTGAGCGCGACCTTGCAGCCGTTCTACAATTCCGGCAACACGCGGAACGGCACCGGATTCCTGGTCTATGATTACACCCCGGTTATCGGGACTGCCTCCGCCACGTACAAGCTGGATTCCTTCCCCGGCTACTCCGGGGCGTTCCCGATCAAGGTGGCGGGCGAGTTCATGCACAATCCCGGCGCCCCGCAAAACAATAATGGCTATCGAGTGGGGCTGACGTTGGGGAAGGCGGCCACCAAACGGCAATGGGAGATCAGCTACCGCTTCCAAGAACTTCAGCCCGATGCCTGGTTCGATGCCATGGTGGATGACGATAACGGGGCCTACTATGCGACCGGCAACCCTCAACTCGTTGGCACCGGCAAGCTCAACGGCTGGTTCGGCGGCACGAACGTGAAGGGCAATCTCGTCCAGGCCACCTACATGTTCACCGACTTCTTGAACTTCACGTTCACCTATTACTGGAACGACCTGATCATCAATGCCCCCGGTCAATCCTCCAGCGCCAGTCACTTGATGGCGGACTTGAACTGGAAGTTCTAAAGTCTTCGGCTGCGAGTTCGGGCGGCGTCCCGCCGTTCGAACCAGCACCGGGCGTGACGCCCGGCTAACCTGCAGGCGGGACCTGTCTGCCGCGGCACAGGCAGGCGCCTACGTTACAAGTTTGTGGGTTCGGCCGCGGCCCGACACGCTCACGCCGCCGGACCATTGACCCAGGTCACGGGCGGTCCAAATCCTACTTGCAACCCATTCTCAGGTGGCCTAGCCTCGAATCGCTGTGAGCAAGATTCGTGTGCTTCAATCTCCGCCGGCCGGGCAGGCTGCGGCCAGTCGTTCCTGCCCCTTGAGCCAGGTGCGGGCCGGCACCTGCGTGCGGATCAAGCAGTTGACTGGCAATCCCGATCTTTGCCACCGACTTCGCGAAATGGGTTTCGGCGAGGAGCAACGCATCAAGTGCGTGCTCAAGAACGGAAGCGTCGTCTGCCAGGTCTGCAACGTGCGGCTCGGCCTCAGCGCCGAACTGGCCGACAGCATCTGGGTGGAACCTCTGCCCGCCCCACAGGCCACGGCGGCCTAGCCAATGGCCGCCGCACCCCAACCGCTCAGCGGCATCGCGGTCGGCCAGATTGCCACCGTGACCGCTTTAAACGTGTCGTCCGAGGCAAAGGCCCGCCTGCAGGAAATGGGCCTGCTGCCGGGCACCCCGGTGCAACTGATTCGCTTCGCGCCCCTGGGCGATCCCGTCGAGATCAAGGTGCGCGGCTACCATCTTACGCTCCGCAAGCACGAGGCCGAACGGATCCTCGTTCAACCGCGCGCCTGAGCCGCCAGTCACGCGCCATGACTTGGAACCTGCCTGCCATGTCGAGGGAGTCGTATCGGCCGCGCTGCTTGCCACCAGCGACTTGCCAGGCGGAGTGCCGCCGACTGCCGATGTCCCTTCCGCCGCGGCCGCGCCGCCAGCCATCCTCCGACTGCCATGGCTGCCGCTGACCTGTCCGTCCGCCCGGCTCGCCCTGCTTCCGGTCTGGCCCCGGACGTTGCGGGCCGGTGGGTTGTGCTTACCGGCAACCCGAACTGCGGCAAGACCACGCTCTTCAACGTCCTCACCGGCCTGCGCGCCAAGGTCGGCAACTACGCCGGCGTCACGGTCGAGCGGAAGGAAGGCCGGCTGCTCGGCCATCCGCCTGAGTATCCCATCACCGTCCTCGATCTTCCCGGCACGTACAGCCTGAGTCCGCAATCACTCGACGAACAGATCGCCCGCGACGTGCTGTTCCATCGGCTGCGCGACGTTCCCGCTCCGAATGTCGTCGTCGTGGTCGTGGACGCCTCGAACCTCGAACGCAATCTCTACTACGCGACGCAGGTCATCGAGCTCGGTTATTCGACCGTGATCGCCCTGAACATGGTGGATGTGGCGGCGCAGAACGGCCGGACCGTGGACGCGCGCCAGCTCGCCGCGCGGCTTGGGGTTCCGGTTTTTCCGACGGTGGCCAGCACGCACGAGGGGATCCCCGCCTTGCGCGACCACCTGCTCGCCGCCTGCCGCCGGCCGGTGCCGCCGGCGAGCGGACCGCGTTTCGGCGAACTGCCCGCGATCGTTGTGCGCGAGGCCGCCGCCGTGGCCGACCGGCTGCGGGCGCGTTTTTCCGAACGTCCCTGGCTGGCGAAGGCCGTGTCCGTGCTGGTGCTCGGCGACGAGAAGAACCTGCGCGACAACGCCGACTACTACGGGGCGGAGCTCACCGCCGCCGTGCTGGCCGCGCGCCAGCGGTTCGAAGCGGACGGTGTGGACTGGCGCAGTGCCGCGATCGAGGCCCGTTACGCGTGTGTCGCCGCCATCCAACGGAGCGTGGTCACCGACACGGGCGGGTTGCCGGAGACCTTCAGCGACCGGCTCGACCGTGTGCTGACGCACCGTTTCTGGGGCGTGCTCATTTTCGTGACGGTCATGTCGCTGATGTTCCAGAGCATCTTCACGTTTGCCCAGGCGCCCATGGACTTGCTGAAGCATGGCGTCGGCTGGCTCGGCGGGCTGGCCGGACGCGTCATCCCACCCGGCGACCTGCACAGCCTGCTGGTGGACGGAGTCATCGCCGGCGTGGGCGCCGTGGTCGTTTTCCTGCCGCAGATCTGCCTGCTCTTTCTGTTTATCGGTCTGCTGGAGGACACCGGCTATATGGCGCGGGCGGCGTTCCTCATGGACCGCCTCATGAGCAAGGTGGGCTTGCACGGCAAAAGTTTTATTCCGATGCTGAGTTCGTTCGCCTGCGCCATCCCGGGGATCATGGCCACGCGCACCATCGAAAGCCCCAAAGACCGGCTGGTGACGATCCTCGTTGCGCCGTTGATGAGTTGCTCGGCGCGATTGCCGGTCTATACGCTGCTGATCGGCGCCTGCATTCCCAACCTCACCGTGCTCGGTGTCCTGAAACTGCCCGGCCTCACGATGCTGGCCATGTATCTCCTCGGCATCGTCGTCGCGCTGCTCATGGCCTGGCTTTTCAAAAAGACCCTGCTCAAGGGGCAGACGCCCATGCTCATCATGGAACTGCCGCCCTACAAACGCCCGCTGGCAACCGTGCTCCTGCGCCACATGTGGGACCGGTCGAAGCTGTTCCTGCGGCGCGCCGGCACCGTGATCCTGGGGATCAACATCCTGCTGTGGTTTTTGGCGACGTATCCGCGTAGCGCGACCGTCGAAGAAGCCTTCGCCGCGCGGCGCGAACACATCCGGCATTCCGAAGCCGCGGTGGCCGAGCGTTCCTCTGCGGCTCCCGCGAAGTCGGCCGATTCAGCAATTCAACGATTCAACGATTCAACGAACAGCGCGGCCGTGCGACTCGCTGCGCTGGACAAGGAAGAGGCCGGCCAAAAGCTCCGCAACAGTTTCGCGGGCCGGATGGGGCATTTCATCGAGCCGGTGATTGCGCCACTGGGCTTCGACTGGCGGATGGGCATCGGGATCGTGGCTTCGTTCGCGGCGCGCGAGGTGTTCGTCAGCACCATGTCCACGGTCTATAACGTGGGGCGCTACGAGCCAACCGAATCGGGGATGGCGAGTCTGGAGCAGACCATGCGCGAACAGCGGCGTCCGGATGGCACGCCCGTTTATACGGCGCTGACGGCCGTTACGCTGATGGTCTTTTACGTCTTTGCGCTGCAGTGCGTCAGCACCGTGGCCGTCGTTCGGCGCGAAACGAACAGTTGGCGATGGCCGTTGTTCCAGTGGGCTTACATGGGTGTGCTCGCGTGGACGCTGGCCCTGGCCATCCGTGTCCTTGGGCACTGGTTCGGGTGGTCGTGATCCGGTAGCCGTGCCGCCAGCGGTGTTTTTCTGCTGGGGCGTCCTTGCGAGCCACCGCCCGGCTGACGGTTGATCGTTGATGGTTGATCCCGGATTCCGCCGGAGGAATGGCCGCAAAGAACCACAAGAGGCACAAATCGGGTTCAAAGTGATGGACGGAGTTGTTTCCTTGCGCTCTTTGCGCATTTTTGCGTTTTGCGGCGACTCATTTGCGGTCTTCAGGTTTATACTCACCGCCATGGCGTGGCGGATTCACGACTGGGTGCGGCGGGGTGAGGTGGACAACACGCAGCGCGGATGGGTGTACGGCCGGCTCTGGTTGGCCGGCCGGCGGGAGCCACTCGAACTCGACCTGCGCGGGGACGCCTGGCGTGACCTGGCCGGCTGCCAGTTGTTTTTCACCCGCCTGCGCGCGGTGCCAACCCAGGGCCTCGCGCCCGGCCGCGCGCTGCTGGCGCCGGTGCAGACCGGCGTCATTGGCGACTTCACCGCCTCGCGCAAAGTGAAGGTGCCCGCGCTGCCGGCGGCGGAATTCCATGAACGGTTGCGGCGGCACCTGCCCTTTCCGGTGCGCCTGGCCAATTGCCTTTATTTGGAATGGTTCAGCGAGGCGAATGGTCGCGTGGTGTTCGAGTCGGTGGATTTTGCCCTGCGCATCTCGGCGCCGGAGTGGACGATGACGCCGCTGGAGGAACGCCGTCAGCGCCAGGCGAACGCGCGCGAGCTGCGCCGCTTCCTCGACCGTCTCTGCGGTCCCGGCGAGGATGAGGAAACGGGCTGAGATGTCGTTCGCGCGGGTGTTACCGGGGTTTTTCCAGCGTTTCGATCAGGAAGAGGATTTCGGCGGCCATATCGTAGGTCAAATCCGGGGCGTCATCGAAAGCGCGGTCGGAGAGGCGATGGCAGGCGGCCTGCCGAAATACGCCGCGCTGGAGGAGAACCGCAAAAAGCTCCCGCCGCGGGCCAGGCGCCACGCCGATTCCCGAACCTGGCACGGAACCGCCTTGATCGCACCGCGTGTGCTGGGGGTGCTTCGGTTCACGATCCCGCTCCGCAACACAGATCAGATTCAGGCTTGGCCCGCGACCGGGCCTGGTCCGGCTCGCCATCCTTCTACTTGTTGCCGGAAAGACAAGAAAAAGTCTTGACTCCTTGAAAAAGCAGGCAGCAAGTAAAGTGTCCCGTTAGAGCCAGCCGGTTCGTTTCCTCCCCGAGTGAGGAGGAGCCTGGTTCGTGGCCGCCGCTGTTTCGACCGCCCTCCTCGTTGGTCCTGGCTGGCAGAGAAGCCGTCAACGCGAAATCGAAACGAAAGCAGAGGCCCAGTCATGAAGACCCGGAACATCCGCCATTCCCTTCTCACACTCTGCGCGTTGGCCGCGCTCGCGGCGACAGAGGCGCTGGCTGACAACGTGTCGGTGCCGGCGGACTTCGCCGTGACCGGGGTGGACACCACCAAAGTTGGCTTCCTGATTCGGCCTTACCAGACCGATGGGTCGACGGTGCTTGGGCAGCAGCCCAACTGTCTGGCCTGGACCGAGGATCAACTGATCGGTCTGCACGGTCCCAACCTCGCTGACCTGAGCGGGGCGACTGACAACGGTTTCTATACCGAGACCGGGGTGATCAACTACAGCATCGAGGCAGGCACGGGCACCGACCGGGGCAATTTCCCGGGGGACCAGCCTTTTCCGGGCATTCCCGGGACCATGGGGACCACGGGCGATGCGACGATGGAGGTGCTGACCTTCCTGGAGTTTCCCGCGGCGGGGACCTACCAGATGGGGGTCAACAGCGATGACGGTTTCAAAGTCACGACGGCTAATAATCCGCGCGATCGCTTCGCCACCGTGCTGGGCGAATTTGACGGCGCCCGCTTCTCGGCCGACACGCTCTTTTCCTTCACGATTGCGCAACCTGGTTTTTATCCGTTCCGCCTCATCTGGGAGAACGGCAACGGCGAGTTGTCGGCTGGCAACCTGGGTAACTGCGAATGGTTCATGGTGCAGCCCGATGACACGAAGGTGCTGATCAACAGCGGTGGCGCGGCGCTCAAGGCCTACTATAGCGGTCCGGCGCTGCCGCCGTTTGTGTCGCGCGTGGTTCCGGGGATCAATGAGGCGTGCGTGCCAACCAATGCCACCGTCGAGGTCAACATCACCGACGGCGGCAGTTCCACAGTGAATCCAAATACCATTTCGCTGTCCGTCAATGGCGCAGCCGTAACGCCGAACGTCACCAAGGCCGGCCCGGCAACCACGGTGAGCTACACGCCTCCGGGCAGTGGGTGGCCTTTGTGCGCGGTAATCACCAATGTGCTCCGCTTCGCCGACAGTGCCGGGCTGATGCACACCGACTCCTGGACCTTCAACGTGCAGTGCCCCGCCAACAAGACCGTCTTGTGCGGCACCAATTGGGATTTCGACCCGCCGGTGATCGGCGGTTCGTCCGGCAGCAGCAACGTGACGTTCTCTATCCTCAGCACCGTGACCAATAGCGGTCCCTGCCCTTGGGTCATCACCCGGACCTGGCTGTTCACCGACGTCTGCGGCAACACCAACACCTGCAGCCAGACGGTGACGGTGGAGGACACGACGCCGCCGGCGCTGACGTGCGCGGCCAACAAGACGGTGGCGTGCGGCACGGCGTGGAGTTTTGATGCGCCGACGGCCAGCGACGCCTGCTGCACCAACGTCACCCTCCAATTGCTCAGTTCCAATCTGGTATCGTCCATCCTCTGCCAATCGGTTTACCAAGGCATCTGGCGCGCGACGGATTGCTGCACCAATTATTCCACCTGCACCCAGACGGTGACGGTGGCCAGCACCCTGCCGCCCATTGTCAACGTGGTCTGCGTGACCAACGTCTATTATGCCGGCGGCGGCAATAACTTCACCACCCCGGTGCCCAGTTCGCCCAGTGCCGGTCTGCTGGCCCGGTTCGCCGGCGACACGTTCAAGGAATTCGACCAATGCACCGTCAACAGCTTCTTTATTGACACGTTCAGCAACCTGAACCTTTCGTCCTGCAACATCACGTCGGCCACGCTCACCATGCGCCTCAAACCCTGCGGCGACATCCCGGACAACGACGCCATGAACCTGTCCTTCACCGGCGCCAACGGCGTGTTGGTGCCCGACTCCGACTCTTGGGGCAGCTACATTGGGTCGGGCAACGGGTCGCCCGGCCTGCCGGGCATCGGTGCCTGGGGCACCTACACGTCCGGGCAAGTCATCACGCTCGACCTCGGCCACCTGCCCAACACC
>JBEKGJ010000063.1:0-28241 GCA_050012855.1 Verrucomicrobiota bacterium | reverse complement strand
CAGCGGCGGAACAGCCGGCGCCACCAGGGTTGTGCGGGGGCGGGTTCGGTGGCGAGCGATTGCTGCAACCGTTCTTCGACGCGGGGCGGCGGCGGGTTCTGGGCGGCGTCGAGGCGCAGCAATTCCTCGGGGGTGGCGAATTCGCGCGCGACGGGCGCGGTTTGCTGCCGGGCTTGTTCCTCGGCCTGCTGGCGCTGGGTCAACCGGGAAATGGCAGGATCAGGTTCCATGGCGTTGCGGATCGGTTTGGGCGAACGCGGCGGCGAAGGCCTTGCGCGCCCGGTGGAGTTTGCCGCGCACGGCGTCGGCGGTCTGGCCGGTCAACTCCCCGGCTTCCTCGTAGCTGAGCTGCTCGTCGGCCACGAGCAGGAGCAGCAGGCGGTATTCCTCGGGCAGGACGTCGAGCGTGCGCTGGATGCGTTGGCCGAGTTCCTTGGTTTCGAGGATGCGCAACGGGGTTTCGGCCTTGCCGGCGGTGTGGTCCCACAGGGCGTCGTCGGCGTTGCTGACCATCGTGCGCGCGTGCCACGACTGCTGGAGGTTGCGGCAGTGATTGATGGTGATCCGGTAGAGCCAGGTGCGCAGGGCGGCGTCGCCGCGGAACTCGCCCAGTTTGCGGAACGCCTTGAGGAAGACATCGTGGGTGGCGTCCTCGGCCTGGGTGACGTCGCCCAGCAACCGCAGAGCAAGGTAATAGACGGCCCGCGAATGCTCGGTGTAGATGGCCCCGAAGCCGCTTTGCTGCCAGCGGCCCGCTTCGCGGGTCGGGGCGGCGGTGGTCGGTTCCATCTCGTTCATGATCGCGGCGGCATGCACGGGAGATTGGACATCAGAAGCGGCCGGGTGTCACGATTGGACTTTGCTGCCGCCGGGCGGTCAGCACGCCGGCGGCCACGCTGGCTGGGCGCCATTATGTTGACGCGCCGGCCCGGATTGGTAGCGTCGGCGGACCCTATGTTGAAACGAACGCCTTTGTTTGCCGCGCACCAGTTGCTGGGCGCCCACCTGGTCGAGTTCGGCGGCTGGGAAATGCCCGTGCAGTACACCGGCATCGTAGATGAGCACCAAGCGGTGCGCCAGGCGGCGGGCATGTTTGACATTTCGCACATGGGGGAATTCCGCGTTACCGGTCCGGGCGCCGCGGCGTTTCTCAACCACGCGCTTACGAACGACATCCACCGCCTCGCGATCGGCCAGGGGCAGTACACCCTGCTGTGCAATGAACACGGCGGCGTGGTGGACGACCTCTACGGATATCGGTTGGACACCGACGACTACCTGCTGATCGTCAACGCCTCGAGGATCGGGGCGGACTGGGACTGGCTGCAGGGGCAGGTGGACCTTTGCCGGGCGCCGGACGGTTTCGAACTGCGGGACGAGTCGGACGCGACTGCGGCCATCGCCGTGCAGGGACCGCGGGTGGTCGAATTCATCAACGACACGGTTGCGGGTGGATCCATTGACGGGGCCATGGTGCCCCACGTCACGGATCTCAAGAAGAACCAGGTTGGGGGCTTCGTATTCCAGGGTGTTCCGATCTACGTTGCCCGCACGGGTTACACGGGAGAGGACGGGTTCGAGTTGATGCTGCCGGCGAGCCTGGCGGAGGCCGTTTGGAACACCCTGTTGACCTGTGGGCGACCGGCCGGCTTGAAGCCCGCCGGACTGGGCGCGCGCGACACCCTGCGCACCGAGATGGGTTTTCCCCTTTACGGTCACGAACTGGACGAGGAGACCACGCCGATCGAGGCGGGGCTCACGCATTTTGTCGCCCTCGACAAGGGCGAGTTCGTGGGGCGAGCCACGCTGGCCGCCCAGAAGGAAGCGGGCGTCCGCCGGCGTTGTGTGGCCTTTCGCATGACGGAAAAATCCGCCCCGCCGCGGCCGCATTACGCCATTTGGAGCACGGGCGCCACGGCGGTCGCCATCGGCGAAGTGGTGAGTGGCACGCCAAGTCCGACGCTGGGGGTCGGGATCGGGATGGGCTACGTGACACCGGGTTTTGCCGTGCCGGGGACGGAGATGGCGATCGAGATTCGCGGGCGCCGCGTCCCGGCCATGGTGGTCGCCAAGCCGATCTATCGGCGGGCAGCACCGGTCGTCCCACCAAAAGCCAGTTGACCGACGACGATTTTCCTGACTCCCTTTTGCCATGAGCAACGTTCCTTCCGAACTGCGTTATGCCAAGTCGCACGAGTGGCTCCGGGTCGCCGGCGACACGGGCACGGTTGGCCTTACCGACCACGCCCAGCATGAGTTGACGGATGTCGTCTTTGTCGAACTGCCGGCGGTCGGTCGCAATCTGCAGGCCGGCGAGACGTGCGCCGTGGTTGAGTCCGTCAAGACCGCCAGCGACGTTTATTCCCCCGTGGCGGGCACGGTCACGGCTGTCAATGCCGTCGTGGTGGATAATCCGGCCCTGATCAACACCGACCCTTACGGTGCCGGCTGGCTGTTCCAACTCAAGCTGGGGGCAGCCGCGCCGGTGGATGTCCTGCTCGACGCGGCGGCCTATCGGAAGCTGATTGGGGCCGGTTGAGCGGGCTCCCGGCCGGGGCGCCGCGGCTTCCCGGCGGCGTTCCCGAGTGGGCCCCCATTATTCTTGACCAGCGGTCCGGTTAGGCTAGTTTCGATGCGCCACGAAGCGTGGCACCGCCGCAAAACCAAACTCAGTTCTGCTTATGACGAAACGTGATCTGGTGGTCCGTATCAGCGAGGAAACCGGCCTCGTCCAGCAGCAGGTTCTCAACGTGATCCAGCGCACCCTCGACCATATCTCCGGGGCGCTGGCCAAGGGGGAAACCGTCGAGTTGCGCAACTTCGGCGTTTTCGAGGTGAAGGTGCGCAAGGCCCGCATTGGACGCAACCCGAACTCACCCGCAACCGATGTGCGCATCCCGCCCCGCGCCGTGGTCAAATTCAAACCGGGCAAGGAAATGCGCGCCGAGGTCATCAAGCTGACCCCGGCCACTTTTCCCAAGGCCTGAGTTAACCAGCTCATCGGGCGTTTCATTTGCGGTTCGCACCGCCGGCGCCTGTCAGTCATTTCCCCTGTCATGGATCGTCTGCCCGGTTTCCGCGATTTCTACCCCGAACCCGTTCCCACGGCCGACGCCTGGAGCGCCGATCTGCGCCGCCAGATCTTCGATGCCTGGACCGGCACCGCCCGGCGCTACGGCTTCCGGGAATACGATGGTCCGCCGCTCGAATCGCTCGAGTTGTTCACCGCCAAAAGCGGCGCCGAGATCGTCGGCCAGCTTTACAGTTTCACCGACAAGGGCGGCCGCGAGGTTGCGCTGCGGCCGGAGATGACCCCGACGCTCGCCCGGATGGCGGCCGCCCATGAGCGGCAATACAAGAAACCGATCAAATGGTTCGCCGTGCCGCAGTTGTTCCGTTATGAGCGCCAGCAGAAGGGCCGGTTGCGCGAGCACTTCCAGTTCAATGCCGACATTCTGGGCGAGAGTGATCGCGCGGCGGATGCGGAGTTGATCGCGCTGTTGATCGATTCGCTGCGGGCCCTGGGCCTGACGCGGGCGGATTTTGTTGTCCGCCTCAGCAGCCGCAACGCCTGGCAGGCGTTCTTCACGCGCGGCGGCGGAGATCCCGCCCGCGCGTATGACTTCTATCAGGTCATTGACAAGCTGGAGCGCGAGGCGCCCGAGGTGAGCGCCGCGAAACTGCAGGAGCTCGGCTTCACGCTGGACACGATCCGGGCGTTCATCACGGCGGGCGAACCCACCGAGGAACTCGCCGCCATCATCCAGGATCTCACCCAGCGCGGCCTCGGCGAATTCGTGCGCGTGGATTACAACGTTATCCGCGGGCTCGCCTATTACACCGGGCCCGTGTTCGAGGCCTTCGATGCCCGGGGGGAATTTCGCGCCATCGCGGGCGGCGGGCGTTACGACAATCTCGTCAAGCTCGTCTCCGGCGGCAAGGTGGATATGCCGGCGCTCGGTTTTGGGATGGGCGACGTGGTGCTCGCCGAACTGCTCAAACAGCGCGGCCTGGCGCCGAAGTTCACCGCGCGGCTCGACGCGTTCTGCCTGATCGAAGACGAGACGTTGCGGGGCCCGAGCCTCGCCCTGATCCAGCAACTCCGGGAAGCCGGTCTGGCGGTGGACTACCCGCTGACGCCGGCGAAATCGGACAAGCAGTTCAAACGCGCGCTTGAACTGAACGCCCTCCACACGGTGAAGCTCGAACGGATGGGGGAGGGCGCGCTCCAGGCGCGGGTGAAGGCGCTGGCCACCCGCGCCGAACAGTGTGTCCCGCTGGCCGACGTCCCGAGCCGCCTGCGGCGGACGTAGGGGCGCCGGTGCCGCGCCAGCGGCAGGAGTTTGAACCGCCGGCCTCGCGAACCCGTTTTTGCAGTTGAACCGCGACGGTTCGTTCCGTCATCTTGTTCGGCGTCAGGCAACACTTTTTTTTTATGCGCACTCTCATCATTGGCATCGACAGCGGCACGCAGTCCACCAAGGCGCTCGTGTTCGACGCGGACCAGGGCAAGGTGGCGGGCCTGGCTGCGGAGAAATACGACCTCATCCCGAATCTCCCACCGGGCGCCAAGGAACAGCACCCGCAGACCTGGCGCGCGGCCACGTCGGAGGCCATCAAACTGGCGCTGAAGGCGGCGAAAGCCCGCCCCGGCGAGGTCAAGGCCATCGGCGTCAGCGGACAGCAGCACGGCTTCGTGCCGCTCGACCGGGACGGCAAGGTCATCCGTCCGGCCAAGCTGTGGTGCGACACCTCGACCGCCGCGGAGTGCGACGAGATCACCGCCGCGCTGGGCGGATCGAAGGCGACGATCCGCGCGTTGGGCAACGCCGTGCTGCCCGGCTTCACCGCCTCGAAGATTCTCTGGCTGAAGCGGCACGAGCCGAAAAACTTCATCCGTCTGGCCACGGTGCTGCTGCCCCACGACTACCTGAACTGGTGGCTGACTGGCCGCGCCGTCATGGAATACGGCGATGCCAGCGGAACCGCGCTGCTCGATGTGCGCCAGCGCCGCTGGTCTGCGGCGGCGCTGGCGGCGATAGACGCCGACCTGGCGGCCAAGCTGCCGCCGCTCATCGCGAGCGACCAGCCGGTGGGCACCCTCCAGGCCCCGACCGCGAAGGAACTCGGGCTGGGGTCCGACGTGCTCGTGAGCGCCGGCGGCGGCGACAACATGATGGGCGCGATCGGCACGGGCAACACCCGGCCGGGTGTGGTCACCGCCAGTTTTGGGACCAGCGGCACGATCTACGCCTGCGCCGCGAAACCGGTCGTGGACCCGCAGGGCGAGATCGCCGCCTTTTGTGATTCCACCAACCGCTGGCTACCGCTGCTCTGCACCATGAACGTCACGGTGGCCACGGAAATGATGCGGAAGGATTTCGGCCTGACGCCGCAGGCATTCGACGCGCAGGCGGCGAAGGCGCCGGCCGGCGCGGGCGGGTTGATTCTCCTGCCTTATCTCGAAGGTGAGCGCACGCCCAATGTTCCCGACGGGACGGGCGTGTTGCTGGGCGTGAACACCCGCACATTCGCCATGGCGCATTTTGCCCGGGCCGCGCTGGAAGGGGTCACGCTCGGCATGAACTACGGTTTGCGCCGGCTCGCCGAACTCGGCGTCAAGGCCACGCAAATCCGCGCCACGGGCGGCGGCGCCAACTCGAAGATCTGGCGCCAGATCATGGCGGACATCTTCCATGCCGAGGTGGTGACGCTCAAGGTGGGCGAGGGCGCGGCCTTCGGGGCGGCGCTCCAGGCCTTGTGGTGCTGGCGCCGGCAGCAGGGCGACGCGGTGGCCATCGAGGAAATCACCGACCAGTTTGTGGCGCTCAACGCGGGCGAAACCACGCAGCCGAAGCCGGAGAACGTGGCGGTGTACGCCGGGGCCCAGGCCTTGCAGGACGCACTGTCCCGGGCGTTGCGACCGGTTTTCGGCCAGCACCGCCGGTGGGTGACCGGCTAGCCGGCGCCAGAAGCCCCGGCCTGATTCACCCGCAGCGGTGTTGGACCCGGACTTTGCCGCCGAACACTTTGACTGGATTTTGCCGGCCAAAGTCGCATCTTATTCCCATGAAGTTCATTCTCACCACGCACAATGTCACCCTTACCAAGGCGATCGAAGACCACATCCTCAACAAGGTTGACAAGTTGGAGCATTTGGATCGCTGGGCCGTGGATGTGCGGGTGACCCTGGAACACGATCACACCAAGGTGCCGGAAAAGCAGTTCAAGTGCGGCGTGCGCCTGGGGGTTCGCGGACCTGACCTGTTCGCCGAGGAATCGCAAAGCGACCTTTACACGGCCATAGACCTCGTCTTCAAAAAAATCGCCCAGCAAATCCGGAAGCGGCATGGTCGCCGGAAGGCAGTGAAGAAAACGGACGCCGCCTTGCTGAAGCAGCGCCGGCAGGAAGCGGCGGACTGATCACGGCACGGCCATGCCCGATTGCCGGGCGGCGCGCGTCGGCCGATCGCGGGCGGCGTGTGCCGGAACCGGCGTTTGACGGATTTCTCCGGAGCCATCTTGTGCCCCCCGCGACCTGCCAGATTTTGCGCGCCCGCATCGTGGCGCCGGTTTCACGGCCACCGATCGAAAACGGCGCCGTCCTGATTTCCGGCGACCGGATTCGGGCCGTCGGGCTGTGGAACGACCTGGCCCGGCGGCACGTCGCCCGGTCGCGCGACCTGGGCGAAGTCGTGCTCCTGCCCGGTCTCGTGAACGCCCACTGCCATCTAGATTACACCGACCTGGCGGGCCAGATCGCGCCACCGCGTTCGTTCACCGACTGGATCAAGTGCATGGTCGAGCTTAAGAACGGTTGGAGCTATTCCGACTTCGCCCAATCCTGGCTCAGCGGTGCCCGGATGTTGGTGCGCACCGGCACCACCACAGTCGGCGACATCGAAGCGGCGCCGGTCCTGTTGCCGGAGGTCTGGGAAGCCACGCCGCTGCGGGTCATTTCGTTCATTGAAGTGCTGGGCGTGCGGCCCCACCGCACTCCCGCCGACATCGTGGCGAAGGCGACCGCCGTGATGGCCAGCCTGCCGACGGGCCACAGTCGCGCCGCCCTGTCGCCCCACGCGACGTACTCAACCACGCCGGAATTGCTGCGGTTGGTGGCCGCGATGGTGCGTGACCGCGGATGGCTGGTTTCCACGCATGTCGCCGAATCATCGGAGGAATACGACATGTTCAAAGCCGCCTCCGGGCCGATGTTTGAATGGCTCGCGCATGGCGAACGAGACATGTCCGACTGCGGGGGCGTCTCGCCGGTGCGGCATCTCGAACGGACAGGGCTGCTCAGTGAGAACCTCCTCGCCATCCACGTGAACCACCTCGATCCCGGCGATGCCGAACTCCTCGCCCGCCGCGGCGTCAGCGTCGTGCATTGCCCGCGCAGCCACGATTATTTCGCGCACCGGAGCTTCCCGTTGCCCGGCCTGCTGCGCGCGGGCGTCAATCTCTGCCTCGGCACGGACAGTCTGGCGACCACGCGGCGCGGGCACGGTCAACCGCTGCAACTCGACCTTTTCGCCGAGATGCGGGCGTTGCGCTCTGCCTGGGTCGGCGTTGCCCCGGAGCGGGTGCTGCGTTTGGTGACCGTCAATGCCGCCCGTGCGCTCGATCTGGCCGGCCGGGTGGGAGAAATCGCCGAGGAAGCCTTCGCTGACTTGATCACGGTGCCGTTTGGCGGTCCGGTGCGGAAGGTTTACGAGGAGGTCACCCACCACACGGGCCCGGTGTCAGCTTCGATGATTGGCGGGAAATGGGTCGTCCCGCCCGGTCGTGAAAGGGGACATGGCTGACGCTGCGAAAGACGCGCGGCCGGTGGTGCTGGTCACCGGCGCCGCCAGCGGGCTTGGGCAGGGACTGGTGGCCGCGTTTGCCGCTGCGGACTGGCGGGTGGTCGCGGCCTGCCATCGCGACCCGTTCCCCTCGGACAGTGACCGGGTTTGGCCGGTCCAACTGGACGTGACCGATGCGGCTGCCGCGCGCCATATCGTCCGGCGAACCGTCGAACGCTGGGGTCGTTTGGACGCGCTGGTCAACAATGCCGGCGTGACCCTCGATGAGCCGAGCTGGCAGATTGGCCACGCCGACTGGGATCGCGTGCTGGCGGCGAATCTCAAAGGCGCCTTCTTCTGTGCGCAAGCCGCGCTCCCGACCATGCTTCGCCAGCGCGACGGACACATCATCAGCCTGGCCAGCTTCGCCGCCCGCGTGGGCGCCCGCGGGCAGGCCAGCTATGCCGCCGCGAAGGCGGGAGTGATCGGTCTGACCACTTCGTTGGCCCGCGAGGTCGGCTCGCGGAACATCCGCGCCAACGCGGTTCTCCCCGGCGTTCTCCCCACGCCAATGACGCAGGATCTGCCAGCGGACACCCTCGCGGCTTTTGCCCGCGCCAATACGCTGGGACGCTTGAATTCCATCGCCGAGGTCACGCGTTTCATCGTGTTCCTTGCCGGCCTGCAGAACGTGTCTGGCCAGTGTTTTCAACTCGACAGCCGGATCGCGCGGTGGACGTGAGCCATAGACAGGTTGGGGGTTGATGGTTGATGGTTGAGAGCGGAACAACCGCAGGAGGCCCAAGCCAAGTTGCGGGCGAAGGACGGCTCGCGAGGATGCTCGCCCTACCGGCCCCACCGGCCTCATGGGCGTGGGTTCCTGCCTGGCTGGCTGCTGGTGGGGCTCCGACGAAGCCGGTGGACCGTGGACCGCTGGGCCGCGACACCGCTCCCGCCGCCCAGCGGTCGGCGGGCCACCACGCATCGCAGCGGCGAATTACGAGGTTCGGAGGTCGGAGCGCGAGGTTTGCCGCGACCCTCCTCCGGTCGTTCAACTCTCAACCATCAACTCTCAACCTGATTGCGGCTCGCGGGGACGCTTGCCCCACCGGTACCGCCACATCAGGACACCCCCCTCAAGCGGGCAATGTTCTGATTTGGTGGAGCGAGGTTCGAAGTGTGAGTGTCGAATTGGTGAGAATTGGTGGAATTCGAGTCTCGGCTCGCGGGGAGCTCTACCGTGCAAGTCGGATCAGGACGTCGCCCGGCCACACGGCCGGTTGCCAACCGCCCGGCGCCAGGAATAGAGTGACCGGCGGTGAATCGCTTCGACGCCGAGCTGGCTGGCGAGTTGGATGCCCTGCGCGCCGCGGGATTGTACCGCGAGTTGCGGCGCGTGGCGTCGCCTGCCGCGCGACGGATCGAGCTTGCCGCGGGGTCACTGCTCAACTTTTCCTCCAACGACTATCTCGGCCTGGCGGATGAACCGGCCTTGAAGGAGGCCGCCCGGCGCGCGACCGCGGAGTTCGGCGCGGGCAGCACGGCTTCCCGTTTGATCTGCGGTTCCCTCGCGCCGCACCACGAACTGGATGAAGCCGTCGCCGCGTTCAAGGGCACCGAAGCCGCGCTGGCGTTTGGTTCCGGCTACGCCACCGCGTTGGGCACGATTCCCGCGCTGGTCGGCCGGGACGACGTCATCGTTCTCGACAAGCTCGTCCACGCCTGCGTGATTGATGCGGCCCGGTTGAGCGGTGCCAGGCTCCGGGTCTTCGCCCATAACGATCTGGACGAACTGGAGTCCATCCTCCGCTGGGCCGACACGCGGAAGCCCGCCGCCACGGAGGCCCGTCGGCCGCGGGTGCTCATTGTGACCGAAAGCGTTTTCTCGATGGACGGCGATCACGCGCCCTTGCCGCCGATGGTCGAGTTGAAGGACCGTTTTGGGGCCTGGCTCATGGTGGACGAGGCCCACGCCACCGGGATTTACGGCCCACGCCGTCGCGGGTTGGCCGAGGCGCTTGAGGTGGCGGGCCGCATCGAAATTCAGATGGGCACGCTCGGCAAGGCCGTGGGCGCGGCGGGCGGTTACATCGCCGGATCGCGGACGCTGGTGGATTTCCTGGTGAACCGCGCGCGCAGTTTCATTTTCTCCACCGCGCCGGTGCCGGGGGCGGCCGCCGCGGCCACGGCGGGCATCCGCTTTATCCAGGGTAAAGCCGGCGTGCAACGGTGCGCGCAACTCTGGGCGAACGTCCGTCGCGTTACCACGGCGCGCCCGGAACTGCCCGCGGACAGCGCGATTTTGCCGTTGATCGTTGGTGCCGAAGCCGGCGCCGTGGCCGCGTCCGCGGCGCTCCGCCGGCGCGGGCTGTTCATTCCGGCGGTGCGTTACCCGACCGTGCCCCGCGGGGCGGCGCGCCTCCGGCTAACCCTCAGCGCGGCGCACACCCCCGATGACCTCACGCAGTTGCTCGCCGCGTTGGAATCCGTGAACCTCCGAACCTCTGCCCTCTGACTTCTGCTCATGCACCGACTCGCCCGGCTTGATCACGCCTACATCTGGCACCCGTTCACGCAAATGCGCGACTGGCTCCAACGCGAGCCGATCGTTATTGTCGCTGGTCGCGGACCCGTGTTGCGCGATGTTCATGGCCGCGAATACCTCGATGCCAACGCCTCGATCTGGACGAACCTCCACGGCCACGCGCATCCGAAGATCAACGCCGCGATCCGCCGTCAGCTTGGCAAGATCGCCCATTCCTCGGCGCTCGGTCTCGCCAACAAACCGGCAGCGCTGCTGGCGGAACAACTCGTTCGCATCGCGAACCCGCGCCTGGCCACGCGGCGCGCGAGGACTGCGCCCACGGTCGCGCCGTACGCGCTCCGCAATCCGCGCCTGCCGAAGGTTTTTTTCGGCGACGACGGTTCCACGGCGCTGGAGGTGGCCATCAAGCTGGCCTATGAGTATGCGCGCCGCAGCGGCCGCAGCCGCCGGCCGCGGTTTTTGTCGCTCGCCGGTGCCTACCACGGCGATACGGTCGGCGCCGTCAGCGTCGGCCACATTGACCTCTTTCACCGAACTTACGGCGGCCTGTTGTTCAAGTCGGACGCCGTGATGGCGCCCTATTGCTACCGTTGTCCGTTCAACCGCGCCCGGCCGGAGCGCGCCGATGCCCGCGATTACCGCCGCTGCCAGTGGGAATGCGTGGACGCCGTCGAGCGACGCTTCACGGCGCAACGCAAACGGGCAAACCCCTACGCCGCGATGGTCGTCGAGCCGCGGATGCAGGGTTCGGCCGGCATGGTGCCGCAGCCCGACGGCTGGCTGCGCCGGGTCGCGGCCATCGTCCGCAGCGACGGCGCGCAGCTCATTGCGGACGAGGTGATGACCGGCCTGGGCCGCACGAACGAGCCGGCCTCCGGCCTCCTGTTCGCCTGCCATCACGAAGGCGTGCAACCGGATTTCCTGGCGTTGGCCAAGGGGTTGACCGGCGGCTACCTGCCGATGGCGGCGACGCTGACGACGCAGGCGGTGTTCGATGCCTTTCTCGGCGACTACGCCGAGTTCAAGAGCTTCTTTCACGGTCATAGTTTCACTGGCAACCAGCTCGGGGCGGCGGCGGCGCTCGCCAACTTGGACCTGCTGCAGAGCGCCGCGTCGGTAAAGGCCCGAAGCCGGCTCGGGGCGGCGTTGCGTGCGTCGCTGGCCACGCTCTGGGATTTGCCGAACGTGGGCGACATCCGGCAGGCCGGCCTGGTCGTGGGGGTCGAACTGGTGCGCGACTGGCGGACGCGCGCGCCGTTCGATTTGCGCGACCGTGTGGGTATCCAGGTGTGCGAGGCGATGGCGCGGCGGGGCGTGCTGACGCGGCCGATCGGCAACGTGATTGTCCTGATGCCGCCGTATTGCACCACGCCGGCCCAGGCGGAACAAACCGTGGCCGCTCTGCGGGCCGGCATCGCGGAGACCCTCGGCAGACGGAGTTGAACGGTGGTTTGTCCCGGCTTCCGCTTTGCCTGGGCCGGCGGTTCAGTTGGTCCCGGAGAGCCTTGGGCAGCCGGGCGATCATGCCGTGTCGGGTTGAATTCATCACCGCGATTGGCAAAACAACTTCTTCTCCAGCCGGTTGACCCTCTGGAACGGCTCTGATACAAGCAATCCAAAGGCACGCTGCTTCGCACCTGCGTATCGTTTATCGTCGGCGGCCGCTCAGAAAGGGTTGGTTCGTATGAGAAAAGAACTGGCTTGGTTGGTGGCAACGCTGGGACTTGGCCTGTTTCCATTCACAGGCTTGGCCCAACTCGACACGAATTCCCCTGACGGCCTCATCACCTGCCGGGTGTGGCAGGAGTTGAATGGCGGGTATGTGTCGGATCTTCTGGCACTGCCGCGCTTTCCAAGCCAACCGGACTTCACGGTTTACCCTGGCCAGTCGGAGTATTATCCGGATGCGAACATTCTTTTTGGCGTGCAAATGGTGGGCTTCGTCTGGCCGCCGGTTTCGGGGGATTATGCGTTCTACCTGGACAGCAGCAGCTTCGCGGCGCTCTACCTCAGTTCGGACGACAATCCCACCAACAAAGTCCAGATCGCCACGGAGCCAGCAGCCCTCTCTCTCCCCCGGGAATGGGTAGCTAGTGCGGGTAGCGAACTTCAACAAGAGCGCGGCAACCCGCCCGCCAACATCTCCTCGCCCATCCCTCTCCAAGCGGGCCGGAAATATTACCTCGAGGCGGTCAGCATGTTTGATAGCGACTACAACACTTACACGCAATACCTGGGAGTGACCTGGCACGTTCCGGGTGGGCCCGACGTGGTCAGTGGGCAGGAACCGATCCTGGGACAGTATCTCTCGGCGTTCACAGCGCATGGCATTGTTACGATCACGAACCAGCCTTCGAGCCTGGTCGTAGGCGAGGGGCAGCCCTGGCAGTTGGGCGTGGGGGTGGATGGGACGCCGCCTTACCTGTTCCAATGGCTGACCAACGGAGTGGTCATGGACGGGGCCACCAACCAGTTCCTGACGAACACGACCGCGCGGTTCGCCGACAGTGGCACCGTGTTCACCGTGGCGGTGACCAATTGCTTTGGCAGCGTTCTCAGCGCGCCCGCCACCTTGACCGTGACCCCCGACACCAATCCGCCGGTGGTGACCTCGGTTTCCTGTGCCACGACATTCGACCGCTTGTTCGTGCGGTTCTCCAAGCCGGTGACCGCCGGCAGCGCTACGAATCTGGCGAATTGGACTTGCGACGGGGGCTTAACCTTCTCCAATGCCGCGTTGTCGGACGATGGCCGGGAGGTGTTTCTGGACACGAGCCCCCAGACGCCAGGGAACACCTACACGCTGATTGTGAGCGGGGTCCAGGACACGTCGGTCGCCCGCAACTCCATTGCGCCCGGCACGACGCTGCCATTCACGCCACAACCGGTCCTTTCCGGACTGGCGTTGCAGGAGATTTACAACCGCCTGGGGGGCTACCACATCTCGGATCTGACAAACAGCGCCAAGTTTCCCGACCACCGGGATTACACAAGTCTGCTTTCCAGCGCGGAGATTACGCCCTTCAAGGAGAACCACGGCGTGCGCGTTTCCGGTTGGATCATCCCGCCCCAGACGGGGCGCTATTGCTTCTACGTGTGGAGCAGGGAAGTCCCGGCCACGCTGTACCTGAGTCCTGATGAGAACCGTTCGAACTCCGTTCAGGTTGCCTGGGAGCCCATGGGCGTTGTGTTGCCTGATGCTTATCTTTGGACTAATACATGGCCCAATCGAACGATCGCGACGCCGGAAAACCGCTCCGCGTGGATGACCCTGCAGGCCGGCCGGAAGTATTACTTCGAAACCCTCGCCAAGTACATTGTGGACCGGGATGGCGTGGGGCAGGCCCTCACCTGGCAAGGGGAGGGTGACCCGGACCCGGCCAGCGGCTCGCCGCCGTTGAGCGGCAGCGCCATTGCGCTGGCCGCCACGCCCAGCCCGGGCCTGAGCACCACGGTGCCGCCGGCGGACCAGACCGTCCAGGCGAACCAGAAGGCTACCTTCAGCCCCGCCATCACCACGACGTTCACCAACGTGGTTTTCCAGTGGTTCCGCGACGGACAACTCATTCCCGGCGCCACGAACCTGATGTACACCACGCCGTTTCTGCCCCAGGCAGATGACGGGGCGAGCTTTTACCTGGTCGCCTATGCCAAGGGGAACTACGCGCGGAGTGCCACTGCCACAGTCACGGTTCTGCCGGACACCACGCCGCCGGCGCTGGTATCCGCGATGGCGGATGCGACCTTCGAGCACATCACGGTCACGTTTTCCAAACCCATTCTGCCGGCGGACGCAACCAACCTCGCCAACTACAGCATTGCCGGGGGCCTGACGGCCAGTGCGGCCGTGCAAGGACCGGACGGTTCGACCGTGGTCCTGTCCACCGGACCCGCCGGTTTCTACACCAACGCCACGTTGACCGTGAATGGCCTCCACGACACCTCGGCCGCCGCCCAAGTAATCCCGGCGGACAGCCAGGTGCCCGTCCAGCCCTCGTTCCTGCTTTTGCAGGGCTTCCTTAAACAGGAAGTGTTCCTGGAGATGGGGGCCGGGGTGAACCTGTTTTATTTCACCAACGACATCAAGTTCCCCGACCATCCGGACGTGGTGAATTATGTGACCAATTTTGAGACCGCGCCCAAGTACGGCGACGATTACGCTGCGCGGCTCTCCGGTTTTCTCCTCCCGCCTGTCACGGGAGACTACCTGTTTTACGTGGCGTCGGAGGGCGACGAAGGGGCTCTGTTCCTCAGCCCCGACGAGCAGCCTGAGAACGCCGTGCTCATTGCGCACGATCTCAGCACCGGTTCCCCACGCAATTGGATTACCCCCGGCTCCCTCGATCCGCCGGGCCGAACCAACTACTCGGCTCCGATCCATTTGGTAGCCGGCCGGCGCTACTATGTTGAGGCCCTGCTGACGCAGATGGCCGAATGGCATGGTTTCGCCGTCACCTGGCAAGTGCCCGGAGCCGTGCCGGTAGTGGACCAGGACCCGCCCATTTCCGGCGTGTTCCTTGCCAGCTATGCTCCCACCGCGGGCGCTCAGATCGGCATCACGTCACCGCCGCAGCCGGTTTCCACGACGGAGCTGGGCCAGGCTGCGTTTGCGGTTGCCGTCAGCACGCCCTCGCCGGTTGTCTTTTTCCAATGGCAAACCAATGACGTGGATGTGCCTGGGGCCAACGCCTCGCAGTGGGTGTTCGCGAGCGTTCCCCTGTCCGCGAATGGCACCCGCGTCCGCTGTGTGGTGAATGTGCCGGGAGCGACAGCGACCAGTGCGGAAGCCTTGTTGACCATACTGCCGGACTTTACGCCGCCGGTGTTCTTGTCCGCCGAGGGCAGCGTGGGGCTGGACTTGATCACGCTGCGCTTCTCGAAGCCACTGGATCCGTCTTCGGCGACGAACCTCGCCAACTATACCATCAGCGGCGGGGTTGCGGTTACGAATGCGACCTTGAGCATGGACGGGGAAACGGTGGTCCTGGAAACCAGCCCCCAGTCTGAAGGTTCAAACTATACCGTGTCGGTGCAGGGTCTGCGCGACACGACCGTGGCGGGCAACCTTCTTGCCTCAGGGAGCCAGGCGGCGTTCACAGCTTGGCTGAACGAAGAATTCGTGGGCCCCTTTCCCAGTTGGGCGGACGTCAAACGGGATTACGGCGCCGTGGGCGACGGCCTTGCCGATGACACCGCGGCGTTCCAGCAAGGCCTGGATGAAATCGGCACTTCGGGTCATCCCGCCGTGCTCTACGTTCCGGCGGGAACCTACCGCATCACGCAAACGCTGCTCCTTCAGTCCCGGATGGGTGTCAGTTTCGTGGGGGAAGACCCGCTCACCACGGTTCTGCAGTGGAATGGAGCGGCCGGCGGCGTTCTGCTCCACGTGGACGGCGTGCTCTGCGGGCGCGTCGGACGCATGACGCTGGACGGCCAAGGCCAGGCCGAGTCCGCCATCTGGCACAAACAAATGCTGGGCCTGTTCGCTTCCTATGAATCCGAGTACGCCGACATGATCTTGAAGGATGCCAGCTACGGCATTCGGGCCGGCGTTTCCGGCAACGACTCGAGCGTGCTGGTGTTGCGCTGTCAGTTTCTGCGTTTCAACCAGGCGGCCATATCAACCGAAAGCTACAACACCCTGAGTTGGATCGCGCGGCATTGTCTTTTCGAAGACTGCGCCATTGGCATTACCAATGAAAGGCAGTCGGGCCAGTGTATGGCCTATGAAAATGTGTTCCGGCGATCAACGACGGCGGATGTGTTGCTCGGAAACGATGACGGATGGTTCTCGTTGCGCTGGAACACCTCCGTCGGCTCCAAGGCCTTTTTTGTGGTTCCCGCCCTGATCGGCCCGGGACGGAACATGACCCTGCAGGGCAACGTCGTCATCCAACCCCAGGACAGCCTGGCGGTTTCCGAACCGGACTGGGGCCCGCTGGTCATGTTGGACAACATCTTCCAAAGCCTCCCGCAGAACCGGCACGGAACCTTGTTCACCATGGATAATCTCGTATCGGTGGGAAACACCTTCACTGCCGATGGCAGCCCGTTTTCCTGGGGCCGGATGCTCTCGCTGGATGATCGCGTCGTGGACCCGGCCACGCTGGACGTGGCGGAACCGGAATTGCCCGGCTTCCTGCCCAACCGCCACCGAACGGTCATTGAGGTGGCGACAAACTCAACGGACGTCGAGATTCAAGCTGCCGTTGCGCAAGCCGACCAACTGCGCGGCACGCGTCCCGTCGTGCATCTGGCCGCCGGCGATTATAGCGTTAGCCATACGATTGTCATCCCCGCCGGAAGCGACCTCCAGTTGGTGGGCGACGGTTATTATCAGGTCACGCGCCTCAACTGGCAGGGAGACACGGCTGGCCCGGTGCTTCGCCTGGCGGGTCCCCCGCGCGCGACCCTTCGCGAGTTTAGTGTCCTCGCCAATGACGGCGTTAAAGGGATCGCGGTGGACAACTGCGACCAGGCGGGAGCGCGAGTTTTCATCCAGCAGGTCTTCACGACCGAATACCCCCGTGGTGACGGCATCCGCGTGGATCGGCTTGATCAAACCGATGTGACCTTGCATGGCACCGCTCCCGGTGGCGCGGAGAACTTCTCAGCGCTGCACGTGATTGGCGGCCCCGCGCAAGCGCGAGGCGAAGCAACCGGAGGCCGGGTTGTCCTTTTCGGATATGGGGCCAGCGTGGGTGGCACAAACGATATTGGGGTGGCCTACCGCATCGAAAACGGCGGTTCCCTGTTGGTCGAAGACACCTGGTATGAGAGCGGACAGCCAAGATTTGTTCAATTGTCGGACCATGCCAACTTTACCCTCAGCGGCGGTGTGGCCTTGAATTCCATCCCTGATCACGGGGCCGTGGATTTCTCGACCCCGACGTTCGACTTCGAAAACTTCCAAGGCAAGGCGACCATGCTGACAACTCAACTGGGTGGCAACGGCTTCGTCGTGCAGGGAGACGGGAGCCAAACGAAAGTGGCCCTCATCGGCTGCACCATGCCGGGTGCCAAAGCAGACAACTCAGGCGCGCCCTATTTCCAGAACCTCAGCTCGAATGCCCAAATCCTCCTGGCCGAGACCCTGACCAACGGTGTCAACCTTCCTGACCAGGGCGTCAGCAATGCGGATCTGCTGCGTGAGATGCTTCAACAGGTCCGCACTAATAAACTGGGTCTCCTTACGCCGGTGCCCGCCGGCTTGACCGACGCCCGCTTTTACCGCGTGCATGTGGCAGGCGCATCGGTCGGCATCGAGTTGACGGGGGTGAACACCGCCCCGGTTCTGGCGGACGTGCCGCCCCTTGTGGCCGATGAAGGGCAGATGCTGGTGATCACCAATCTCGCCACCGATCCGGATCTTCCCTGGCAAACGCTGACCTTCAGCCTGGCGGCAGGGGCGCCCTACGGCTGCGTTATCAATCCCACCAATGGCGTGTTGACCTGGACCCCTGATCGGCAACACGGCACCGGACCGGGCTCCTATGCCATCGGCGTGGTGGTGACCGACAATGGTTCACCGGCCCTGAGCGCCACCAATGTTATGCAGGTTACGGTGTCGGAACCGAGCATCCCACTCTTGCTGGGTGTCTGGGGGTTGCTGACGAATCGAACGCTGGTTGCCGCGCAGGATCTCGGCGTTCCCGGAGACCCCAACCTGCCCGGGGTATTGATGACGAACGGTCCTGGGGCCTATGAACTGATCGCCGCCGGCAGCGGGTTTTGGAATCAGGACGCCGGCTTCTTTGCCTATGTCCCGGTCCTGGGCGATTTCGACGCCTCCGTCCAAATCCTGAGAATGGACATCTCCCATGGGGCGCATCCTTATGCGCCGGCTGGGCTGATGATGCGTGAAGACCTGAGACCCGGCGCCCGCAATGTCCAACTCGTGTGCAGTGCGGACGCGGCGGAAGCGCCCGCAGGAACCGGTGATGACCAGATCAGGATGAACTACCGCCCCGACCTGGACGGCCCGACGGAGATCTGGCCCGGATGTGAGTATAGTTGGTACGGTCCCAACACCTTTTTCCCTGATATCTGGATCCGCCTCCAACGACAAGGTGAAGTCTATACAGCCTACCGCAGCGCGGCGGGCACGAACTGGCAGCAGATCGCCGTCTTCACGAACGACGTGCCGTATGCCGGCCAGGTCTATGTGGGGCTGGCGGCGAGTGCCATGAACGGCGCCTCTTGGATGACCAACTGGCTGGTAGCGGATTTCGCCCATTACCAAATTATCACCAACGGCCTGGCTTCACCGCCCGATCAGGTGGTCAGCGAAGGTGATTCGCTGGTCGTTCCCTTCGGCGCACAGGATTTCGGTCTTCCCCCGCCGAACCTGACATTCAGTCTCGACACGGCCCCTGCCGGCGCCACCATCAACCCCACCAACGGCGTGTTTTCCTGGACGCCCACCTTCGCTCAGGGGCCTTCGACCAACCTCATTATCGTCCGTGTGACGGACGATGGAGAACCCACAATGACGGCCACGAATGCTTTCAGCGTCGTCGTCCAGGAGGCGAACCAGCCACCGGTCTTGGCTTCGATCCCGCCGCAAACGGTTAACGAACTGACGCCGCTCACGATGACCAACACAGCCAGCGAGGCCAACCTGCACGCGACGGTGGGCTACGCGCTGCTCAACCCGCCGACCGGAGCCGGCATCGCCGCCAATGGCGTCATCGTCTGGACGCCCAGCGAGGCGCAGGGACCGGGCACCAATGTCATCACGACGGTGGCCACCAGCAGCGATCTCCTCGATCTGGTCAACCCGACCTTGAGCGCGACCAACAGTTTTACGGTCGTGGTCAATGAAGTGAACACAGCCCCGGTGCTGACGGTGCCGGCCACTCAGACCGTCAACGAACTGGCGACCTTGAGCGTGAGCGTCTCGGCCACCGACAGCGACATTCCCGCCAACCCGCTTACCTTCGCCTTGGTTTCGGCCCCGCCGGGCATGACCATCAACCCCGCCAGCGGCCTCATTACCTGGACGCCCAGCCAGGCCCAAAGCCCGAGCACGAACGTCGTTCAGGTGAGTGTGACCGACACTAACCCGCCGGCGGTCAATGCCAAATCGCTGAGCGTCACGAACAGTTTCACGGTGATCGTGCGGGAAGTGAACCAGGCGCCAGTCCTGCCGGCGGTTGCCCGGCAAACGGTCAACGAACTGACGCTGCTCACGGTGACCGATACGGCTAGTCACGCGAACCTGCACTCGATGGTAAGCTATGCGCTGCTCAACCCGCCGACCGGAGCCAGCATCGCCGGCAATGGCGTGATCACCTGGACGCCGAGCAAAGCCCAGGGGCCGGGCACCAACGTCATCACCACGGTGGCCACGAGCACTGATCTCCTGGACATGCTCAACCCGACGTTGACCGTGACCAACAGTTTCACGGTCGTGGTCAATGAGGTAAACACACCGCCAATCTTGGGCGTCCTGTCCAGCTACACGGTCAACCCGGGCCAGGCAATCAGCTTTACGGCAACGGCGACCGACTCGGACATCCCGACCAATACGCTCACCTTCAGCCTGATCGCTCCCCCCACGGGTGCGAGCATCGATCCGGGCAGCGGCCTCTTCACGTGGCGGCCGGTCCTGGCGCAAGCCGGCACCACCAACACAGTCCGGGTGCAAGTCACCGACTACAACCCTTGGGCGACCATCTCGCAACGGCTGAGCGACGTGAAATCGTTTACGGTCCTGATCAATCCGATGACGCCGGTGGTCCTCACGCCGGCTTTCGTTTCGACCAATCAGTTGCGCATCCAAGTCAACGGCTTGATCGGTCCGGATTACACGCTGCAGGCGTCAACGACGCTGACGAACTGGTCGGACCTTCTTACGACGAACCCCACGGTGACGCCGTTTGGGTTTTTCGACCCGTGGCCCGGGTCGTCGAGCAACCGCTTTTACCGGGTCCGCCTGGGACCTTGAATAGAGCAAGCCGTGTCATGGCCGATTGTCATATTTGAAGGATGCATAGTATGAAAACATCGTTGCATTTGGTTTTCGTGGCTGTTGCGTTCGTTATTTCGACCGTCCTGTGTGGCCACGGCGGTCCGGCGGTGAAGATGGCCTCGCTGCCGCTGTATTTTGAGGCGAACGTGGGCCAGACCGATCCGGTGGTGCGCTTTCTTTCTCACGGGCGTGGCTACACGCTGGGTCTAAGTCCTACCGGAGCGGTGCTGACAGTGAGTCGTTTCGAGTTGGATGAGACCAGTCCACTGGTGCGTGGTGTCAGGGACGCCACGAGTCATTCGTCCATGTCGGTCGGGTCTGACTCTCAAGGGCAGCTTGAGGCAGCCCCGTTGGGCACGGGCTTGATCCGCATGGAATTCATCGGGGCGGACCCCTCGGCTCGAATGACCGGCCTCGCCGAGCTTGCTGGGAAAGCGAACTACTTTCGGGGCAACGACCCGATGAACTGGCGGACGAACGTCGCCACCTACAGCAAGGTGCAATGCGAGCAGATTTATCCGGGCATCGACTTGATTTTCTACGGCAGCAGCCAGCAGCAACTCGAATTCGACTTCATGGTTGCCCCCGGTCGAAACCCCGGGGCCATCACGTTGGCCGTGGCCGGGCCGGACAAGGTCGAGCTGGACGAGACGGGCGACCTGGTTCTTCAAACCGTCGGTGGCCCAATCCGGCTCCGCAAGCCGGTCATTTATCAGTTGTTTGACGGGTCTCGCCGCGAGGTTTCAGGGGGTTTTCTGATCAAGCCCGCCGGGACCACGCAATCCAGGCAAGACAAACAACTGGCTGAGGGAGAAGGACACCGCATCCCCGGACTCTCTTCAGGTTTGCGTTCGATGGTGGATCGCCCTTCGACACTCGTCACGTTCGCGATTGGCGCCTACGATGTCAGTAAGCCTCTCATCATCGACCCGGTTTTGGTCTATTCCACCTATCTTGGCGGGGGCAGGATCGGCGAGGGCTTCAACTTCGACCGGGCCAACGGCATTGCTGTGGACGCTGAGGGCAACGCTTACGTCACCGGGGCGACCAGTTCGCCGAATTTCCCGCTGGCCAACCCCTATCAAGATGCGCTCGACAGCAACCCGTGGGTCTGGAATGCCTTCGTAGTGAAGTTGAGCCCTGATGGGTCCAATCTAGTTTACTCCACCTACTTGGGCGGAAGCGGCCAGTCAGAGGGTTATGGGATCGCCGTGGACACCGATGGCTGTGCTTACGTCACCGGCTACAATTGGGGGGGCAGCTTCCCACTGGTCAATCCGTTGCCAGACGATTATGCCGCCACAGGCCAGGCCTTTGTGGCCAAGCTAAACCCAACGGGCGACGCCCTGCTCTATTGCACTCTTCTGGGAGGAAGCGGCAATGACAGCGGGCAGGGCATTGCCCTTGACTCCGCCGGAAATGCATACGTGCTGGGTTCGACTGATTCCACCAACTTTCCCACCGTAAACGCGCTGCAGCCCACGTTCGGTGGCATCGCTTCGCATTGGCCTCCGTCCACTCCGGGTGATTGCTTTGTTGCGAAACTGAATGCGACCTGCACCGGGTTGATTTATTCCACTTATCTCGGAGGCAGCATGGATGACGCGCCGCTTGGCCTTGCGGTGGATGCTGGCGGTAATGCCTATGTTGCCATCTGTACCGGTTCAACCAATCTCCCAACGACCGCGGGATCGTTCCAGCCGGCCTTTGGCGGCGGTGACACCGATGTCTATGTGTGCAAGATCAATCCCACGGGCTTGGCCCTCGGCTACTCCACCTACTTGGGCGGCAGTGGAGACGAATGCATCTTCGGAGGGGGGCTCCGCGTCGACGCGCAAGGGTGCGCCTATATCGGGGGCACAACGCGTTCAACTAATTTCCCGACGACAGCCGCCGCTTTCCTTCCCTGCAAGAGAGACCCAAGTTTTAACATCTTCGTGACCAAGCTCAGCGCGGACGGCTCAGGGCTGATTTACTCAACCTTCGTTCCTGGTGTCGACTGCTACGGCCTGGCCGTGGACGGGGCCGGTTGCGCCTACGTAGTCGGCGACTTCTGGTATAACGGTCCTATGGGTGGCCTGACGGGTTACTTTGGCCAAGCAAAGAACCCCGTCCAGGCTAGCCCTGGCGGCCTGTATGACGCCTGGATTCTGAAGCTGGACGCCGACGGCTCCGCAGTGATTTACTCCACCTTCCTTGGAGGCAGCGACGTTGACCAAGCCAACGCGGCCGCCGTGGACACAGCCGGCGATGTCTATGTCGTCGGTCGCACATCGTCCACCAATTTCCTCACCGTCAATGCTTTCCAGGGAACGAACGGAGGCGGGGATGACGCCTTTGTTGCCAAGCTGGCGACCGACCCGGATGTCACGCCGCCCGGACTCGTTGCGGCGTACACGCACAGTGATCCGACGGTCGTGGAGGTCCTTTTCTCTGAATCGGTCGATCTTGCTACGGCTGCCGATCCGGCGAACTACGCCATCAACCAGGGCGTGGTGGTCACCGCTGCCGCGATGGGAGCGAATACCCGGACGGTGCGTTTGACGACAACTCCGCTGCCTGCGGGCGTGGACTGTCTGCTCACGGTAAACCAGGTGCACGACCGCGCCCTTCCGGTCGGCAATGCCATCGCCACCAATTCGTCCATCCTCATCATTCGCACCCAAGGGTTGATCACCCGCAAGTTCTTCTGGGACGTTCCCGGAGGCACGGTGGCCTCGCTGACCAACTACGCCGGATTCCCCGCAAGTCCCGATCGCGTCGATTATCCTGCCGTTTTGGAGGTGCCGGTGGATATCCATGCCCGGACCGACGCGGCCTATCAACCGCCGCCCATCGAGCCAGGGCAGGATTTCTTTTCAGTGGATGATTACGACAACTACGGCGTGCAACTCCAGGGGTATCTCACGCCGCCGATGACCGGCGAGTACGTCTTCTATCTCTGCTCGGACCGCCAAGGGGCGCTGTTTTTAAGTCCCGACGACGATCCTGCCCACCAACTCTTGATCGCCTTCGAGCCGTCGGGCAACCCGCCTCGGCAGTGGATCAATGGCTTGAACCAGGACACACGCGGCACCCCGCCGCAGAATGTCTCCGCCCCAACCCAGTTGGTCGCCGGACGGAAGTACTATCTCCAGGCATTGATGAAAAAAGATACTGCCGGCGGGGACTACCTGGGCGTGATGTGGCTCAAACCGGGCGATGCGGAAGTAGTGAACGGCACCGCGCCAATATCCAGCGAGTATCTCTCGGCTTTCTGTAGTTCGGGGTCGGTGGTTGTCACCAATCAACCCCTGAGCCAAACGGTGGGCGAGCGGCAGCCCGCGGTCTTCGGGGTGGGCGTGGATGGCACGCCCCCCTACTTTTTCCAATGGCTGAAAAACGGCGTGTCCGTCGCGGGGGCCACCAACGCAGCTCTTTCGATTTCAGCCGCCGGGTCGAGTGATGACGGGAGCATTTTCAGCGTGACGGTCAGCAACCTCTTCAGCGCGGTTACGAGCTCTGATGCCCTCCTCAATGTGATCCCGGACACCACCGCACCGACACTGGTTTCAGCGGAGGGCAATCCCGGCTTGGACAAGATCACCCTGCAATTCTCCGAACCCATCAATCCTCAGGACGCCACGAACCTGGCCAATTATGCCGTCAGTGGCGGCCTGGTCGTTACCGGGGCGGCGCTGCGGCTGGATCGCAAAACTGTGATTCTGGCTACAACTGCTCAAACCGAGGGGATGCAATACTCCGTCACGGTGAATGCGATTCGAGACATTGCCGCCGGCGGCAGCATGATCTTAACCAACAGCCAGATTGCGTTTCTTGCTTGGGTGCCAGAAGAATTCGTCGGCCCGTTTGCCAGTTGGGGTGATTTGAAACGAGCCTACGGGGCGGTTGGGGATGGCGTGGCAGACGACACGGCGGCTCTTCAAAAGGCGCTGGACGAAGTGGGAACTCCCGGTCATCCGCTGGTGCTTTACGTGCCGGCCGGCACTTATCGGATCACAGCAGAGCTTGTCCTCAAGTACCGGAATGGGATTGGCCTGATCGGCGAACACCCGGACACGACCATCATCAAATGGGATGGCCCCCAGGACGGAATCATGCTCCTCAGCAACGGTGTCACCGAGCACCGGGTTGCACGGCTAACCTTCGATGGCAGCGGGCGGGCCTTGTCGGGCATCGATCACAAGTGGGATGGCAGCAACCAGCCGTTTGCCACGACCAGCAGTGAGTACACCGACATGGCGTTTGAAGACCTCCAGTATGGAATTCGCGCTGGGGTGCTCTTCAACGATGACTCCGTCTCAGTCCAGCGGTGCCGGTTCAGCCGCTGTTCTCAGGCTGGAATCATCACGCAAAGCTATAACGTCCTAAGTTGGTTTGCCCGGTATTGCACGTTCGAGGATTGTTATGTGGGAGTTTCAGACGGAATGCCTGGCGTTTTTGGCGCGGGCGCTTGCCACGTGTACAACTGCTTGTTTCGCAATTCCTCCGGAGCCGATGTTTGGAGAGGCAATCCCGCCGGGGGTTATTACTCCTTGCGCTATAATACTTCCATCAATTCCAGAGCTTTCCATTGGTCTGCCTCAGGCAGTTGGAACGGTGAGGGCCTTACCCTCCAGGGCAATACCATCATCGATCCCCAAAGCGACTGGGTGATTCGGGTGGAGAATTACGGGCCGCTGTTGTTGCTCGACAACGTCATTAGAAGCGGGCCTGGAACGAAGGTTGGCCCCGTGGCGACGGTCTGGGACAGCCTGGTGTCGGTCGGCAACACCTTCACGGCCAGCAATGCCGTCTCCTCGTGGCGAGCGATAAGTGTGGATGACAAAGTGGTGGACCGGGAGTCCCTGGACTTGCCTGTTCCGGAATTGCCTGGGCCGCTGACCAACCGCCATCGGCCAATCATCGAAGTGAGTTCCGGGGCAACCGCAACCGAGATTCAAGAAGCGATTGACCAAGCCAACCAGCTTCAAGGGCAGCGGCCCGTGGTGCATTTGGCGGCGGGCCAGTACCGCGTTGACCGAACAATTACGATTCCGGCCGGTTGTGATGTCCAATTGACCGGGGATGGGTATTTCCCGTTCTACGGCACCATGTTGATGTGGAGCGGGGAGGGCGACGGGCCCGTGCTGCGCCTTGCGGGGCCCTCGCGCGCCACCCTGCGTGATTTCGAAGTTCATGTCCACGCGAGCACGCATGGAATTCTGGTGGATAATTGCGACCAACCGGGGGCCCGTGTGTTCATGGACCAGGCGAATACGAGGCAAATGCAGACTGGCTTGTTGGTGGATCGGCTGGATCACACGGACGTGAGTCTGGATTCTGCGGAAGTCGAGGGCCTGCAGTACGCCGTCAGAGTCATCGGCGGGCCCAGACGCGCGCTCGGTGAGGCAGTCGAGGGCCGCGTTGACATCTTCGGCGCAAGCTGCGGTGGCGACGAGATCAGTTATGAGGTGCAAAACGGCGGGCGCTTGATGGCTCAAGACGTTTGGTTTGAGGGCGGCAACCCACGATTTATGCATTGCACTGATTCCGGCACCTTCACCCTCCATGGCGCGTTTATTTGCACTTCTGATCCGGACCATGGCGGAACGAATATCGTCATCCCCTCGGTCGAGGTCGACGGTTTCTCCGGCAAGCTATGCTTCCTGGCAACGGTCTTTGCCGGCAATTGGATGGAGGTGACCGGACGCGGCGACCAGACCCAGGTTCTGCTTTTGGGTACGACAGGCAGTCCTTACCAGGGCTCTGCGCCCGACGAGCCTTACCTGGTGAATCGCACGCCCAACGCGGTCGTGAGCCACCTGGCCAGCCTCACCGGCACCGTTTCCCCTCCCCTGGAAGTTCCGGACATTGGGCCCGCCGATCCCTTGTTCATCCGCGAAATGCTGGACCAGACCCGCACGGAGAAACCGAAACCGCTCACCCCAATTCCAGCAGGCATCACCGACGTTCGCTTTTACCGCGTCTGGGTCCAGGGCTGGGCTGATAGCCAAGGGGTTGGCATCGGGCTCGGTGGGAAGAACAATCCGCCCGTGCTTGGCGCCGTGCCGGATCAAAGCATCGACGAAGGCCAGACCCTGATTGTCACCAATACAGCGACTGATGCCGATCTGCCCTTCAACACTTTGACGTTCAGCCTGGCCCCGGGGAGCCCCGTCGGCGCGAGCATCGACCCAACCAACGGGGTCTTCACCTGGACGCCTGACGCAGCGCGAGGACCCTCCACCAACACTATTTCCGTCATCGTCACCGATAATGGTTGGCCCCCGCTGAGCGACACCAACACCTTCACCGTCGTCGTCCGGGAAGTGAACCAGCCGCCAGTCCTGCCGGTCATCGCCCGGCAAACGGTTAACGAGCTGACGCTGCTCACGGTGACTAACACGGCCAGCGAGGCGAACCCGCACGCGACGGTGGACTACGCGCTCCTCAATCCGCCGGCCGGAGCTGTCATCGATTCGCATGGCGTGATGACGTGGACACCGAGCCAGGCTGAGAGCCCGAGCACGAACACGACCACGACCATTGCCATCAGCACGGACAGCCTTGATCTGGTCAACCCGACGCTCACGGCCACCAATAGCTTCCAGGTGATCGTGCGGGAAGTGAACCAACCACCGGTCCTGGCTTCGATCCCGCGGCAAACCATCAACGAATTGGCGTTGCTCACGGTGACCAACACGGCCAGTGACGCGAACCTGCACGCGACGGTGGGCTACGCGCTGGTCAATCCGCCCGCCGGGGCCAGCATCGCCTCCAATGGCGTGATCACGTGGACGCCCAGCCAGGCTGAGAGTCCGGGCACCAACACGATCTCGACCATTGCCACCAGCACGGACAGCCTTGATCTGGTCAACCCAACGCTCACGGCCACCAATAGCTTCAACGTCGTTGTCCGGGAAGTGAACCAGCCGCCAGTCCTGGCTTCGATCCCGGCGCAAACGGTCAACGAACTGACCATGTTGACGGTGACCAACATCGCCAGTGAGGCGAACATCCATGCCACCTTGACCTACGCATTGGTCAACCCGCCGACCGGAGCCGGCATCGCCGCCAACGGCGTCATCACCTGGACACCGAGCGAGGCCCAGGGACCGGGCACCAATGTCATCACGACGGTGGCCACGAGCACCAACCTCTTCGACCTGGTCAACCCGACGTTGAGCGCGACCAACAGTTTCACAGTGGTGGTCAATGAAGTGAATACGCCGCCGGTGATCGGGGCGATCAACGATCTGACGGTGAATCCAGGCCAGACGGTGGGTCTGGCGGTGCCGGCGACGGATTCCGACATTCCCACGAACACCCTGACGTTTGCGCTACTCGCTTCACCGCCGGGCATGACCCTCAATGCGACCAGCGGTTGGCTCGCCTGGCGGCCGACCATGACGCAAGCCGGCACTACCAACTTGGTGAATGTGCAGGTGACCGACGACAACCCGTGGGCAATCAATGCCCACCAGCTCAGTGCGACCCGGTCCTTCGGGATCACCGTCAGTCCCTTGACGCCGGTGATGCTCCAACCGCTGGGATACACCAACGACGCATTGCTCTTGAGCGTGAGCGGTTCGGTGGGGCCGGATTACATCCTGCAAGGGTCGGTGAATTTGCACGACTGGCTGAGCCTGGCCACGAACACCCCGCAGGCCGTGCCGTTCATGCTGGGCGACACGAACACGGCCGGCTTCTCCAACCGCTTCTATCGCGTGCGGCTCGGTCCATAGCTCGTGTTCGTGGTTGCCGACAGTGTAGCGATGGCGGCCGGAAAGCAGCGGGCGCTTTCAGGCTTTGGCTTCGGTCTTGTGCGCACGGCTCAGAATGAACGTAAGCGGTAAAGCGGGGACCGTCTGGTGCGCGGCGAGCCGGCGTGGTAAACGCCGGGGTAATGAACACATCCAAGGCTCCTCGCCGCCGCCAACGCACCACGGCGGCCGAA
>JBEKGJ010000062.1:0-28477 GCA_050012855.1 Verrucomicrobiota bacterium | reverse complement strand
CTGGGATGCATTGGTCGGTGCGCGGAGCCAATGCCATCCTGGCGCTCCGTTGCTGCATCCTCTCCGGTCGCTTCGAGGATTTCTGGGCCGCTCAGACCCCATAACCCCCCTTTTATCTCGTCCACCCTATGCCGTCCGCCTATGCCGTCAGCGCCAGGACGGTCGCCTCGAGACTGGCGGAATCGGCCACGTTCAGCATCTGGACGCCGGGATCGATGCGCTTCATAAAGCCGCTTAACGCCGTGCCGGGACCCAGCTCAATGAAGCGGGTGAACCCTTCGGCCAACAGGTGACGCATGGACTCCTCCCATCGAACCGAAGCCGTGACCTGCTCGACCAGCCGCGCCTGGATCTCCGTCGGTCCGCCGTGCGGGCGGGCGGTCACGTTCGACACGACCGTCACCGCCGGGAGGTTCAGGGGCAGCGCGGCGAGGGCGGCGTGGAGTTTGGGCTGCGCGCCGGCCATCAACCGCGAATGATAAGCCCCCGCCACCGGCAGCGGAAGCGCGCGTTTCGCGCCGCGCGCTTTGGCCAGTTCACAGGCCCGGGCAATCCCATCGGCCGTTCCGGAAATGACGCGCTGGTTGGGACAGTTCAGGTTGGCGAGCTCGACCTCGGCCTCGGCACAGACCTCGCGCAGCAGCGCGTCATCCAGACCGATGATGGCGGCCATGCCGCCGCGGGTCGCATCGCAGGCCTCCTGCATGAAGCGCCCGCGTTGCCGGACCACGGTCAAACCATCCTCGAAGCTCATCACCCCGGCCGCCGTCAGCGCCGTGAATTCGCCCAGCGACAGTCCCGCGGTGGCCGCAAAGCGCAACTGGGGCAGCCGTTCGCGCAGCAACTCGAAGGCCACCCAGCTCACCAGGAAAATGCCCGGCTGGGCGTGCTCGGTCTTCGTCAACTCCGGTTCGGGGCCGCGGAAACAAACCCCGGCCAGATCATAACCCAAAGCCTGATTGGCGCGGTCGAACCAGGCGCGGGCTCCCGGACATTTCGTCGCGAAATCGCCGCCCATCCCGACGGTTTGGGCGCCTTGGCCGGCAAACAGCAACGCGGTTTTCTCCATAAAGTTTCAAGGGCTTAACATGCCGCCCGGCCGGAAGGAAAGCCGGGATTTGCGACCCTTTGCCATGACCCGGCCGCAGGACAGGCCACGAAGGAGCGCGGACGCCTTTACCCCGCGCCGACTTTGATGACCACCACGGTCAAATCGTCCTGCTGGGTCGAGCCGCGCGAGAAGTTGCGAACCGCCGCATGAAGCGCCCGCACCACCTGCGCCGCCGGCCGGTCGCGCAGCGAACGCACCGTCGCCAGCACCCGCTCGATGCCGAACTGGCGGCCCTCCGGATCGCTGGCCTCCTCAACTCCGTCGGTCAGCAGCAGCACCAGGTCGTCCGGCGCGAGATCAATGGGCGGGGCATCGGTGAAGGGGGTTTCGGGAAGCATTCCCAGCGGTGCCGACCGGCGCCCCAATTCGGCCTTGACCGCTCCGGAGCCGTCCAAAACAAAGCCCGCCGGATGGCCCGCGTTGGCATAGACGAGCCGCCGGGTGGCGGGCTCAAGCCGCACCAGCAGCATCGTCACGAAGCGGTCGCTTTCCTCCAGGTCCTCGGCCAGCGCCCGGTTGGCGCGCGCGAGGACTTCGCCGGGCGAGGACCGGTTCATCGCGGCGATGCGGGCATAGGCGCGCGCTTCGGCCATGATGAGAGCGGGTCCCATGCCGTGACCGCTGACGTCGGCGACGACGATGCCCAGGGCGCCGCCCGGCATGTTGAGGAAATCGAAGTAATCCCCGCCCGTTTCCGCCGCCGGGAACGAGGCGCCGGCGAGGTCCAGGCCCGGCAGTTGCGGGGCGCTCTTGGGGAAAAGTCGCTGCTGGATTTCGCGGGCGGCCAGCGCCTCGCTTTCCTTCTGCTGCAGCGCGCGTTCGGCCCGGCGCCGGTCGGTCACGTCGCGGATGAACGCGACAAACCAAGTCCGGCCCTGCAGTTCAAGATCGCTGAAGGCAATTTCCATCACCACTTCGCGGTCGGCACGGTTCCGGCCCGCGAGTTCGATCATCGGCTGGTGCCGCGCCGACAGGCCGGGGCGCCAGGGACAGGCGACCGAGGGAGCGGCGCCCCCCGCGGGCTGCAGCAACCCGCAAAAATCGCAGTTGATCAACTCGGCGTGCGGACAGCCAAACAGCTCCTCGGCGGCTGGATTGGCAAAGGCAATGCGCCCCGCGGCGTCGAGCAGGAGGATGGCATCCGGCGAGTTCTGCCAGAGGAGGCGGTAGCGCTGCTCGCTTTCACGCAACGACATTTCCGCCTGGCGCCGGGCCGCCCGGTTGGCCGCTTCGCGCAACTCGCGCTGCACCGCCGGAACCAGCCGTCCCAGGTTGCCCTTGATGAGAAAATCGTGGGCGCCCGCCTTCATGAGGCGCACTGCGGTGGCCTCGCCGATACCGCCGGAAACGATGATGAACGGCAGGTCGCGGCCGCTGGTCTGCAGGATCTCCAACGCGGCGGGCGCATCGAACCCGGGCATTTCGTGATCGGACAGAATGATGTCCCAGGGCTCTTCGGCGAGGGCGGTGCGCATCGCGTCGGCACCCTGAACCCGCCGCCAGGTGACCGCATACCCACCCTGCCGCAACAGCTTCACGAGGACGATGGCGTCGAACTCCGAATCCTCGATAAGCAAGACCCGCAGCGGAGGGTTCATGCGGAAAAGGCGTGCTGGTCGGAACGGGATGTCCGCGACCGGTTCACGGCCGGCCGGGCGGTGCCGGTGGCGCTGGCGGGTGCGTGGACGTCGGCAGGTTGGTCACTCCGGGGGACGGCGCCACGGGCGGAGAATTCGTGCTCGACGACGACGGTGCGGACGTGGCGCCATCCTCGGGCTCCGGTTCGTCCACCGGCAGATCGAGCCGGGTACGAAGCCGGATGCCGCCCACGACCTTGACGGTGCCGTCCTCCTTCACCCGCAGGGCCGGCCGGCTGGTGGTGTATTGGTAAAGCTGGCGCACCACCAGTTCGCCGTTGGGGCGAAGGACATCGTACGTGAAATTACGGGCCCCCATCTGGAAAAGCAAATGCAGGGAACTCTGCCGATCCACCCGCATCTCCGGATCACTGAAGGCCAGCATCACGCCGAGCGGAAACACCTTGAACACCCGCTCGTCGCTTTCGTCGCTCAAGCGGAAATAGAGCTCGGTTTGGTTTTCGTGCAGGGCTTGAATCAGCGCGTATTTCCGAATCTCCACCGCCTGATCGCCCGCTCCCGACGCCGGCAGGCCGAAGTTCTGTTCCCAGAATTTCGTGCCGGACACAATGTTGAATCGCTTGGGCGGACTGGTGACTTCCAGGTTAAGTTCCGGGATTCGGACGATCGCGGTGATCTGGTAGCGACCAAGCTTGTCGATGGTGAAATACGGGGCGATGTCCACGCGCCGGGACCCGCGGCTGGCGGTTGGCAACTCGAATGCGCCCAGCACGGGCGGCGTGCCCAGCGGGGTCACCTCGAGCCCGTTCTCGGATTGCACGGACAGGCGCAACCAGTCCGGCTTGTCGCCGAGCTTCAAGGTGCGACCGGAGAAATTGGCGACGCGGATCGCAGCGCTCAGCGCTTCGTGGGCGAGGAACTGCTCCTGGTCGAGAGTGACCTCGACGGAAACGACGGCATTCTGCCCCCAAGCCTGAAGCCCAAGGCAGGCCACGACCGCCATGACCGGAAGCAGCGATTTCATCGGCTCGAATCTAAGGCGGGTGACCGGACTGGCAAGTCCCAAATCCGACCGGCGTCGAGTGGACCCGCCCCCCAACGGGCTTCCGCCGCCGCGACGACCGCGGCCGGCGTGACCTCGTGAAGACACTGGAGCGACCGGGGGTTGACACACCAACTTTTCATGCAAGGTGCGCAGGGAAGATTTGCGTGGAGCACCTGCCCTGCCTGCCCATAGGGTCCGGTGCGCCGCGGATCGGTGGGCCCGAAGATTGCGACGACCGGCCGGCGCAGGGCGGCGGCCACGTGCATCGGTCCGGAATCATTGGTGATGAGCAACGAAGCGAGCCGTATCCACTCGACCATCTCCGTCAGCGAAGTGGCGGCGGTCAGATCCAGACAGCGACCCGGCAGCGCGGCGGCCAGGGCGGCGCCGAGCCTCCGCTCCGATTCACCGCCCAGAACGCCAAAACGCGCTTCCGGCCACTTCGCCGCCAACTGTCGAACGACGACCGCATAAGCCTCCACGGGCCATCGCTTGTTCATCCACCGGGCGCCGGGGTGAATCAGAATCCACCGTTCGCGTCCCACGTTCCACCGCGCGCGGACGCTCGCGGCCACGTCCGGTTTCGGAGGCAGCCATTCGAACGCGCCGCCCGGCGGGACACCGAGCACGCGCAGCGTTTCCAGATACCAGGCGACGGGGTGTGCCAGGGGCGACGGCCGAGGGATCGCGACGTCATAGAAGGCCGGCGCGCCTTCGCGACCATCCGCGAGGCCGACGCTGCTGCGGGCGCCGGCCAGCCAGGCCACCAGACCGCTCCGGAGCAGGGCTTGCAGGTCGATCACCCAGTCGAAGCGCATCGCGCGGATCTGGCGGAGGCTGGCCGTCAGTTCGTGCCAGCGCCAGGGGGAGGCCCAACGACGGCGGCGAAAGGGAATCACGCCGGCCAGGTCAGGGTCCGCCGCCAGCAGCGGGACAAGATCGGCGTCGAGCCACCAGTGGATGGCGCTCGTCGGCAAGTGGCGTTTGAGCAAACGCAGAACCGGCAGGGACTGGACAACATCCCCGAGGGAACTGGGCTTGAGGATGAGAATTTTCAAGGACGGAGCCTAACGGCCCTCAGCCAGTCGGTCGGCCAGACGCTGCGGGAGCCCCGCCGCGACGATCTTCGCCTGCGTCCTGGGGATGTCGTAATCGAGCCGGCGCAGTTCGACAAAGCCATCGTCCAGGTCGTAGGTCGCATAGGTGGCCTTGGGCACGCCGTCGCGCGACTGGCCAACACTGCCGACGTTGATGAAGTACTTCTTGCCCGGCTCGATGCGAAAGCGTGAATAGGTGCCGCCGCGAACCACGCTGTCGCGAACGAAGGCGACCGGTACGTGGGTGTGCCCGAAGAAACAGACGCTCGTGTTCTGGTAGGTAAAACTGGCGGCGGCGGCGAACTTGTCCGAGGGGAAGACATAACCCCATCGCTTGGGCGCATCGAGCGTCGCATGGACGATCGAAAAATTGGCGACCAGGCGGTTGTATCTCAAATCGCGCAGCCAGGCGCGGTCCACGGCCGACAAGTGCGAGCGGGTCCACTGCACCGCTTCGGCGGCGTGCGGATTGAAGCCTTCCAGATGTTCATCCTGGGAGCAGTATTCATCATGGTTGCCTTTGACGCAGGGCATCGCCATGGTCCGGATGATGTCCAGGCATTCCTTCGGGTTCGCGTTGTAGCCGACCACATCGCCCAGGCAGGCATAATTCGTGGCGCGCTGCTGACGCGCGTCTTCCAACACGACTTCCAACGCCTCCAGATTGGCATGGATGTCGGCAATAATCGCAAACTTCATCGCAAAAACTGTTTCCCTACCGGACAATCTCGAACCCACACAGGCCGCCACTGCCCGCTTCCCACCGCACCTCTTCGTGGCGAACCAGCGGACCCAACCCGGAGTCCAAGATGGCCTGCCGGAAGGCGGAAAGCTCGTCACGCCCGCCTTCGGCGATCAATTCCACCCGTCCATCAAGCAGGTTACGAACCAAACCGGTAACCTCAAAACCTCGTGCCAGCGATTTGGCCGTGTAGCGGAAACCAACCCCCTGCACATTGCCGGAATAGAACACGTGCAGCCGGACCCGGTTCATCGCTTCGTCGTGGTGACCGACCGCCATCACCAACCCGGGCCCGCCGCGCGGTCGGGGTCACGCTGAGGGCTTGCGTTCCGCACCACCCGATGAAGCCATAATCGCGCCAACCCCTGCAACGATTTTCCAGTGTGGCATCACTGGTCCAGCTTCCGGCTGGCCCGGCGCTTGGCATCCAGCAACCGGCTCGTGACGTTCGTGCGGTCCGTCGCCGCCGGCGGCGGGGCCTCAGGTGCAGTCTTCGGAACCGCCAGGGTTTCAGACGGCGGCAGGATCGCCGTCTCGGGTCGCGCCGGCTGGAACAATTCCGGCGACGGTGCTGCCGGGGGCGTGTGCCGGGCCCGGACGGCGTCGCGCCGCGCGAGCAGCGCCCCCAACGACTCATCGGCGCCCACCGGCCGCGCTTTGCCCCGCCAGAAAAACAGGTAACGCCGCAGCGTCGCGGTGGCCGTCAACCACTCCGCCCGGTCGAGGTAGATCCGCCGGACGCCGACATCGGCCACAAACAGGAACAGCGCCAACTGGAGGAGCCATTCCCACAGGTCGCGGGGCTGGAAAGTTCTCTGCCGGTCGTGCAAAAACGGGTTTGCCGCCGGGTCGGCCGCATTGGTGAGGGAAAGCGTCCGGCCGCCCCCCCCTTCCACAAGCCGGCGCAGCAGGTTCACGTCCGGCTGCGCGGTGTTGAATTCCGGCGAGTAATTGACACTCGCGCCCAGCGCTTGGGCTGCCCGCACCTGCCCCCGGTCCATCTCCATCAGGTTCAGCAGGTAGGCTCCCACCTCGCGCGTCGGGAACCGGGCCTCGTAGCGGCCCGGCCCGGTTTGTTGCAGATGCACCACCTGCTTGTCGCCCTTCGGACTGTCCACCACCGCCTGGAGGTCCAGGAAGTTGCGGAAGTTGCCCTGCGGATCCAGCGCCTCGACGCTGATGATGCCGACACCCTTCTCCACGGAAACCTCGGTGTTGAAATCGGCCGTGTCCACGCGCCGCATCGCCCAGCGCGCCACCTGCGACCAGAACTGCTGGTATTTCGTCCACGCCAGCCAGTCCGCCGCCCACTTGGCCTTGGCATCCGACGTGAACGCCACCGCCCGCCCCAAACCGTATTGCCAGTGAGCCAGGATCGGATCGCCCTTGTCCGACACCAACGGCACTTCGGCCCGAGACTTGGGGGTCGTGGCCACGTAGCCGCGCAGGGTTGGAAACTCGGCGCCGCTGATGCCGCGCACCGGTTCCGAGGCCACGGCAAGCTGCGGTTGAAATGGTTCCTCAAAGATCGCCGACTTGAGGATGACCATCGCCTCCTTCAGGAAAATCTGAGGCAACTGGCTCGGATCGCGCACGTCGTAGAACCGCCCGCGCCCCTGGTCGGCAATCCGAATCATGGTGTCCGGCCCCGCATGGCCGGAAATCAGCACCGTGCTCACCGTGATCTTGTCCGCCACGATCGAGTTCATCAGCTCAGGCGTGGGCGGGCCGGGGTCGCCGTCGCTGAACACGATGATATGCTTGAGATTGGCCGTGGAGTGTTTGAGTCCCTTGGTGCTGGCATCCCCCTGGTAGGCCATCTCCATGACATGCTGGAAGGTCGGAAGGTCGCCCTGGTTCATGCCGGCGATCTGCCGGCCAAGCTCCTTTTTGTCTCCGACCTTCGTCAGCGGAAACAGCCAGCGGTCGTGTCCATCCCACAGCACCACGCCCATCTCGTCCTGCGGACCCAGGGCGTCGAGCACCCCCAAGGCACATTCGCGCGCCACCTGGTTGCCGTTGTTGAACTCCATGCCGTGCATCACGAGAGCCACCGCGCCGTTGGGCAGAATCTTCTTGCTGCTCAGTTCCATTTCCACCGGCAGTGTGGACTCCAACGGCGTCCCGCGATATCCGCCCGCCGCGTAGGTCTGATCGCCGCCCACGCAAACCAGGCCAACTCCGAAATCGCGGACGGCGCTCTCCAACAACTTCATCAATGTCGTTCCCAGGTCGCCCGCGGCGAGGTTGCTGAGGAAAATCACATCCCAGCTTTGCATCTCCGCCAGCGTGGCCGGGAAGCCGCTCAAATCGGTTAGCTTCACTTCCAGCCGTGCCGCTCGCAGGGCCGCCGCCAGGGGCGCGTCGGCCGCCGGGTCCGCCGAGACGATGAGCAACCGCGGCTCGCCCCGCACATTGACGAAGCTGGCGGCCCGGTTGTTCTGCGGCACCGGGTCACCGGGCGCGTCCAGTTGCACCTCGTAGCTGTAAAAGCCGGTCTGTGGCAGCGTTTGCGGGAACGTAAACAGGTTCTTGCCGGCCGCCAGTTCCACCGGCTGTTCGCCCAAAAACTCGTTGTTCCGGAACAACCGCAGCCGCGCCGCGCGGTTTTGATCCGATTGCGCGAAGATTTTCACCTCGAACGTCTGCCCTTTCTTCACGCTCGCCGGCACCGCCATCTTCTCCACCGAAACGTCGCCCGGGCGCGACATGCCCAACGGAATCACGTCCACCGTCACCCCCAAGGGCCGCGCGGCGGCGACCGCGCCCAGCGCTTCGCCGACGTTTTCGTTGCCGTCCGACAGCAACACCAACCGCTTCTGGCCGTCCTCCGGGAACGCCGCCGTCCCCAGCCGGAGCGCGCCGGCAATGTCGGTGCGCTCGGTGCCCACCACGGCCAGGATCTTCTGGACGTCCACCTTCACGTTCGGCGTGGTTTCAATGCTGGCGCTGCTGCCGAAAACGATCACCCCCGCCTGGTCCACGTTCCGTTTGGCGGCGGCAGCACGGTTGATGTATTCCCGCGCCGCCTCCTGCTGGGACGACGGCACGCTGTCCGAACGGTCCAGCAGGAAGAACACGTTCATGCCCTCGAGCGGCTTGCGCCATTGCAGGCCGGCGAGCGCGAACACCACCGCCGTCGTGATCAGGAGCCGCAGCCCAAACGCGGTCCAGCGCCGAACCGGCCCCGCCTGCACATACGACTTGAGCGTGAGCCAGATCACCCAGCCCGCCGTTACGGGCAGGAGCAGCAACCACTCCGGGTTGGTAAACTGAAAGCTCATGGGTGATCGCCCGCCACGTCCGCCCGCGGCGTGGAAACAACCTCATGCCGCGCCACACCGGCGGCCGGCGGCCGGCGGATCAGTTTTTGCACGCGGTGATTTAACGCGTCCGCCACGTACAAATTGCCGGCCGAATCGAGCGCGATGCTCCAGGGATTGCTGAACCGCCCGGGCGCACTTCCGGCTCCGCCGATGATTTCGACCGGCCGGTGTTGCGGGTCGAACACCTGGAGCCGGCTGTTGCCAAACTCGCAGACGAACTGGTTGCCCGCGGCGTCCACGCACACATCATAAGGATAGCTAAGCTCCCCCAGTCCCGTCCCCGCGCGACCGTAGCTCGCGAGCCACCGGCCGTCATGGTCGAACACCTGCAGCCGATGGTTGCAGGAATCCGCCACGTAAAGCCGGTCCTGCGCATCGGTTGCCAGGCCTTCGGCCCGGTTGAACTCCCCTGCCCCGCTCCCGAACCGGCCGAAGCTCAGCAACAGCTCGTGGCCATCGGCCGAAAACCGCTGCACCCGCTCGACGGTGCCGTACTCGCACACCCAGATTTCGCCACGCGAACTGGCGGCGACCGACCGCGGCAGCCAGAACTGACCGGTATTGGTGCCTTTCACGCCCCACTGCCGCACCAGCCGGCCCGCCGGCGTGAACACGTTCACCCGCGAGTAATGCGGCTCCAACACGATGAGGTTGCCCTCGCGGTCGCGGCCCATCCCTTTCGGCTTGCCCAGGTCGGTCTGGGGCATCTGCCACGAAAGCAGAAAAACTCCATTCGACGAGAACTTCTGCACGCGGCCGGTCATGTCCACCACGTAGAGATTGTCGTCCCGGTCCACGGCGACCGACCGCGGCTTGTTGAACTGCCCCGGCGCCGTCCCGCGCGTGCCGACGATTTCGGCCCGGCTGAAGAACCGGCTGTCGAGCGCGGCGCGATTGGACGACGACCGCGAGCACCCGGCCAGCACCAGCGCCGCGAGCAGGCCGCCGGCCAGCCCGCTCCGCCGCCAGGCCAACCGCGCCAGCAACGGCGCCACCGCCGCCGCCAGCAGCAGCAGGCACAGCGCGTTCACCTGCGTGTTGTGCCCGTAATGCAGGAGATTAAAAATCCGCAACGCCAGCGTTTCACCGCCCGGCGGCACGATCAACACCAGCGTTTCGACGTCCCACAGGCAGAGCAGGTACACCACGAACCAGGCCGCCGCCAGCGGCGCCGCCATCTGCGGCCAGAGCGCGATCCGGAACGCCTGCCAGCGCGAGGCGCCTTCGAGCGCCGCCGCGTCCACCAGGTCCGGATCAACCGACCGCCGCGCCAACGCCGCGCCGTGCCAGCCGATCGCCGCGTAGCGGATCACGAGCCCAATGACGACCACGAACAGGCTTTGGTAGATCGCGATGAACGGCGGCCGGTTCAGGACAAAAATCAACGCCAGACCGAGCAGCACCCCCGGCGCAAAGAGCGGCAGCCACAGCCAGAGCCCGATCCGCCGGCGCCAGGTGAGCAGGCCGGCCAGGACGGTCAGCGTCGCCGCGCTCACCGCGAAGCCCAGCGAAACCGCGAGCGCGCTCTGCCCGGCGGCCAGGGCCGCCGGCAGTTCGGTCCAGCTCCGTGTGGTCAACCCCAGTTGCAGCAGGGGCAGCGCCACCGACAATCCGATCACGACCACGGTGAGAGCGCCGACCCCGCGCCCCCAGCTCCGGCCAAGTTGCCGGCGGACGGCTGCTCCGGCCAACGGTCCGTCATGACGCGGCCAGGCGATTTCCCGCCGGCGCAACCAGAGGAGGAGCAGCAGTGGCGCCAGCACGAGTGGCGCACACAATTCCAGCGCGGCGACATAATCGAAATTTGTGCTGAACTGAAGCCACACTTCCGCGGAAAAGACCTTCACCTGCAAAACCGCCGGCACGGCAAAGTTGTTCAGCCCCAGCACGAAGGTCAGTACGGCCGCCTGGCCCAGCGCCGGGGCGGCGACCGGCAGCAACAACCAGCGCAACAGCGCCGTGCCCGCCAGCGCCGGGTCGGCTTCGAGCTGCGCCGCCTCCAGCCGCTGCCACGCGCCAAGGACGGCGAAGAACGGCAAGGGCCACAGCATGAGCGCCAGCACCCAGACCGTCCCGCCCAGCGAGTAAATGTTGAGCGGGAGCCAGCGCCGCCAGACACCGGTTTGCCCGAGCAGATCCATCCAGCAATTCGTCACCACGAACGGCGGCAGCGCCAGCGCCACGGCGGCCATGACCAGCAAGACATCGCGAGTGCGCCGCTCCCGGCCGGCGGCAAACAAGGCCCCGGCCAGGCCGAACACCACGGCCAGCGCCGTGGCGCCGACCGCGACGAGCAGACTGTTTCGCAGCAACGCCCAGTTCATCGGAGGAAAACCTCCTTCAGCTTCGCCATCGTCGGCTCCAAATCCGCCAGCAGCCTGGCCCAGTCCGGCCGCAGCGTCTTCACGCCCGCATCAGCCGGGTCCGCGCCTTCCAGTGCCTGGTGCGCGACCAGTTGTCTCATCACTTCCGGGCTCCGCAGAAACTCGACGAGCTTTTGGGCGGCGGCCGGGCGCGGCCCGTCGCGCACCACTGCAACCGTGTTGGGAATGAGCAACGTCTCATCGCTCATCGGCAGCGCCATCACCGGCGCGCCCTCGTGCTGCTCCGCCGCGAGGTCATCCGAATCCGTCAGGCCGATCCAGGCCTCGCCCTTCGCCACGAATTTCGCCACGACCGAATTGCCGTCCACGATGAACGGCTGGTTGGCCTGGAGGGCGCGACACCACGCCTCCCAGCGCGCCTCACCCCAGAACTGGCGGAGCGCGGCAAACTGCGCCGCCGTCGTGCCGAACAGCGGATACGCGAGTGCGACCTTGCCGCGCCAAGCAGCGTTCGTCAGGTCCAGCAACGACCGCGGGGCCTGGGCAAGCGGCAGGAAGTTAGTGTTCACCACGACCCGCCGGCTGCGGTAGCCGAGCGCGCTCCAGCCGTTGGTTTCACGCCACACACCCTGCGCAGCGAGCTGCCGGGTGCGCAATTCCTCGTTGCCCCAGAACACGTCGCATTGCGGGTACGCGCGCTCGGCGAGCAGGCGGTTCGCCAGCCCCACCGTCTTGACCGCCTCGCTGTCATAGACGGCGCGAACGCGGATGCCGGTCTGCGCCGTGAACTGCTTCAACAACGGTTCGGCGAAGACTTCATCCTGGGCGCAGTAAAGCGTCACCGACGGCAGCCTGCTTTTCATCACCGCCAAGGTCGGCAACAACACCACACAAAGCACCACGATAGGGACAACCAGGGGAACCCAGACCCACATGCCGCCGCCCGCTTTCATCGCATCGGAAAACCAGCGCTGCCACGGTTCGCGTGTTGGTTGATGGTTGTGCTGATCTTCCACTTTAGCCCTCGTTCACAAGGTTATGCCCGCTGAATCACGCTGTTCGGCGATGATAAAACCACCACTCGAACATCAGCACGGCCAGGCCGGCGGCAACGAACCACCGCCACCATTCCAGGTTCGCCGGCTTGACTGTCGCCGCCTGGACCTTCGCGTACTTGCCGAACCGCAGCTCGGCCTTGGGCGTCGTGTCGGTTTCCGCGGCGTCGAGCAGGTTGACGCAAAACTCCACGCGGTTGGTCCCGGCCTCGAGCCGGTAAATGCCCTCCCGCTGCGTGTCGCCAAACACCAGCTCGCGGGCACCGGGGTCGAGGACGATCGGCCGTTCCGTGCCGTCGGGCAGGCGCATCACCGCGTTGGTCAGCGGCGCGCTCAGGGCCAGCCGGATGGGATCGCCGGGGTGCACCTGGAACTGCGCAGCGCGGGCATTCGCGGGATTCAGCCAGTCCACAACATTGGCGATGAAAATCGGGAAGGAAATCCGGAGCGGCCAGGTGCTCTCGAGCGTGTCGAAACCCAGCCAGACCACCCGCTGCCGGCCGATCTCGCCCGCCAGCACGAGCGGCGTGTTGGGCGACTCGACCAGCGGCACGGCCCAGGGCGGCGGCTTCACTGTCAGCGCCGAGGCGATTTGCACGTTGTCGAACGTCACGAAGCGCAGCAGTGGATGCGTGTTCTTCCAGTCCACAATCTGCGGGGCCTCGACGCGCCCGGTGGGCTCGACCCAGTTCGTCGGCGCGGAGCGGATCGCCATGACATTGTTGGACGGCCACGCGGCCGGCAGTACGTCGTCAAGCACGGTCAGGTCAAAATCCCGGGCGTCGTCAGCGGAATCCTTCGCCACGCTGAGCGTGACGTTCGGCGCGGCGGACAGGGCGCGTTCGAGGTAGCGGTTGCCGCGCGTGACGAGCAACACCTTCGCCGGGTCCGGCAACAGGCTGACGACGGAAGCCTCGTTGTCGGCGGCCAGGTCGTCGCGGGCCGCAATGCGCAGGGTGAACACACCGTTGTTCGTCTGGGCGGCGTTAAAAACCTGGGCCAGCGTTTCGCGCGGGGCCAATGTCACCGGCCGGGCCTCGATCAGCGTGCCCTGGAAGAACAGGTCGAGTTCGGTCTGCACCGGGTTGGTGCCGGCGTTGAACACGCCGACGAACAGCGCGCGCCGCGACGGGTCCTCCGGATGCGCCCGGACATCGAGCGTGACGATGCCGACATTCTCCCCGCGCCGGCCCACGCGGTGAAACGCCACGTTCAGGCCCTCGTTTTCAAACTCGGACAGGTCTGGCGTGGCGCCGTCGCTGTAGAGGTGAATCTCGGCGCCAACCCGGTCGCGGACCAGCGACTGGGCGAGCTTGAACGCCTCGGCCAGGCGGGTCGGCGAGTCCGACACGGCGCAGCCTTGCAGTGCGCGGCGCAAGGCGGCCTTGTTGCTGGTCGGCGATTGCTTGACCTCGGTGTGGCCGCCAGCGAGCAGCACGACCATCTGGTCCGTGTCGTGCAGGCTGTCCACCAAGGCCTGCGCCTCCGCGCGCGCCCGCTCGAAGCGCGACGGCGTTTCGTCGGTGCTCTGCATCGAGGCCGAGGCGTCGAGAATCGCCACCAGGAGCCGGCCGCCTTTGACGTTGGTGGCGAAGTAGGGTCGGGCCAGCGCCAAAATGACGAGCGCCAGGAGCACCAGTTGAAGCACCAGGAGCCAGTTATGGCGCAGGCGTTGAAACGGGGCGCTGGCCTGGGTTTCGGCGAGGAACTTCTGCCAGAGCAGCGTGCTCGACACCAGCTTGACCACCCGCTTGCGCTTGAGCAGGTAAAACAGGATCACCACCGGGATGGTGGCGGCGAGCGCAAAGGCGGTGGGCGCGAGAAAACTCATACGATTGCGGATTGCGGGTTGCGGATTGCGGATTGAGCGCCACGACGAGCGGTGTTGATGGAGGCCACGACGAGCGCAAGGATTTCAGCGCCCTCGTCCGCAAGCTCGGCAACCAAGGCTTGCTTGACCAGTCCGGATTCGACCAACAGTTCGAGCCAATACAGCGTCTCGTCGCATTCTTCTTCGACAATCGCCAGCTTGGCGATGAAATCGGCCCTCGATTTGGCACGACAGGCGGCGCGGTAATTGGCACCGACGGAAGTGCCGCTGCGGAGCAACTGCCGGCCGAGGACCGACGCGGCCACTCCTTTCGGCAACGCTTCGCAGAGTCGAACGATCTGCAAGGCGAGTCCTTTCGTGCGCTGCTTGAATTCTTCAGGGTTCATTGATTTCACCGAATTAACAATCCACAATCCGCAATCCGCAATGGCCCTAGCCCAGCACCTCCGCCTGGCGCAGTTGCTTCAACAACAGTTCCTCGAGCGACGTCGCCGAGCTGGCCAGGAAATAGTTGATGCCGCGCGCGGCGCAGCTCTCACGCAGGCGCTGGCAGTAATTACTCACGGTCTGCCGGTAGGCCGCCAGCCGGTAGCGTCCGAACGTCACCTCCTGTTGGGCGCCCGTCTCCGCATCCACCAGCCGCAGATCGCCGAACGTCGTCGGCGACAACTCGTCCGGCGCCAGGATGTGGACCACGTCCACTTGGAAACCGCGGCTGACCAGCGCCGTCAGTCCCGTTTCGTAACCGGCCGGATCGAGGAAATCGCTCAGCACCAACGCCAGGCCGGGCTGGCGGGCTTCGATCGCGCCGCGGCGCAACGCTTCATTGAGATCCGCTGGTCCGCCCGCCGCGAGCTGTTGAAGCTGCTGGAACATCCCGACCGCCGAGCGCCGGCCGCGCACCGTCCGCAACGCGCCACGGATGACCGCCTCCTCCGGCCGGTCGGGAAACGGCACCACGCTGACCCGGTCGAAACCGCACAACGCCACGTAACCGACTGCCGCGGCAACCTGCCGGGCAAAATCGAATTTCACCGGCTCGCCGAAGGTCATGGACTCGCTCGCATCGAGAAAAATGCGGACGGGCAATTCGCGTTCCTCCTCGTAGAGCTTGAGGAAGAGGCGATCGAGCCGGCCGTAGAGGTTCCAGTCGAGATAGCGCAGGTCGTCGCCGGCGACGTAGCTCCGGTAATCGGCGAACTCGACCGACTGGCCGCGGGCACGGCTGCGGCGCTCGCCGCGCGCGGCGCTCTTGGCGCGGCGTTGCGCCAGCAGTTGAAACTGCTCGAGCCGGCGCAGGAGTTCGGCGGTGATGAGCGGGGAGGCCATTTCAGAATTGCCCGACCGAACCGGGAGCAATGCACGGGGGGTGGTTTCGGCGCTTCATGGCGTCGCACCCAAGTCAGGCACTCACCGCTTCGACCGTCCGCGGGACGTCCTTCAGCACCTGGTTGATAATGTGGTCGGTCGTGATGCTCTCCGCCTCCGCCTCGAAGTTGAGAATGAGCCGGTGACGCAACGCCGGCAACGCCGCCGCCTGGATGTCGTCGAAACTCACGTTGAAGCGGCCCTGCGCCAGCGCGCGGACCTTGCCCGCCAGGATGAGCGCCTGCGCCCCGCGCGGACTGCTGCCAAAGCGCAGGAACTGGGTGGCGATCGGCGCGGCGGTGGAGGTCTTGGGATGCGTGGCCAGCACCAGGCGCACGGCATAATCCTTCACGTGCGAGGCCACCGGCACCTGCCGGACCAGTTGCTGGAGTTCAATCATCGTGTCGCGGGTGACGACACGCTGGAGCTGGACCTTCGCGTTTTCCGTGGTGCGGTTGAGCACTTCGGTCAGCTCGGCGGCACTGGGATAGCCGACGAGGAGCTTGAAGAAAAAGCGGTCGAGCTGCGCCTCCGGCAGCGGGTAGGTGCCTTCCTGATCAATCGGGTTCTGCGTGGCCAGGACGAAGAACGGCTCGGCCAGCCGCCGCAATTCGCCGCCGGCCGTGACGCTGTGCTCCTGCATCGCCTCGAGCGTCGCCGATTGCGTCTTGGGCGTGGCCCGGTTGATTTCGTCGGCCAGGATCAGGTGAGCGAAGATCGGACCCTTTTGGAACTCGAACGCGCGCCGGCCGTCGGGCATTTCCATGACCAGGTTGGTGCCGAGGATGTCGGCCGGCATGAGGTCCGGTGTGAACTGGATGCGGCTGAACGACAGGTCCAGCACCTCGCCGAGCGTCCGGACAAGGAGCGTCTTGCCAAGGCCGGGCACGCCTTCGAGCAGCACGTGACCGCCGGCCAGCAGCGCGGTCAGCGTGCCGTCCAGAATGGCGTCGTGGCCGACGATGACCTTGGCGACCTCGGCGCGCAGGGCGGCGTGGGTCTGGCGGAATTGGGCGATTTGTTCTTCGATGGGCATGGGGAAATAGTTTTCAGGTTTTCAGGTTTTCACGTTTTCAAGTTATCACGTTGTCGGGTTTTCGAGTTCTCAGGTTTTCAAGTCGTGAGGTTCTCGAGTTCTCAAGTTACTCACTGTTTCCGCCGAGGCAACCGGCAGGTTACGGGTCACCGGCCGACTGGCGGGCGCTGCCGTGGCGAGGTATTGAATCAGCTTGGAACTGCGGCGGCTCACGCTTTCCGCCTGCTCCTTCAGCAACTTGAACGCGGCGGCGTCAAGGAAGCCTAGGTCCAGCGCGGCGTAAAGCAGGGACCGGACTTCGCCGGCCGAGCCGCGGACGATATTCAAAAACTTCGCGAAATCTTTGTTGCTGCCGCGTTCAAACCCCTCCGCACTGTTCGTCATGGTCGAGAGGGCCGCCCGTCGCATCTGGTCGCGCATTTCAAAATCCCCGGCCAACCGGCCCTGACTGGTGGCGGCATAAACCGCCTTCACCAGATGCCGGCTTTCCTGCCACACCTCCAAATCCTCAAATCGCGCGATCGTCGCCATGCCGTATTTCGTGAAAACCTGAGAAATCGAAACCGAACAACTTGAAAGCCTGAAAACCTGAAAACTCGGACACCTGAAAACATGAAAACATGTACACCTGAAAACTCAACCTCCCCCTACTTCTTCAAGTCGTCGAAATAATCCTTCACCGCTCCCTGGTAGGCGCGCGGCACCTGTTCCTGGCTCAGGGCCGCCTGGGCTTCGGATTGCGCGGCCGTGACCGCCTGCTGGAACGCCACGGTGCTCTGGCCTTTGATGCTGACGCCTTTCAAGGTGATGCTGGGCATCTGGGAACCGGGCGTGAACTGGCCCTTCACCTTGGTTGGCATGAGGCCCTCCGGCAAGTCTCCGGCACCACGGTCCGTCTGGCCGCGCGGGTCCTTGTCCGGCCGCTCGACGCCGGAATTGTCCCACAGACCGGTGTTCTCCGGCGCCTCGGACGGTGGCGTGTCGCCAGCCCAATCGCCGACGCCGCGACCCGGTTTGCCGCCGGGTTTGTAGCCGGGAGCACCTTTGCACTGGCTCCAGCCCTGGCCGGTGCCGACACAAAACTGAGCCCGCTTCAGCGCGTCGAGCGTGTCCTTCAAATCCTGCGCGTCCGCCATCTGTTGCATGAGGTCGTCGAGTTCCTTCGCGGCATCGGCCAGCGACTGCGAGGCGCCGGGCATCTGGCCCTGCTGCATCTGTCGCGCCGCCTGCTTCAACAGGTCGGGCACCTTGCCATAAGGGCCGGCCGGTTTGATCGCCTTGGCCACTTCGTCGCTGATGGCTTTCAACTGCTCCGGCGCCAGCTTGCCCGCCTTCAACTGGTCGGAAAGTTTTCGGAGCGTGGCGGCCGCGGCGTCGGCCTGGCCCTTGTCCAACTGCTCGGCCAGGTCCTTGCCCAACTGCGCCGCCTGCTGCTGGAGCTGCTGCAACGACTGCGCCATCTGCTCCATTTTCTCCAAATCTTTTTCGGCGACTTCGAGGTCCTTCATCACCTGGTCAATCTTGCTGGCTTCCAGCGCGGAAATGGCTTCCTCGAGGCTCGGCAGCGTGGCGCCCAGGTCTTGCGCTTGCCGTGAGAGGCTGGCCAACGCTTTCGCCAGGCTGTCCTTGGCCGCATCCGAGGCCTGCGAACCCTTCGCCATCATGTTTGCCGCGGCCTGCTGCGCTTTCTGGAGTTCCTGCTTCAACTTGTCGAGCGCCTCGGCGTTGGCCTCCTTGCTGCCCAGGTTCTTCTGCAGCGATTCGATTTGCTTCTTCAACTCATCCGCGTTCGCCATCTGGTTCCGGCCCGAGGAACTGGCGGCCCGCTCCATCGGCCGTAGCGCCGGGTTGCGTTCGAGTTCGCGCGCCTGCTCCTGCACCTTGTCGGTGACCTTGGCGAGATCGCGCATTGCCTCCGCGCGGGTGACCGGGTTGCGGGCCAGTTGGTCGCCCAGCTCGCCGACCGATCTCATGGCCGCGCGGGTGTTCTCCAGCACCGGCTGGCGATGTTCGAGCGAGCGTCGCGTGAGGTCCGCCAGGTTCCGACCGGCTTCGCGCACGCTCTCCCGCTCGCGCTGCCGCTGGTGAAACTCCTTGCTGCGATACTCCGGCACCAAACCCAGGCCCGCGGCCAGCGTGAGCGCCAGCAGCGCCCATCGGCTTGTCCGCGGAAGCTGCCACGGTAGCAGGCGCCGGAAATCGAGCTTGCCGAGATGACTGGCCGCGTCCGCCAGCACCAGTTCGCGCCAGTGGCCGGCCCGCGGATCCTTGCTCATTTCGAGGGCAGTGCTGAGACGTTCTTGCAGGTGCTCACGCTGATCCAACCATCGCGCTGTGGTCAGCGGGGCTTCGCGACGCCATCCACCAAGGAGGAAACCCGCCCCCACCGCGACGACAAAAAGCCCGCCGCCCACAGCGAGCACGGTCATCGGAAGCGGAAGAACTTTGTAGAGGACGAGGGTCGTCAGGAGGAGCAGCGACCCAATCAACACGCCTTGCCACAAACCGCGCCAAGCGCGCTGCCGGCGACGGCGCCGGGCCGTCTGCGCGACGGTGAATTCGATGACCTGAAACTCGCTCACAACTGCCGCCAAGATGCGGTGGAACGTGCCCTTTGGCGAGTTAATTCTGGATCGCGCCGTGACCGAAACCATTGACGCCGCCGCGTTTTCCGGGGATGGGTTGCGCATGTGCGTCCGCCGACCGTTTTCCCGCGCGTCGCTGTGCTTGACCTCGCCGACTTGGTGGCTCGCCCTTGGCCTGGCCGCCCGGCTGGCATCAGCAGCAGCGAGTCCCGCCAACCCGCCGGGGACAAACACCGCTCCCATGCTGACCGAACCCGCCACCCCGCCGTGTGACGTCGCGGCCGAACTGGAGCTGATCCGCACCGCGCATCACCTCCCCGCGCTGGGCGCCGTGGTGGTCCTCTCCAACCGCGTTGTCGCCCTCGGTGTCACCGGTGTGCGCAAAGCCGGCGAAACCAATCTGGTCACCATCGCCGACCAGTGGCACCACGGCTCGATAACGAAGTCCATGACGGCCACGCTGGCCGCCATGCTGGTCGAGGAAGGCCGGATCGCCTGGACGACGCGCATCGCCGACGTGTTCCCGGACCTGAAAGTGAATGCCAAATGGAAGGCCGTGACGCTCGAACAATTGTTGTCGCATCACGGCGGCGCACCGGCGGACCTGAACCCCAGTGGCATCTGGGCACGCGTGTGGCTGCAATCCGGCCCGCCCCGCGAGCAGCGCCGCTTTCTCCTGGAGCAGGTGACGGCCCGGCCGCCCGAAGCCGCGCCCGGAACAAAGTACATCTACTCGAACGCCGGCTATGCGATCGCCGGCGCGATGCTGGAGAAGGCCACCGGTGAAGCGTGGGAAGACCTCATGACGAAACGCCTGTTCCAGCCGCTGGGCATGACCTCCGCCGGCTTCGGCGCCCCGGGAACACCGGACCGCCTCGATCAACCGCGCGGACACACTTTCGTTGGAGACAAGCCGCGCGCGGTCGAACCGGGTCGCAGCGCCGACAACCCGGTGGGGATTGGCCCCGCCGGGATCGTGCATTGCTCGCTCATGGACCTCGCGAAATTCGCGGCGTTTCACGTCGCCGGTGACAAGGGCAATGGACGGCTGCTAAAGCCCGAGAGCTTCAAGAAGTTGCACACTGGCTTGGTGCCGATGGCGGCGTCGAGAGGTGACCGTTATGCGCTGGGCTGGATCGTCACGGCGCGCGATTGGGCGGGCGGCACGGCGCTGACGCACACCGGATCGAACACGATGTGGTTCACGACGGTCTGGCTGGCGCCGAAGAAGGACTTTGCGGTGATCACGGTCACGAACATCGGCGGCGATCAAGCCGCCAAGGCGACCGATGAGGCGGCGTGGAAACTGATTCAGGAGATTTTGTTGAAGAAATGATTTCCGGCAAGCCGTCGCGGAGCGACATCTGACGCCAGAACGGATGCCCTCGCCTCCGCTCCAGGCCTCCCGCGCGTCACGTTCCTGCTTTCGTGCCCACAATGGGGCGTGCCCGCGGTCGCGTGGGATGCCGATGAAGTGGCGGCGGAGTTCAAGCCCCTGGCCTCGTGAGCCCTATTGTCTGTAACACCGGCCCGTTGATTGCCCTCGGCCTCCTCAACCGGCTCGAACTCCTCAAAGCCCTCTTCTCCGAAGTCCTCATCCCGGAAGCCGGCCACTCGAAAATCGAACCCGGCGGCGTGAACCGGTTGGCCCGTCACGGGTGAGGATTGCACTTGTTAGAACAGGGGGTCAGGCATATCCTGTCAGACATGAAAACGCTCACGATGCGTGACTTGAACCGGAAAACGGCCAGCGTGCTGGATGCCGTGGAGCGGGGCGAGAGCTTTGAGTTGCACCGTAAAGGCAAAGCCGTCGGCTATCTGACGCACACGGCGCCGCCACCGGAACGAAAGCCCGATTGGAAGGCCCACTTTGCATGGCTGCGGCGACAGCCGAAGGCCCGAGGCAGGACTTTGTTGGCTGAATTTGAGGAAGACCGCCGCCGCTTGCGCGCCCGCGAACAGGCGATGGGCAACCTGCCATGAGACTCGCCGCCGACTCCAGCATCCTCGTTCGCCTTTACCTGGCCGGGGAGGGCGCGGATGCCATTGAAGCGTTCCTTACCGCTGACGCCAAAGTCATCAGCGTTTCCGAACTGGCGCGGGTCGAGGTGTTGAATGTGCTGCTGCGCGACCCGGACTTGGGTGCCGCTGCCAGGTTCGAGGAGGACTTGGACGAAGGGGTCCGGCTGCGGAGGGAATCCGTGGACTGGCCCGACGCTTTTCAACAGGCCGAAAGCCTGGCGCGGCGCTTTTCGCCCACGCTCCGTCCGGGCGGTCACGACCTGGTGCTGGTGGCGGCGGCGGTGGTCATGGGGGCCACCTGGTTCCTTTCTTTCGACCGGAACTCCCGCCAGCGACCGTTGGCGGCGGCGGCGGGCTTGCGGGTTTGGCCGCCGCTGGACAAAGACGAGAAGGGCTTGGTCCGGCACGCCTCTCAACCGGCGAGCGGCTGAAGCGAAAGCGCAGCGAAATCGAATACCCGAAAGCGTGGAAACGCCCAAAGGCGCTCTTGCCCCAAGCCAGACTGCGGAGGCAGGTTCCGCAGCGGCGTCTCGGTAGCGCCGCCATTTGAAGGAAAGCGGGAAAAGTGCGGCGGCCTGATGAATTGCGAGGTGCGAGGTGGCCGTAGCGGCGGCTCGGGTCCGTGGCTGGGTTTCGTGTAGTCCGTGCATTCCGTGGTTCCATAGCCTGTTACAAGTGCTTGTAAACGAGGCATCTATGCATGAAAACGACGTTTCCATGAAGCGCCACAAAGTTTCTCCGAAACCGGACAAGGCTCCAAGGCTGCGGAACAGCGTTCCAAGGTTGCCGAACAGGGCTTCGCGGAACGTGGACAGGATTTCCAGCTTGGAAAATGGCGTTTCATGGCTGCCCGACAGGATTTACCGGCACCGGGACGCGACTTCACGGTTTTCTGACCGAGCTTCACCCCTGGCGGACGGGCTTCCACGGGGCGGTGACCGTTATGCGCTGGGCTGGATCGTTATCTCACCCAAATAGGCGGGGCGCAGGACGATTCTGCACGTGGCCGACAAAACAGGGTACGGCCGAGCTGCGTCTCGGCCCCATTTGGGGCGGCGCAGCAATGCCACCCTACCGACCTGAAGACTCCGATTTGACCACAGATTGCACAGATGGACACCGATACGCTTCTTGCCGCGAGGCAGGGTCCGCCGCACTGCTACTTCGCCAGCTTGAGCTGGGCGAAGATCGGGCGCAGGGCCTGGGCGAACTTGGCGTAGCCCGCCGCATTCGGATGGAGCAAATCCGGGAATTCCTCCACCTTGGCGTCGCCCTGGTCGTTTGCGAAAATGGTCCACGTGTCGCACCGGAAGCACAGTGGGTCGGCGATCACGATGTCATCCACCAGTGCGTTGATCTGTTTGATCTTGTCCGCCGGCCGGTTCTTGGTGGTGCTGCTCGGCATGACCTTGCAGACGATCACCGGCATTTTCGGATGCGCGGCATGGCAGGCCGACAGGATCAGCTTCACGTTGGCGGCGATCTGGTCGGGCTCGCCCTTGTCCTCGAGGTCGTTGGTGCCGATGAGCAGCACGACGGCAGCCGGATCAATATCGAGCACGTCGTCCTTCAAACGGTAAAGCAGGCCGCGGGTGATGTCGCCGCTGATGCCGCGGTTGGCGACCTTGAAGTCCGGGAAATCCTTCGCGAGGCTGCCCCAGCCCTGCGTGATCGAGTCGCCGAGGAACACGACCGCGCCCTGGTCCTGCGCCCGGTTGCGCCACCAAACCGGGCGGCGCTGGACCCAGAGGTTGCGGAACCAGTCGGCCTTGCGGACCGGGCCCTGGGCGGGAAATGCGGCGTCCTCCGGGAAATTCGCGACGCGGGGCGGCACCGGCACGGCGGTTTTCAGCGCGTAAGTGTCGGGTTGGCCGCGACGCTGGGCGAACATCCACGGCAGCAGCTCCGGCTCGGTGTAGGCGCGATTCCAGGAGTTGTGGCCGAGGCCGGAATACTCGAAGTAATGCGGATGCCATCCCGCCGCGAGCATGGCAGCGACCATGTGCCGGGTCCGCACGACCCTCACCGTGCCGTCATCGTCGGAATGAAAGGCCCACACGGGCGTTCTCGCCATCTGCACGGAGACGGTCCGTTCGTCACCGCCACCGCAGATTGGGACGGCGGCGGCGAATTTGCCGGGAAAGCGCGTGACGCAATCCCACGTGCCATAGCCGCCCATCGAGAGGCCGGTCACGTAAAACCGGTCGGGATCGAGGTTGAACTCCGCGGGCAGCGCGGCCAGCACGTCCAGCGCGAGCTGCATCGGCGCGCTGGGCTGATCGGGTCGCGTGCCGGAATCGCCGTCCCAGCGCATGTCCACCCACTTTTGGTCGGGCGGGCATTGCGGCGCAAAAACGAAGCACGGAAACTGGTCGCGCACCTCGGGTTTCAGGAAGAGGCCCGTGCCGTGGACGAGCTGCGCCGTGTTGTCGGTGCCGCGCTCGCCGGCGCCGTGGAGGAAGACCACGAGCGGGTACTTTTTCGCCGGGTCATAATCCTTCGGCATCAGCAGGCGATACGGCAGGGTCTGGCCGGCGGCGTTGGTGTAAACGCGGGCGGCATACGCGTCTGCCGCGCCAACGCGGGGCAACATGGCCAGGAGGACGACTGCGGCCGTCAGTGAGAAGCGGGCTCCCAGTGAGCCGCGAAAAGGCACCGATTTCATAACGGCGATACGGGGTTCAAACGGCGGCTCAGTTGACGGGTTTCAGGACCAGTGAGCGCAGGTTGATCACCGCGCCGTGCGGCATGTCGGTGGCCTTCAACGTGACGGTCAGCGGCCCGGCTTTGTCGAGGGTGATCTGGCCGGCGGTTTCGGTGGTGAAATCGTTCCAACCGCCGGTGGCCGGCACGGTCTGCATGAAGGTCTGATCGCCCACGGTGAGCGAACACGTGCTGCCGTCGGCGCCCGGCGCACAGGCGAAACTGGCCTCCACCTCGAATGTGCCCGCCTTGGTGATCGTGACCGGCCATTGCGCGTAATCGCCGGCGTCCGTCCAGAAGCCGAGATTACTGATGCCATCGTGCGCTTCCACTTTGAGATTACGACCGACGATTTCCGCATCGTCCGCCTTGAGGGTCAGCGTGCCGTCCGCCGCCTGGCGGATGCGGGTGCTGGTCTCGATGACCTTCGGCGGACCGGCGAGATCGAGCACGACGACGCCGGCGAAGGGCGAGGGCGACGCCGCGGGCAGCGACACGGTCAATCCGGCGGCGCTGCTGACCACGGCCAGCTTCGGCGATTTCTCCGCCAGCAAATAGGCCTGCTTGACGGGGCTGGTGAGCGGGACGAGCAGCTTGCCGTCCTTGGGCCAGTCAAAGACGTGCAGGTAGAGCTTGCCGGGCTTCTGCGTGGCGCGGCCCCAGGACAGTTTCTTGAACGGACTGGCGCTGGTCCCGTAGATGGCCTCGCCATTCACCTTCATCCAGGCACCGACCGCGCGGAGGCGTTCGACGGACGGCGCGGGAATCAGCCCTTCGTTGCTCGGCCCGACGTTGAGCAGGTAATTGCCACCCTTGCTGGCGATGTCCACGAGATTGCGAACGAGCGTCTCCGTGGGTTTCCAATTATTGTCGTAGCTCTTGAAGCCCCACGTGTCGTTCATCGTCATGCAGGTTTCCCAGTCGCGTCCCTTGAAGCCGGTGGCCGGGATTTCCTGCTCGGGCGTCTCGGTATCGCCGTTGAAGCCGCCGCCGAGGCGGTTGTTGTGGATGATGCCGGGCTTGAGCTTGAGCAGGGGAATGAGCTTGGCGGCGCGCTCGGGGTTCATGTCGCACGACGTATCCCACCATAGGACGGCGGGGACGCCGGGTCCGTAGTTGGTGAGGATTTCCTTCACCTGGGAGACTGCGACGCGATTGATGTACTCGTCCATGTCGTGTTTTTGAGCGGGATCCCAGGCGCCGGAACACTCGGAGCCGCCATTGTTCCAGTCCTGCGCCTGCGAATAGTAAAAGCCGAGGCGGAGGCCTTCCTTGCGGCAGGCGGCGGCGAGTTCCTTGAGCGGGTCGCGCTTGAACGGCGTCCGGTTCACGATGTTCCAGTCGCTGGCCTTGGAATCGAACATGGCGAAGCCGTCGTGGTGCTTGCTGGTGATGACGATGTACTTCATGCCGGCGGCCTTGGCGGTGCGCACCCATTCCTCGGCGTTGAACTTCACCGGATTGAATTCCTTGGCGTACTGCTGGTATTCGGCCATCGGGATTTTGCCGGTGCACATGATCCACTCGCCGATGCCGTCAATGCGCTTGCCGTGATAAGTGCCGGCGGGGACGGAATAGACGCCCCAGTGGATGAACATGCCGAAACGAGCCTCGCGCCACCACTTCATGCGGGCGTCGCGCTGGCCCGGGGTTTCGCCCGCGTAAGGATCGGGGCTGGCGGCGGTTTGGGCGGAGGCGGACGGGGTCAGGGTCAAACACGAGGCCGCCACGGCCAGGAGGGCAAGAAAGGAAGTCGTTTTTTGCATGATGATTCCGGTGTTGCTGAGAACGGAACGAGTATGGACGCTCCGCTGGCCCGGTCAATCTTTGGTAGTGTCCTTGTTCCCACGCTCAAGGTGCGTTTGGAGTCGTGGCTTCAGCGGGATCGGGCCGCCTGAAGGCGGAACTCCCAACGCGACGCCGTTCGCTCGCGGCAAGCTCCAACTGCAACCGGCCGCGCCCGATCCGACCGAGGAAAACGGACGGCGGGTCCAGACCGCCGGCGCCAACGCGCGTCAGTACGCCTTGCCAGGGATTTGATTGATGGCGTTGGCCAGGCGGATCCAGTCCCGGTCGTTGACCCCTTTGGGCGAATGGTAGTCCAGCGTCATGATCGTCGCCGTCGTCGGCTCGAGCCACCTCCAAATCTCCGCATGCCCGTCGGCAAAGGACAACGACCCGGCATTGTTGTGGAACGTCGCCGGCGAGTTCTGCCAGTCGCCGGGATTGCTCCCCGCGGGAATGGCAAAGTACCCGTCATCAATCGTGTACGGATTCTCGTCCAGAAACACGAGGCACTGGGTCGGGGCGGGATTGTTGATGTCGGTCTGCTTCCGAAAATCCGGATACTGGGTTCCCTGCACCCAGGTCACGTCGCTGTTCAACCGGCCGTTCATCGAATAGCTTCGGTTCTTCTGCAAGTTGCGCTTGGTCCCGCTGATGATCGCGAACTTGTCGCCCGGGCATTGGTAAATCCCCAGACTGGCGTTGTACTTGTACAGCAGCCCGTTCATGATATCGAGGTGGTTGGTCGCGCCGTAGATGCTGGTGGACACGTTGTTCAGAATCCACGCGTTGGTGTCGCCTATGTGGTTGGGCACCAACTGTTCGTTGTAATCCCCGGAGTACATCAGCCAGGCGAGCGTCATTTGCTTGCCGTTGCTGATACACTTGATGCCCTGCGCCTTGGCCTTGGCCTTGGCCAGCGCGGGCAGCAGCATGCCCGCCAGGATGGCGATGATGGCGATGACCACGAGCAGTTCGATGAGCGTAAAGGCCCGCCCACGACGAGGGTTGACCGCAGCGACGAGGTGTGTTTGGTTGCAGCGCATAATCACGGATTTCGGTTGATGAAGACAAGGTAGAAGCTTCACCCATGATGGTCAAGTGCGCCTTCGCACGCACACCCACGGCGGCGGGTGGCGAGGTTTCACCAGGTGCCGTCCACCAGCAGCGCCGCCGCGTTGTGCGCAAAATCGTCCGCCAGCATCGGGAGCGACATGCGCTCGGCGCTGGTCTGGTCCGCGCCAATGCGCAGCGTCGTCTTCCCCTTCACCTCGCGGTCCACCAGTTTGCGTCCGGTGGCGCGCTCCTCAGCCACGACGTGGGCCGTGACCGTGATTTCGTAATCGAGGGGCGTGATGACGTCCTTGGGCTGGAAGGCCACCGCCTCTCGATCATACCGCCGAATCTCGCCGTAGATGATGATGTCGGCGTCGCCGTGAGTGGCGAGGCGATACGTGCCCTCCTGCTGGAAGCGCTTCCGCAAGGCGCGGTCCATCGCCTCGCTGAGGCGCGGTTCGATGGTGCGGTTCTGGAAGAGGTTGACCTGAACCGTGCGCGACCCGGCCGGAAGACCGTTCGTAGGACCGAGCCGGTAACCGGAACAACCGCCCAACCAGAGGGCGAACAGGCCCCAGGAAAGGGCAAGGATCCGGGCCATGCGACTAGGGGGTGGGCGCCGGTTTGGGCGGTTGGCCGGTTTCGGCGCCCATCGCGTTCTGCTCCGCTTCGATGAAACCAGCGGTGCGCTTCTTGAGCACCTGCAGCCGCTGTTTGGCCTGCGCGGCAAAGACGGACTCGGGATCCTTGTTGACCGTCTCATTATAATAAACTTGGGCGGCCAGCCATTTGCGGCGCTTGTCGTAGAAGCGGGCGACCTGGAACGCGCCGCGCGCCTGTTCGGTGCGGAGCGTGACGATGACCTTCTGGGCCTGCGTCGTGCGTTTGTCGTCGGGGAACAGGACGATAAAATCGTTGAATGTGGAGATCGCCGAGCCCGCCGCGCTCTGGTCGTACTCTGCGGTCTGCGCCTGCTTGTCGTAGGCCATGCCGGCCTTGAAGGTGGCGTCGGAGGCAACCTTGCGATCGTCGTGGTAAACGTCGGCGGCCTTCTCATAGGCCTTGACCGCCAGCGAATATTCCTTCTGCTTCTCCCGGGCCGCGCCGATCTTCATTTGCGCCTGGGGCGCCAGGTCGGTGTAGGGGCCGTTCCGGACGATCTTGGCGTACATCTCGGAGGTCTTCTCCATCGAAGGGAAGAACGGAATGACGCCCCAGAGCTTGAACCACTGGCCCGCGAGGAAGCGGCCCGCGATTTCATACTGCCGCTGGAGGATTTCGCTGTAATTCGGGGCCTTGGGATATTTCTCGATGACCTTTTGGTACTCCTTGAAGGCCTTCTCGTCCTGATGGCGCGCTTCGTAACAACGCCCCAGCAAAAACTGCGCCTGGGCCGCATAATCCGAGAGCGGCCAGCGCTTGACCGTGCGCCGGGCGGCCTTGGCGGCCAGCCCATACTTCTTCTGGTCGAACGCCGCCTTGGCGACTTCGTATTGGTCCTTGGCCCGGGCCCGCTGCCATTTGGTGCCGCCGACCGACTCGTACGTCCATCCCTCGCCGGGCGTATAAACGAACGGCGCCGGGCAACGAAGCGGCAGCAGGAGCACGCCGGCAATAACCAGGATCAGGAGGAGTAACCCACGCTTCATTCTGGCGCGACCGTACCGAACGGTCGGCGGCAAGTCAACGCCGGGAGTGCGAATCCCGCCCGCCGGTAGCGCGGATTTCTCATTGAGGTAACCAGGAGGATTTGGAGGCGGATACGAGGGAGAAGGCCTTGCGGGCGTTTCGGG
>JBEKGJ010000061.1:0-29063 GCA_050012855.1 Verrucomicrobiota bacterium | reverse complement strand
CGATACGCGCTGTCCGCCGCCGCCGTCGGCGAGAACGTCGGCGCCGTCCCGCCGGTCGAGGCCGCAGTCAAGGCCCCGTCCGTGGCCGTCAGCAGCTTCGAGCTCTCCGCCTTGTGCGCCACCAACGCCGGCGAGCCCGTGGCCGCTCCCCCACTAAAACTGATGGTCGTCCCCGTCCCAAACGCCGTGCCGGCGACCGTGGCCGCCGAACCGTCCGCCCCGGCGGACAGGCCGCCGAAGGTGATCGTCTTGCTGCCGGTGTAACTCGACAAGTTCTGATACTGGTCAACAATCGTGATCGTCAACGTGTCGCTGGCCCCGACCTGTGGCGTGGTGGTGCTGGCCGTGATCCGATACGCGTTGTCCGCCCCCGCCGTCGGCGACAAAATGGGCGCCGTCCCACCCGTCGCCGCCGCCGTCAATGTGGGACTGCTTGACGATGCCGTCAGTTGCTTCGAGCTTTCCGCGATGTGCGCCACCAGCGCCGGTGAGCCCGTGGCCGCTCCCCCACTAAAACTGATGGTCGTCCCCGTCCCAAAATCCGTGCCGGCGACCGTGGCCTTCGAACCGTCCGCCCCGGCGGACAGGCCGCCGAAGGTGATCGTCTTGCTGCCGGTGTAACTCGACTGGTTCTGATACTGGTCAACAATCGTGATCGTCAACGTGTCGCTGGCCCCGACCTGTGGCGTGGTGGTGCTGGCCGTGATCCGATACGCGTTGTCCGTCGCCGCCCCCACGGTTAATGCGGCGCCCGTGCCACCCGGGTCAGTAGTATGGTATGTCCCGTCGTTGCCGGCCAGGGTCGCCGTCTGGGCATCGTAGGCCACCAGACTGCCGCCTGCGGAACTCACGCCGCTGGTGAAGGTGATGGCCGTCGCTGTGCCGAGCGCCGTGGCCGTGCCACCACTGGTCGTCACCGTCGGAGCCGTGCCGCCCGGCGAGCTGGCCAGCCCGCTGAAGGTTAGACTGTGGCTGCCCGTGTAACTGGTCACCGTGTTTTGATACTGGTCAACCGCCGTGATGGTCAACTGGTCCGCCGCACCCGCCGTCGGCGTGCTGCTGGCCGCCGTGATCCGGAAGGCGCTTTGCGTCGCGGCCGTCGGCGAAAAAATCGGTGCCGCCCCACCCGTCGCCGCCGCCGTCAATGTGGGACTGCTTGACGATGCCGTCAGTTGCTTCGAACTTTCCGCTGTGTGCGCCACCAGCGCCGGCGAGCCCGTCGCCGTTCCCGAACTAAAAGTGATGCTCGTCCCCGTCCCAAACGCCGTGCCGGCGACCGTGGCAGCCGAACCGTCCGCCCCGGCGGACAGGCCGCCGAAGGTGATCGTCTTGCTGCCGCTGTAACTCGACAGGTTCTGATACTGGTCAACAATCGTGATCGTGAGCACATCACTGGCCCCCACCACTGGCGCCGTGGTCGCCGCCGTGATCCGATACGCGCTGTCCGCCGCCGCTGAAACCGTCAACGCCAAATCCCCCGAACCGCCCGTGCCCGTGCTGGTGTAAGTCCCGTCCGTCAAGTGCAGCGACTGCGACCCGGACGTGTACGCCTTCAGCACCCCCGCCCCCGAGGCCGAACTGCTCACGCCGCTGGCAAACGTCAGCGTCATCGTCGTGCCCTGGTTCCGCGCCGTGCCCCCAGTGTCCGTCACCGTCGGCGTCCCGCCCGTCGTCGGCAACCCGCTGAACACCAGCGTCGTGACCGTCCCACTCAAACTCGTCGCGTTCCCATACTGGTCCACCTGCGTCACCGTCAATTGATCCGTCGCCCCCGCCGTCGGCGTCGTGCTCGCCGCCGAAAGCTTATACGCGCTCACCGTCCCCGCCGCCGGAGTCAGCGCCAGATCCCCCGACCCGCCCGTGCCCGTGCTGGTGTAAGTCCCGTCCGTCACGTGCAGCGACTGCGACCCGGACGTGTACGCCTTCAGCACCCCCGCCCCCGAGGCCGAACTGCTCACGCCGCTGGCAAACGTTAGCGTCATCGTCGTGCCCTGGGTCTGCGCCGTGCCGTTCTTGTCCGTCACCGTCGGCGTCCCGCCCGTCGTCGGCAGCCCGCTGAACACCAGCGTCGTCACATCCCCATTCAAACTCGTCGCGTTCCCATACTGGTCCACCTGCGTCACCGTCAATTGATCCGCCACCCCAACCGTCGGACTGGTCGTCGTCGCCGAAAGCTTATACGCGTTCACCGTCCCCGCCGCCGGAGTCAGCGCCAGATCCCCCGAACCGCCCGGGCTCGTACTCGTGTGCGATCCGTCGGTCAGGTGCAGCGACTGCGACCCGGACGTGTACGCCTTCAGCACCCCCGCCCCCGAGGCCGAACTGCTCACCCCGTTGGCAAACGTCAGCGTCATCGTCGTGCCCTGGGTCCGCGCCGTGCCGTTCTTGTCCGTCACCGTCGGCGTCCCGCCCGTCGTCGGCAGCCCGCTGAACACCAGCGTCGTCACATCCCCATTCAAACTCGTCGCGTTCCCATACGCGTCCACCTGCGTCACCGTCAATTGATCCGCCACCCCAACCGTCGGACTGGTCGTCGTCGCCGAAAGCTTATATGCGCTCACTGTCCCCGCATTGACCGTGAACGTGCCGCTCGCGCCAGTTTTTCCGGTCCCCGCGTGGTCGGTGGCCGTGATGGTTACCCCCGACCCGGCTTTGCTCAGTGTCACGCTCTGGCCCGACAGCACACCCGAACTGAACCCACTCGACGGCGACGGCGTGACCGTGCCGCCCGCCCCGCCGCCGGTCTCGGTCAAGTCCACCGTCCCAATAAAGCTCGTCGCCGTGGCATTGTTAAGATCCTGCGCCGTGATCGTCGTGATGGCAAACGCGGTCCCCGCCGTCTGCGTGCCCGGCGTGGTCACCACAAAATGGTCCACCGGCCCGATCCCGGTCGAGACGTTCAGTTTCCCGGTCGTAGCGGCGAAGTAAGTGTCGTTCTTGTGGGTCGCGGTGGAACTGCTAGATCCCCATGTGCCTGACGCTTGGACTATGCCGCCAACCGAGAAGGTGGTGACGGGGTAGGAAGCGCTTGCAGCGAGACTAAGTTGGACGCCGGTGAGCGCCAGCGTGTTGAACGTCGTTGTCGTCGAACCGCCGATGCTCTGAGTGCCGGCGCCGTTGAACGTAACGGTCTGCCCCGCGCTGGAGGAGTAGGAGGTCCCGTTATTGAACCAGTTGCCGGCGAGGCTGAAGTTGTTCGCTCCTGCAGCGAACGTGGTGCTGGCCGCGATGGTCAGGTCTCCTGCAACCGAGGTGGTTCCGGCCTGGAGCGTTTTCGTGTTACCGCCGCTCAAGGTGAGGCTGCCGTAAGCCTCGGCGCTCACATTCTGCGCCGTGCCGGCGTAGTTGACCGTGCTGGTCGCGCCGAAGGTCTTGGTGCCGCTGGAAACCGTGACCATGGAGGATGTGCCCGTCAGATTAAAGGTCGCTCCGCTCGCAACCGAGAAGTTCTTGCCCGACGCGAGCGTGATGGCTAACCCGCCGTTGGCCAGAGTGCCGGTCTGTACCGCGATGTCTCCAGTAACGTTCGCGGAGGTGATTACCGCGCTCAGTGTGGCGCCGCCCGCATTATTGAAATGGAGTATGTTGTAAGCGCCCGCGGTGAAGAAATTGACGGTTTGCGCCGTGCTGTCCGCGTAGTTGAACACGCTTCCCGAGGTGCCGGCCGTGAGCGTTGAGGAAGAGGCCGGAACGGTCAATGCACCCTTGAGATTCAGGTTTCCGGCGCCTCCCGACATATCAATGACCTTGTTCGCGGCAGCGGAGGTAACAAACGTCATGCCGCCATTGGCGTTCAGTGTGCCCGTCGTAATGACAACCTTTCCGATTAAGTTGGCTGTTCCACTACCACCCGCAAAGGTGATCAGGCCGGAAACCGTGGCGGTGCCGCCATTGATGTTCCACGCGGTCGTGACCGCCGCGCTGGGCTGGTTGATGGTCACTGCCCCGTTGACCGTGAGCAGGGTCGAGCCGCTGTGCGTCAGTGAGCTTGCGGTGCCGGCCGCGGCAAACGTCAAGGTCCCGCACGTGGCGCCAGTGTTCAGCGTCACCGTGGCGCCGGTGGCGATTGAAAGGCCGGCAAAGGTGGTGCTGGAGGAACCGCCAATGGTCTTGCTTGCGCCCGTGAATGAAACCGTGCCGCTGCCGGCGGTAAACGCGGAAGTGGAGCTGTTGTTCGCCCAATTGCCGGCAAGATTGATGGTTGTCGCCGTCCCCGCCGCCAACGTGCCTGAGGTCAGGGTCAAATCCCCGCTCACGGTCAGGGTCGTCGTGCTGCCGCCAACCGTCACCGTCTGGCCGGAGTCGTTCACGATGAGGTTGTTGAAAGTCTGGCTGGCCGCCGAGCCCCCGATCGTTTGCCCTGCCGTCGTGCTGTTGAAGGTGATCGTGCAACTGCTCGGCGTGAACGTCCCGCCGTTGTTCGACCAGTTGCCGCCAACGGTGTGAGTAAAACTCCCACCATTGAAGGTCGTCCCCGAGCCAAGGGTGACGTTTCCCGTCACGTTGATCGCCGCCGCCGCGGTCGCCGACTCGGTGCCTGACGTTGTGAAGTTCCCGCCCACCGCCGTCGTCGAGCCCGGCAAGGTCATCGTGCCGGAACCGCTGAAGGCAAGGTGATAATAATTTATGGCTTTTACGGTTTGGCCGGCCCCGGTATAGTTAACCGTATTGGGCGTGTTGCTTGTCGCATCCAGACCGGTGATGCCTGAAGTTCCGCCAATCGCCAGCGTGGGAGACGTTGTTCCCTGGGTAAGTGTGCCAGCTCCGCTCAGGGCGGTCGAAACCGTCAGTGTGCCAGGGTTATTGTTGAGATAAGTGCCACTGACAGTTAAGGTCGTAAATGTAAGCCCCGAAGCTCCGGTGATTTGCTTGGACGAGCCCGTCAAGGTAACACCCGTTGCACTTGCCGTAAAAGTACCTGTGTTGAGCCAACTTCCCCCCACGGTAATTAGCGCTGTGCCTTGAGTGATGTTGCCAGTTCCGGTGAGGTCTCCGGTAACATTCACAATAGGATTACTGGTCAGCGTCGCCGTCCCGCCGGTCACGCTCCAATTACCACCCACCGTGAGCGTGCCCGCCGGGGGTGTTTTTGCGCCCGCACCGGAGAATGTGAGGTTCGGATAGCTCGGTGTTATGGAAACTGCTTGAGCCGCGGCCGACGCATACTCGACAGTGGTACCGGCCGTAATATTCCTGGTGCCAAAAGCCGGCCACGTTGTTGCGGCAGTGTTACCGAGTCTGAAGGTACCGGAAGTCAGATTGAGCGTTCCACTCGAGGTAACCTGGTATCCACCGTCGCTGAAAATACTGCCCGATGTTGTATCGCCTATTGTGAGAGTGGTAACCGTGGTGGCCGCCGCCAGGGTCACTCCGGTGGCATTGTTTACTTTAAGGGTTGTGTAGGTTCCCCCCACCGCCGTTTGGGCCCCGGCTCCATTGAATTCCACCGTGCCGCCCCAGGTTAAGCCTGCGGGTATTGGCGTAGTGCTGGTTGCGGTAAGGACGCCGGTCTGAATTTTTCCGCTATTGCTCAGGCTGGTTAAAGTGCCGCCCAGGACCAGCCCGCTGCCCAGATTAAGCGTATCACCGGAAGTCGTACTTAACGCGTCGTTTACGGTCAGGATATTGCCGCTGGCAGCGGCCGTGAAATTCAACGTTACATTGCCGGAAATGAGCAACTGCCCGATCGTCTGAGCAGGGATATCGGTTACCGTGCTGCCCACGCCACTGAAGATAAGAACGTCCGCGGCGGAGGGCGAGGTTCTGGTGGGCGTCCAGTTGGCGGCCGTCTGCCAGTCGCCCGAACCAGATTGATTCCACGTATAACGTCCCCCTTCACTCCCGGCAGTGACATAAGTGCCCGGTGCGCTCTGGTTCCTGTACTCGGTCGTGATCCAGCTTGCGGAACGGGCACTGTTGGAGATGCGGACTTCGTCCAGGGTTCCGGCGAAATAACGGTTCTCACCCCCAGAACCTTGGTAGCCGCCGAAGTAGGTTATGCTTGATAGCGGAGCCAATGGCGCTGTCAGCGCGTCACTAAATATCTGCGCTCCATCATAATAAATATGGGGATAGCTAGAGGCATCAATCACAAAAACAAAGTGATGCCATCCCGTTGCGTAGGTGCTGGCACCTGCGTCAATCCATCTATTGCCTTCATAAAGACCCATTACATGATTTCCCGCAGTTTCAAAGAGGGTGCCATTGCCTACGCCTATGGCATAGCCCTGGTTTAGATTAGTACCGCCGATTTTTATAAATGCCCCTTTGAGAGAAGTCGAGGATAAGTTTGCCCAGCATTCCATGGTGACACTGGCTGTACCGAGGCTAAAAGTGGAAGCTACCCGATCGTCTGAAGTCGTTCCGTTAAAGCTCAAGCCGCCGGCAATTTGTCCGGTTGCTGCAGTAGGCGAACTGGTCCAGGTGCCGCTGGTTCCACCGGTGACAGAACTAGCCGAAGGGCTGGCGCTCTCGTTCAAGTGATACACGCCTACATAGTTGGCATCCCAAACGCTGGTTGCCGCTTGTTGGTCGCTCGCACCGGAGTTTCCGTAGTACATGTAGAGAACGGTATTGGCGCCGAAAGCAAGAGTGGGAACCTGCACCCAAGCCACTAACGTGCCACTCGAATACTTTTCTCGTTCGTAATTGAGCTTGGTGGTTCCATCACTCGAGGTGAAAAGAATGTCGTAGCCGTTGGCCAGGGCATGAGCCGATAGGCCGCTGTCGGAGGTCAAACTTACCAGCACGGGAAAGCTTGACTGGCTGCCGGTGGACACCATTGAGGAGTTAATGGTGATTGCCTTCCTGTATAACCAGGTTCCCCCTGTACTATACCAGCTCTGCGCCAACACGCTGGAGGTGCAAGCGAACAAGAGCACGAGCGCCAGCGCCGCTCTGAGTGTTCGCAGGACACCTTTCCGCATGTTGCCCGCTGTTTCCATTCGTGTCCTCAACGTCGGCTTCGACGCCGGTTCAAAGTCGGAACGCGGCGGGAGGTTGAGCTGGTCAGGGCCTGCCGGAGAGCAAGGGCGGTGGTCAGCCGGCTGGTCAAGGAAGACCCGGGCAACCGGGCGGGCGTCCGAGGGAGCTTCCCTTTCCTTTCGGACCTGCTCACGAACCATGAACTTGATGGGGGGGTAGTTGGGCTCGGAGTGCCGCCTTCAGGCGGTCCAAGCCGCGTAAACGCGGAACTCCAAACGGTCGGTTCATGGAAAGGCGGAGGCCGATGAAGCTGCGTCCCCGGCGGCCCGGCCAATTCCCGCGCGGTAACTGGCCGGTTCAAGCCCTTCGTCTTCCAGGCACGCTGCGGAAGGAGGGCATGTCGCGCAGTCGGTTCAAGGCCTTGCGGCGCGGACCTTGGTCCCCAAGGCCGCCAGCGCTTTCGGCTGGGACAGGACGCGCTCACTGGGGCATGGACGGTATAACCCCACATTCGTCATTACCTGATGGAATGACGCCAATCGTAATTACAATTAATGCAATCAAGTTGATGCCCATACCATGCAATAAGAGCGAGGTCAACAGAAATACTCACAGAAATACTCACAAAACGGTCATCTGGCGGTCAATTACATAAGTGTAAGTTATATGTTTATTAGTTGCCATTGCGCGGAACCGGCGGCCCTTCACCGCGCGCTTCCGGGCGAAACCCCCGCCCGACGGCGTGGGCACTCCCCAGCTTCCGACATCGCTTTTCGCGGTACGCTACGCGCTGGGTCGGTCTTTCGCTATGGGGTAAAACCCTACCTGTATCCTCGAGCACAAGACCTGAAATCAGCGCGTTACGGGTAGTGTCCCGCTTGTTTCACAGGTGGGGCCGCTGAGGGCCGACGGCGGCGACGCCGTCGGCTGCGCCCGGGACGGGCGCGCTCCCCATTCCCAAACTCAGAGGACAGAAGACGGAAGACAGAGGACGGAGGGCAGAAGACAGAAGACGGGCAGTTGTCGCGGCCCAGCCGTCCGCGACCCACCGTGGTGCCTCGTTGCGGGAAGCAGGGGAGCGCGGTCGTCTCGCCCGCCGTTCGCCGCGTCCTCGCGGCGAACCTCCGGATCCTCGGATGACAACGTGAATTCACCCGCCGTGGGTGCAATTGGACGGAGGGATGCCGACGGCGGGGACGCCGTCGGCTGCGCCCGAGACGGCCGCGATCCCCATTCCCAAACTCAGAGGACAGAGGGCAGATGTGGCCCGATCAGGACACTGCCCGCGGCTAAGGCTGCTGGACGTCGCCATTCAGGAGTTTTTCCAGCTCGGGCTGGCGCGGCTGGCCGGAAGCGCGGGCGCGTTGATAATGCCAGCGGGCGAGTTCGAGGAACGGCGGTTTTTGCGTGGCGTAAATGACGGCGAGATTGTTGTGCGCCTCGGCGAAACCGGGGGCCAGCGTCACCGCGCGCCGCAAGGCGGCCTCCGCCGGACCGCGCAGTCCTTTTTCGCTCAGGGTGATGCCCAGATAGTTCTGGGCGATCGGGTTGTCCGGACTGTATTTCACGGAGCGGCTCAGCACGTCGAGCGCATCGTCGAAGCGCTTTTGTTTGAAGCGGAGGAGGCCCATGAGCGAGAGCACATTGGCATTCTGCGGATCCTGCGCCAGGGCGCGCTGGAGCGTCGCCTCGGCCGTCGCCAAATGGTCCTGCTCGATCTGGGTGGCGGCGAGGTCGCCCAGCATGGCCACGTTTCTTTCGTCGTATTGGAGGGCCTGGGCGTATTTGGCCTCGGCGTCCGCGAGCTGGTGGCCGGCGAAGGCGCGCTGGGCCTCGGCGATGAGCGGCGCGGCCGCGGCCGGCACCTCGCGCACGGGCTTCGTGCCCGCGGTCTGGGCCTTCGGCTGGCTCACACTGGCGGTCGGTTTGAACAGGGCCAGTTCCTCCGGGGTGTAAGCGTCCTTCTGCGATTCATAAGCCGCCAGGCGGGCCCGCAGAATGGTGACTTCCTCGGCCAACTGGCCGCCCTGCGCCAGTTGTTTGCGCTCGTGCCGGCTGTCCAGTTCGCGGTTCAACGCCGCGACCCGCTTGCGCAGTTCGTTGCGCTCGCGTTCGAGTTCCTGGATTTGCCGCTTGCTCTCGGCCCGGGCGACCTTGGCGTTCGCCGGCGGAGTCGGCGCCGACGCGGCGGCGGGAGCCGACGCGGCGGCGGGAGCCGGGGCGGGGGCGGGGACGGCGGCGACGCGGGGCGCGGGTTTGGCCGCAAGTTCGCCCAGGCGTTTCTCGAGCGCGGCCTTTTCAGACTGGAGCGTCGCCGCCCGCTTCTGCTCGGCGACCAATTCGTTCTGCGTGGCGGTCAGGCGTTGTTTCAGCTCGTTCACCTGAGCGGCGGCCGCCGCCAGCGCGGTCTTGTCCGGGGACTCCTTGGGCGGCGCGGGGGGGGCGGCGTGGCTTGGCGCCGCCAGCTTGGCGTTGGCGTCCTTGAGTCGCTGCTCCAGGGCCGCCTTTTCCTGAGTCAACTTGGTGAGGGTGGCGGACTGCCGGGAGAGGGCCAGATTGGCATCCTTGGCGGCCTGCTGGGCCGCCGCGAGGGCGGCGGCATCGGCCGCGTGTGACGTGGTGGCTTCACGTTTTTGCAGGCGCGCCTGGAGCTTGTCCCGGTCGCGGGTGAGCGCAGCGAGTTGCGCCGATTGACGGGCCAGGTCGTCATTGGCCTTCTTCAACGAAGCGCGGGCGCCGGCCAGGGCGGCCGGATCAGCCGCTTGGGCAAGTTTTGCCTGCTGGGCGGTGACATTGGCGCGCAAGGCATCGTTTTCCTTCTGGAGCAGCTTGATGCGGTCTTCGGCCCGGGCCAGTTCCCGCGGATCGAGCGTGGCGGGCTTCACGGCGAGGGCCTCGCGCAGCTTTGCTTCGAGCAGGTCACGGTCCTTGCGCAGGCTGGCAATCTCCTGGTCCAGGGCGGTGATGCGCTGTTCCCGCTCGTCCTTGGGCGGCGGCGGGGCAACGGGAACGGCATTGGTTGACTGAGCGCGCACGGCGGCGGGGCCGAGTTGCTCAGCGATGTATTGGCGCCGGTAACCGACGATGTTGGGATTCCAGTACGGAAACTCCCTGGCCAGCCGGTCGAGGGCAGTCTGCGCTTCCAGGTACTTCTCGGTCGCCGCCTGGGGCTGGCCGTTCTGGCGCAGGTTGTCCGCGGCCTGGATGAGGTTGTAAACCATGACGAACTGGTCGTCCGCGCCGGCGGCGGCGAGCCGGTTGCAGAGGAGGAGCGCCAGGGCCAGCGCCACGAGACCCACACGTTTCATGCGGCCAGCATAGACAGGGCGCAGCACGTTTGGCAATGATTCCCCGCAGGGCGGCGCCGAAGCCCCCGTCGCCCGAAGGCCACGGCGGCAAGCTGGCGTTTCGCATCCAGTCATGGAAGATTCGCTCGATCCCGGCTGCCGCTGGGACACACAACGCGCAGCAAGTCGCATGAACGAAGCGCAACTGACCGGCCAGCGTGAACGGCGGAGCCTGCCCGCCGGGCGATGCCGTCAATCCTCGGTTCACGAACCGACGCGGCGGCTGTTCCTCTTGCTCCTGGCCATGGCGACGGGAGGCCTGGCTTCCGCGGCGACGCCCCGCAACCTGGCCCTGGCCGCGCGGGCGTCGGCATTCGAGACCTACCAGGGGATGTCCGCGGAGCTGGCCAACGACGGGAGCATGGACACCCGCTGGTCGGGCATCCCGGGGCACAACGCCGGCGGCTGGTTTCAACTTGAGTGGGATGAGCCGGTGCGCGTGGGCGAGGTCGTGGTTTTCCAGCACGACCGCTACGTGAAGGAAATGGATGTCGAGGTCTGGGACGAGACCACGCAGGCGTGGGTGATCCTGCAGCACCTGGGCCAGCCGGATCAAAGGTTGCCGAAAGTCGTGGTCAGCCGTTTTGCGCCCAAGTCCACGAAGCGCCTGCGTCTCGCGAACATCACCAACGGCCCCAGCTTCACCGAGGTGCAGGTCTTCGAGCAGGCGTTCGCCCACCCGCCGGTGGTGAATCTGGCCGCGGACGCCAACGGGAGTTTCCTTGGCATGGTGTCCGACGAATGGGGTGGCGCGCCGGTCGCTGGCGCCGAGGTCTCGGTGTCCGGCCAGGCCAAGTCGGGACCGTGGAAGGCAGCCGCGCGCAGCGACGAACATGGCCTTTTCTCCATGACCATGCCTATTGGACTCAACGGCAACGTGGCTGTTGGCCTGGGCGTGCCCGACGCTGGCGCAGCGCCGGCGGTCACTCGCCAGTTCGCCGCCGCGGGCTTTCAATACGGGCTGACGCCGCCGAATCTCCAGCGGCAAGAAACCAGTCTCGCGGGACCGTGGCACTTTGCGCCCGATCCGCCCGCCGATTTCTGGAAACCGGAATTCGATGACCGCGCTTGGGCCGAAATTCGGGTGCCCGCGCATTTTGCGATGGAAGGCTTTCGGTCGCTCGATGGCGTCGGCGGGTACCGCACGCGATTTCATCCACCCGCGGGTGAAGGCCGGCTCAAGTTGCGTTTCGACGGAGTTTACAGCGGCGCCGAGGTGTGGATCAACGGCCGGCGCCTGGCCGATCACGAAGGCGGCGCGCTGCCGTTCGAGCTGGATGTCACGGAGGCGGTGACGAACGGCGACAATCTGCTGGCGGTGCGAGCCACCGAGCATACGGCGGTGAGCGACCGGCTCGACAAGATGAGCGAATATGCCGACTTCCCGCTGGCCGGCATCATGCGCCCGGTCCACCTGTTCCGGGTGCCGGTCGTCCATGTGGGCGCTCTCGCAGTGACCACCACGTTTGACGCCGCCTTCCACGACGCCGTGCTCACCGGGCAGGCGAGTGTGCTGAACGAATCCCTGGCGGCGATTTCCAACGCCTGGCTGGAGGTGCGGCTCGCTGATCCGGAGGGAAGGCCGGTGCCGGCGGATCTTAAGCCGCTGCCGGTTTCCGCCGCTCCCTGGCAGCGGACGGAGATCCACTTCACCGTCCCCGTGGCCGCTCCCAGCCCATGGGAAGCGGAACATCCCCGGCGCTACACCCTCACGCTGACGCTCAAATCAGGCGGCGTCGTGCTGGAGGAGCTGGCCCAGCGGATTGGCTTTCGTCAGACCGACATTCGCGACCGGCAGTTGCTGATCAACGGCCGGCCAGTGAGGATTCGGGGGACCTGCCATCACGACTCGCATCCCGTGATGGGCCGGGCGGTCACAGCGGAGCTGACCCGGCAGGATCTGGAATTGATGAAGGAAGCCAATCTGAACTCGCTGCGGACCTCCCATTATCCGCCGCTGCCGGACCTGCTGGAGATCGCGGACGAACTGGGAATTTATGTGGAGGACGAAGGCTCCTTCTGTTGGGCGGATGCCACGGATGATCTTCGGCTCGTGCCCCGGGTGATGCAACTCAACGCCGAACTGGTGGCGCGCGACCGCAATCATCCGAGCGTGTTCCTCTGGTCGGTGTGCAACGAGAGCGCGTTTGGCTACGGTTTGGAACGCAGCCACGAGTGGATGCGCCGCGCCGACCCGAGCCGTCCGAACGCCGGGAGTTACGATCGCGGCTCGCTGGAAGTTCTGGCCCGGCACAACCCGATCACGCTGGCCGACCTCGCGGAACGGGAGCAAGCGGACAAGCCGGTCCTGTGGGATGAGAGCTGGTGCATCTTCCAGGGCATCTGGGGCGACGTCGCCGAGTTGTGGGTGGACCCCGGCATCCGTGATTACTACGCCGAGCCGCTGCCGGCCATCTACGCGCGGATGATGCAGAGCAAAACCATTGCGGGCACGCAGATTTGGGCGTGGTCGGATGACCTCTTTTGCGTGCCCAATCGCGGGCTCGAATATGGCCGCAGTGTGACCGCGTCCCATTTCATCGAACCGCAGTATCGCCTGCCCAACCGGGGTTTGGTTGGCGATGCGCCGTGGGGCGTGGTGGATGGCTGGCGGCGGAAGAAGCCGGAGTTCTGGATCACGAAGAAGCTGCACTCGCCCGTCAAAATCAAGGACGCGCCCCTGCCCCTCCCGGCGGACGGTCAGCCCATCCGCATCGCCGTCGCCAATGAGTATGACTTCACCGACCTGGCGGCGTTGACGATCCGGTGGAAACTCGGCCGGGAAAGCGGGACGGCGCGCGCCTCCGTCCTGCCGCACACGAACGGTGAGTTGGAGATCAAACCGGCACAGCAGCCGGAAGAGGGTCAGGTCCTCGCCCTGGACTTCGTTGATCCTGCCGGCCGGGAGGTGGATGCCTATCGCCTGCCGCTGGGCCAACCGCGTCGGCAGATGCCACCGTTGCGCGGGCCCGTTCCCGCGCCGCTGCACATTCTGCACGAAACCTTCCTCGCGGGGCCGGGCACGCGCGTGGTGGGCCGCGATTTCGAGCTGGCCTTCGACCAGGCCAGCGGCGCCCTGCGCCGGGGCGTTGGCTTTGGCCAGGCCCTCTTGTTGAGCAGTCCGACACTGCATCTGCTCCCTGCGGCCACGCCGATGTCTTCGCTGCCGAATCCGCTCAGTTGGCGCCTGGACAACCTGGAAATCGGACCGCAAGGCACCAACGTCCGTGTGCGCATCCAGGGCCGCTACGACCAATTCGAGGGCAGTTACGATCTGCTGATTACTCCCGCAGCCGAGGTGACGGCCCATGCCGCCTTCAAGTACACCGGCGAGAAACTGCGGGCGCGGGAGATCGGCCTGGCCTTCGCGGTGCCCCGAGACTGCGACCTGTTCCGATGGGAACGCCAGGGCGAATGGAGCGTGTATCCGGAGGACCACATCGGCCGGCCGCTTGGCCAAGCCCGTGCGTTCGCCGCCCACGGCGATGCGCTGCCGCCCACCTGGCCGTGGGCGGAAGACAACTCGCCGATGGGTTCCAATGACTTTCGCAGCACCAAACGCCACATCCATTGGGCCGCGATCAGTTACCCCGACGGCCCGGGCGTCTGGGTGGAGTCGGATGGTTCGCAACACGCGCGGGCCATGGTGGAATCGGACCGGATTTCGCTGCACGTGAACGACTGGTACGGCGGCACGCAGGTCGGCTTGGGGGAATGGACGAGCAACTACGGCGAAGGCCGGCCGGTTGCCCGGGGCGACACCCTTGAGGCCACGGTGCGGTTGCGACTCGGAACGCCCCGGAAGGCGGGCGCCGCAACCGGGACCGAATAGAACCATCATGGGGCGGACAAGATCTGCGTGCATTCACCATGGCGTGGCAGCGTGCGGCCGTCGGGAAGCTGGCCTGGCTGGTGAAAGGCCAGGGTGAATCCGCCGGGTGCGGATGAGGCAAGGGCAGATTTTCGGCTGGTTTCTGAAACCGATCGTGAGTTACCACTTCATCAGGCGCGCCAATGAACCGGTCCACAGCCAACTCGGATTGATCGAGTCAATGGCGACCGTGGCAAATCACACGCTCGAGCCGCGGACTGGTTTCAAAGTGCGAGTCCGGGTTTACGATCTCTCAATGCATTTGTTCTTCGACAAACACGAACTGAAGGTCCAACCATGAACCGTCGCGAGTCGGAAACCGTGATCCTTATAACTATGTCTCTCAAACAATCCCCACTCCTGCTTTTGTTTTCCGCCTTCGTGTTGGCGGCCGCCGCGGCGTTGCCCGAACCCGGCTCGAACATCAAGGAAATTGACCTCGTCCATTTCTCCCACACGGACGTGGGCTTTACCGACAGTCCCAGCGTCTGCCGCGAGTTGTATCGGCGCTATTTGGATGTCGCCCTGGACACGATTCTGGACTCGATGAAAGGGCCGGCCGGGAAGCGATTTTACTGGACGGCCGAGTCCACGCTGGCCGTGAACGATTGGTGGCAGGCCGCGACGCCCGCCCGCCGCCAACTGTTCCTCAAAGCCGTACACGGCGGACAGTTGGAGGTCACCGCGCTGGCCTGCAACAACACGCCGTTTATGAATGCCGCCCAGTGGCAAACCATGGTCCACTGGCTGCCCGAAGACGTGTGGCGGCAGGTCCACCCCACCGTCGCCATCCAGGACGACGTCAACGGCGTGCCGCGGGCCGCGGCGATGGCGTTGTTGGACCGGAGCATCCGGCATCTTTTCACCGGCATCAACGAGGACAGCGGCGGGGTTCCCTTCCCGCGTCCCGCCGCGTTTTGGTGGAAGATGCCGGATGGCCGGCGGCTGTTCGTCTGGCTGAACCTGGGCTACGGTTCCGGCTTTGATTTCTTCGAGCCGGGCGAATGGCGCCGCGGGCCGGTTCCACGCGCCGCGGATGCCACCTACCGGCCTCCGCGCGCCGGCGACATCCTCCGCAGCGACGAGGCGTCGGTGCGCGCCGCGCACAAACTCTGTCTGGAACGATTGCGGCAGATCGAAAACTCCGGCTACCAGCATGAACTGCTGACCATTTCCATCACCAGCCAATGGCGCTTCGACAACGATCCGCCCTTTCCACCCCTGGCCGGGTTCGTCGCCGCCTGGAACCGGTTGCAACTCCAGCCGCGCCTGCGGCTCACGACGGTGGGCGACGCCATGACGCGCATGGAAAAGGTCATGGGACCATCCGTGCCCGAGTACCGCGGTGAGTGGACGGACTGGTGGGCCAATGGCACGGCCTCCGCGCCGCGCGAAGTGGCCGCCAGCCGCGCCGCCAAACGGTTTCTCGCCGCCGCCCAATCACCGCTGTGGGGACCGGTGGACGCCCGTGTCCGGCGGGCGATGGACGACCTCTATCGTGACCTCTGTTTGTTCGACGAGCACACCTGGGGCTCCAGCCTCAGCGTGGCCAAACCCTATAGTCTCGACACCCAGGCCCAGTTTACTGAGAAAAGCATTCTGGCTTATCGGCCCATGGCGCGTGCGGAATGGTTGCTGTCCCAGCGCGCCCGCACGCGCCTGCTGCGCGAAAGCGAAGGATTCTTCCTGGCCAATCCCACTCCCGCGCCCTTCAGCGGCTGGGTGCGGATGGTCGCCACCTGCCTACGCGACCACTCTCAAACCGTGGAAGACCCACAGACGGGTGCGCGCATGAAGCTCTATTTTGAACCGGGCATCCAACCCTGGGGGCGTCCGCAAAAGCCGGAGGACCTGAGCCGGGAAGACCTCTCCGCCACCTTCCCGGATCGCGCCCCCAACCAGGTGGCGAAATTCTGGGTGGACCAGCTCGAGGGCAACACGGTTCGCCGCCTGCGCCTGCGCCGGGAGCCCATGGAAATGGAAAAACCGTCCAACCCCACGAAGCCGGAAATCGCAACCGATGCGCAAGGCTGGCCGGTTTCGGCGCGCTGGCCGGGCATGGAGCGTTCGCTGTTTCTCGAGGGGTTCGGCGATTTGACGGCCGTGGAAGTCAACGGTTTTGCGCCCCGGCATGCGCTGGCGGACATCCGGGGCCGCCAGGGGGAAGATCGGGAACGCCTGCGCCGGGAGAAGCTCACCGAAATCGCCGCCCAAGCCGGGGAAAGGGCGGCCGTCGAGGAAACACCGCATACGATTATCTTCACCCAGGCGATCCGGCATCCGCGGCTGCAGTGGGCAACCCGCGTGGTGGAACTCTGGAAACGCGAACCGCGCGCGCGGCTGACCCTGCGCATCAACCGGCTCTCCTCCGCCGCGCCCGAAATCTTCTACCTCGCCTTTCCCCTGCCGACCGGGGACGTTCTGCCCCGACTGAGCAACGGAGGGCAGCCGTTTACTCCGTTTGCCGACCAGTTGCCGGGCACGTGCCGGGACTATTTCGCCTTTGACGGTTGGGCGGATTACGCGACACCCGAAGGTCACTGGCTTTGGGTCAGCCGTGACGCGCCGCTCCTGGCGCTCGGAAGTTCACCAACCCTGGCGAAGCGCCAGACCCCGCCGAAGGATCCTCACCGTCTGCTGGCCATGATCTTCAACAATTTCTGGTACACCAACTTCGTCGCCGACGAGCATGGCATCATGGAGTTTCAATTTGACCTGGTTTGGCGGCCGGGCGCTGAGGGCCGGGTTGCGGATTTGGCCGCGGCTCTGGCCGGCGAGCCGGTCATGCTCATCAACCCACAGGCGCCGGAAGATCCGCGTCTGCTTAAGAACTTGTTTCAGCCATGACGGACTCCGGGAGCATGTCCGCTGCCGGGGCATGGGAACTGCGGCCCGGGGGCCGGGCCGCGGGCGCGGAGAAGCTCGAGGCGCGGGATCGCTTCGGCGTCCACGAATGAAAGCCGTGCTTTCGTTCATGCTCCTGGGCTTGTTGACCGCGGTGCCCGGTGAGATCCTCAATCAGGTCATGTCCCGGCGGAACTCGGGAGCGTTCTGGACGACGCTCGGCAGCTACAGCGTTCTTTTGTTTGCGGGCTTTTTCACCGGGAAGCTGATTTTCCATGTCATTAAGAGCAGAGCGCGCGCCGCGCTTGCCCAGTACCTTTTGTTCGGTTCGCTTGGACTATCAGTCGAATGGTTCCTGCTGGGTAATGCGCCGGTGCTCGACTTGCTGCAACTCGTGGTCCAGCCCGGCATGTTCACCTATTGGGGAACGATGTTGCTGGCGCCGCGGCTGCTTCAGGAGCCCGCGGCATTCGCTCGGCTCAAACGGGCTTTTGGGGTGTACTTTGCCGCCTTTTCCACACTCTATCTGCTGGTGGCCGGACTCCTTCCTCGGGAGCGGGGCGGCATCTTCATCGGTTTCATCATTTTCTCCGTCGGCAATGTCGGCCTGAACTATTATTACGGGCTGTACTTCGTGCAACTCCACGCCCAGGACCATCCCACCCCCCGACCCGCAACCGACTGATGGCCCGAATTCGAGACCTTGAACTCGGCGTCGGTCAAATCCGAGGAGGTGGAAATGGGTTTCTGTAAATGTGCGTTCGCCGGGCTGCTCCCTACTCCTTCGGGGGAGGCGGAGCGGCGGCGAGGCACAGGGGCTCGACGAAAATGCGGCAGCCCTGTTTTGGACTTGAACCAGGCCCGGCGCCGGCCTCGATGGCCATGCGCACCGCCCACTCCTGGTTGCAAATGCCGCCGTCGTCGGCTACACCCCGCCTGCGACCGCACCGTCCCTGCAGGCGACCTTCGGGCAACTGGCAGGAGGGTCGGCCGAAGCCTTATGAATCTCTGCATTTTTCCGAGTCGCGATGCCGCCAACGCCGCCGCTGTGGACGGCCTGGCCGGATGGCTCGCCGCCCCCGGCGTTCGCAACGTGATGGTGGCGGGCGGCAACACGCCGCTCGACCTCTATGCCGGCATTGCCCGGCTTGGCCTCAACCTCGCTCATCTGAATGTCTTCATGCTCGACGAATATGTCGGCGTGCCGGCGGATGAACCGCGCAACTGTGCCAACCTGCTGCTTCGAACCGTCGTTGCCGCCTGGCACATCCCGCCCGACCAGTTCTTCGCGGTGAGCTCCCGGCGTGAGGACGCGCTGGCGAGCGCCATTGCGCAGGAGCGGCGGTTGGCCGCCGGCGGACTGGACGTCATTATCCTCGGCCTGGGGCCGAACGGACATCTGGGCTTCAACGAACCCGGCAGCCGCCGTGACTCGACGGCCCGCGTGGTGGACCTCGTCCCCAGCTCCGTCGAGGCGAACCGCCGGTGGTTCGGGGGCGACTATGCGCCGGCACAGGGTGCGACCGTCGGTTTGACGACCATCCTGGCGGCGCGGCACGTGCTGTTGCTTGGCTTTGGCGCGCACAAGCAGACCGCGGTGAAAGCCATGATCGAAGGCCCGGAGACGGCCGCCTGCCCTGCGTCGTTTTTGCAGTCACATCCTAACACGTTCCTTTTCCTGGATGACGCTGCGGCCGGCACCTTGGATCGCGAGACCCGGCGTACCCGCGGGGGCGGCCAGTGATCCTGATCGTGACTGCCAGGGTGGTTGACGACAACTTCACACCCAAGCCGGGAAGCCGCACCCGCGGGGGGCTTGCGCGCAGGGGCGGGGCTTGTTGCCTCACAGGAAAAGGAAACCGAAGGATCGGATGAATTTGGGGGGTGAACGGCGGGCTAACCTGGCTTTCCCTCGACTCGCGCTCAAGGTGGCCAGCAAGCCCGGCAACGTCGTCGTGTCGCTGCGGTTGCCGCGGAGCACCTCCAGATGGAGCGGAATCCCCCGGGCATCGGTGGCCACGGCCAGAATCACTTGCGGACGGTCGGCACGATGGTCGCGGCTGTGGCCGTCGCGACGGATGCCGGTGGGGCCCTCGCCCTCGAAATACACGCTGGTCAAATCATCGAGCACCAGCGAGACGCCCTTCGGAAAGCTCTGGGTGAAAAGCTCCTTTTCCAGGTTCAGATTCCAGCCTCAAATCTCCGCCTCGTCCTCGTGCATATAAACGGAGACATTGGCGAAGCCTTCGACGCCGGTAAGTTCCGACTGCAGTTCATGGGAGCGGGAACTGTCGCGCAAGAGGAGCCGGTAAGTCACGTCCGTGCCTTCATTGGTGGCCCGGCGCTCACTGGCCAGATCCAGCCGCCTCGCATGGCGTTTGAGGATCTGCTTCAAGACGGGGAGCCGGGCGGCCACCTCCCCGGTCACGCGCAGGTTCAGCACGGCGTCATATCGCCGCCGCGTGCCAAAAGAGATGAACCGGAGGCAAAGAAAAGCGGCGCCGATGCCCAGGGCGCTCATGGCGCCCGTGGAAAACCGGGTGGTGCCGACTGCAACACCCTCCATGATCGCCCAGAGGATAAAGACGGTATCGCGCGTATCTTTGAGGACGTTGCGGAAGCGCACGACACCGAAGACCCCCAGCAGGCCAAAGGCGACGAAAATGTTGCCGGCCATGGCGAGCATGAGCATGGCGACGATCAACGGCATCACGGCCAGCGCGCCGACGAAGGTGCGCGAGTACGAGAGCGCCTCGTGGGTCCACATATACACAAAGCCGATGAACATGCCCACGGCAAACGCCAGGACGATCATCAACAGGATGATCAGGGGGTCAGGGTTACTGGGCGAAACCGAGTTGGTCAGGTCGAAATGGGTGATCGAGTTAACGAAATCGTTCATAGCGCCAAATCCTGCTCTTGTTCCGGCAACACGCCCCGGCTCCACTGGAGCTGCTGCGCATAAATGCACGCGGCATATTTGCAGACGGGAATCTGCTGGAGGTTGAAAATTTTAACCAGATCAAACATCCAGCGCGGCGCCTGATTGTCGAATTTCAACTCGAGGATGACCCCGTCCTTGGGGAACGGCGCCAGGTAAGGAGGCAGATAGGGACGCCAGCCGCGGTTGGGGACCCGCAAACGGCCGCTGCCGTCGTAGCGGCTGCCGTGGATGTAGCGGTCGAGGGTCACCCGCAGTTCTTCGTCATCCGCCGATTCGTAGATTTCCCGGTAATAGGAGACATAAATGGCCCCGCCGGCGCGCATCGTGTTCGCGAACATCCAGAAATCCTCGTTCACATCCTGCCGCCGTTTGCCGTGGATGAGGTGGGTGCAGTCGGCCCAATAGGGCTGGCTGGGCCAGCCAGCGGTCAGGATCTGGCGGACGCCATCGCGCGTCATCATCGCCCGGTCCTTGCAGATGACCTCGCTGACGCGGCGCTTGATCTCCAGAAAGGCGGGCCGCTGCCATTCGTCGTCATAGAAACGGATGCGCAGCTTCATCCGGTTTTTGTGGCCGGTGTAGGCCTGCCGGAAGAAGAAAAAATCGGGTGAATCGAGGTACAGGCTGATCACCGGGTGGCCGCGGATCGGTCCGAAGCCGTTGTGTTCGGAAGGACGAAGATAGCTGGAAACGAAATCCGCCACCGCCACGGCGCGTGGTTCCTCGATGAGGTATTTCAGCTCAAACCGGGCGCTGTGTGCCATAAACCTGCTCGAAACGCCGGGTCTCGTGCGTCAGGACTTCGCGCGCCAGACGGATGCAGTCCAAGGGCCGGGGGCTGAAGACGGTTTCCTTGCCCAGCATGATGGCATCGGCGCGCTGGCGGGCGATCAGCGACAAGTCGGAGAGTTCGGCCCGTTGGGGGATGCCGGTTGCCGCGAAGGTCTCCAGGATTTGCGTGGCGACGACCACCGGTTTGCCGGCCCGCCGTGCGGCGACGACCAGTTGCTCCTGAATTTCCGGCAGGCGCGTGCAGCCGACGGCCAGGCCGAGATCGCCCCGGGCGACCATGACGCCATCGGCCCCGGCGATGATCGCTTCGGCACACTCGATCGCCCTGACCGTTTCAAATTTGGCCATCACGCGGACTTCTTCCCCGAGGTGCTTGCGGACCTCCGCCCGGCCTTCGCTTACGTCCTCGGGCGAGGCAATCAGTGACAGCGCCACCCAGTCGGGCATGAGCCTGGCCGCGGCGAACTCGTCCAACAGCTCGCGGTCCAAGGGCGTAACCGGCGCAAAACCGCTCGAACTGTCGGGCAAGAACAGCGAGTTGGACGACTTGAGGGGGATGGTTCCCTCGACCAAGTGGGCGGCGACAAACCCATGCCGGAACCCATCCACGCCAAAGATGAGCCGTCCGTCGCAAAACAACATGCGGTGATTCGGAGCCAGCTTGTCAAGCAACTCCCGCAGACCGGGCAGCGGCACGGGCCACGCGCCGTTTTTCCACGGCGCCTCGGTGGCGACCTCGGGATCCCAGAAGAGCACTTTGTCGCCGGCCGTCAGTTGCAGGTCCGGCATCGTCCCGGTCCGCGGCCGGGAAGAGGGAAGATCCAGCAGCAACTGGATGGGCAGACCTGCCTGGATCGCCGCTGCGCGGGCGGCCCGGGCGTTTTCCAAGTGTGGTCGCTGGCGATACCCACAGGGCAGCCGGACCCAACGAACGCCGGCCTCGATGGCCTGGCGCAGGTCCTCCTGCTTTTCCAACGTCGGCCCCAGCGTGGCCATAATCTCGGGCACGTTCCAAGTGGCTGGCTCGCCTCCCGTTGAACGAGGTTCAACAGTGGCGGGTTGCCGCGCAGAAGAGCAGTTCGTCATGTCAGTTGAAGACCAGATTCCATGCCAAATATGGCGGAATTGAAACAATCGTGTGAAAAAAAGTCAAGCGAATTGAAGAATACCCTGAACCGACGCTTGGATTCCAAACGGTTGTCCAACTGGTTGTTGGGGAGGCGAATGCAGAGGGTGGGCGCCTTTGATCCGGGCGTTGAAACGCGCGGATGGCCGGCACTTTCGCTCGGCGATGATCAGGTTTCGGCCAGCAACAGGAGGGCGCGACGGTTCGGTTTGCCCAAGGTCGTGACGGTCGAGAAACCGGCGCGGCATGCCATCGCCTGGATTTCCTGGCGGGTGAACCAGGTCTTGTTTTCGGGTACGTGGCCATATTGGGTTCGCGCGGCCTGATTCAAGAAATCGAAGACCAAAAAGCCCCCCGGCACGAGGGCGGCTCGAGCGGCGTTCAGGATGGCCTGGCCTTGTTCGCACCCATAATGCGAGAGCAGCACGCCGCGCGAGAGGATCGCGCCGGCCTTGGGACAAAGAGACGGGAGTTCGAAGCAGTCGCCAACGAGGAATCGGGTTTTGGCAAGACACTTGGCGCGGGCGACGCGGATCATCTGCGGGCTGATGTCAATGCCGATCCCCCAGGCGAAAGCGGAAATCACTCCGGCCAAGACCAAACCGGTGCCACAACCGGCGTCAATGATGCCGTGGTCAGCACAGAATCGTCGGCGCTGGGCAATGAGGCGTTGGACGAGGCGGGTGAACCGGCCGTAGGCGTCGTCTTCGTTCAGGTGACAGGCTGGATCCGCCAGAGCGTGCTCCCAGGAATCGGCTCGGGCATCCCAGCGGGCGGCGATGGCGGCAAGCTGGCGGTGCGCGTAAATCTCCCGGAGGTTGCCAATTTCGGATTGCTTGCGGCTCATAACCGGATCTGACCTTTCAGCGCGTGGTAAGTGGCAAGCAGTTCGTCCCGGCCGAGGTAATCGCGCCAGTGCCACCGCTCGGGCCGGCCAAGTTCGGCGGTGATGATGCGGCGCACCAACTGGGTGGGAACATCCCGGCCGTCGTAGGCGCGGCGGGCGCCGTCATTGTCCTGGACGAAGAGATAGCCGAATTCGGCGCGCCGGAGTTTGGCCAGTTCGGAAAGCGACCCGAGGGAAAGATTCATCCGCCTGGCCAGGTGCGGGTGGACTTGAACCGCCGCGGGGAAGATGTTCAGGTGCGCGTGATCCACGCAGCAGACGCCTTTGCTCCAGTCAGGGGCGGGGCCATGCTCGAAAACCAGCGGTGCGACGCCCCAGCGTTGGACGAGGACCCGTTGAATCGCCTGCAACAAGCGTTCGAGGTGATCGAACTGTGCCGGCGCGAGGTGCGCTAATGAGAGGACATGTTCGCGGGTTAGCAACAGCAGGCCGCCTTCCATAAACTCTCCCAACGGAGGCATGACCACGAAATGTTCGTCTTCATACACCACCCGGCAAGGAAGACGATCCCCCATCATGCCGGCGAAGATGCCAAGGCGGTCGTTCTCGAACTCGGCGCAAAACGGACAATCATAGCCCATCCGGGTGGCGCAGGCCGTGGCACTGCCCGCTTCCGGCGGAGCGGCTTCGAGGTGCAGTTCGAATAGATCGGCTTCCAAGGCGGCGAGGGCGCGGGCGCGGTGGGGCAAGGGAGACTGTCCCATCGAAGAACCGCTGAGGCCGAGCGCTTCAGTCCTTGCCATGTCGTTTTGCGGCAAAGCAGCCGCTGCGCCGGCGCGCCGAGCATGGGCGCGCGCGGCCGCCTCGCCTGGTTCGGCGCGTTGGAGCGAGAGGCGCCCTGCCTCGGAAGGATCGGGGATGAACAGATCGGAAAGGGGCATCCGCTCGTCGCGGTGCGGACGGAACAGGTCAATTCGGCCCCGAACAGCGCCGGTCCAGCTTCGCAAAGCGCCCTTGAGCCAGCAGCCGAGATGGCACTCCATCACCGCCCGGTCGGAAGTGCCGGCCAGGAGCCGTCGCAGTCCCGCGCTGCCGAGGCTGCGGAGGACGGTCGAGGTCAATGGCCCTGGGAATGGCGCGTAGGCCTCCAACACCAAACCGGTGTCATCAACGAGCACCGGCCGGCCGAACAGGGCGGCGGCGGCCCGGGCCTTTGCGGTCAGGGTTTCGATGAAATTGAGGCTCTGGAGTTCCGGAAGGGGCAGGGCGGGCGGCTCGATCCTGAGCCGTAACCGCTCCAGGTCGGCAGCGAACGGGGCGAACTTCGCGGGATTGGAGGTAACCAGCGTGAGCATCGGTTGCGTTCAGGAAGCAGCGCCGGCGCGCGCGTCGCCATTCCCGCCCGGAGGCAGGGGCAGGACGATGCCATGCCCGCCCGCGTGTTCGCGAATCAATGCCGTCGCCCCCTCGGCGATGGTTTCGGGTCCGGCTTGATTTGCGTCGAGCAACAGCACCTCGCAACGTTGCCGCGCCAGCCAATGATAGAACCCCTGTTCGCGCGCATGAAAAGCCGGAGTGGCCGTCAGCTCATCCAACCGGCGGGCCGCGCCGCTTTTGCGGGCAATGCGCGACTGGCAGGTTTCAAAGTCCGCTTCGAGCACGAGGGTGAGGTCGGGAACGGGAATCTGGGCGGCAACAGGCTGCAACATGGCGAGCAAGGCTTCCAGCCGTTTTGGACTCTCGGCGCCATGCACCGCGAGGGTGGACCAAAGTGAGCGGTCCATGATGACGAGCGGGTTGGGACGGCCCCGCAGGACGCGCATCTGTTCACAGCAGCCGCTAAGAAAGAACATGGCCGAGGCAAACCATTCCGCGTCGCGGATCATGCGGGTTTTGAAAGCATCTGAGAACCAGGCGGCATCGGTGCCCAGGCAGGCGGGCGCGGCGAAGCGGCGCGCGAGCAAGGGGCAAAGGGTCGTTTTACCGGCGCCATTGGGACCTTCGAGAGCGACCACAAACGGGCGGGCGGCATCCCGGCCCGCAAACCGGGGCAGGTGCAATGGCTCGAGGGCGAGGCGATGACGCTCCGCATCGCAGGGAAGCTTCATGCGGCGGGCACCGGCACCGCCGGCCGGAAGACGTTCATGGAGTTGCGGGAAAGCGGCGTGGTATAGATGTAGTCCGCGCCCGGGCCCGCCTCGTCGCTGCTGACGTAACCGGCGGCTTCGAGCGCCGCCGCCGTGTCCTCGAACAATTGCCGCAATTGGTCATGGCTTAGATAATCGAAGCGGATGCCGCCGTCGAGTCCGCCATAACAAAAGCTCTCGAAGGCCTTGGGGTCCGCGATCCGAATGCCGAAGCGTGAAGGGTCGGTGTAGTAGATGGTGCCGGGAAACGGGATGAGCTGATGGATGGAGATTTCGTGCGGCCGCAGGTCGAGCATGAAGGGAATGGACTCGTACTGCTCTTCCAGCGAGCCGGGCAAACCGTAAATCCAACCGGTCTTCACCCGCAACCCGGCGTCGAGCGCCGCCCGGATGCCGCGCCGAATTTGTGCTGTGGTCATCCCTTTCTTGGCCTCGCGCAGGATGCGGTCCGAACCCGATTCGACACCGAAATAAACTCGCTGGCATTCCGCCGCGCGCATCGCTTCCGCTACCGTCGAGTCCACACGGTCCGCGCGCATCTGGCCAATCCATTGGACGCCAACCCGGCGGGCGGCGCAAGCCCGGCAAAAGTCCAGGATGTCAGGTTTGCGCAGCAGAAAAATGTCGTCGGCAAAAAAGATTTCGCGCGCGCCATGGACGTCGCGCAAGTGCTCCATTTCCGCAATCACATTCTGGTGCCAGCGGACGGCCACGCCATCGCTGCGGACCGTGCCGGTATAATTGCAGCAGAAGGCGCAATGGTGAGGGCATCCGCGCGACGCGAGCATCGAGTGATGGGTGTACTTGGAGAGATGATAAAGGTTCCGATCCACGAACGGCAGCTCATCGAGGGCAGTGGTCTGGCACCGTCCTGCCGTCCTGACGACCTCGCCGGCACAGGTGCGGAACAGCAGGCCCGGCAGGCCGCTCAGGTCCCGTCCCTCGGCCACGCCGGCCACCAACTCGAGAATGACCGGCTCACCTTCGCCCAGGACAACGACATCGGCCCCGTCGCCCAGGAGATCCTCGGGAAACAGCGTTGCGTGGATGCCCCCGGCCAGGATCCGCACGTCCGGGTGCAGTTGCCTCAGCCTCCGAATCTGCTGCCGGGCCACGGGGTAATTCGGCGTAATGACCGAGAAACCGGCAATGTCGGGCTGGAAATCGGCGACCAGTTGCGACAGTCCCTCATCCCCCGCGCCCTCGACATTTTGGTCGAACAGACGCACTTCATGCCCGTGCTGCTTGAGGAGCGTACCGAGGAACCCGACCCCCAACGGGTATTCGCGGTACATCTGCTTGGGATTGTACGATCGTGGAACGACGAACAAGACTCGCATCAGCGGCCTCCTTGCGGTTTGCAGTTCAGCAGGAAACGCTTCCCTTGCGCAAGGAAATCGGCGATGGCCGGCTGGTCCTCGTGATAGACGTGGCTCGAGCTGATGAATCCCACTACGATGCCGGCCGGCCGACCCAACCCCTCCGCTACGCGCCGAGCCATTTTCGCCAGGCAAAGCCCATCGGCATAGAATTTCTTGAAGGCGTCCTGGCCGCGAGCGAAGTAAATGGTCCGCAGGGCGCCGGCGCGAACCAGGAATTGAATGACGTTGACACACGGCACCTTTCCGCCGCCGGGCCCGCACAGTGTTACCACCGCCCGTTTGCTGGCCGGTTCGGCGCGCAGGAGCGAAATGACGTCCTCAAAATCGTGCCGGCCGCTTGGGCCCCGCATCAGGTTCGCGTAACGGTGCTCCAGCGCCCCGGCCCCGTGCTCGAAAAACACTCTCTCCATCTCCGCAATCATCCGGCTGTCTCCCAACTGCCGGATCAACTCATCGTCCTCAGCCCCGGCGGGAAAAGCGACCTGCACCCCGAGCAACTCGAGGCTCTCTTGGTCCACGGAAACCCCGTTCTGGACCGTGATCTGGACCAGATTAATCCAGGCTTCCCCCAGGCTCCCGAATCTCAGGTCATTCATGCCGGCCGGCGTTCCTGTGAGCGAGCGATCAAGCACTCACGAAGCACGATGTTGCGTGAGCCGGCGGAAAAGTCAAGCGGAGGGTAACCACCCTGAACGGCCGGCATATCGTCTTCCGGTGGTTTGCTCCGGCTGTTACTCCCGGCCGTTGTCGGCCGAGTGGCCACCGCCGGCAGAACCCGATCACGACCTGGTCTGCCACCGGCCCAGCCTGACGGCACGCCGAAAGCGCCGGGTGGACCAGGGGCGCGCTGTGCCGCGAGACGCGCACCTGCCAGGCAACGATACGTGCACTAAGTAATCGTCACAGGAAGAGGGACACCAACGAACTCTGGTGTGACCCGGGCGACCCCAAAGCCGGCGGGTGGAACTGAACCCTCGCCTGGTCTGATTCCAACCTTCAGCCCGGCGCGCGCCGGGCTTTTGTTTCTGATCGGGCAGTTGACGTCCGTGGGCGCCGCGCGGACGGTTTCCAGTGGAGAACCGGCCACCTGCCCATGCTGACCAACCGGCTGAAACCGGTATGAAGTACCCGGCTTGCCATGAACCGAAGGACCAACCCATCATCGCCAGTTGGCGCTCAATTCCCGGTCAACGGAGGCATCACCGCCTGTCTTGCCGGGGCGTCGGACGGATCGGTCCAGTGAGGTTGACCCGGACGCGGCGGCGCACCTCCGTGGACACGCCGCAGTGCTCCAGGAATGCGGCAATGCCGCCGGCGGCGTCCACCTCCTGATAGAACGCTTCAATCCACGCCTGTTTCACTTCGCCGGTGCCGTGGCTCTGGAGATAATCCGCGGTGATGACGTCGCGGGGCGTACCCAGTGACATCAGGAGCAACGCCGTCATGATGCCGGTGCGGTCCTTGCCGTGCGCGCAATGGAACAAGAGCGGCAGGTTGTTGGTTTCCGCCAGGAGGCCGAAGAAGGAACGAATTTCCTCCGGATGCTGTCGGAGGACAAATTTGTAGTATTGGCTGCCCGTAGTCGCCCCTTTGGCATCGAGCGAAAGCAGAATGCGGGTCCGGAGGGTTTGCAGCCAGGCTGGAGGATCAGCCCGCTTGGGGGTGATCTCGGCGGCTCTGCGCAAGTCAACGAGCGTCCGAATCCGCAGTTTCTCCAACGTGGCGACATCCCCGGGCGACAGTCCCCACAGCGCCGCCGACCGATAGATCAGGTTGGTGCGGATCGGGCCATGCTCGGTGGGCAATCCCCCCAGTTCGCGCAAGTTGGCCTGGGCATCCTGAAGGACGACCGTCCGCCCTTCCGCGGCAAGTCTCAAAGGCGCAAGGGTTAGGATCGCGGCCGCCAACAGCGTTAGCCAGAGCAGACGGCGCGGCGCTTGAGCAGGGCGACGGGGCCAGGCGCGCTCCCGACAAAAAGGGAACCAGGCCAGCAGGTTCTGTGGATTCACCGTGACCTCCTTGGCTTCAATAATCCCAAGGAAGACGCCGTGGACAAAAGAGGCATAGTCGGCGGGGCCGTTGGCGGCGGGGAACTGCTCGACGGCGACGCATGGTGAAGACGACACATCGAAACCGCCGCGGTAGCGGACGATTGGCCAAGGGACGGAAGGAAACGCAATCGTGAGTTGATGCGATCTTTCCGCGTCTTCCATTCGGATTTGCACATGCTGAACTTGGACAGATAAACTACCCGCCCGGTTGTCGTTGGGAAGTCCCAAATGCGCCCGGAGCCTCTGCGATGCAGAGCGTCTTGGGATGGGACATCCGCGGGGCAGGATCAAAGTCAGCATTGGCCTCTAAATAAGCCTTGCCTTCCCGCGGCGAAATGGCTTATGCTGCGGCAACATGAACTTGACTCAAATCGCCTCTGCGGACCTCAAACGGGTCGTCACGCTGGTTGAACAAAAAGAAACGCTGCTGGCCCAGGTCGCCCAACTCAACGCTGAACTGGCCAGTTTCCAAGCGGGTGAATCGGCCGCTCCGGCCGCTCCGGCCGCCCCGGCCAGGGGCAAGCCGGGGCGCAAACCCGGGCGGCCGGCGAAGGCCAAGGCCGGGGCCCGGGGTGCCCTGAAGGCCGCGATCAGCGCCTTGCTCCAGGGCGCTGGCGCCTCCGGCCTCACCGTCAAGGAGATTGCCGCCACGCTCAAGGCGAAGCCCGGCAACGTTCATGTGTGGTTTTCGTCCACCGGCAAGACGATCAAGGAGATCAAGAAGCTCGCGCCGGGGACCTACGGGTGGGCGGGCACCGCGGCGAAAGCGCCAGCGACCAAGGCGCCGA
>JBEKGJ010000060.1:0-29086 GCA_050012855.1 Verrucomicrobiota bacterium | reverse complement strand
GTTCGTCATTCGTCATTCGCACTTCGCATGGGTGGGCAGTCGCGGTAGGGCGCTGCTGCGTCGGCGCCCCATCTTCTTTGGCGCAACGGAGGTCGCACCAGCAGTCACGGCCCGCGGGGCACCGCGCCCACGCCCAACGCGCGTCAGTCGCCAAACAACTGCCGGAACAACGCCTCCGCGCGCTGCCGCCCCTGGTCCGTGAGCGCCACCGATTTGTTCTTGTTTTTCGGGTCCGAGATCAGCCCCTTCGCATGGAGCCGGTCCAGCGCATCCCAATCGTGGCCCTTCCAGGCCCGCGTCACCGCGAGTTCGCCTTGGCCCTCCGTGAAACTGGTGAGGTGCAGCAACGCCAGCACGGCATCGTCAATCTTGTCGAGATTCGGTTTCATGATTGCCTCAACTTTCGGCAGAAAATACCCGCCTCGCCCGGGTCATTCACGCAGCAAACTTTCCGGCAGGGCGGTCAACTCCGCCGCCGACCCGTCCGGCCCCCACACCACGCGCCCGTCCTCCAGCACGCGCAGAATGAAGCCGTGGGTGGACCCGCGCAGTGTCTTGACGCGGTCGCCCGGTTTGAACTCCGCCGACTCGCAAAGCCCTTCGACAATCTCGACCATCCGCTCACGGTCCAGCACGCCGGCGATGCAGTGGGCAACGGCGGACATCACTTCCCGTCGGCGGGTCGTGGGCAGGTCGGCGAAAACGAAGTCAACGATCGTCCTGCCGACGTCGGCAAACGTGTTGCCGTTGAAGAACAGGAACGGCGCGCGGCGATGGCATTGCCGCAGGAAATCTATGGTTTCGGCGAGGGAGCAGACTTCGGCTTGCTGGCGTCGCCACTCTGTTTCAAGCGCTGCATAGCTCTCTGAATTCTGGCCGTGCTGCGCGCCTCCTCTTGCGCACGCTCCTCGATTGAGGCCGACGACAAGCTCCCAACCCCGGTTTTTGAGAAATTGGGCTCGGGCTTGTAGCGGTGATTGTTGGCCAGGACCTCCTCGAGGATGTCCTCGTCCGTCAGGTGTTCCAGCAGATCCAGCCGCAGTTTCATCGGGCATAAGATAATCCTTTCGTCCCTCCGGTTCAACCCCGCTTTTGCGCCGCCAGCCCATCCGCCGAAGCTCCCACCGGCACAAACAGACCCAGGCCGAAGTGACAACTATGGCCGAGGGCTGGGAGCGGTAGCGAGACGGGTTCGAAAAATTCCATCTCGAAGAACAACCCGACGCGGCGTTCTTTTCCACGAGTCCCGTTGCTACCAGAACGATGGACGGGCACGCTTGTCGTGTCATCCAGAATTGAGTCATCGCTCGCGGGCGTTCTGACAATATCCCACTGCGATTGGCCATTATCCGCATGGCCGCCCGGTGGAGCGAGGCGACGGATTTCACCTGCCGTCCTGATCCCGACCGCCTTGAGACACTCCATAAGTTGGTACTCTGGCTGGTCAGCTACCTTGAGCGTGCGTTTGCCGCTGCCACCACGGTAGAAGTAGCGCGGTGGCACAAATGGGCTGGCGCTGCGCCACAGTCGCGAGGCGGTCTTGCCTGTGGAAAAGGGCGCGTCGGCGGGCGGTTCTTTTGCCATCGCCGTCAAGACCGGGCGCACGGGGTATCTCCCACTTCCCCAGTTGAGGCGGTTGACGCGCATGAGGATTTCGGCCTCCGCCTGGGTGAAACCGTAGGGACACCAGATATGCAGGTCGCTCAAGAAGGCGCTTGGCTCGTCCTTCTTCGCCATCGGCAGGTAGAAAGCGTGTTGGTGGTCGCCGACGGCATCGGCGGGACGGTCCTTCGCGTGACCGAAGAGGGCGAAGCTTGGCGTGCCGTCTCCATAGACCTTGCAGAGATGATGATTGGCAGCGTCGCGGAATTCTTCGCTGAGCGGCACGATGAACTTCGGCAGCAACGGCACACGGCACTGGAGCGAGAAACACAGGTAGTGTGCCACTTTCGGCCCAGCGGACGGAGCCGGTCGGCTTACGGCTTTGCTGCTGTGCGGCGTTCTCACGACCCATTTCTGCGGCCAGCCGTCGGGCATCTGGTAGGAGAACCATGCCGCGCCATCGGCCTTCATGTCGGAGGAAAGGAGCGTGTCCACCAAGTGTGGCGGGGCGTCCGGTGAATCCGCGGCGAGGTTGGCGGCACGGCGCGACCACAAGTCTGTAAAGCGGAAGTCGGCGGGGTTTGGGCAAAAGACGTCGCGGCAGGTGGCGGAGATTTTTCGCCCGCCCGTTGGGCGGCACCAGCCGGTTTCGCTCGCTGGCGGCTCCGTGTCGCAAAGCTCCGCGTGGCAGAGCGACTCAGCGCGACCAAAGTAGGTGAGTTCGGCGAGCAGTGTTTCGAGCAGGTCGCGGTGTTCGGGCGCAAGGGTCACATGCGGCCAGCGGAAGAACACGGCACCGGGAACGGCGGCAAAGTGGTTTTCGTTGCGGGTGTTCTTGTATTCCGCGTTTTCTCTGCGCTGGCGCACAACCTCGGGTTTGCCTTCGCCGGCAGCCCCGTAGTTCGGCTGCCAGTGGACGGTGTGGCCGAAGCTGACTTTGCCGACGCCGATTTCCGGCAACTCGCGGCCCAACGCGTCAATCAGCTCGATGCAATGCGGGCTTGGCACCTGCCCTGGATGCGCCCGGAACCACGCCGACACCAGCGCCCGCAGCAGCCGCCACGGGCTTGGCGGCCACTCCGGCTCCCGCAGCCTGGAGGCATTGATGCCCCACGGAGTCGCGTAGAAGCGGCCCCACGGGAAGGTGAGCTGAATCGTGGTCATTCCTCACCGCCCTCCTCTTTCTCGGGAGCTTCGTTTTCGTTGTTGGCTTCACCCTCGGCGGAATCGCCTTCCTTCTTTGGCTTCGAAACGTCGTGCTTCAGCACCAACGGTGAGTGGCCAGTTGTGAAGCCAAGTGCTACATCCGTGACCCCCAGCCTCGCCGATGCGGTTGTTGCGATTTTGGAGAAAGGAAAGGCGGTGCCATCACCTTCAATACGATTAAGCCAAAACTTCGCACCATCCTTCACAAGCCGGAGGTCGCACTCTGACCGCAGCCTCTTGCCAGTGTGCATCTCGCCGATGAACCAAGCCACTTTGCAGAGCGCAATCTTGAGCAGCAATTCGAGTCGGGGCTTTGATTGGTCACCATCTCCAAGCCGCATCGAAGCCAGCAAACCCACATCAATGCAAAAGCGTGCCTCAATCTTCTTCGCGCTGATGCGCTGCTTCTGGAAGATCGCTTGAGAGGCCGCTGCGGTGCCAATCGGGTCGAACCGAACACCGGGAACTGCAATCCTTTCACATCCCAGACCGATGACTGAGCCGGTGATGGCGCGTGGCGAGCGAAGCCCGACAAACGTCAGCTTGTCTTTCACAGAAATCTGGAAGCCGTGCAGCAAAGCCATCGGGTCATACTCCATCGCGACTTTGAAAATCCGGGGGACATTGCTCGCAGGGCACCTGTCCTTGGTTTTCATCCCAAGGAGATGCCGCACCCACAACACAAACTCAGGTTTGGCGGCTGCTGACTTCTTTGCCGGGACCTTGGCGGCTACGTTTTTACCGGCTTCATCCTCTTTCGCTTTGACTGCCGCTGCCTGCTCATCGAAAGCCTTCTTCATGGCCGCACTGATTTCGGCAAATTGCGCCCCCATGACGTATTCAGAGGCGAACCGGTGCCCATCAATCGTGGTGGAGGTAACGAACTCGCCTTTGTCTGTGCCGTCGTTGGTCAGCTTGATGTAGGGAAGGCCCGTCAGTTCAGACCGCCATGTGCCTTCGTATTTGTCGCTCAGACAGACATCCTCCAAGAACTGTCCTACTTTAGCTTCACCGTCTATCAGGCAGATGAGTCCTTTGTTTTTCTCCCTGTCTGGTTCAGGGTCGGGATAGAGGACGGGGCCGATGTCCGGGAAACCGGTCGGCTGGATGCGCGGGTCGCTGTTGGATGGCTCCAATTCCGCAGTGATGAAGATGCGGCGGCAGCCCGCCGGGATGGTGAAGCCGCCGAACTCGAGGAGATTGGCGGGTGATGTTGCGGTCGTGCTGTTGCTCATAGTATTTGCGTTGATGTGTTGTGTTGAAGTTTTGGTTTTCCTTGGGGGAGAGAGACGACCTGGAAAAGCTCCCCCTTGTCGCGCCAGTGCAGCGGGATGCAGACTGCGGCGGCTAGTCGGGCAGCGTCGGTGGTGAAGGAGAGTTTGGCCGTGGGCGGAAGGCTGATGATGTAGCGCCCGGCCAATCGTGGATTCTCGATGGCGGTCTTCTTTCCGTAAGGGTTGTCGAAGCCCCAGATGGCAATCCAGCGCAGAGCTTCCGCCACCGCCAGCGGCAGGGTGCTGGCGGAGCGCTGGCAGAGCAACGCGATGGGCTGTTGGCTGCGGCGTTTCTTGGTGTCGCCTTCTTTGCGGTGCTCGCACTCCAGCTCGAGGAGCGCGCGAAGCGCGGCGTATTCGGGCGGAATGGCGTGGGAGTCCGGGCCGCCGACACTCCTTCCGTCGTCCACATCCGCAAACTCCCAGCCAATGAGGCTCAGGGCTTCGATCCAACGGGCGATGAGGTGGTCGTCCAACTCGCGCTTCAGGAAGAGCAGCACGTCGCTGAGCCGTGCGCCGAGGCTGTCGTGCGGCGGATGAAGCGCGGGCCGGTCGTCTTTGAGCGAATCCATGTAGCGCCGCCCCAGCACGACGGCGAGGTCGTGGCATACATCCGTGCCAGTCCAGACGGCTTGGTGATTCGGTGGTTCTGGTTTCTGTGGGAGATACCAGCTTCCGCCGCGACGAAGCTTCAGCGGGAGCAGGGAACCGAGCATCGGGAGGACTGTGAACTCTCTTCCATTATGCTTGTCCATCTGCCCGGCTATCGCAGCCACGGCGCGGGCGATGCGGAACTCCGGTTGGCTCATGTCCGACAGCAGAGTGTTCCAATCGTCCATTGGCAGCGGGCGGAAGAAACGAGGCCGACTGCGATATTCACGCGGCAGGGTTTCGCGGAACGACTCCGAAATCGCCATCTGGCGGCACGCGCGGAACACGGCACTGAGCAAGTCGAGACAAGCGTGCGGAGTCGTTTCGCGCGTGGCGGTTTCCATCGCGGCGTTGATGGTGGCGCGGACGGGGTGCGGGCTTTTGCTGTCAACGCTGCCGTCCTTTTTTCGTTTCATTTCGAACTGGTCGAGAAACTGGCTTTCATCGAGTGGGTGCAGCGCACGGTTCAGCCGCGTCGCGTCCTCCCGAAAGGCGGACTCGACATACGCGCCGGTGGTGACCCACGGCACATCGGTAACGCGCTGTTTAAAGCGAAACTCCTGCCAGCCGCTGAAGCCCGCATCCACACCCTGACTGTGCAGCGCCCGCATGAATTCCGCGCTGAACCGGGCGTCTTTTCGCGGTAGGCGTGCCTGAGCATCTGCGATGAAACTAGACAGTTCAGTGTATGTGGTCGGCCTGTTCCAAAGCGGAAACCAAAGAGCCGAAGCAGTGTTCTCCGTGTCGCCGTCCTTATTCACCATTTCCTCCCCTGCATCGAAAACGAACGGGAAGGCGGCGAAGCGCCGAGAGTTCGCGGCAAGTGTTCGCCCCACGCTGCCGCGCATGGTAAATCCGCCTTCGACCGCCAGCACATAATCCAAGGCGTTGAAGGGGTAGTCTTCGACTTTCCAGCCTGAGCCGATGTTGTAGGATTTGATGGCGTCAGGGAAGAAGGGCGTGCCTTTGCCTGACTGCTCTGAGGAGCATCCGTTCCCGGTTGGAATTGAACCGGCGAGGGCTTGTTCGGCATCTCTCAATTTCGCCTGTAATTCAGCCAATTCTCGATTTCTTCGAGCTTGGTAGCTGGCAACCTTTTGGCGCGCGGCTTCCGCCTTCTTTGTCAACTCAGCCAGCTTCTTGGCTGTTCCGCTGTGTGCCGTCACCTTTTGCTGCACGGCGTCTGCTTTCGCAATCAGTGCTGTCAACTTGTCGTCGCCGCGTGCATGGGCGGCGAGGTTTTCGGCAGATTGCTCCGGGGCAGAGCGAATTTTTTGAAAGGCGGCGAGGTAATTCCAATGAGTGCGGAAAATGTGAGCGCGACCGGCGATGCCTTTGGAGAGAAACAGCGGGTTCTGTTCACTTGATTTGAGGAACGGTGTTGCGATGCAATCAACCGCCTCAGTGACGCTCGACGCAGCGGTGTCGCGGTAGGCTTCCAGTGCTTCGCTTGCAATCAGTTTGTCTTGGTTCCCTGGCTTCTTGCGCTTCTCCGCAGTAACTACTTGCACCGAGAGCCGATTGGCGATTTCCCAATCCGCGCGCACACCGAGTTTGCCGCTCTCATCGGCGCTGCTGCCTGGCTTCTTGTTCCAAGCGGCGAAGACTGGCGTGGGCCGATAGTGCTTCTCGAAGAACTCCACCAGCGCCTCCCGCGTCGGATACTTAGGCGAGCGCAGGCAGAAGCAGGCCTTGTCGGTATCCCACCAGCCTTCGGCGTCCGGATCGCGGTGTTCCGGAGAGGCGCATTTCGCCAGCACGCGGAGGAGACCGATGGCCTTGAGGTAGTGGCCGAGGATGTCGTGGCGGCAGCCGTGGAGATAAAGCGGTTCCATGACGGTCAAGCGTTGTGGTCCTGGGATGCCTTGATGGAGGCTCGGATGTCAGCAGCACGAAAGAGGGCCTCAAAGAAGGCGAGGCGGAACGGGCCGTAGTGGTCGAGCAGGCGCAGGACGGCGCGCGTGTAGCTCTCGTGGCCGTCAGCGCTGCGGCCCATGCGGCGGCAGTCGGTGGAGACCGCTTCGCAGCCAAGGTTCTTACCGTTGATGGTGACCGATGGAATTCCGCTGCCTTGCGCGACGCCGCGCACGGTGTTGGTGTCCTTGTCGCTGTCGGGGAAGCGCGGGATTTCATCGCGGAGCACCTTCCGCACACGCCCGTGGTGGCTCATGATGATGTATTCGGCGAGCAGGCTTACGAGGTCGGTGTCACGAGACAGGCCGAGGCGCGCTTGCTCGGCTTGGCGGAAGGCGAGGGCGGAGGCGACTTCGTGGGCGATCTTGGGGTGGAAGGAGCGGCGGAGCTTGATGATCTCGCGTTTCAAGTCGCGGCCGGAAAAGCGCGGCTCATCGTGCTCGTCGCGAAGATACGGGCTTTCCGAGAGGGAGAATTTGGCGAAGGGCCGATAGGCGTCTTTTCCGCTAATGCCGGCCTTTTCGAGAGCCTCCAACACGGATTGCTGCCACCCTGGGTGGTTCTTGCCGATGTCATGCCAGGGGACGGCGGCAAGAAGAACGTTGCGCTCCTGTTCATTCTTCGCAGACGCAAACAAGTGGCGCAGCAATTCGTCGAGTTCGCTGGCGACTTCCGCCGTGTGGTCCGCGATGCTGCGCCAGCCGTTGGCGAGGCAGGAAAGTTGTTCCTCGTCCGTTTGCTCATCCTGCGGTTGGTAGCGGGAGGAATGTCTGTTGTCGGCTTTGTCACCCGTCCAACCGGCATCGGTATCGTATCCACCGGCGGCGAGCGGCAGGAGGATGGTCATACCAGGCGCGATTCCTGCATCGCGCACGGAAAGCCAGCCGCTTTCCTTGCCGCGCCAGATCCAGCCTTGGTTCAGAATCTCGTGCGCGTGCTTGGCCTTGCCGATGGGCACAGAGCAGAGTTCGTCGCGCTGGAAATCCGGAGAAGATCCGGGTTCACCCGTTCCTTCCACACCGTCTTTCTGGTGCCAGTTTTCGCGCCAGAGAACTTGCAAGTCCGTATCGTCATCCAGTCCGCGCACGAACGGCGACACATCGGTGTAGCCGAGCGAGAGGTTGGCGTCGGTGTCGAAGAAGTCGGTCAGCTCGTGGCGCTGGAGCGAATACGGGCATCGGGGGATGGAGGCGGCGACGGCGGCGTGAATCTGTTCAAGGCGGGCGGGCGAGGCGTCGTTGTTCAGCTTTTCCAAAACACTCCGCGCCGTTTCGCAAGCGTCCGAATCGTAAGGCAAGCAACGTTGGGCGTTCTTTTCCTGGATCTCCTGTCGGGCTTTGTCATTCCTGCCTGCCGATTCCAGTTGAGCGCCGACACCCACGACGAATGCCAGCGGCTTCCATGCAGACTCGTTGAACTCGCCCGCCCGATTCAGCCGGCCCAGCCGCTGCACGAGCGACGCTAGCGGCGCGATTTCGGACCAAAGCACCCCGCTCGAAACATCCACGCCTGCTTCAATGACTTGCGTGGAGACCACAATCTGCCCGTTCGGGAACGCCGTTCTGAACTCATCGCTGTTCGCTGCTACCAAACGCTTCATTTTTGCGCGCCTCTCCGGTGGGCGGAACCGGGAATGCAGAAGCAGGAGATCGCAGCCATTGGTCCGTTCCTTAATGAGCGACGCGTGAACAGCAACAGCGCGGTCCACGGTGTTGCAGATGATCAATGTTCGCGCCGGGATCTCAGGGTCGCTGGCGATTTTCGCGACCATTCGGCGATGCCGCTTCAGAATTGCAGCGGTTAACCGCTTGGACGCTGCGGCGTCATCGAAACTCAATCTCGACACGGGAATCAGCCGCTTCACAGCAGAACGACGCCGGGGAATCGGACCGATGGTCGCAGCTTTTTCTTCCGGGCTGAGGCCGAATTCAAACTCAGGAGGGCGCGGCGTTTCGCGCCATTCCCGCGTATTGAGATGCTCCCGGTTGCCCGTTGCCGAAATATACCAAGTCACCGAACCAGCCGCGCCCAAAGAACTGAAACCCCGCGCCGGGTTCGACCTGAACGCCTCAAGCTGGCAAGCTGTCGCCAGCCCGGGCCCCATCAACTGCGTTTCGTCCATCACCCACAGGCAATCGTTATTCAGCAGGCCGAAGTGCATCGGCCAGCGGTAGCGGCTCATGCCGTAGCCGCGATTGAGGGCGCGGGAAAGGAGCATGTCCTGTGTGCCGATGAAGATGGCCGGGCGCTCGGGGCGGATGTCCCAGTCGCGCTTTGCCGACGTCAGTTCATTCCCACCCATGAGGATCACGGGCGAGTGAAAGGCGAGCCACCGGAGGTCGGAGCCGTCCCGGGGTTTTGTGTGCTTGCGGGCCAGCCGCAGCAGCCACTTCCGAACTTCCCGTTCCGTCTGCTCCACCAGCGTCCGCATCGGCAGGCAATAGACCAAACGGCGAGGCCAGGCATGGTTGAGGGTTGAAGGTTGAGGGTTGATGGAGGGCGCGACGCGGTTCCAGAGCCAGGCAAGCACCACTCCAGCCGTTTTCCCGAGCCCGGTAGGGATGTTGATCAACTTCGATTCGCAATGCGCCCCGCTTTCCAGCCAGGCAGATCGGCTCTTGTCTGGCTTCAACGCGCCACACGCCAGGCGTCGTTGGTACTCGAACGGTCCCTGTTCGTGTCCGGTCGCCGTTTTGAAGAAGTCGTCAAAGTTCATCGCCCGTGTCCGTGGCGCTCACCCACTTTCACCGCCCGCAGTTTGACACAAGGGGTTGGACAAATACGGGGGTACTCCAAAAATACACGCGGAAACCATTGGACCTGCCCCGTCCTGCGCTTTCCACCCGATGTGATGCAGGGTATCTGATGCCGCCACCGTAACTTCTGCAAGTTCAATCACTCAGGCCCGGCGGACGAAACGACCTTCAGGCTGCCACCATCCTCGCCGCCCGTTTCAATCACAGCACAGTAGTGGATCGAGCCATCCCCGGACCCAACTCCGCAAACCCGCCGATCTGTTTCGCCATCAACCTCGATAACGGCACAGGATCATTGAGCACCGTGGCGATGGTCGCGTCCACGGTCCCCTTCCCGGCCGCACGCCGGTTGCACGGTTCCGGCAAAATGTTGGCAATTGGCAACATTCTGAACCGACCGTCTGTTGCCGTTACGGTCCCGGTTTCACGCGGTCAGAGGATGCGAAGCTGCTGCGGTGATGCCGGCGCTGAATCCGGTCCTTCTCCGACGTGGCGGGAAATGGTTGCATAACGGTTCAGCGTCTTCAGTCAGTTTTCAACCGCTTCTCGTTGTCAAGAAAGTCAGCCAAGTCTTGATCGTCCATTGGGGAATCATATTTCCGCAGTGCCTTGGCAAAACTCTCAACTTCGCAAAACAAGGACCCGCCATCTCCGTTTGCCTTGCGCTCACGATCAACGTAACCTTTCGCCGTTTGCCGACTGCGCGGCCCCCGGCCGGCTTTGGCCGGCGGTGCGCCGCCTTGACACGGTAGCAGGCGTGAGACAGAGTAGTCTCACGATGAAGACAGCGAACATCCGCGATTTGCGGAACCGTTTTCCCCGCGTGGCGGCGTGGATCGAGCAGGGCGAGCCGGTGGAGATCACCAGGAACGGAAAGGTCTTCGCGCGGCTGGTGCCGGCCGTGCCGGAGACGCCGCGCCGGTTCAGGATGCCGGACATCATGGCGCGGTTGCGCGCCAATTTCGGCGACGAGGTTTATTCCGCCGAGGAACTGCAAGGTGTGATTCAGGAAAGCCGCGGGGAGCGTTCGTGAAGGATTATCCCGACATGAGTTTCGTCCTGAGCCTGTACTTGCAGGACATTCATTCGCCGAAGGCGGCGGCGCGCCTGGCGGAACGCAATCGCCCGCTGGCGGTGACGGCGTTGCTCGCGTTTGAAGTCGAGCAGGCGTTGGCATTGGCCATGTTCCGCCAACGGGTTCCGCCCGCCCAAGGACACAAGGCATTGAGCGACTGGCAGGCGGATCTGGCCTCCGGCGCGGTGGAGATAGCGGCAACGGACTGGCCGCAGGCGTTTGAGGAGGCGCGGCGCATCGCGCGTTTGCGGACGGTGACGGAAGGCTTCCGAAGTCTGGACATTCTCCACGTCGCCGCGGCGCTGGTTTCCGAGGCGGAGGAATTCCTCTCGTTCGACGAACGGCAGCGCAAACTGGCGCAGGCCGAGGGGATGAAGGTGAAGCCGTGAGGGACGAGCGAGAGCCTGAACAGTATTCGCGGAGTCGAACGGCCAAGCTTTGCGCCTCAACGCCGCAGTGAATCTGCCAGCCAAGTTCCTTTCAAGACATTCTGTCTCGCACGGTCGCGCGTGCGAGCGACAAGAGACGGCAGCGGGCCTTGACGGGCATGACGCCGAGGGTTAGGGTTGTCGCCGATGATACTGGATTGATACTGGAATGCCGCGCAAGCTCCGACAATTGATGGCCGACTTGCAGCGGGCCGGTTTCGTGGATCGGGGCGGCAAGGGCAGTCACCGCAACTACGTGCATCGGAAAGGCGCGCGGGTGACGCTGAGCGGCCATCCCGGCCACGATGCCAAGCCGTATCAGGAGCGCGAAGTGCGACGGAAAATCGAAGATACGCAAACATGAAACGCAGCGAAGCGAAAGCGAAGGCCGCTCATTACACGAAGATAGTGGAATGGAGCGAGGAGGACGGCTGCTTTGTGGGCAGCGCGCCGCCGCTGATTGGCCCGTGCTGTCACGGCCCCGATGAGGCGAAGGTCTATGCCGAACTGTGCCGGATCGTGGAGGAATGGATTGAGATTCTGGAAACGGACGGCGCGCCGCTGCCCGAGCCATTGGGCGCGAAGAAGTTCAGCGGGAAGTTCGTACTCCGGGTGGAACCGGCGTTGCATCGGCGGCTGGCGGCCAAAGCGACGGCGGCCGGGGAAAGCCTGAACAGTTTTTGCGTAAAAACGCTGGTGAAGGGGTGACGAATCGAGCGCGGCGGCAAACCGGAGGTCGCACGAACCAGAACCCTCCCGGCCGACTGCGGTGCGACCCTCAAGGAGAGCGAGTTATTTCGCCCGCCACGTCCCCGGCGCGAGGAATCGGTTGATCTCCGTGTGCCGCGGCACCGCCGAGCGGCGGTTCGAACCGGGATTGCCCCACCATGAATGGTCGCTGCCTTCGCGGATGAGCACACAACCCTCCGCCTTCAGATGCCGGATCAACTCCCGCCGTTTCACACGACGATGGCGGCCTCTTCGTAGTCCTGTTTTGCGGCGGCCAACGCGTCTTCCCGGTTGAACTCCAACGCTTCTTTCAAGGCGGAACGCAGGTTCTTCAGAAGCTCGACGCGGGTCCTGCCTTGGGAATTGACCCCCGGCACCTCCGTCACCCAGCCAATCCACCAGCCCTCGTCCTGCCTGATCACCGCTGTGAAGGGACGTTTCATGATCAGAGACTACCAAATCACTTCGGCGCCTGCAATCCCACCTTCTCCGCCACCTGAGCCACGTCCTTGTCGCCGCGGCCGGAAAGGTTCGCCACAATCAGGGCCTCCTTCGGCATCGTTGGCGCGCGGCGGATAACCTCGGCGATCGCGTGGGCGCTTTCGAGCGCGGGGATGATGCCCTCCAGCCGCGCCAGTTTCATGAACGCCGCCAGCGCCTGATCGTCGGTCGCGTACGTGTACTCCACCCGCCCTGCGTCCCGCAGCCAGGCGTGCTCGGGTCCGACGGCGGCGTAATCCAGCCCGGCGCTGACGCTGTGGGTGAGTTGGATCTGCCCGTTCTCGTCCTGCAGGATGTAACTGCGCGTGCCCTGCAACACGCCGGGCGAGCCGCCCTGGAAACGCGCCGCGTGCCGCTCCGGTTCTATGCCCAATCCGCCCGCCTCCACGCCCACCATCCTCACGCCGGTGTCGTCGAGAAACGGATAGAACAGGCCGATGGCGTTCGAACCGCCGCCGACGCACGCCACCAGCAGGTCCGGCAACCGCTCCTCCTTTTCCAGAATCTGCCGGCGCGCCTCGTCGCCGATTACGCGCTGGAAATTCCGAACCATGACCGGGTAGGGATGGGCGCCGTAGGCGGTGCCCAGGATGTAGTGCGTGTGACGCACATTCGTCACCCAGTCGCGCATGGCCTCGTTGATCGCCTCCTTGAGCGTCTGCTGCCCGGCCGGCACGGAGACGACCTCGGCGCCCAGCATCTTCATCCGGTAAACATTGAGCGCCTGGCGCGCGCAATCCACCGCGCCCATGTAAATGACGCACTGCAGGCCGAACATCGCGGCGACGGTGGCCGTGGCAACGCCGTGCTGGCCGGCGCCGGTCTCGGCGATCACGCGCGTCTTGCCCATGCGGCGGGCGATCAGCGCCTGGCCGATGGCGTTGTTGATCTTGTGCGCGCCGGTGTGGAGCAGATCCTCACGCTTGAGATAAATTTTCGCCCCGCCGAGTTCGCGCGTGAGACGCTCGGCAAAATAGAGCGGCGTGGGCCGGCCACAGAATTCCCGGAGGTAGTAGCTCAACTCGCGCTGGAATTCGGGATCGTGCTGGGCGCGGGAATACTCCGCCTCCAGCTCCTGCAACGGGTGCATCAGCGTCTCCGGGACAAAGCGGCCACCATAGGGGCCAAAATGACCCAGCGCGTCCGGCAGGTCCGCGTTCGCAATCGAACTCATGCCGGCAAAGTAAAACGGTCCCGCGCGGGAGTCGAGTGTCGAGACGGCGCAGCAGTGTCCTGAGTTGAGCGGACCGCGGCTGTGCCGGAGGCCAGCCGCAGCGGGTTCGGCACGGCTGAACAAGCGGGGACGCTGCACCACTGCTCGACCTTCGGTGGTGCTGCGGCTGACGCTTCGCGCACCGCCGCGCTCCGGGAAACGGCAAATCGAGACACTGCTGACGGCGCCACCGAGCTTGACGCTGGCGGTTCCCCCCCTAACATTCCGGCAACTGGTTGGTTGCTCGCGTGTTTTCCCGAATTGCCAGCGTAATCCTCGTGATGTGCTCCCCGGCCGGCGGCTTTATGCTCCGTGCCGGCGGAGACGATTATGCCCTGGCCGGCCCGGCCTGTCAGGAGTTCCGGCTGACGCTGCAGCCGGGCGAGCGCACCGAGATCGCCGGCCCGTTTTGGAACTACGAAACCGTTTGGAGCCTGTCGAATACCAACCAGCCGTCGGTGCCGGACTTGCTGTCCCCGCCGATCGGTCTGACGCCGCTGCCGGAGAAGGTCGTCACCTTCGGGTTCGCGCCGCTGTTTTCCTGGGAACGGCGGCACGACGTGGATGCGAGTTCGCTGCACATCCTGTATCCGGCCATCACCTACGCCCGCTACGGCGGCGAATACCGGTTTCACATTGGCCAGTTGCTGAGTTGGGCGGGCGGCCAGGAGCCGGACGGCGCCAACACGAAGCGGACGACTTTGTTCCCGGTGTATTTCCGGCAGCGATCCACCGACCCGGCGTTGAACTACACGGCGCTGTTTCCGATCTACGGCCATCTGCAAGGCCGCCTGTTCCGCGATGAAATGCATTTCGTCCTCTGGCCGCTGTATGTCCAGACTCGCAAGCGGGACATGATCACGGACAACTACCTGGTGCCTCTCGTCCACGTTCGCCACGGACCCGGCCTGACCGGCTGGCAGGTGTGGCCGCTGGCCGGCACCGAACACCAGACGCCGCATACCGTGACCAACCGCTTTGGTCCCCAAGTGGCCGGCGGACGCGACAAGCAGTTTCTCCTCTGGCCGATTTATTTCCACAACGACCTCGACACCGGCACGACCAACGAACTTCACCAGCGCGTGGTGCTTCCGTTTTACGCGGGAGAGACTTCCGCCGCGCGCGAGGCCCGAACCTACTTCTGGCCGCTCGGCGTCAAGCGGACCGACGATCGCGCCAACCGCTACCGCGAAACCGCCGTGGCCTGGCCGGTCGCGGTCTTTGGTCACGGTGAAACGAAGCGGATGGGCCGCGTATTCCCGTTCTACGGACGGACGCAGACGCTGCAGAAGGACTCGATTTTTTTGCTGTGGCCGGTCTTCCGCCAGGAAAAGCACTTCAGCCCGGTCATGGAATCGCGGCGCACGTCCTTGGGGATGTGGCTTTACACGGATTCGGAAGTGCGTGACAAAACGCGCAACCTGGTCGAGTGGCGGCATGACTGCTGGCCGTTGTTCATTCACCGCCACGACCTGCACGGCAACGAGCGGCTCCAGATCCTGGCGCCGGTGGAGCCGATTCTCGTGTTCAAGGAAGGCGTGCGCCGCTCCTGGGCGCCCCTGTGGTCGCTCTGGCGCGCGGAGAAAAACACCGAAACGGGCGCACGCAGCCAGTCGCTGCTGTGGAATGTGTACCGGCATGAGAGCGCGCCCGGCGTCAAAAAATGCTCGCTCTTGTTCGGTTTGGTCCAGTATCACTCGACGGCCGCGGGTGCGCGCTGGCGGCTGTTTTACCTTCCGGCCGGCAAAGCGAAGAGCGTGCCGGACCGCCCGGCGACGGACCGTCCTTGATCCAGAAAAACGACCGCATGTTTCAGAACCTTGGGGAAATGCTGACACTGCTGGGCCGGACGCTGAGCGCGCTGCGGTTTGCCCCGCGCCAATACCGAAAGATCCTTGAGCAGTTGTTCGAGATCGGCAACGCCAGTCTGCTCATGGCCTGCGTCCTTTCGTTGTTCATCGGCGGGGTGCTTGCCCTCCAGATCGGACCCACCTTGACCGAGCGCGGCCTGGGCGTTTTCGTCGGCCAGATCGTCGGCCTTTCGATGTGCCGGGAGCTGGGTCCGGTGATGATGGCCGTGCTCATCGCCGGCCGCATCGGCTCGGCCATGGCGGCGGAGATCGGCTCGATGACGGTTTACCAGGAAATTGACGCGCTCCGCACCATGAACATCAACCCGGTGCATTACCTGGTGCTCCCGCGCCTGGTGGCCATCAGCATTGCGCTGCCCATCCTGGTCGTCTTCGCGATCCTGGTGGGCTGGACCGGCGGCGCTGTCGTCGCCAGCGTCAATGCCCAGATCGCGGTTTCCTTTCACGGCTATTTCAACAGCCTGCGCAACGGCATTGACCTGCTCGACGTCGTCAACGGCCTGATCAAGAGTTGCGCCTTCGCCGTGGTCATCGCCATCGTCTCCTGCCACCAGGGCTTGCAGACGATCGGCGGGCCGCGGGGCATTGGCCGCTCCGTCACCAAGGCGGTGGTGAACTCGATCGTCCTGATCCTGATCCTGGACTACTTCCTCACCCGCCTCCTGATGCACCTCACCTGATGAACGCGCCATCCCCCCTTGGCCTCTCCATCCAGGTTCGCGGACTCCGCAAGAGTCTGGGCGGCCAGCCCGTGCTCAAGGGCCTGGACTTCGCGGTCCGCGCCGGCGAAATCTTCGTCATCATGGGCCCGAGCGGCAGCGGCAAGACGGTGTTGCTCAAACACCTCATCGGCCTGCTCGAGCCCGATGAGGGCGAAATCCTTGTCGAGGGCGAACCCATCGGGAAACCCGGCGTCATGGACCGCCATCGCCTGGCGATGGTGTTCCAGTCCGGCGCCCTGCTCAACTCGCTGAATGTGGAGGCCAACGTGGGCCTCTACCTTGCCGAACACCGCCTCAAACCGCCCGCCGAAATCGCCCGCATCGTGGCCGAAAAACTCGAACTCGTCGGCCTGAAAGGCACCGAAGACCGGATGCCGGCCGACCTGTCCGGCGGCATGTGCAAGCGCGTCGCCATCGCCCGTGCCCTGGTCATCGAACCGCAACTCATTTTCTACGACGAACCCACCAGCGAACTCGATCCCCTGATCGCCGTCACCATCGGCGAGGAGATCCTGCGCTTGAACCGCCGGATGCATGTCACCACCGTGGTCGTCACCCACGACCGCGACCTGGCCTTTGGCATCGCCGATCGCATCGCGCTCATCAATGACGGGGAGATCGTCTTCATCGGCACTCCCACCGAGGTGAAGGCCAACCCGCATCCCCTGCTCCACCGCTTTTTGACGGCTGACTTCAATTTTGACACGGAAAGGCCCACGCCATGAAAAACACCCTGGAAACCCGGCTCGGCGTCTTCTTCGCCCTGGCCCTCATCGCCGCCGCCATCATCCTCGAAATGGTCGGCGGCACCGACCTTTTCAAACGGGGGCTGCACCTCGAGGCCCGTTTCCACAACATCCTCGACCTCAAACCCGGCGACCCCGTCAAAATGGCCGGCAAACAAATCGGCCGCGTCTATGACATCCGCTTCGACGAAGAACGCGTGGTGGTCGTCCTGAAGATCACCGACCGCACGGCGCGCGTCCGCACCGACAGCCAGGCCACCATCAAATTCTCCGGTCTGCTGGGCCAGAACTACCTCTCGATCGATTTCGGCGACACCAAGGCCCCGCTGCTGCGCGACGGCGATGCCCTCGAAACCGTGGACCCGCAGGACCTCAGTGTTCTGCTCGCCAAGGTGGACGGCGTGGCCGGCGACTTGAAGAAGATCACCGGCAACCTGAGCGACGTAAAAATTGACGAAATCATCATGCCCTTCTCGGATTTCATCAAGGAGGCCCGCCCGCGCATCATGGCCATCCTCACCAACGTCCAGGCCGTTTCCGGCCTGATCGCCTCCGGCCAGGGCACCGTCGGCAAACTGATCAACCAGGATGAGCTCTACAACACCGCCCTGAGCACCGTCACCAACCTCAACTCCACCGCCGAGGACGTCCGCGACGCCGTCAACCACGGCAAGTCCATCATCGCCGACATCAGCGCCGGCAAGGGCACCATCGGCAAGCTCGTCCGCGAGGAAAAGCTCCACGAGGAGGTCACGACGGCCGCGATGAACCTCCGGGAAATCCTCCAGAAAATCAATCAGGGCAAAGGGGCCGTGGGCAACCTCGTCAACGACCCGGCGCTCATCAACGACGCCCGGCTCACCCTGCAAAAGCTCGACAAGGCCACCGAATCGCTCGAGGACCAGGGACCGCTCTCGGTCATTGGTATCCTCGCCAGCCCGCTCGGCTTCTGAGCCGCCGCCCCGCCCAGGCAGGGTCCTTGTTTCCGCCGTCAAGCGGCGTTGGAAGTCCCGGCTTCAGCCGAACCGGATCGCCGGAAGGCGGAACTCCCAACGCGACGAGGTCCGCCCGCGGCACGCCCCAAACCAATTCAGGACCCCACCCCCGCCCGCCGAGGCTTGTCTTTTCGGCGGCGCGCTCCTAGATTCCCGCCATGAAGAACGACGTGGTCCCGATCGAGATCCGCGGCATCCTGCCCGTCAACAGCGGCTGCGCGATCTTTGTCGGCAACGACGAGAAGGTCTTCGTCATCCAGGTCGAGCACAACATGGGCGCGGTCATCGGCATGTTCATGCGCGACACGCCCAAGGAACGCCCGCTCACCCACGACCTCATCAACCAGATTTTTCAGGGCTTTGGCATCACCGTGCAGCGGGTCGTCATCACCGATCTCAAAAACTCCACCTATTTCGCCCGCCTCATCCTCCAACAGGAGAATGAACTCGGCCGGAAGATCGTGGAACTCGACGCCCGGCCAAGCGACTGCCTCGCCCTGGCCACGGCCCAGAAGAAACCCGTTTTCGTCTCCCGCCGCCTCCTCGACCAAGTCGAGGACATGTCCGAAGCCCTCGCCCGCCTCAACGAGGGCGGCAACGACTCTGAAGCCCAGGCGTGAAAACCGCCCCCGTGCCTTCGGCCGGAAACGGAGCCCGTTGTGCCGCGCCATCATCGGCTCCTGCCGCCGGTCACCCATCCCCGGGTTTTTCGCCACTGAACCGGGTCATTCACGGCGATGTGCTGGCGGAGTTGACCAGGCTTCCCGCCAACCTGGCCCAAGCTGTGATCGCTGATCCGCCCTACGGCAATGTGCTGGTCGAAACCGGCTGGGACACTCAGTGGAAACACCTCTCCGACTATCTGGAATGGTGTCAGGCGTGGACCTCGCAGTGCATGAGGATTCTCAAGGACGACGGACTGTGTTTCATTTTTGGCCAGCTCGGCAAACGCGAGCATGGGTTCATTCACCTTATGTCGCAGCTCTGCCACAGTTTTCAGTTCCACGATCTCATCATCTGGGACCGGGTGGTTGGCTACAACGAGCGGCGCGACAGCCTCACCCCCGCGTACGAAATGATCCTCGTTCTCCGCAAAGGTGAGCAAGTGAAGTTCAACAAGGATTCGGTGCGGATTCCTTACGAGGCGAAGACCATCGAGATGTACCTGAAAGACTCCCGCTACAAGGACAAGCAAGAACGTTTGAAGCACCTTTCGCAGGGCAAATTCGCCACCAACATCCTGTCGGTGCCCAGCCTGAAGGGCGCTTCCAAGGAAAAGTGCGGGCATCCCAGCCAGAAACCGCTGGAGCTGATCACCAAGTTGATCCTGCTCAGCACGGATGTCGGCGACGTGGTGCTCGATCCGTTCCTCGGCTCCGGCACGACGGCGGTGGCGGCCACCCAACAAGGCCGGAACTGGCTCGGCGTGGAACTCAACGAGGAGTATTGCGCGATCGCACGCCGGCGAATCGCCGATGCGCAAGGCCTGTTCACCGCGGGGGCGGCGGCGGAGCCGGCCAGGGTCGTGGAACCTGCCGCGGTTCAACTCGCCTCCAACGCCTGATTTCTTGCCGCTTTACCATGCCTGCTCCCGCTTTCTCCCCACCTGTGGCCTTGCTCTGCGGCGACGACGAATTCGCCGTCAAGCAGCACGCGCGCCAGCTTTTTCAACAATGGTGCGAGCAAATCGGTGGCCTGGACCACGAGGCCATTGACGCCGGCGCGGCCAACAGTGGCGAGGCCCTGCGCGCCCTGGCCCGGCTTCGCGAGGCGCTCCAAACGCTGCCCTTCTTCGGCACCGGCAAGGTCGTCTGGTTCAAGGACTGCTCGTTCCTGGGCACCGATCGCACTGCCACCGCCCAGGCCGTCGCGGAGGCGCTCGCCAGCCTCGCCGCGGACTTGAAGGCCTTCCGCTGGGACAACGTCCGCCTTCTCATCAGCGCCACCGAGGTGGACAAGCGGAAGACGCTTTACAAAACGCTCGAGAAAATCGGCCGGGTCGAAGCCTTCACCGCGCTGTCCTTTGACGACAAGGACTGGGCCGGCCAGGCGGAGGTCTTCGCGCAACGCGAACTCCGCGCCCGCAAGAAAGAGATTGCCGACGAGGCCCTCGGCGAATTCGTCGCCGCGGTCGGCCCGAGCTTCCGCGATCTCACCAACGAACTCGAGAAGCTCGCGCTCTATGTCGGCGACCGCCCGGAGATCACCACCGCCGACGTGGCGGCCGTCGTCACCCGACGGAAGCACGCCAAGGCCTTCGCACTCGGCGACGCCCTGGGCGACCGCAACCTGCCGCGGCTCCTGCGCACGCTCGATGGCGAGCTGTGGGAAATCCGCGCCAAGATTGACAAAAACAAAAACGTCATCGGCCTGCTCTACGGCCTGACCGCGAAAGTGCGCACGCTGCTGCTGTTGAAGGAACTCATCGGCGCCGGGCTGCTCAAACCCGCGTCGGACTACAACCGCTTCAAGACCCAGCTCGAACGCGTGCCGGCCGACGCGCTGCCCGCCGACAAGCGCTTTAATCCACTGGCCATGAACCCCTACATGCTGTTCAAGGCCCTGCCGCAGACGTCGCACTATTCCTCCGCGGAACTGGTCCGGGCGATGGAACTGCTGCTGGCCTGCAACCAACGGCTCGTGTCCAGCGGGCTCGATGATGCCGTGGTGCTCCAGCAAACGCTCGTCCAGATCGTCGGCACGCCCGCCGAGCACAGCCGCCCGCGGTCGCCCGCCGCCACCCGCTGACGCGCGTCAACGCTTGCGCACTTCTGCCGCCCTGACCTCCTCGAGCGTCGCCAGCATGGGCCAGACCAGGTCGCGACCGTAGTAAAAACTGGGCGATGCCGTCTGCTTCCACGGCGTCGGGTTGCCGCCGTCGTCCTTGCCATCTTCGCCGACGGAATACAGCAGGAACGTGCCGTCGGCGTTGGGCCGGTAGTGCAACGGCTCGCCGTTGTACCAGTCGCGCGGCGCCTCGTGCAGAAACTCCGGCGCCAGCGCGGCGAGGTTGTCCGGCAGGCGTCCGTGGCGAAGTTGGTAACGCTTGAGCGCAACTGCCGCGAGCGTCAGCTCCCGCAGCGTCTCCGCATGGATCGCCTTGCGCATCGCCGCCTGCAAGTTGGGCATGGCCACCGGTGAAAAAAGGTAGCGCAGCCGGTCATAGGTGCTGCGTGTCGGTGTGGGGGTATCGCCAAAGAATCCAGCCGCGTCCGCGGTTGCGCTTGCGCTCGCGGGAGGATCAAACGGCCATTTCCGGTTCGCCATCGCCTTGCGCCCGGAATCAATGACACGCTGGACAGACTCGAAATAGCATAATTGGTCCTGATCCGCCCACGCAACCCGCCAGACCGCAATGTGCACCGTGGCGCGCAAGGGCCGGCTGGCCTGACCCAAACCGTGGAGCAACTCGGCCACGAAATTCCCCGCCGCCCCGCCCGCGTCGCTGGAACCACCGTTGATCTGCTGAAGATCGCCGAAAATGGCAATCAGCTTCCGGTTGGAATACCGGTCGCTGTCAAAATAGGCGCATCCCATTGCCCGCTCCATGCCATAAGCCTGCGCCATGCCTTCCATGAGATCGGACGATTCCCAGCCCGCCTGAATGGCCTGGAGTTGGGCCTCCGTCCAGCCGTCGGCCTGCAGTGCCTCCCAGGTGGCCGCTTGCAAGATCGCGGCACTCGAGAGGCGGACCAGTTGGCCGATCATGATCCGTTCGTCCTTCATCAACCGGACCAGCGCGGCGCCGGCCACCAGATTCTCCGTGGCCTCGTCCAGCCGGTGCTCGCGCAACGCGAGCACCGTGCCCGCGCTCAAAGCCTGCGCCGCCTGCTTGTATTTCGCCAGATGCGGCAGCAGGAGCTCGAAGCCCTGATCGTAATCCGGGCTGACGACGAAGGCGCGGTTGGTCAAATCGCTCCGCAGCGCCGGCAACGCCTCGCGCAGCGTCTTGAACGCTCCCACCAGCCCGGACTCGTTCCAGTCGTTCGTGACCATCCCGTTGGGCTTGCTCCGGCTTTCGGTCCGCCAGCTCGACAGCGCCCACGCGACGCGCGCCTTGCCGGGCGCCACGATATGCATTGCCGTGGGATACTCCTGCGGCGCGGTGGCGCGTCCCAGTAATCCGGCTGCTTCCCCCGGAGCGACCACCCGGCTGGCCAGGTTGGTCGGCGTCGGCGTCAGTTCCGCGATGGTGAGCTTCTCGCCCTTGGCCCGCATCGCGCGTTGCCAGGCACGCAGTTCAATCGCGCCGCGAATGTGCTCCTCCGCCAGGAAGACGACGCCGACGCCCAGGAGAATTCCCGCGCCGATGGCAAAGCGCCGCGTCGTCTTGGTCATGCGGATATTGGACCGAACCCCGCCTCGAAAGTCACGTCCAACCGTGGCAGCGTAGCGGCGCGTCGGCAGAGCGCCGCCATCTGGGAGCCAGGGCGTCGCGGCATTCGGCAGAGCGCCGCCGATCGGAGAAGATGGCCGCCGTCTCCCGACGGCAGCTACGACGGAGAGTCGAGAGGTGATGGTTGAGGGTTGAGGGTTGAGGGTTGAGATCGTCCTTCGCCGTTCGCAATCCGCAATCCGCAATCCGCAATCCGCAATCCGCAATCCCCAATCCGCACTTCACTTTGCCCGCTGCCAGGGCGGACGCTCGGGCAGGCTGGCGTTGAACTCCTCGATCAGTCCCGCCTCATAGTCGCCCGCAAACCGGCCCGACAGAAAACGGTCCATGCCTTCGTCGAAGAACCGCCGCCAGGACGCCTCCTCACGACCGGGGACGATCGGGAAAAACAGCGCGAAGTTCGCCCGCGCCGCCTTGAAGTCGCCCGGCGCGTCGCCGATCATCAGGACGTGCTTGGGCGCATAGCGGCCGCTGGCAGTGAGCCGCAGGTGGTCGCTCTTCGATCCGAGTTCCTGCCCGGCAATGAGCCGGACCAGTGGGGTGAGTTCGTGTTCGGCCCACTCGCGTTCGAGCGCCGGCGTGGGCGTTTGCGACACCACCACCACGTCCGCCACCCCGGCCAGGCCGGTCAGGCTTTCGCGGACCAGCGGGAACGGCGGCACGCCCTGGACCATGTCCGCGATGGCGGCGTTCACGGCCGCGGACCAGTGCAGCACGCCCGCCAGCGCAGGGTTGCCGCGCTCCTCGATCTCCTGCCGCAAGGTGACCTCCGTCAGGCGCGGTTCGCGCGCGATCCAGTCGTCCAGCACGGCGGTGGCGGGCACGCTGACGCCACGGGCGGCGACCTCGGGTCGTTCGGCGAGGAGGTTGAGCGCATTGGACAGCGCGGGAAAACGGTTCACGCCGCGCGTCCGGGAATAGAGGTTCACGAATTCCCAGACCTCGCGGGCGTATTTGCTCGCAGCCTGGAGCCCGAAATGCCGGATGAAGGCCGGGGCGAAACACTCCTTGTGCTTGAGTTCCATCGTGTCGAACACGCAGCCGTCGGAGTCAATGCCGACGAGAAACTCGGCGGCCGGCGCGAAGGCGGCCAGGGTTGGGACGGGATCGTTCATCGCAACGGGGCGTAATAGGACCGAAGCGGGCGCCATCGTCAAACGGATTTGCCGCGGGACCGGCCTGTCCGTGATTCTGAGGAACCTTAAGAAAAGTATCGCTTTCCGGTGACGCGGCAGGAATAATGCTGACGCGTGGCGGGCGGGCGACGCGAACGTCGAAACCGACCATGGCCCGCGGGATTTGAAAGCATGTTATGATCAACCTGAAGCGACTTGAAGTCTGGTTTATCACGGGCAGTCAGCACCTTTACGGTCCGGAAACCTTGAAGAAGGTGGCGGCGCATTCGCAGGAGATCGCCCGCGCCCTCAACGCGTCGGCCGCGATCCCGGTCAAGGTGGTGTTCAAGCCCGTGCTGATCACGCCCGACGCGATCGCCGCGCTCTGCCAGGCGGCCAATTCCGCCCCCCAGTGCATCGGTCTCATCACGTGGTGCCACACTTTCTCGCCGTCGAAAATGTGGATCCAAGGGCTGCGGATTCTGCACAAACCGATTCTCCACCTCCACACCCAGCACAATCGCGACATCCCGTGGTCCGCGATTGACATGGACTTCATGAACCTCAATCAGGCTGCGCACGGCGACCGGGAGCATGGCTTCATCATGAGCCGGATGCGGCTCGAACGGAAAGTCGTGGTGGGCTTCTGGCAGGACCCGGCCGTGCAGTCGCAACTGGGCGCGTGGACGCGCGCCGCCGCCGCCTGGCACGACTGGCAGGGCGCGAAATTCGCCCGCTTCGGCGACAACATGCGCGAGGTGGCCGTGACCGAAGGCGACAAGGTGGCCGCCCAGGTGGGGTTCGGCTTTTCCGTGAACGGCTACGGCATCGGCGACCTGGTCAAAGTCGTCAACGAGGTCCCCGCAAAGGCGGCCGACCGGCTCGTCAAGAAATACCATGACACCTACGAAATGGGGCCGGGCGTCCGCGGGCCGGAGGGACGGCCTTCGCTGCGCGCGGCGGCGCGCATTGAGCTGGGGCTGCGTTCCTTCCTCGAAGCCGGCGGTTTTAACGGCTTCACCACGACATTCGAAGACCTGCACGGCCTGGAGCAGCTTCCCGGACTGGCCGTCCAGCGACTGATGGCCGACGGCTACGGCTTCGGCGCGGAAGGCGACTGGAAGACGGCCGCCCTGGTGCGCGCGATGAAAGTGATGGCGGCCGGACAGCCGGGCGGCACGTCGTTCATGGAGGATTACACCTATCATCTCGATCCGGCCGGACAAAAGGTGCTCGGCGCCCACATGCTCGAAGTGTGCGCCTCGATCGCCGAGGGGCGGCCTTCGTTGGAGATTCATCCGCTCGGCATTGGCGGCAAGGCCGATCCGGCGCGGCTTGTGTTCAATGTGCCTGCGGGTCCCGCCCTCAACGCCTGCCTGCTCGACCTGGGCAACCGGTTCCGGCTCGTGGTCAACACCGTCGAGGTGGTGGCGGCCGAAGAACCGCTGCCGCGGCTGCCGGTTGCGCGCGCGCTGTGGGTTCCCCAGCCGAACCTCCAGGTGTCGGCCACCTGCTGGATTTACGCCGGCGGCGCGCACCACACCGGCTTCAGCCAGGCCGTCACGCCGGAGCAGATCGAGGATTTCGCGACGATCGCCGGAATCGAACACCTCTTCATCGGCAAAGGCACCGACGTCGCCGGGTTCCGCAAGGAACTCCGGTGGAACGAGGTTTACTACGCGTTGAATCGCGGCTTCACCGCCTGAGCGGGAAATTACGAATTGCGAATTGCGAGTTGCGAATGGGGAATGCTCGGGAGCGTGGACGCCCTCGCCTTCCTCCTTCGGCGGCTCGCCGAGGCAACAGCTCTGAGGAACCGAGATACGTTTCAACATGCGTTCCATCGAACCGATCTGCGTGGACCAGCAGGTGCCGTTGAAACATCCGGCGTATCCATTCGCCCTCCTGGCCGAGCCGCAACTGGTGTCCCATCGCGGCCCCGTTGATACGCCATACCCGGCGGCGCAGGTCCTTCAACCTTCAACCTTCAACCTTCAACCTTCAACCTTGTTCTTCAGCCAGGTTGAGTTTACGTCGCAGCCAGGCGAGGGCCTCGGTGCGCGTTCGCAATTCATCCTGAAGCTGCCGGTCGCGCGCTTCCGCGAGCAGAAGGCCGATCTCCGGCCCGGGACGCAGCCCCAGCGCCAGCAGGTCGTCGCCCGTGAGCAGCGGCGGTTTGACCGCGGGTTGGCGGGCCAACGCCTCCGCCTCCGCCACCAGGAATTCGTAATGGTCCAGCCGACCGTGCGAGCCGAGGCAGTCAAGCCGGTGCAGCGCGAGTTCGAGCGGGAACGTGGGCCGCAGCAGCAAACGGCGGAGCGTTGCCTTCCGCATCTGGCGCACGTCCTTGAACTGCATGTGCTGCTCCACCACGGCCACAAGCTCGTCAATCTGCTTGCGCGGAAATCGGAGCCGGGTGAGCAGAGCGCGCGCCATGTCAGCGCCTACCTTTTCGTGACCGTAAAAATGAATCTCGCCGGTGGCTGGATCGCCGCTCGCCGTCACCGGTTTGCCGACATCATGCAGCAGCGCAGCCCAGGCGAGCGACGGCGGGGCGTTGGCAGGCAGCACGGCCAACATGCGACGGACGTGCTCGAAGACATCGCCTTCAGGGTGGTAATCCGGCGATTGCTGGCAGCCCGAAAAGGCGGCCACCTCCGGCAGGACATGCTCGAGCAGGCGGCTGTCCCGCAAAAGCTCGAGTCCACGGGCCGCGTGCGGGGGCTGAAAGAGCTTGAGCAACTCCTCGCGAATCCGCTCGGCGCTTACCGTCTGGATGCGGGGCGCGTTGCCCTGCACCGCCGCCATCGTGGTGGGATCCGGGGCGAAGTCCAGTTGGGCGGCAAACCGCACCGCGCGGAGCAGGCGCAGATGGTCCTCCGCAAAACGCTCCTCCGGCGGGCCGATCGTGCGGATGACCCGCGCCTGCAGATCCGCCCGGCCGCCCACCCAATCGTGCAGTTCCCCGCCCACGGGATCGAAGAAAAGGCCATTGACGGTGAAGTCACGCCGGAGCGCATCCTCGCGCGCATCGCTGAAACGCACTTCCGTTGGATGCCTGCCATCCAGATACCCCTGCTCGGCACGGAAGGTGGCAACCTGGAACTGGTCCGGCCCGCTGAGCACGATCATCACCCCGAACTGGCGCCCCACGGGAACGGTGCGCGGAAACAAAGCCTCGACCTGGTCGGAACGCGCGGAAGTCGCGATGTCGAAATCCTCCGGCTCGCGGCCAAGCTGCGCATCGCGCACACACCCGCCCACAAAAAAAGCCGCATGTCCCGCCACCTGCAACCGATGGACGATCTCGACGGCGCGTTCGCGTTTGGCGGGCGTAAGCGTCGTGTTCACGGCAGTTCCGGCCGCAGTTACGCCGCGTCCTCCGCGGGCGGATCCGCGGCGGCGATTTCCTTCAGGTGGTGCCGGCCCTTGAACAGGACATAAACGACACCTCCGACGATGCTCCACAGCAGGCTGCCGGCATAAGCAAGAAGCGACAGGGAGAGCGCCTTGGTCGCGGGAACGCCGATGCCCGGAACGGCGAGGATCCAGACGTAGAGATTCTCGCGCACCCCCAGGCCGCTGGGCGTGATGGGCAGCGCGGAAATGCAAATGATGATGGGCACGATGGCAAAGAGAACGGGCAGCGGAATTGCGAGGTTCAGACCACGCGCCAGGGTCCAGTATTGCAGCACGCACGCGACGTTCAGCACCATCGAAACCGCGAAGGTACGGCCGATGAAGCCCTGGTCCTGGCCGAAACGGCGGCAGGCGTCGAGCGCCCGTTCGAGCGCCTCCGCCTTGGGCAGCCGGCGGAGCCAGCCGCGCGCCTGCGGCCAGCGGCGCGACAGCCCGCCGCGAAAGGAGAGTCCCATCACCACCAGGCCCGCGGCGAGCATCGCCAGCACCACGACGGCGAGCGCCCACAGCCGGTGGTTGGCCGCCACCAGTTGGTAATTCGGAACCAGCATCACCGCCGCGAACAGCAGCATCGCCAGCAGGCCGATCAACCGGTCCCCGATTACCGTCACCACCGCCTCCGCCTTGAGGTGCTGCGTCTCCCGCGCGGCGTAGTAGGCCTTCATCAGGTCGCCGCCGGTCGAGCCCAGCAGGAAGGAATTGAAAAAGTGGGCCACCAGCGAGATCTCGCCGGCCCGGCCGGGTGAAAGCTTGATTCCCTGAACGGCGAGCACCATCCGCCAACGCACGACGCCCAGCGCGATGGTCAGGCCCATGAACACCACCGAGACGAGGCCGGCCACGGGCTGGAGCAGCCGCAGCGTGTCCCAGAGTTCGCGCGGACCGTGCGTCCAGCCGAGGCGCCATTGTTCCGCCCGCGGCAGCATGTCCCAGTCACGCCCCGCGGCTTCCCACGCCCGGTGCCCTTCGGCGAGGAAAATAGCGTGGAAAACCCAGCCGAGCAGCACGACACAAAGCCCGATGCGCCAGGCCAACCGTCCCAGCTTGGCCGTCGGTTTCACGCGTCGCCCCAAATGGACTTCAGATGGGCGAACCCGGCCAGCACTTGCTCGGCCGTGAGTGACGGGCTCATTTCGAGCACTTTGATATGCTCGGGCCGAACGAACGGCTGGAGCGCCGCGAAGTCAATCGTCCCTTGCCCCGGCGGCCGGTGGTCGCGCCCCGGAAACTCGACGTCGTGAATGTGGAAGCCCGCCAACTCCTCCGCCATGGATTCCAGGTGCAGGGCGTGCTCGATGAAGCCAAGGTTCGCCTTGATCTGCGCGTGGCCGGTGTCGTGCCAGTAGCGAACCGTGCCGCCCGGGAAATCGAGAAACAGAAAGCGAAAATCCACTTCAAACGGAATCTCCTCGACCGCCTCCCGGTTCTCGATGCCCAGCAGCAGACCGCGCGCGGCGGCCTCCGTTTCGAGGCGTTTCAGGATTTCCACCGCGAACGCGAGCGGTTTCTCCCGTCTGGCCTCGCGCTTGGTTTCGGCGTCAACGCAGAGCCGCTGATACTTCGGCGACTCGCGCTGGCCGGCGGCGACCATCGCCAGCAGTCGTTCGGTGTAATCCTTCATCTCCACACTGCCGAGGTGGAGTACCACGAGCCGGGCCTTGACCCGCGCCGCAAAGTCAAGCGTCTGGAGCGTCTGGCGAACCGCCTTCTCGCGCTCGCGAAGGTCCGAGGAAGTAAACTGGTAGAGGTTCGGCGCGGCCTGCGTGACGCCCACAGGCAACGGACAGAAATTGTGCAGCGTGGTGATCTTGATTTCGCCGGCGTTGACGGCGTCGAGAATGCCCGGCACGAGGCTCAGGCGGATGCCGTGGCTGAGTTCCGCGAACTCGAAGCCGAGGTCGCGAATCTCGCGCAGCATGGCCCGCCCGTCGGTGTGACGGCCGGAATTCCAGCAGGTTGACAGGGAATACATAAAAAAAGGTCGAGCCTCGGGCCCTCAAGGCGCCGCGCTCGACCCTGGAAATGGTGCCCGCGGATTAATCGTCCGAGTGGCGGGCCGCCAGCATCGCGGAGAACCTCGCAACTTTCATCTTGCGACGGCGACGCTCGCTCGGCTTCTCGAAATGCCGGTGGTTGCGCACTTCCTTCAAAGTGCCTTCACGATCCACCCGCTTTTTCAAGCGCCGGAGCGCCTTTTCCACGGACTCGCCTCGTTTCAATCTGATTTCGGTCAACGCAATGTCACATCCTCTCTGGCAACCCGGCCAGCCACGGCGCTCAGCGCCCCGGCGGCCCTTCAGGTCGGGAAGACGGACCCTAAAAGGAACGATGCGGGGTGTCAACCGGCAAATCCCCGGGTGTCGGCGGGAGTTCAAAAGGAGAATCCTGTGCGAGTTCAAAAGGAGAAAGGTCAGAGGGAGTAATTTCCCAAGATTTCCGGCCAGCGATTCTGGGGTGGGGAGGGTAGCTGGG
>JBEKGJ010000059.1:0-29978 GCA_050012855.1 Verrucomicrobiota bacterium | reverse complement strand
CAGGCGCCTTCGAGGCCGCTGCCGATGGTGTCGTCACCCTTGCCCGTGCCGTACGCGTTGCGCCAGCCCAGCCCCATCTCCTGCAGCGGGGCGGCCTCGGGCTCCGGTCCCACGTTGGCGGCGTCGGCGGCGCCGTGAGTCTTACCGAACGTGTGCCCGCCGGCGATGAGGGCGACGGTCTCCTCGTCGTTCATGGCCATGCGCCGGAACGTCTCGCGGATGTCGCGGGCCGCCGCCAGCGGGTCCGGGCCGCTGGCGTATCAATGGTATTTTGACGTCACCAACACCCTGGCGGCCGGCACCAACGCCACGCTCGTCATTCCCAACGCGCAACTGGCCGACGCCGGAAGCTATCAACTCGTGGTAACCAATGCCAACGGCGCGGCCACCAGCCAGGTGGCAACCTTGACCGTCCTGGCGCCTCCGGTCATCACCCAACAGCCGCAAAGCCAGATCGTGCAGGTCGGGGGCACCGTGACCTTCGCGGTGGCGGCGGTCGGCACGGTGCCGTTCAACTACACGTGGTTCTACGACACCAACACCCTCCTGTCCGCGACCAGCAGCAACCTGGCGCTGGTCAATGTTCAGCTCGCGCAAGCCGGCACGTATCAAGTCGTGGTGACCAACGCCGCCGGCATCACCGCCAGCGACTTCGCCATCCTCACCGTTACGCCGGTGGACCCGAACCTCGACAGCGACGGCGACGGCATTCCCGACTGGTGGATGCTGCAATTCTTCGGCCATGCCACCGGCCAGGCGGGCGACCATTCCCTGGCCGGCGACGACGCCGATGGCGACGGCCTGACGAACCTGCAGGAGTACCTCGCGGGGACCAACCCAGCCGATCCGGCGAGCGTGCTGCGGATCGAATCCCTGACCGTGCTGGACGGCACGAATGCCGTATTCAACTTCACCGCCATGCCGGAGAAGACCTACACCCTCCAATGGTGTGAGGAGTTGCCGGACGGTGCGTGGCAAAAGCTGTTGGATGTCGGCGCCTCGCCGTTCCAGCACAGCGTTTGGGCGACCAACAGCCTGGACAGCGGCGTAACGCGATTCTATCGCGTCGTCACCCCTCAGCTTCCTTGATCCGGGCCACAAAGCGAATCCGGCGGGTCGAATTTGGGTTTCGAGTTGAACAAGCCGGCCGATTCGGCTTCAATGCCGCCGTCAGCATCGCCCGCGTCGTTGCCCATCGGCCGTGACGCCCGCGTCGCCCACTGGTCCAAGCGTTATGAGCGAGAACATCAAACTGGAAGAGGCGGTCGAGTTTGCCGAGAACCCCGAGCCCCGCTGCCCGTGCGTGCTGCTGCTGGACACGTCCGGCTCGATGCGCGGCGATCCTATCGCGGCGCTGAACCAGGGACTGGTCCATTTCAAGGAGGAACTCGCCAAGGACCCGCTGGCCGCGCGGCGCGTCGAGCTGGCTGTGGTTTCCTTCGACAACGAGGTCAAGGTGCTGCAGGACTTCGTGACCGTGGAGCAGTTTACGCCGCCCACGCTGACAGCGCAGGGACAGACCTTCATGGGCAGCGCCATGCACAAGGCGCTCGACCTCGTGCAGGCCCGCAAGGCGAAGTACCGCACCAACGGCATCGCCTATTACCGGCCGTGGGTGTTCATGATCACCGACGGCGAACCGCAGGGCGAGCCGGACAGCGTGGTGCAGCAGGCGTCACAACGGCTCAAGACTGACGAAACCAACAAGCGCGTCGCGTTTTTTGCGGTGGGCGTCGAGGGGGCGAACATGGCGAAGCTGACCGAGATTGTGGTGCGGACGCCGGTGAAACTGATCGGGTTGAATTTCGTGGAGATGTTCGTCTGGCTCTCGCGCAGCATGGAAAAGGTGGCGCAATCGAAGACCGACGAGCAGGTCGCCCTCCCGCCGCCCGGCTGGGGCGCGGTGTAGCGGGCGTGGGCGCCAAGCAACAGCGCTACTATTTCTGGAGAAGGCATTCATTTCGGGTCCGCTCTGCGGTTCACGTCGCGTTGCCGTCGTGCCGTTTCGTTGACCTTGATCGCGATCAGCGAAACTGAAAAGGGGAGCGCGCCCGTCTCGGGCGCCGTTTTTCGCGTCCTCGCGGAAAACACCCAACGCACCCGAACCCTCTCCTCCGCCCAAGGGTAGCCGCGGACCAGACGGCTGGACGCGAGGCGGTCATGGTGGCTCGCGGACCGCTGGACCGTGACTGCGCCTGGTTGCGCAGCCACCCGAAGCCGAGTCTCCGGCGGGCCGCCGGAGACGACAGGCGAGCCGCCTGTGCTCCCTAACTCTCACCGTCCGTGTTTCACCGGCTTGCGCTGGTGCGCCAGGAACCACTCGTAGAGCTTCGGGTTGTCGTAGCTGGCGGTCCAGGAATCGTGCTCGGCATCGGGGTAGATCGTCAGGTTGACCTCGGCGCACCCGAACTTTTTCAAGCCGGCGACCATCCGCTGGGACTCGGCCGGGTTGACAACCGGGTCCTTGCCGCCGTGGAACGCCCAGACGGGCAGCGTTTTCAGCGCCTCGGCGTGTTTGCCCTCGGCGAGCAGGATTTGCACGGGATCGCCGCCGCCGCAAATCGGGGCAATCGCGGCGAAGCGTTCCGGGTGCGCGATGCCCAGGCTCCAGGTGCCGTAGCCGCCCATGCTCAGGCCGGTGAGATAAATACGCGTCTTGTCCACCGCGTATTTGGCGGTGACCTCGTCGAGCAGCGCGAGCAGGACGTCGTCGGACCAAGTCTGCCCGGCGGGGCATTGCGGCGAAACCACGATGAACGGGAAGTCCGGCTTGTCCTTGACGATCTTGGGCGGGCCATGTTTGGCGACGAGCCAGAGGTCGCTGCCGCGTTCGCCCGCGCCGTGCAGGAAGAGGATCAGGGGCCAGGTCTTCGTGGCCTTGTCGCCGTAGCCCTTGGGCAGGAACAGCAGGTAGTCCGCGCTGACGGTGCGGGTGACGCGCTTGGTGAACGAATGCGCCTGCTGGACGTTGTCGGGTTTGGCGGCGCGGCTCATGACCGGCAGGGCGAGGCAGGCCACGGCGAGCGCGGCCACGAGGTGACGCAGGGGAGTTGGCATAAGCATGGGCATTGTCGGCGGACTGCGTGGGCAGGGCGCGATGACATGGCCGGCAGTCTATTACATCATCTTCAACTTCGGCAAGTCCTGAGAGTCCACCAGGCCCACCGGCTCGCGACGGGCGTTGAGCACGATCAGGTCGTCAATGTTGCGTTCGTTGAAAACCTTGAGCGCCTCGACGGCGAGGGCGTCGTCGCGCACGGTGACCGGGTGGCGGGTCATCACGTCGGCGAGCGGGCGGGCGAGCACGGCCGGGTCGGAGGCCATCTGGCGCCGGAAATCGCCGTCGGTGAACACGCCGACCAGCCGGCCGCGGGCATTGACGACGCTGACGCTGCCACTGCGGGCCTGGGTCATGACCAGCAACGCCTCCTTCACGGGCAGGGTTTGGGGGGCAACGGCGTTGCGCGCGCCCGGGCGCATGATGTCTTTCACCCGCAGCAGCAGGACGCGACCGATGGCGCCGGCGGGATGATACCGGGCGAAATCGCTGCGCTTGAACCCGCGGGCCTGAAGCACGGTCATGGCCAGCGCATCGCCCATGACGAGCATGGCGGTGGTGCTGGCGGTGGGGGCGAGGTTGAACGGGCAGGCCTCGCGCGGGACGCGGACGTTCAGCACCACATCGCCGTGACGGGCCAGGGTGGATTTCGGGAAACCGGTGAGGACGATGATTTTGACCGCGAAACGCTTCAGCGCGGGCAGGAGGTTGAGGAGTTCCTCCGACTCGCCGGAGTAGCTCAGCGCGAGCACGACATCGCCGTCGTTGACCAGGCCGAGGTCCCCGTGCAGCGCGTCCACGGCGTCGAGGATGACGCTGGTCGAGCCGGTGCTGGTGAGGGTGGCGGCGATTTTCCGGCCGATGTTGCCCGACTTGCCGATGCCGACGACGACGAGCTTGCGGCGCTGATGCAGCGCCTGGACGACGAGTTCGACGGCCTGGCTGAAGGCTTTGTCCAGCGCGGCGGAGACGGCCTTGAGGCCGGCGAGTTCGAGGGCGAAGACTTCGCGGGCGCGGGCCAGGTGCGTGGCTTCGGCGGGGGCGGGTTTCATCGGGGTTCAATCCGTGCGCGGGTAGGAGCCGAGCACTTTGACGAAATCGCAATGCTCGCCGAGCTGCGCCAGCGCCCGGGCGACCTTGCGGTCGCTGAGATGGCCGTCGCAATCCACGAAGAAGAAGTACTCCCAGGCCTTCCGTTTGCTGGGGCGGGATTCGATCTTGGTCATGTTGATCTGATACCGCCGGAAGGGGGCGAGGGCGCTGTGGAGGGCGCCTACCTTGTCGGCGATGCAGAACATCAGGCTGGTGCGGTCGCGGCCGGTGGGCGGGCTGCAGGTGCGGCCGAGGACGAGGAAGCGGGTGGCGTTGCCGGCGTTGTCCTGCACGTCGTGTTCGAGCACAGGCAGGCCGTATTTCTCCGCGGCGAGCAGGCCGGCGATGGCGCCGGAATTGCGTTCCTTGGCCGCGAGCTCGGCGGAACGCGCGTTCGACGAGGTTTCGATGATTTCGGCGTTGGCGAAATGCTTCTGAATCCACCCGCGGCATTGGGCGAGCGTCTGCGGGTGGACGTAGAGCCGGCGGATGCGGTCCCGGCGGGCGCGGCTCACGAGGCAATGTTGGATGGGCAGCACGATCTGGGCGACAATCTGGAGCCCGCTGTCAATGAACATGTCCAGCGTATGGGTGACAACGCCCTCGGTGGAGTTCTCGATCGGGACGACGCCGAAGTCCGCGCGGCGGCGGGCGACGTGGGTGAACACCTCGTCAATGGTCTTCAGCGCCGTGTAGTTCAGGCTGGCGCCAAAGCGCTCGAGCGCCGCCTGGTGCGTATAGGTCGCCTCCGGGCCGAGGTAGGCGATGGACATCGGTTTCTCGGCCGCCAGCGCGCCGGACATGACTTCGCGGAAGATCGCGCGCACGGCCTCGTCGGCGAGCGGACCCTTGTTGAGCCGGGACACCCGTTTGAGGACGGCCTGCTCACGGTGGGGCGCGTAGATTTCCTGGCCGGACGCCTTTTTCAGGCGGCCGATTTCGATGACATGCTGCATCCGCTCGTTGAGCAGCTTCACGATCTGCCAGTCGAGCTTGTCAATGGCTTGGCGGTGTTCGGACAGGGCCATAAATCAGTGGGCGGGTTCGGCGGGCGGCACCGGTTCGGGAGTGGTTCCGGTCGGGGACACCGGTGCGTCGGTGGCAATTTCCGGGGCGGGCGGATTGGCCGGGACGGCGGTTTCAGCCGGAGGCGTGGTCACCTCCGGGAGCGCCAGTTGCTCGGGCGGCGTGGTGGCGAGGCCGGGCTCGACGGTCACCAGGCTCGCTGGCCGCTCGACGGGAATGCGCCGCAGTTCGTCGGCGGCCGGCAGATCCTCCAGACTGCGCAGGCCGAAGTATTCGAGGAACAGTTTCGTGGTTCCATACTGCATCGGCCGCCCGACCGCTTCGGCGCGGCCGGTCGGCTCGACCAGACCGCGCTCCAGCAGCGTCTGCATCACGCCGTCCACCGACACGCCGCGGATCTGCTCGATTTCGGCGCGCGTCAGCGGCTGGCGGTAGGCGATGATGGTGACGGTTTCGAGCGCCGGCTGCGAGAGGCGGCCGGGGCGGGCCCGCTCGCCGGTCAACGCCCGCAGCCACGGCGCGAACTCCGGCTGGGTGACGAACTGCCACGCGCCCGCCACGCAGGCGAGGCGGTAAGTGCGCCCGGCCTGCTCATGTTCGGCCGCAAGCTGCTCGAGCGCGGCGGCAAGGTCGTCGGCCTTGACCTTTTTGAAGGCGCGGACAGATTGGTCCTCGGACTGCTCGGCGGCCGTGGTGAGGAGGGCCTTGAGTTCCGCCGGCGCGAGTGGTTTTTGCGAGGCGAACAGGATCGCCTCGAGGATGGATTTCAGTTCGATCATGCGGCGGGGGAAGGTTCGATGGTCCCGGCGGCGGGCGGGAAAACAGTTTCGCCATGGGTCGGCGCGGGTGCTGCGGGCGTCACGGGCGCGGCGGCGATTTCAATTTCGCTGAACGGCTCCGCCTGGGTGATGACAAGCTGCCTGAGGCGGATCAGTTCGAGCAGCGCGAGGAACGTGGCGATCACCTCGCTGCGGCTGGCCGCGTGGGCGAACAACTCGGAGAAACGCACCGCCGCCCGCCCGGCCAGCGTCGCGCGGATGAACTCGATTTTCTCGATGACGGTCCATTTGTCCTCGAAGATGTCGCGCGTCTCCGGGCGTTCCTGCAAGCGTCTGAGGATGGCGTTGACGGCACCGATGAGGTCGAAGAGCGAGACGTCCGGGCGCGCTTCCGGACGGGCGATCTCAAGTTTGCCCGGCTGGCGGGGAAACACGCGTTCCTGGCGTGATTCGAGTGACTGCAGGGCCGCCGCCGCGTCCTTGAACTTCTTGTACTCGACCAGCTTGCGGATCAGCTCCCAGCGCGGGTCGTCGCCCTGGTCCTCCTCGCCCTCCACGGCCGCCTGCTGATCCACCGGCAGCAGCTCGCGGCTCTTGATGAACATGAGCGTCGCCGCCATCACCAGGAACTCGCCCGCGATGTCGAGGTCGAGCTGGCGCATCAGTTCGACGTATTCGATGAATTGGGTGGCCAGCTTGGTGAGGTTGACCTGGTAAATGTCCACCTCCTCCTTCCTTACCAGGTAAAGCAGGAGGTCGAGCGGTCCTTCAAAGACCTCGAACTGGACTTTGTATTCGGCCATGAATCACCGGGAGGCGCGCCTCGACGGACCCCGGCAGCGTATCGGCGGCGGGTCGTTTTGGCAATGGCGGAACCACGCGGCGGCAACGGCTCAGGCGCCGGTCACGGCCGCCACGCAGCGCCGGCACAAAGCCGGATGCGCCGTGCTGGCCCCGACGTCGGTTTCCCAGTGCCAGCAGCGCTCGCACTTCCGGCCCTCGGCGTGCTCGACGCAGGGCGTCAGCCCGGCGTCCGCGTCCGGCGCGTCCGCCACCTCCTCGGGCGTCAACTGGGAAACGTTCAGGAGTTCTTGGAGCACAGCCCAGTCCAGCGCCGCGCCGGCCAGCGCCGCGCGCGTGCCGCGCAACCGGATTTTCGCCTCGAGCGCCTTGCCGATCAGCTTGGCCTGCCGCGCCAGTTCCAACTGCGGCAGCGCGGCCTCGCGCAGGGCGAAGAGGTTCTTCCACGCGGTCCGCTCCGCCTCGTTCAGCACGAATTCCTGCGGCTCCCAGCGCGTGAGGTGCACCGAGGCCGCGGGCTTGCCGGGAATGAATTGCCATGCCTCGTCGGTGGTGAAGACCAGGATCGGCGAGAGCATCTGGCAGAGGCCGGTCACCAGCCGGTGGAGCGTGGTCTGGGTCGAACGCCGGCGCGGCGAATTCGCCGGGTCGGTGTAGAGCCGGTCCTTCACCACATCGTGGTAAATGGCCGACAGCTCCACCGCCGCGAACTGGCTGACGCGCTGGTACAGGACATGGAACTCGCTGGCCTCATAGGCCGCCAGCACATCCGCCTCGAGCCGCGCGAACTCGGCCAGAATCCAGCGATCAAGACCGGTGAGCCGGTCGTCGGGCACGGCGTGTTGCGCGGGGTCAAAGTCGTAGAGGTTGGCGAGCTGGTAGCGGAGCGTGTTGCGGAGCATCCGGTAGGTTTCGCCCACGGTTTTCAGGCGTTCCTCGCTGACGACCAGGTCGTTGCGGAAGTCCTGCGACGCCACCCACAGCCGGAGCACGTCGGCGCCGAATTCCTTGACGTACCGTTCGGCCGTCTGCGGCTTCTCATAGACGCCCTGCTTGCTCTTGGAAATCTTCTCGCGGTCGGCGTCCACCACGAACCCGTGGGTCAGCACGGTCTTGAACGGCGGCGCGCCGTGGCCCGCCAGCGAGAGCAGCAGCGACGATTGGAACCAGCCGCGGTGCTGGTCCGAGCCTTCAAAATAAACGTCTGCCTGCCAGTCCACGAACCAGAAACCGGTTTCCGGCGCCTCCGCCACGCCCTCGGCGGGCGCCGCGACCAGGTCCATCAGCTCATCGGTGTCCGGATGCCGCAGCCGGTAGCCGAGCAGTTCGTCCGGGTACACGGTGCGGAAAATCTCGTAGCCGCCCCAGCCGCAGGCCTCCGCCAGCGCCGAGGTGGCGATCACCGAAACGAGATAGGAATCGCCGGCGGCATGGATCAACTGGTGAAACACCGTCGGATCGAAGGCCACCGCCAGGCTCGCCGGCAGCGGCTGCTCCGAGCCACAGGGCACGAGCAAAAAGGTGTTGGGAAACCCCTCCAGCCGCAGCTTGAGAAAACCCGCGTGCTCGCCGGGACCGACGCGGCGCGGCACGGTTTTCAGCAATTCGGGACGCCGCTGCAACACCGCGCGGCTGGACGAGCCGGAGTCAATCCACACGTCGAGCGTGTCGATGGATTTGGCAACCGCCTCGGCGCCTTTCCAGTCGGCGGGGCGCAACCGCGCCCACAGTTCGGTGGCGGTTTTCTCGAACCAGACATTCGCGCCGTGTTGCGCGACGAGGCCGGCCGCCGCGCGGACGATGGCGGCGTCGAGGATCGGAGTGCCCGCAGCATCGTAAAACGCCGGGATTGGCACCCCCCAGGACCGCTGGCGCGAGATGCACCAGTCGGGGCGGGATTCGACGGCGCTCTTGATGCGGTTCACGCCCCAGTCCGGCACCCAGGTCACCGTGTCAATCGCCGCCAACGCCAACTCCTGAAGTGTCTTCGAGGTTTGGCGAGGATGGCTCAGCCCGAAGTTCAGGTCTGCGATTGCACTGCCATGGCCGATCTTGATGAACCACTGGTCCATGGCGCGGAAAATGACGGGCGTCTTGCTGCGCCAGCAATGCGGGTAACTGTGCGTGAACGGCTCGTGATGGAGCAGCGCGCCGCGGGCGCGGAGTTCCGCAAGCACGACCTCGTTGGCCTCGCTCTTGCGGCCCTTTTCGAGGATCGCCTTGCCAAGCATGGCCGCCGGCATCTGCTGTTCCACCGGCAGGTCGTGGGTATGCGTGAAACACCCGTCGTCGTCCACCGGCGAATAAACCGGCAGGCCAACTGCCAGGCCGAGTCGGTAGTCGTCAAGACCATGGCCCGGAGCAATGTGAACGAAGCCGCTGCCGGTGTCATCCGTTACAAACTCGGCTGGATAAAGTCGGCCAGTGCGATTGCAGAACGGATGTTCATATTCAAGCCGCGACAAGTCCTCCGCAGAAAGCATCGCACCACTGCTGGAAAGCGCAACTGGCAGAACATCTTCATACACTTGCAGTTGCTTGAGACGACAACTGGCCACGATATAGGACTCCTCGTCTAAATTTCCCTTCGCTTTCGTCACTTTGACGTATTCAAAATCCTTGTTGTAAGCCACCGCGAGGTTGGCCGGCAGCGTCCAAGGCGTGGTCGTCCAGATCACGATGAAGGTGCCGGGCTGGCCTTTCACCGGGAACTTCACGTAGATGCTCGGGCTGACGTGGTCGCGATACTCGACCTCCGCCTCGGCGAGCGCGGTGCGGCACGGGATGCTCCAATAGACCGGCTTCTTGCCGCGATAAACAAAACCCTTCTCGACGAGGTCGGCGAACAGCCGCAGCTCGGCCGCCTCGTATTCCTTGTCGAGCGTGAGATACGGATGCGCCCAATCGCCCAGCACGCCGAGGCGCTGGAACTGGGCGCGCTGAAGGTCAATGAACTTCCGCGCGTAGGCGGCGCAGGCGGTGCGGAGGGTGACCGGGTCGGCGGTGGAGTTGCCCGCGTGGCGCAGTTCCTGCGAGACCTTGAATTCGATCGGCAGCCCGTGGCAATCCCAGCCGGGCACGTAAGGCGTGCGGAAGCCGCGCAGGGTCCGGTGCCGGACCACGATATCCTTGAGAATCTTGTTGAGCGCATTGCCGACGTGGACGTCGCCGTTGGCGAACGGCGGGCCGTCGTGCAGGACGAATGCCGGCGCGCCGGCGCGCTCCGCCTGGATGCGCTCGTAGAGCCGGTCGGCCTGCCATTGCGCCAGCCGCTGCGGTTCCCGCGTCACCAGGTCGGCCTTCATCGCGAAGTCCGTGCGCGGGAGATTCAACGTGTCTTTGTAGTCCATGACGACGGTTCCCAAAGGAGCCGGACGCTAGCAGGCACAGGCAGGGCCGACAAGGCGGCATTTCCCGGCATTTTCCGGCTTCTCATGCTCGCACCGACAGGTTATCGTCCCCGGGTGATCTCCGACGTCCCGACACAAGGCCTTCCTGCCGCGACGGGAAGCAGCCAGCCGGCGAAGGGCAGAGCCGCTTTGCCGGTCGGAGAATGGTTGACGGCCGGCCTGTTCCTGGTTTCCGGTCTGGCCCTCCTCGTGGCCATGGTCGCCATGGCGCGGGGCGGCGGCGCGGCGCCCCCGCGGGACGCCGCGCTGGGCGTGTTCGCCGCGACCGGTGCGCTGGCGGTCCTGGGCGCGCTGGCCCCGCGACTGCCGGTGCAGAGCCTCGCGGTGTGCTTCTGCCTCATCGCTGGCGTCACCGCGGCCGGCGCCGCCGCAGCAGCACGGGTGGGACCGGATGCGGGCGGGCTCAGTTTTGGCGACGCTCTGGGCACCCGACTGCTGGGACTGGTGCCGTGGCCGGTGCCGTTTCTCGCGGTCCTGATCCTGCTCGGCAGCCGGGCAACCGCCCGACTCATTCTGCTCCCCTGGCGTCGGACCAGGCACTACGGATTCTGGTTGCTGGCGGCGGCTGCGGTTCTCGCAACGGTCGCCTGCATGACGTTGGAACCAGCCGCCCGGCATGAAGGCTGGTGGCGTTGGCGGGGTGCCACGGCGGGTGCCGCCTGGTACAGCCGGCCGTGGCTCCATTCCCTGATCGCGTTGGCCCTGACCGCCGTCGTGCTGGCCGCCGTCACCCCCTGGCTTGTCGTGAAACGTCCCCTTCCGAAGCGCCCCGACCTTCGCCCGTCGGGATTGTGGCTCGGGTTGCTGCTGCTGGTGGCCATCGCCAACGCGCGCAGTGGGGCGTCGTGGACCGCCGGCGTGGGCGTGGTGGTTGCGCTGGTCGGAGGGTTGGTGGCCGCGCGCAACGCACGCACGGTCAATTTCCGGGTGGACGCACGGCCGCCCGCACGAGCTTGAGCCGGATCACGCGCGGGCCGTCGGTCTGGAGAACCTGCAACTCGTGGTTGCCCAACCGGACGACGTCGCCCTCCCGCGGAAACCCGCCCAAACGCTGCGTCACCAGCCCGTTGGTCGTGGCGACCCCCTCGGCCACGAGCCGTTCGCCGATCAAATCGGCCAGCTCATGCAGCGGGAGCAGACCGTCAATCTCCCACGTCTGATCGCCGGTCCGCACCAACAGTGGTTTCTCGGCGTCGAATTCGTCCTGAATCTGGCCGACCAGTTCCTCGAGGACGTTTTCGAGGGTGACCATGCCGACGGCGCAGCCGTATTCGTCCACCACGATGGCGAAGTGGAGTTTCCGGTCGAGGAAGAATTGAAGGAGCTTCTCCAACCGGGCCGTCTCGGGCACGTAGATGATGCGGCGGGTGACCGCCTGTAAATTCGCGCCGCTGCGCGCCTTGAAGCGCAACGCGTAGAGGTCCTTGATGTGGACCACGCCGAGGGTCCGGTCCAGGTCGCCCCCGTCGCACAACGGGAACCGTGAGTAGCGGGTGCGTTCGGCGATGTCGAGGCACTCGGCCAGGCTGGCGGTGGTGCTCAGGCTGACGATGTCGCGACGCGGGCGCATGACGTCGCGCACGAGCCGGTGCGGGAGATCGAAGGCGTTGAGCAGAATGTCCCGCCCGGCGGACGCACCCCCGGCGCGCTTCTGGACGGCGGACAGCAACAGCCGCATCTCGTCGTCGGAATGGAGCTGCTCGACGGCATTGAGCTTGCCGACGCCCATTTTGTCGAGCAGCCACTGGGCGGAATGGTTCAACACCCAGATGCACGGGTAGGCGAGGCGGTGAAACCAGTGCAGCGGCAGGGCGGTCCACAAGGCGGCCGGAACCGTCCGCCGGATGGCGAGGGTTTTGGGAACCAGTTCGCCGATGACGATCAGCAGGTAACTGCTGACCAGGAAACCGATGAAAAAATCGAGGGAGGCTTCGAGCCCGGGCGAGCGGAGGCCCAGGAGACGGAAAAGCGGATGCAGCAACGCCTCGAAGGCGGGCTTCATGACGATGCCGGTGCCGACCCCGCAGAGCGTCACGCCCATCTGGGTGGCGCTGATGCAGGTTTCGAGGTTCCGAACCAGGCGCTGCGCCAGCGCGGCGCGACGGTTGCCCTGCGCGGCCAGCGTTGCCACCTGCGTCTCCCGCAGTTTCACAAACGCAAACTCGGCGGCCACGAAGAAGCCGTTCAGCAACACCAGCACCACCACCGAGAGGAGCTTGAGCAGGACCGGAATGGCGTCGTCGGCATTCACATCACAGGCTGACCTCGCCAAAGATGAAACGCAGGATGTCTTCGAGGGTAAGAATGCCGATTTCCCGCCGGTCGCGGTCGAACACGATGGCCAGCCGCTGGCCGGTGTCGCGCAAACGCTGCAAGGCCGCCTCCAGCCGCATCGCCTCGTCGAGATACAGGGCGGATTCGAGAAAATCCCGGGCGGCCTTGGGTTCGTCGGAGCGGGCGAGGAACAATGTGGCCTTGAGGTTGACGAAACCGAGGATGCGCCCGCGATCCGCGAATTCGCGGACCGGCACCCGCGTGTGGCCGGTCTGCTGGCAGAGGGCGAAGACCTCGGTGATCGGCGTGGTGGCGGCCACGGTCACCACGCGGTCGAGCGGCACGGTGAGCGCGCCGACGGTCAGGGTCTGCAGATCCAGCACCCGGTTGACCATGGCGCGTTCCTCGGTGCTGAGACTCTGGGCGGATTCCTGCATGAGCGTGCGGAGTTCCTCCCGGTTGCCGAACAGCGAGCCGGTGAAACGCTGTCCGCCCGTGACCCGCAACGAGCCGCGCGCCACCCAGTCCACCAGGACCACCAGCGGCGCCAGCGCGAAATGGACGGCGCCAAACGGCCGCGCCATGGCCAGGCACAGCCGCGTGGGCGCCTGGCGAAACAGCATCTTCGGCAGCAAATCGCCCAGGGCATAGAGCAGGAAGAGCACCACCAACAGCGCCACGAGCAGGCCGAGCGGATGGTCCCCGAGCCCCTCGTCGAAAAGCAGGTAAACCAGGCTCACAACGATGAAATTGGCAAGGGCGTTCCCGACCAGAATGGTCCAGAGGAAATCCTCGGCGCGTTCGAGGTAGTTGAACAGGCGGCGGGCGGCGGGGCTGCCGGCATGCACTTGCTGGCGGATCCGCAGGCGGTTCAGCGCCAGCACCCCCGCCTCCATCCCGGAAAAGAAAAAGGACAAGGCGAAGCTGAGCAGGGCCAGCAGGATGAGGGCGCCGGCGTCGCTCATGCCGCGCCTTTCCGCAGGGTTTCCACCAGCAACTCGCGCACCCGCCGCTCGTCCGCCACCGTCGCCGTGAGACGGAGGCCGCGGAACGTGACGGATTGCCCTTGCGCCGGCACCACCTCCGCCAAATGGATCACCAGACCCGCCATCGTGTCCACCCCGGGCACCTCACCCAACCCGGGGTATTCGCGCCGGAAATCCTCGAGCCGCATCGTGCCGTTGACCCGCCACCGGCCGGGTCCCAGCGCGGTCATCACAAAACCCTCCGGACCGTTTTCGCGCCGGATCCGCCCCACCATCGTCCCGAGGATGTCCTCCATCGTCACAATGCCGGACGTGGTGCCATATTCGTCGAGCACGACCGCCAGGCCGCGCTTCTGCTTCTGCAGCCGCTGGAGCAACTGGAGCAGGTTGATGGTTTCGGGCACGAACGAAGGCAGCTCGATCGCCTCCGCCAGGTCCGCCGCCGGATCCAGCAGCAGCCGCTGGGTGTTGAGAATGCCGACGATCGTGTCGGGTGTGCCGTCGAACAACGGCAGCCGGCGGTGCTTGTAGCGCCGGGCCGCCTCCACCATCTCCTCGATGGAGAGGTCATCCGACAGGGCGTGCATCCGCGCCCGCGGCTGCATGACGTCCTTGGCCGTACGCCGGTCCAGGGTGACGATCTGGAGGATGATTTCCTTCTCCGACTTCCCCAACGCGCCCTGCTGAAAGCCGAGTTCCAGGAGCTCGGTGTAATCCTCCGTCGTGCTCGCGGTCACCGGCCGGATCGAGCGGGCGCCCAGGACCTGCAAGAGCAGCTCGTCCAACCGCTGGGCGAGGCGATGCACCGGGCGGGTGACGGCTTGCAGGAAACGCATCGGCGGCGCCACGCGCACGGCCCAGAAACCCGGCACCCGGACGGCCAGGGTTTTCGGAATCACTTCCCCCACCACCAGGATGAAGGCCAGCGTCACTGCCACGGTGACGGCCGCCGGCCAGTTCGCGTGCAGGACCAGCCAGAGCGCGATCATCACCACCGCGGCGTTGGCCACCGTGTTCCCCAGCACGATGGTCGCCAGCAGATCGTCCGGCTGCGCCAGCAGGCGGACCACCAGCCCGCCGCGCACGGGGTCGCGCTCGGCCAACTGGCGCATCTGCCATTTGCCCAGCGTGAACAGCGCCGTCTCTGCCAGCGCAAAGAAAAAACTGGCCCCGCCAAACAGGATGAAGCCCACAACGATGAGGACCGGCGCTGCCAACATGCCGGCGCCAGTATGGTGGTCCGCCGCCGGGAAAAGCAAAATTGTTTTGTCGCACCCTCCCGGTCCCGCGTTTGCGCAAACCTCGCGAAGCTGGCATGATGGACGCGCTTTATGAACCGCCATGCCATCCTCGCGACCCTCAGCCTCGCCCTGGCCCTGAACGCCGCGGAACTGCAGGTCACGCCCCTTCCCCAACCCGGGTCCGGCGTCGCCTGGAATGCGCTCGGGCCCGGTTACGCTTACACGGTGCAGCGCGCCCAGAGCCTGGGGCCGGACGGCGTCTGGCTCACGCCCCGCGCGACCGCGCCCTGGCCGGTGGCCACCCTGAACTGGACCGACCCAGCTCCGCCCGCCCCTGCCGCGTTCTACCGCGTCATCGCCGTCAACCAGGCTCAGCGCGGCAAGTTGCTCAGCACGGGCCTAACCATGACGCTGCCGAAGGCGATGATCGCCTCCCTGGCTGCCTTGGAGAGCGTGACCCTGACGCCGGCATTCAATGTCAATGTTTACAAGCTGGACTATGAAACCGTGGATCCGCTCGGCAACCGCACGACGGCTTCCGGCGCCCTGATGCTGCCGGTCGGCAGCACGAGCGCGCTCCCGCTGGCCAGCTACCAGCACGGAACCATGACCAGGAAAATAGACGCGCCCTCGGCGACGACGCTTTCCGCCGAAGGCTTCGTGGGGATCGCCTTCGCCTGCACCGGCTACGCCGCCACCCTCCCGGATTACCTGGGTCTGGGCGATTCGCCCGGGGCGCATCCGTATCTCCATGCCAGTTCCGAGGCCACCGCGGGCGTGGACATGTTGCGGGCGGCCCGGGTCTTCTGCGGCAGCAACCAGATCCCCCTGAACGGGCAGTTGTTCCTCTGTGGCTATTCCCAGGGCGGCCACGCCACGGCGGCGCTGCAGCGCGAACTCGAGCAGTACCACACCGATGAGTTCACCGTCACCGCCTCTGCGCCGATGGCCGGTCCGTATGACCTTTCCGGCGTCACGACCGATGATTTTCTCGCGGGTCATCCCGAGCCCAACCCGTATTACTTCGCCTATCTGCTGGCGTCGTTCGTGCAGGTGTACCAACTCGCGCCTTCCTTCGCCACGCTGTTGGCGCCACCGTACAACACAACCTTGCCGCCCCTGTTCGACGGCCAGCACACCGGGGACCAGATCAACGCCGCGATGCCCGCCATCCCCATTCAGGTGCTGCAGCCCGAAGTCCTGACCGCCTTCCAAAACGATCCCCAGCATCCGTTGCGAGTCGCCCTGCGCGACAATGACCTCGACCGCTGGGTTCCCAAGGCGCCGACCCACCTCTACCAGTGCAGCGGCGATCTCGACGTGCCCCCGGCCAATTCCACCGTCGCCCTGTCCAACTTCGTTGCGCTGGGAGCGACCCAGGTGCAGTTCACCGACCCGAAACCGGGCGCCGATCACAGCGGCTGCGCCCTGCCGGCGTTGCTCGACGCCAAGACGTGGTTTGATTCGCTGAAACACTGAGCCGCCATTAGGTTGAGGGTTGAGGGTTGAGAGTTGAGTGTCCGGAGGAGGGTCGCGGCAAACCTCGCACCCCGACCTCGCGAATTCTCGCCAATTCGACACTCGCACCTCGCACCTCGTAATTCTCAGCCAGCACCGCCAGCGCCGCCAGCGGCTTGCGTTCCCGGGCCGTTTCGGTTATCGGTGTTGCGCAACAGTAAACACCCGGCCTTAGTCACCTATGATTGCGTCCCTCGTTCCCCTTGCCTCGCGCTCACCCCGCCGCTGCTTGCTTCTGGTCGGCGCCCTCCTGATCGCCGCCGTTACCCTGCCAGCCCAGGAAGTCGCGCGGACGGTTTCCTCGCTGGCGGGCGACCGGCTCACGGAAAAATCGCCGCTGCGGTTCCAACCGGCGCCGGCTGGGCTGCGCACGCCCCTCCGCGTGGAGGAATCCCGGCGGTTCCAGCGCATGGACGGCTTCGGCGCGTCGTTCCTCGAAGCCGGGATGATCTGCCTCAACCGCCTCCCGCCCGCGGAGCAGGAAAAGGTGCTCCAGGCGCTGTTCGATCCGGTGGCCGGCGCCGGCTTCAGCGCGATGAAAACCCCCCTCGCCGGCACGGATTTCATGTCGGCCGGCCCGTGGTACACCTACGACGACACGCCGGGCGACGTGGAGATGAAGCACTTCAGCATCGCCCGCGACCTCGGCCCGAACGGGCTGATCACCTACATCAAACGCGCCCAAAAATACGGCCGCTTCGCGCTCCAGGCGCCCATGGATTATCCGCCGGACTGGATGCTGCTGGACGTGCAGAAAAACCAGGACGTGAACCCAAAGTATTACGACGCCCTGGCCCTGTATTACCTGCGTTACCTGCAGGCCTACCAGGAGCAGGGGGTGTTCATTGATTACCTGAGCCTGTTCAACGAGCCGGGAGTGTACACGAAGATCCGCTGGAATGAAATCCGCGACCTGCTCCGCGACCACGTTGGGCCACTGCTCACGCGCGCCGGCATCGCCAACCGCATCATGCCCAGCGAGGCGCCCGAGCGCCGGCAGACCGCCCGGGAAAGCCCGGTCGTCCTGGACGACCCCGCCGCGCGGCGGTTCATCGCGGTGCTGCCGTACCATGGCTATGACGTGGGCAACTTCGACAAAATTGCCCGCCTGCATGAGCGCTATCCCGACGTCCCGCTCTGGATGACGGAATATTGCTATGCCTACGAGGCGGATTATCCCAAGCACATCAAACTCCCCCGCTACGACTTCGCGGACGGCGACAACTGGGGGAACGTGATCGCTTCGGACGTCGAGGCCGGCGCCTCGGCTTGGATCTACTGGAACGCCATCCTCGACGAGCAGGGCGGTCCGTGGGCCGTGTCGCCGATCCATGGCAATCCCGATCCCAACATCCAGCACGCGGTGGTGATCATTGACAGCCGCAGCGGCCAGGTGACCTACACCGGCTGCTATTATTATCTGGCGCATTTCAGCAAATTCGTCCGACCGGGCGCGGTCCGGATCGGCGTCACGGGCGCGCCGAAAGGCGTACGCAGTCTGGCCTTTCTCACGCCGCAGAACGGGTTCGTGGTGCAGTTGCTGAACCGCCGCAAACACGACGCCACGGTGAATCTGGTTTGGCACGACCGGACGGTGCCGGTCAGCCTGCCCGCGATTTCGATCACCACCGTGCGCTGGGACCGCAGCGAATAGCACCCGGTGATTCGCCCGGCGCGCCGGCGGCTTTTTGTGCTAGAGTGAAAACGTGAGTGTGATACGCCTCCTCTACCGGCTCCGGCATGTGCTGGCGGCCGTCTTGCTGGCGGCCATCGCCACGACGCCGGCGCCGGAATCGGGCAGCCCGGCCGCCGCCTGGCCGGAACCGGTTCCCACGCCCGTGCGCCGGTCCGATCTGCCCGGCGCCTTCACCCGTGAGGTGCCGGCTTCGCTCGACGACCTGCGCGCCATCCAGACGCGCGTCGAGACGTTGGTCGCCGACCTGTCGCCCTCCGTCGTGGCCGTGCAGATTGGCCAGATCAGCGGGAGCGCGGTCATCATCTCGACGAACGGCCTGGTGCTGACCGCCGGACACGTCTGCGGCCGGCCCAACCGGGACGTCCGCCTCCTCTTTCCCGACGGCCGGACCCAGCGCGGGAAGACGCTGGGCGTGGACCTCGGCAGCGATATCGGCCTTATTCGCATCACCGACCCCGGTTCCTGGCCCGCGGTCAAGCTGGGCGACCTCAAACCGGTCCGGGTGGGTGACTGGGTGCTGGCCCTGGGCCATCCGGGTGGCTTCGATCGTCAGCGTTCGCTCGTCGCCCGCCTCGGCCGGATCATCCAGGCCGAGCCGGAAGCGTTGCGGACCGATTGCACGATCACTACGGGCGACTCGGGCGGGCCGTTGTTCGATCTGTCGGGCCGCGTCATCGGGGTTCACAGTTTCATCAGCGAGTCCACGGCCGACAATTACCACATCCCGGTCAGCCATCTCTATGCCGGTTGGAACCAACTGGTCCGCGGCGGAAGCGGCGCCCCCGCGCCACCGCGGGTGTACGTCGGCGCCAGCAGTGTGGATGGCACCGGCGGCTGCCGGCTCGCGGCCGTCGAGAAAGACAGCCCAGCCTCGCAGGCGGGACTCCGAACCGGCGACCTGGTCCTCAAAGTGGACGGCCGCGCCATCAAAGCCTCGGCTGCCTTCCAACGCTGGATTGCGGAGGGCCACCCCGGCGAGACGCTCGATTTGGAAATCGAACGTGACGGTCACCAGCTCACGGTCACGGTCAAGCTGGCCAAACCGCCGCGCAACCATTGACGGTCATGCGCCACGCCTTTTCCACCGCCAACGAAGCCGCGCCACGCGGGCCGAGCCGGGCCTGGGGTCGTGGCGTGGCCCTTCTCCTGATGGCGGCGTTGGTGGCCGGGACGGCGCGCGCGCAGAGTGCGGCCTCCGTGGACGTCACCCTGGTGCGGCGCGATTATGTGGATGGCGACAAGGTGCTGAAGGCCTTTGCGCCGGTTTCCGCCGCCACCCGCCATTCCATCGTCAAGTTGAACGTGGATGGCGCCACCGTCGCGCTGGGCATGGTCGTGGACACCAACGGACTGGTGCTGACCAAGGCCAGCGAAATCAAGCCCGGCAAGCTGACGTGCTGGCTGGCGGGCGGGCGCGAGGTGTCCGCCCGGTTGATCCGCGCGGACACGGACACGGACCTTGCGCTGGTGCGGGTGGCGGCGCCGGATCTCAAGCCCATCACGTGGGCCACGGGCGAGGTCGCCGTCGGCCAATGGGCCATCACTCCGGGAATTGAGGAAACGCCGCACGCGGTCGGCATCGTCAGCTCGCCGCCGCGGAGGATCCGCCCGGCCCGCGCCTTGATCGGCGTGCAATTCGACTTATACACGACCGAGCCGCGCATCGTGTTGGTGCTCCACGGATTCGGCGCCCAGCAGGCCGGCCTGAAGCCCGGGGACGTGATTGTGGCCGTCAATGACGTGACCTTCACGAATCGCGAGCAGGTGGTCGAGAAGCTGCGCGACTACGGCGCGGGGCAGACGGTCAAGCTGGGCGTCCGACGTGGGGAAGAGAAGCTCGACGCCAGCGTGTCGCTGCAAGCGCCGGAGGCGTACGAGTTGGGACGGGAATCCATCACGGAGGAGCGTTTCAACCGGCCGGCCGGCGATGTGAGTCAGCGCGCGGACGGTTTCGAGCTGGCGATCCAGCACGACACCGTCCTCCAACCGTGGCTGTGCGGCGGCCCGCTGGTCAACCTCGATGGGCAGGCCGTGGGCATCAACATTGCCCGGGCCGGGCGCGTGGCCACCTATGCCCTGCCACCCGCGGTCGTGCGCCGCGTGCTCACGCGACTCGAGCATCCGGGTGAAGCCAGTCCGCCGTCGGCGAACTGACGCACTGCGGGCCCGCCGAACCGACTCCGGGTCCCGGTGGGCGTCCTCGCGAGCCGCACTCCAGTTGATAGGTGATGGTTGAGAGTTGAGCGTCCGGAGGAAGGGCGCGGAAAACTTCGTACCCCGACCTCACGAACTCTCTCCAATTCGACACTCCAAGCTCGACACTCGCAATTCCCCGGTGGGGCGAGCGTCCCCGCGAGCCGGCTGGCTACGGCCCCACACCTCAACCTTCGTCACTCGCACCTCGAAACTCGAAACTCGGAATTCCCATTGGCCCTTCACTCTTCCTTCCCACTTCGACATTCGCACTTCGGACCTCGCACCTTCTGCCGGCCCCTCGGCACTCGAAATTCGTTTGTCGCATCTGCTCTTGAAACCCGTCGGCGGGACTGGCATCATCGCCACAATGTCCGTCAGCGATTTTCAGGCAATCCGCGACAGCCTTCGCCAGCTTTACCTCGAAGACCCCCGGCCCTGGCTCGTCGGCTTCAGCGGCGGCAAATCCGCAGCCTTGGACCGTTTTTGTCCTACCGAGCGTGATAGGGTGTCGGCAGACATGACCAGACTGCCATGAGCGACCATTCCAAAATCGAGTGGACAGATGCGACGTGGAACCCGGTGCGCGGCTGCACGAAGATCAGCCCCGGCTGTGCCCACTGTTACGCGGAAACCTTCGCGGAGCGATTTCGCGGCGTGCCCGGCCACCCGTTCGAGTTCGGGTTCGATTTGCGGTTGGTTCCGGAAAAGCTCGCGGACCCACTCCGCTGGCGCACCCCCCGGATGATCTTTGTGAATTCGATGAGCGACCTCTTCCACGAGGACGTTCCAGACGACTACATCGCCAAGGTGGCGCGCGTCATGACCCTTGCCAACTGGCACACTTACCAAGTGTTGACCAAGCGGGCTGCTCGCATGCGTGAGTTACTCACCAGCAAACTCCGCTTCGCCGCCGAACAGGCAAACATTTGGTGGGGCGTTAGCGTGGACGACCGCCGACACGGCCTCCCGCGCGTGGATCGGCTCCGCGAATCCCCGGCCCAGGTCCGGTTCCTCTCCATCGAACCGCTCCTGGAAGACCTCGGCCACGTTAACCTAAGTCAAATCAACTGGGTCATTGTGGGCGGCGAGAGCGGTCCCGGCGCACGTCCGATGAAGGCGGAATGGGTGCGCAGCATCCGGGACCAGTGCCGCAAAGCGGGCGTGGCCTTCTTCTTCAAGCAATGGGGCGGCGTCCGCAAGAAACAGAACGGCCGCCAGCTCGACGGACTCACCTACGACGAATATCCAGAACGGATGGAGGTGGCGTTGCCGGATGAGCGAGAGCGCCTGCAGGTGCGGCGGGAGCTTGAAATGCCATACAAAATCGGAGCCGCCAAATGAGCATCGATGGGCTTTACGCCGGACGAGAGCAGACGCTCGTCAAGCACTTGATCCTTCAAAAGTATCTAGAGCGGTTTGCCCACATCGTCGGATCCCGCTGGAATGTTCTCACCTATGTGGACTGCTTTTCCGGCCCATGGAACGCCCGTTCAGAAGAATTCGAGGACAGTTCTTTCGCAATCGCCCTTAAAGAACTGCGTAAGGCACGCGAAACTCATGCGAGAGATGGCCGTCCTGTGAAACTGAGATGCTTCTTTCTCGAAAAGAGCCGGGCGGCCCATGCAAAACTCAAGGAGTTCGCGGACCGCATTACTGACGTTCAGATCGAGACGCGAAATGCAGCGCTTGAGGAGTCGGTGCCGGAAATTCTGGACTTTGTACGGCGAGGGGGTGCGAGTGCCTTTCCGTTCGTATTCATAGATCCGACAGGCTGGACGGGCTTTGCGATGGAAACTATCACTCCCCTCCTGCAACTCAATCCGGGCGAGGTGCTGATCAATTTCATGACGGGCCACATTCGACGATTCTTGGAGTCGCCCCAGGCGGAAACGCAAGCCAGCTTCCGGCGGTTATTCGGTTCGGAGGCATTCAGTACGAACCAGGGACTAGCCTTGCACGACCGCGAAGACGCCGCTGTAGAGGAGTATGCCCGCAACGTGAAGAAGATCGGTGGCTTCGCGTACACATGCACAGCCATCGTGCTGCATCCGGAGATTGACCGGACGCATTTCAACTTGATTTACGCGACACGGAGTCCGAAGGGAATTGAGGTTTTTAAGGAAGCGGAGAGGAAGGCGATGGCAGTCCAGGAGGCAGTGCGGGCCGAAGCTCATCGGCGCCGACGGGAAGCCAGAACCGGCCAACTTGACCTGCTCAGCAGCCAAGAACTCCACGATCCGAGCCTCTACAACTCCCTCCGGGACCGCTATCTGAACAAGTCCCAGAGCATCTTGCTCCAGGCCCTGAAACGCAGGCGTCCGGTGCTTTACGACGATGCGTGGGTACTGGCTCTTTCACAACCGATGACTTGGGAACGCGACCTCAAGGCGTGGATTGAAGAGTGGATACGGTCGGGACGGTTAGAGATCACAGGAATGGAGGCGGGACAGAGAGCCCCGCGTCGCAATGCAAACAACTGTTTGGTCTGGATATGATCGAAGCCAAATCAGCATGGCTTCCCTGGCTTGAGCGTTTGGCAAATCTCAAGCTCGACCGTTCGCGAGGAGCGGCGCCGCACAAGCCATTGCTCTTGCTGGTGGTGTTCGATCTCATCGAGGACGGAAACCTCACCTTCCGTTTCAGTTCCTACTGGACCATCGTCGCCGAGCGCCGCAACAGCCAGCCGGACGTGCGCCTGCCGTTTTACCATATCAAGTCGGATGGGCTCTGGACGCCGCTGGACGCCGAGGGCAAACCGGCCGAGTCCCGCGAACGGGCGGTGCTGGCGCGCGGCCAGCATCTCGCTTGCCTTGGGCTATTCTCCGTCGCCTCGTTGGGGCTGGGGCAGGTGCTCCTCGAGCTTGAGGACGTCACCGCGGCACAACCGTTGTTCCGGCAAGTCGCGCGGCAACACGCCAGCGGTGTAGCGCTTGAACTTCACGGTGTCTTGAGCGCGGGCTTCGTGAGGCGTGCCAGGCGGGCGGCACGGATGGCAAGACTGCGGCCGCGGAGCTTTTCGAGGAGGGCGAGTTTCTCGGCAATCGGCAGGGAGGCAAGGCGCGAGCGCATCGCGCGCTTGCTCTCCAGAATCTGGCGCATCCAGTCGCTCATGGGGTGTCGCGCAGGAACTTCTCCCCGAACCCCGCCCATTTCGCCAGCAGTCCGTGCCGGGCGAGCAGGGCGTCGAGCCGGGCGGTGTCGAGTGCGCCCGCTTCGATGAATTGCAGGATGCGGCTGAAATCCTTGGCGCGTCCGGTGGCCAGGGCGATGGCTACAAGGTGCTCGGCGGTCATCACGGAGACGCTCACGCCCTCCACCTCAACCTGGACGGATTGGGTGATGGCTTCTTCCTCGAGGGGACCGGCAGGCGGCAGGAACTGCACCGGCCAGCCTTCCACGATCACGTATTCGCCCTCGATCCGATGGCCGCGCGCCTTGAGGTAATCGTAGATGGACGAAAGCGTGAGCAGGACGCTGCCCGTTGCCGGCTTCAAGAGAACAAACACATCGAGGTCTAGCGTGGCGACGGGTTCGAGGTAGAAAGTTGCCCCAACCGCGCCGCCGATGGCGTAGGCGCCGATGACCCCATCGGCCTGCATCTGGTTGAGCACCGCCAGCGTGGCTTTCATGGCGGGTTTAGCTTCGCAGCGCCATCGTCGCCCGGCAAGTCGCTTCCAAAGCGGCGCTCACGTCGGCGGGCGTGTTCTGGGGGCCCAGCGAAAACCGAATCGTCTGTCGCGAAGCCGCTTCGTCCGGCTTCATGGCTTTGACGACGTGCGAGGGCTCGGCGGAATCGGTGAGGCGGCGGAGCCGGACGAGGCGCAGATGCCTTCTTGATCGAGCAGAATGAGCAGCGCTTCGGATTCGATGCCGTGAAAGGTGAGGTTGGTCGTGTTGGCCAGGGCCGCGGAGCATCGCCGCCGTACCCGCCAGAGATGTGTGCGGACTGCGGCCGCAGAAATCGGCGACAGCGCCGACGCTGTAGCGCGATCCGGCGGCCCGCGACCCACCCGGGGTTCGATGGCCCGCGGACGGTCACACCGATCGCGGCGGACAACCGGGTAAAAAGGCGCGCCGAATTGGCTGGCTTGCCGGCCGGGCTGATGGCACTAATCACGCACAACGCATGAACGATTCCACACCCACCGTCCGTCCGCCTGAGCGCCTGACCTCGCTCGACGCCTACCGGGGTTTCGTGATGCTCCTGATGATGGGCGAGGTGTTGAGCTTCTGCCGCGTCTCCGAAGCGCTGCCCCAAAGCGGTTTCTGGCACCTGCTCTGCCACCACCAGTCCCACGTCGAGTGGGTCGGCTGCTCGCTGCATGACCTGATCCAGCCGTCGTTCTCGTTCATCGTCGGCGTGGCGCTGCCCTTCTCGATCGCCAACCGCCTCGCGAGGGGTCAGTCCCAAGTAAAGCTAACTATCCACGCCTTCTGGCGCGCGCTGATCCTGATCCTGCTGGGCGTGTTCCTTCGCTCGACCTGGACCAGCCACACGAACTGGACTTTCGAGGACACGCTCACGCAAATCGGCCTGGGCTACGGCTTCCTGTTCGTGCTCGGCTTCCGGTCCACCCGCACGCAATGGCTGGCGCTGGCCGCGATCCTGATCGGTTATGGGGCGCTGTTCGCGATCTGGCGGTTGCCCGGCGCGGATTTCGACTGGAAAGCGGCCGGAGTTTCGGCGGACTGGGACCACAACCTCACGGGCTTGGCGGCCCACTGGAACAAGAACACCAATCCCGCGTGGGCCTTCGACACCTGGTTTTTGAACCTGTTCCCGCGCGAACATGCGTTCACGAACAACGGCGGCGGCTACGCGACGCTGAGTTTCATCCCGACGCTCGGCACGATGATCCTGGGCCTCCTGGCCGGCGGCGTCCTGCGGAGCGGGCAGGGTTCCTGGGCGAAGGTCCGCTGGTTCGTGATCGCCGGTTGCGCCGGGCTGGGCGCGGGCTGGCTGCTGAACATCACCGGCGTCTGCCCGGTGGTGAAACGCATCTGGACGCCCGGCTGGGTGCTGTTCAGCGGGGGATGGTGCTTCCTGCTGCTGGCCTTTTGCTACGCGGTAATTGATGTCGCCCGGTTCAAGCTCTGGTCGTTCCCGCTCGTCGTGATCGGCATGAACTCGATTGCCGCCTACTGCATGGCGCACCTGTTCGAGGGCTTTATCAGCAAGAACCTGGTCACACATCTCGGCGCGGGCGTGTTCAAGCTGTTCGGCGACGCTTGCGAGCCGTTCCTGCACGGCGCCGCGGTGCTGTTCGTGTTTTGGCTGATCCTGCTCTGGATGTACCGGCGGAAGATTTTCCTGCGAATCTGAAGGTGGCGTGCGACCGGCGCTTTCCGCGAGGGCGCGGAAAGAGGCACCCGTGGCGGGCGCGTCCGTTTGCCGATTGCGGAGTTCTGATCCGGTCAATTGGCTCGCACCGACGCCGACCGCTCATCCCGCTCATCCTGTGCTTTCCTTCCCGCCGGTTTGCCACCATACTGTCGTCATGCGCGACAAATCACTCGAATTCCTCCGCACGCTCGTCAACACCCCCAGCCCGTCCGGCCATGAAGCCCGCGGCCAGCGCGTCTGGCTCAATTACGTCCGCGACTTCGCCGACGAAACCTTCTCCGACGCCTACGGCAACTGCGTCGCCGTCCTGAACAAGGGCGGTTCGCCGCGACTCATGCTGGCCGCGCACGCCGACGAAATCGGCCTCGTCGTCAACTTCATTGACAAGGACGGTTTCATCTATGTGCGCAAGATCGGCGGCGTGGACGCTATCGTCGCCAAGGCCCAGCGCGTTGTCATCCACACGCGCAACGGCCCGGTGAAGGGCGTGATCGGCAACGTCGCCCCGCACCTCACCAAGGTTGAGAAGGAGCGCAAGGTGCCGGAGATCGGCGACCTGTTCATTGACATCGGCGCCGACAGCCGGCGCGCCGCCGAGAAGCTCGTGAACATCGGCGACCCGATCACGCTGACCCAGGAGTTCGATACGCTGCGGGACGACCTCGTAGTGGCGCGGGCCTTCGACAACCGGATCGGTACCTTCGCCGTGGCCGAGGCGCTGCGGCTGCTGACCGGTGACCGGAAGAAACTCCAGGCCGAGGTGTGCGCGGTGTCGAACATCATGGAAGAGGTCGGGCTGTATGGCGCGCGGCAGATTGCTTACTCGCTCAAGCCGGACGCGGCGCTCGTGGTGGACGTGACCCACGCCACGGACTATCCCACCGTCAGCCAGCAACTCCATGGCGACATCAAGGTGGGCAAGGGTCCGGCGATCACGCACGGCGGCTGTAACCATCCGGAGGTGGTGGCGCGCCTCGAGGCGGTGGCGAAAAAGAAGAAAATCAAGCTCCAGCACGAGGCCATGTCCGCCACCAGCGGCACGGACACGGACGTGATTTTCTGGACGCGCGGCGGCATCCCCAGCGGGTTGATCAGCCTGCCGAACCGCTACATGCATTCGCCGGTCGAACTGGTGAGCCTCAAGGATCTTGAACAAATCCCCGAACTCATGGCGGGCTTCGCGCTCTCGCTCAAGCATGGCGAGGAGTTCAAGGTGAGCATCTGAAACCCGTCGGTTGCGCGGCGGACGGGGCGAACCCGGCGTTGGCAGGCAGGTCGGCGATTGACGCCGGCTGCGCCGCGGTGCCATGCTGCCGCCATGACGATTCCTTCTATTTTCGCCGCCTTGGGCCTGGCATTGCTTGCGATGCCGGCCGCCTTCGCCGCCTCCTCCGGCTCCGCCTTCTACGGTGACGCCCCCGATGAACATCACCCGTGGGCCGTCCACGACCACAACCGGCCGCAGCCGAAGATCGTCACACCCGGCACGTTCATTTCGGTGGAGCAGCCGGGAAAACCGCCCTCGGACGCGGTGGTGCTGTTCGACGGCACCGATTTGTCCGGCTGGGAATCCGACAACGGCGGCCCGGCCAAGTGGCTCCTCAAGGATGGCGGCGTGATGCAAGTCGCGCCCGGCAGCGGTGGCATCCACACCAAGGAACAGTTCGGCGACTGCCAGCTCCACATCGAGTGGGCCGCGCCCGAGAAGGTCGAAGGCGACAGTCAGGGTCGGGCCAACAGCGGGGTTTTCCTCATGAGCCGCGTCGAAATCCAGGTGCTCGATTCCTACAACAACGTAACCTACGCCGACGGCCATGCGGCCGCGGTCTATGGCGTGAATCCGCCCATGGCGAACGCGTTGCGCCCGCCGGGCCAGTTCCAGGTGTATGACATCGTGTTCCGCCGGCCCATCTTCAAGGACGGCAAGGAAGTGGATCCCGGCTCGGTGACGGTCTTTGTCAACGGCGTGCTCGCCCAGGATCACACCCGGCTCGAAGGGGCGACCGGCCACATGGGCCGCAGCCGTCCCAGTGCGTTCCCCGAAAAGGCGCCGCTGGCCCTCCAGGACCACGGCAATCCGATGCGCTTCCGCAACGTCTGGTACCGCCCGCTGCCCGCGCGGCAAATCGAGGGCGGTACCGACGGTTACCTCAGTCCGGAGGCGACGATGGCCAAACGCAAGGAAACCGCCGCCGGTATCCGGCAGGACGCTGCGACGCTGCGAAATGCCGCCAACCCGCTGCCGGAAATGCTGCGGCTGGCCGAGTCGCTGGAATACGAGAAGGATGACACGACCTTCCAGAAGGTGGCGCAGATGGCCGGGCAATACGCGGAGAGCCTGCAAAAACTGCCGGCGGATCAACTGGGCGCGAAGAAGGACGAAGCGCGGCACGTGCGCGACTGCTTCAAGCACATGGCGCGTTTCAAGGTCATCGCGGACGATTTCGGACCGAAGCTGGCCATCGAGCAGATCATCAAGGACCAAGGTTGGGACAGAAGGCGCTGATCCACCGAAGCACCGTGTTCGACAGTTGAAGCCATGAAAACTCGCGCCCTTGCCCTGCCGTTCGCCGCAGCGATCCTGCTCGCGCTCACCGCGTGCCGCAGTGTTTCCCAATCACCCAGCGTGGAGCTGTTCAATGGCCGCGACCTGACCGGCTGGACGCCCGTGCTCGCCGATCCCGCGGTAAAACCGGAGACGGTGTGGAGCGTGAAGGACGGCGTTCTCGTCTGCACGGGGACGCCCATCGGATTCATCTACAGCGGTCAGACGGTCACGAATTTCCGGTTCGTGGTCGAGTATCGTTGGCCACCGGGAAGCAAGCCGGGCAACAGCGGTGTGTTCTCGCGCATCCATGACCAGTTCACGGCCATTCCGCGCTGCGTGGAGGCCCAGCTCCTGCACGGCAGCGCCGGGGACATTCTCGGCCTGCAGGGCATGAAACTCGCCACCGACCAGCCGCGCTATTTCTTCGTGGCACACCACGCGGTGGCCGGCGACATCAATGGGGTGAAAAAGCTCGAGGACCGCGAAGCGGCGCCCGGCCAGTGGAACCGCGTCGAGGTTCTGGCCCAGGGCTCGACCTACACCGTCTGGGTCAACGGCCACCCGGTGAACTCGGCCGTGGGGGTGGAGGTCGTTCCGGGCCGCGTCGGGCTGCAATCCGAGGGCGGCGAAATCCATTTCCGCCGCGCCACCCTGACGCCGTTGGACTAAAACAGAACAGGGGTCAGTCCTATAATCTTCTCGTCGGACCGTCCGCCGCGTGCGCTGCGGTTCTCGCCATCTGCTCGATGAGCCACCGTTTGATTTTCGCCTGTTCTCTCCCCGGACACCGCTTCACCTGGGCGACCGCCTGGCTCACCCGCGTCAAATGCCCCATCGCCAGGTGTTCACTCAGCCAGCGCAACGACACCGTCGTACGCTGGCGCAGCCACCAGGCCAGCACGGCTTTCTCGGCGGCGCCCTTGGGTTTCTGTTTCAATTCGGTTGCGCTCAAGCCCAACACCGCCAGCCCCTGCGCCAGAGCCGCCGCCGCTGCCGCCTGGTCATGGGCGGCCTTGGCCTCCCCGCTGTGGGATTCCCTTTGCCGCCCCTCGATCGCCTCTCCCAGATACCGCTCGAGTTTCTCCAGAAAGCCTTCGCCGCCCAGATACCAGCCCCGTCGCAACGCTTCCCACTCCTCGTCCAACGCCTGGCGCCCGGCCTTGGTGACCAACTCCAACACCCGACCTTCGACGTAAGCCTCGTAGCCCTTGATGTCGTTGGGCCTGAGCCGCAGGCTGCCCATGACCTTCCCGGTGCGCAGCCACGCCGGCCGTTTGCCGGCACGATTCAGGTACCACGGGTAACTGCTCCATCGGTACCGTTTCAGGTGCTCCTGGCCGGGGCGGATCAGGCCGGAGCGTGCGGGATTCAAATGGATGTAGGTGCTGACCACCTGGAAATAGGTCTCCTCCTGCCGTCCATCCACGACCGCGGCCTTGTAGCGGCCCTGGAACAAATGGCCATGGCACCGGTGCCGAGCGTTGTAGCGCTGCGTGTAGGTTCCCTGCAGCCATTTCATCCCGGCCACCAAGTTGGGTTCGGGCGTCTCCACCAAGAGGTGGTAATGATTCCCCATCAGCACGTAGGCGTGGACGCGCCAACCGGTCTTGCCGCAAGCTTCGCCCAACGTCTCGAGGAAGAGCTGGCGATCCTGCGAATCATGGAAGACCGCCTGCCCGTGATTGCCGCGCGCCATCACATGGTAAACGGCCCCGGGGTACTGGAGGCGAATGGGCCGGGCCATAACAACCGGTATTCACCCAGAAGAATGCCCGCCGGTCAAGCTCCGAAAGTAAAGATTATAGGACTGACCCCTTCATCTTCACCTTCACGATGCGCCGGAAGGAGTTGGCCGGGCGCAAAGGCAACCAACCCGATGGCGCCGCCAAGACCCGGCAGGTGTATCTGGGATGCGTCTTCACCCAACACCGGCTCGATGAAGCGGGCCATCCGGTGCGCGACTGGGAGTCCACCACCTACGTCTCCCGCCTGGACTCAATCGACCAATT
>JBEKGJ010000058.1:0-31173 GCA_050012855.1 Verrucomicrobiota bacterium | reverse complement strand
TCGGAATTGGCCGCGATATTGCTCTCGATATTGGCCCGGCCGAAGCCCTGCGACCACACCACGCGGTTCGAGTCCACCAGCGCAATGCTCAGCGCCGCCACGCCTTGCTGTCCCATCGCCCCGGTGATGTAGTTTGACATGACGGCGATGGTGTTGGTATAGGCAGGGTCAAACACATCCGCCCGCCCACCTGCGACGCCGATGCCACCGACCATAACCAGCACAATCAGCTTGCTGCAACGACTCATACGCATCTTCACCGCTCCTTTCATTTCTGGTTTGCCGAACGCCGGAACTCAGCCAACGGTCAGCCGCGCGCCAGCGCGGCTGACCGTTGGCTGCAGTGATCTTGACAGGCCAATCATAGGTCAGTGGCTCGTACGCATCTTCTGCTCGACACTCGCCAAGTAGTTCGTCAACTCTGACACGCGCCGCACGTCCTCAGTCTCTGACAAAATGGTGCGGAGTCCCCTCACGCCGTTGCGCGTCGAAATCAGACGAGGATCCCACTCGTCCTTGCGTCGAAGCATGTAGTCCAAAGTCTCGCTGGCCACCGTCTTCCACTCCTGTATCTGCTCAAGGGTTGGAGAAGCCCAGCCCTTGGTTCTGTAGTCCCGCATACTGTCTAAACTCAGAAAAACCGGGATGTTTCCCATGCTGCGCGTCTGGGCAACGTCTCCAGAATCCAACTTCTGCAAAGTCATCATAAAGCCTCGGTCGCAGTCAAATCAGCCTCAAATGCCGGCTGGCAGTTCTCTTTTGGTTGCCAGCTACGACCAAGCCAGAAGCGTGCTGCGAGTCCAACCAGCAAACTGATGATGGCTGTCAGAAATGTCTTCATGTTGCTCGCTGATGCCTATCAGTACTATTCAACCATACTCGAAGCGCGAAGGCGAGTGCCGTGGAGAATTCATGGCTGGGCTCATGGTGAGCAGTAGAGGATTGTGACGCATCGCTGTCAAGCACAGTCTCAGGGACTTGCGCGTTCGGCGTGGGCGGTTCAGAGCTCGGGCGCACCGGCTTTCAGGCGCGCAAGTTCGCCAGGGGCGGAGGCGTGGGCGGCATGGATCTGGCTGAAGTTGTGGATGCGTTTGAGGGCGTCCGCTTGCGAGGCTTCGCGGTGCGTCATGACGGTTCCTTCGGGCGTTGCGGCAAGATTCGCGGCAGGATTGACGGAAGTGTAAACGATTTTTTTAATGCAAGTGGATTCATTCGTTCGTTCATTCGTTCAGTGGAACGGACCGCGGACGGTTTCGGTTCGCAGCATCGCAGAACCCGCCGGCCGGCTGCGAATGGTGGATATGAGTCGGCATGGTGGGTCGCGGATCGCCGGGCCATGACATCATCCGGCCGCTGGTCCAACCTGGGCTCGCGGTGCTCCGCAGCCCTAATTTTTCGTTCCGCGTTGATGTTCAAACAGAAGATGGGGACACGCAGCAGCGCCCACGGATCGGCGATCCATGACCCAGCGTGTTGGCTCGTTGTGGGAATCGGGGGAGCGCGGGCGTCCCGTCATGCGCCGTATGGTAGCCGGTCCGGCGGTCGGCGGGCCACCCGGCGGTTGTTCTTTTGCATGGTTGGCATGTTTGGCGGGAACGAGATTGTTCGGCCAACCGCACCGGAGGTCCGGACACGTCCACGGGTCAGCGGAGTGGTGTTGGCGGCCGTCTGTCAGTTGACGGGGGTCATTTGAGCGTTCGCACGGAGCGGCGTGGAAATTGCGGCGCCTAACGGGCAGGTGGTCACCCGTTCCACCCGCGGGCCGTCTTCGGATTAACGCGGCTGCGACCCGCGCCTGGAACCGCCCAGCGCCTGCAAACGGGCCAGCGCCACGGCGTCGAGATACGCTTCATCCGCATCGGTGCAGAGCGTATCCAGCAGCATCGGCCGGTCGGGACCCAGCGCGAGCCACGCGGCGGTTGGCCCAAGGTCAGACGCGTTGTGCAGCGGCGCGTGCGCGTCCCACATCGCTCCGGCCACATCCGTGCGTGCGCTGGCCACCAGCCAGAGCCCGAGTTTCTCTTTCAGGATTTCCCTCGTTTCCGCGGAGTCGCGCGCGCGGGCCAGCAACGCCGTGCTGGCAGCAATGCGCAGGTTCGCGGCGCCGACCCGGTCCAGCAGCGTGTTCATTTCGGCCAGGCTCCCCGGCGGTTTACCCAGGGCCATGCGCAAATACAGGGTGATGTGATGCGACTCCGCCAGGCGGGCCAGCGCGCGCAGCGTAGTTTCAAACGCGGCGCGGGTTTGCTCGTCGGTAAAATTGTTCTCGGGATGCCGGTGCAGCGACAGAATTAAGTCGCGCGCGCCGAGGATTTCCATTTTCTCCAGAATGTTGGTGAGAACGGCCATGCTCGCGTCGTAGTCGGCGGGCAGATTATTGATCAGACGCAAACCGGGGTAGAGATCCACCTCCGGACTCAGATCCACGAAAACGGTCACGCCCTGGCGGTGCAGCCAGGCGGCTTCCTGATGCAGGGGGGCCGGTTCCCGTTCGTGCAGATAGCGTCCGTCCACCACGACCCCGTCGAAATGCTCAAAGAAAGTCGGCCGGGCGAGGATTTCCTCCTGGATCGAACGCGGATGCGGCAGAGGCAGGGCGCGACCGTGCGGCCGCGGCGGCGGCGCGAGGCGCGGAATTTCCGCGACGCCGGCTTCCTTCACGCGAATGGCAAAGACCCGCACGTCACCGCCGGCGATGGTATGAGCGGTGCTTTGACCGGGGGAGTTGGTAGTCACACCCTCCGGCAACCAGCCCGCCGCGCCTTTCTCGGATTGATCGAGCGACAGCTCGCGTACCGATTCGATGAGGCCACAATGCGAGACGATGCGCAGCGGCAGCTCGTGCCATGAGTTGTTGGCGACGCCCAGCGTGTAGGCACCTGGTCCCTGACGGCAGGTGATGAAGCTCAATCCGCGGCTGCCCGCGTCGAAGAGCATTTGCTGTTGAAAGGCGGCTGCGAGCGCGGCACGCACCTCCGGTCGCAGCGTGCACGGTTTGGGCAACGGCCGGTCATTCTCGCTGCGCAGCGGGCCGTTGGGCGCCTTCGTTTCGATACCAAACGGGCTCGCAAAGAGGGTCAGCCGGCCCTGGCGGCAGTTTACCGTGATGGTAGTCGCCGCGTTCGTGCAGCCCGCGATCCCGCCCGGCAGTTTGGCCAGATTGCTCGCCGTCAGGAAGAGGTGCCCGCCGTCCTCGACGTAAGCCTGGAGTTTGTCGCGCACTTCGCGACCGCCGCTCAGTTCGCCCGCCACGACGATCACCGCATAGCGGCGCAGCAACCACGCCGGGGCATCGCTCAACAGACAGTCGGCGACGTCGCCATAAGGCGTGGGGGCGTTGAATCCCGATTCGTCGTGATAATAGGACGAGTTCGCGTAACCCGGATACAGCAGATCGAGCACGGCGTCGGTCAGGTAATCGCCCGGACCGTAAGGCAGATTGCCCCACACGCGGTAAACCTTGTCCGAGTAAAGGTGCCGCGGAAAGGTCCAGCCCGCGTTGAAGTCGAGCAGGAGGGCGACCGGCGTGAGCATGACGCCCGGCTGGCCGTTCTCCCTGACCCACCGTTGCGCGGACTGCTGGATGCGCCCGATGGGCGACAGGTTCGGGCCGTCGAACCAACCGTTTTCGAACCCCACAACCATGCAATTGTAGAGCACGTGGCTGTAGAGCAGGCGCTTCAACAGGCTAAGACTGGTGCCCTTGGTCGGCCCGTGGGTGTCGCCGCCGCTGCCACCGGCCGGGCCGTAGGTTTTGTAACCCCACCGGTTGTAGATCGAGGCATTGCCAAACCACGGCACGCCGTATTGTTTGCCCGCGCCGCGGATAAACGCGTAATAAACCTGGTTGTTCGGCAGCGCCTGGGCGGTTTCGGCGCCGATGAACGTGAAGGTGCCTTCCTTCAGCAAATAATGGCCATAGTTCAAAGAAACCAGCGTGGCGTGCCGATGGCCAAGGTCATCGCTCATGCGCGCGAAATGGCGATGGAAATTCAGATACTGCTCAAAGCGGTCAGCCGAGGCGGGCGTCATCTGGTCCGCATAACCGCCGACGTAGCGGCCGTCCTGCTCGCCGATGTCGGTGCCGAGCCAGCGCCCGCCGAGGTGGGATTCAAGGAGCGCGAACGCCCCGGCGGGCGGCGTGAATTGCTGCCAGTAACCGCCCGGCCCCGAGCCCGGCACGTAGCCCCAGATGTCGAACAGGAACAGGTCGCGACGCTTGATCTCGTCCGCCAGCGCCTCGAGGTTCTTTGCGAACAAGACCGGGTAGGCGGGCCAGATCACCTCGCCCAACTGGAAGGTACGCGTGAACTTCTCGAGTTCCTCGGAGTAACCGACGATCTGGTCGTCGCGTACCTCGAACCCGCGCAGGCAGGCAAACCGCGTCCGGTTGCCGAAGGTTTCCCTGGTCGGCGGCTGGACAGCGTGGCGGCCGTAATCCGGGTTTTCGCGCGGATCGAACGATGGCCCGTAAACGCGCCGGGGAGCGTCAGGTATGGCGCCGCTCAGCACACGGCCGGCGCCGAGCGCGACGATGCATCCGGCGGCGAGGACTGCGACAACCATTCTGGCACGCGATGTCGGGTGGCTTGTCATGACCGGGAGGCTAAGCCACCCCCGCGGCGATGGAAAGGTCCATTCCGTGACGCACTGGCGCCCCGCGCGCCGACGGGAAGTGGCTACCAAAACCTCCTTGACAGGTTTCCGACGAGGTACAGACTGCTTTCGCAAAACGCCCCGTCGCTTCGGTCCTGTAATGTGCAACCAGGCCAAACTGCCACGCCATGAAACCCAGCGAGTTGGCTGGAGGAGAATCAAGTCGCACAATGGATGCGGCGACAAGAACCTAAAGGATACAAAATGGATAAAGTTACTCGATACGAATGGCAAGGTAGTGGAGTCGTTTTAGTTCTACTTTGCATTTTGGGGATTACGATTCCTTTAGCAGTCGTGTATTTTATGACCCACTTGCTACGAATCGAAACGGAGGTCGCCGATGGGGAAAAGCTGTCCGAATGTTTGCGGGCCAGAAAGTGAGTAGCTCGACATGCAGATGCCAACACAACAAGGCATTGTCTTGAGCGAGTCGGCGAGCCGCAAGGCAATGCGTGGCAGCGCGAGTCAGGCCTCGGCGTGGCGGCAATCCTGCCATGCGTGGAGCCTCCTCCGGGCGCCCTGAATACCCGACAATAGCCCAGCCTTTCAAGGCTGGATAAACCCGTCCCCTACGGATCAAAGTCTCGTCAGGGACGGCAGACAGCTTCTTTCGTCCCGGCCGGGACTTGGACCACCGTTCCCCATGAATCCCACCGCTAAAGCGCTGGGCTATTCTCGATTCGCCGCCGCCTGTCCGCCCTCCATCCTCAACCATCCATCCTCGTCATTCGCACTTCGTCCCTCACACTTCACACCTCGTTAGTTATAGAGGGTCGGTTCCTTGCGCCAGTCCTTGTCCTTCTCGAAACCGAACGCGGTGACACGCGGGCGCCGCTCGCGCAGGCGCACGGATTCCACCCCCAGGAAATGCCCCTGTGATTGCGGGGACCGCCCCACGCACTCCAGCCGGAGCGTGTACGTGCCCGGATCGGGCCAGAAATCGAGCAGGTGGAGCTCCTCGTTGACGACCTGCGGACTGTAGCCGTCGAAGATGCCGCCCAGCTTGACCCCGTTCAAGAACACCTGGTAGCGGCCGAAATCGTAGGACTTCGTCAGATTCACGAGCAGCCGCAAGGGTTCCTTCTTCTCCACGCGAAACGGAATCTCCATCCAGGCGCCCTCGGCCCGGGGCGGTTGATAGAGAAGCTGCGGGCCTTCGTAGAGGTCGAGATGTTGGCGCGAGACCGACCCCGCCCCGTGATGCGCCTCGTCGGCAAAATCGCGGGCATAGGCGATGACGCGGTCCAGGTTCGGCAGCCGGCGCTCGCGCGCGTGGGGGGCGCGGGCGGTAAACGTGGGCGTGCCGGTTTGATACCAGAAAGCCACGCTCGCATAATCGTCCTCGCGTTCATTCCAACTCGTGGACCGGTGCTGCGGGTTTTCGTCCGGCGAGATCCAGCCGAAGTGTTCGAGCGTCACCTTGAGGCCGCGATTGAAGACGATCGGGTCGTTGAGATGCCAGCGGTAGGCGCTGGTGTGGCTGCCCACGATGCCCCATTGATCGAAGAACGGCACACCGAAGTAGGGGGTGCTCGTCCGTTTCAACCCCCAGGCGGACAAAAAATAGTCCTCCGTGCCGGTGCCCCAGATGGAGGCCTTCTTCTCGCCATCCACGTAGATTTTTTCGTCCCCTTCCCCAAACCACGACGGGCTGCGCGTGCGCACCGCCAGCACGGTGCCGACGTAGTGCCCCTTGCCCTGGGTGTCGAGTATCACGTAATCCTTGCCGTGCTGGACCGGATACTCCTGCCGGTACTGCGCGTAAAAATAGGGCGTGTCCTTCGGCAGCTTGTTCTTTTGGATCCAGTCAATGTTGTAATAGAGCAGGCTGAGGGGCTTGTCGCTCTGGTTGACGATCTCGATCCGCGCGGATTTCCGAAACGGCATGCGCCAAAAGCAATTGTACGAATCCCCATCCTCAACCACGACCGGCAGGCTGATGACCTCGCGGCGTTGACCAAAACAGCTCGCAAAGAAGTCGCCCACGGGCGCCTCCACCGCGGGGCGCGGGCTGCCATCCCAGAACATGCGCAGCAGCATCTCCTGATGATTGGCCGACCCGTTCTTGGCCCAGTCCTGGGGTTCGGGTCCGAGGAACGTAAGCCAGATGTGAGTAATCACCCCGGGCCCCTGCTCGTCCATCAGCACGTGCGTTTCGCCGGGCAGGATGTTGAAATTGTCCCAGTTGCTCGCCTCGTCCAAGTCGCCCCGCGGTTCGGCCTTGGGATTGATCTTGCGCTCGGCGGCGGGACCACGCCGCACCTCGCCCATCCGCATGGTCGAAGTGGCGCGCCGCGAACGGCCTTCCTGCGGACGGGCCACGTCGTCCAGCAGCCCCGCGGTCGCGACCAGCGTCGCCCAGCATCCCAGCCCCGCCGCGATCAGTGCGACGCGCAATCCGGTTCCGAAGTTCACCGGCACGTTCATGTTGAGATCTCCTCCTCTCGAGCTTCAGGGCTTCGCCACGGTCAGGAGCCAGTCCACGGCCGCCGCCGCTTTTTGTTCGGCACTCCCGTGGTATTCGCTGAGCCGGCCCCGGGCCGCGGCGAGTTGATATTGACGTCGAACGAAGGCGGCGCCGTTGACCGGTTCACCTGCGAGCCACAACGCACGCGGCGCGTGCAATGCAAGCATGCCTGGGAGGTCGCCATACTTCGCGCCACCGGGCAGGAAGCTCGGATCCAGCAGGTCCAGCACCTGGCCGAAGCGGAACCCCTGCGTGTCCACCGCCGCCGCGCCAATGCCAGCCTCGCCCACCGCGCACGCCGCGGCCGCCCAAGGTCCGGCCCCGCCGAGCCCCACCACATTCACCGGCTGGCGGCCCTCGGCCAACTGACCCGCAAACTTGACCACCGACAACACGTCGTGAACGCGCTGGGCAAACAAGGTGCGGTTATAGCCGAACGTGTACGCGGCCGCCTCGCGGGGATTGTTCACCCGGCGGGTCTGGGTGACCGCTCGGCCGTCCGCCAGAAACTCGCCTTGGAACAGCAGGTCCACCCCAACCGCCGGCGCGCCGGCCTGTAGGAGCCTGGCCACTTCAGCGCGGGGCGTTCCGTCGGCGGAAAACAACCCGGCCTTGCCCGCGGGATCGAGCCAGATGACCGGGGCGCGGCGCGGATTCGCCGGCCGCAAGCAGACCGTCGGCAGCGCCTCGTTATGCGTCCGGTTGCGGACCCAGCCGGTTTCCTGCGTGTAATCGCCGCGAGCCTCCTGCCGCTGCACTTCCCATGTTACGTCGCCAACTTCGCTGAGCGTACGACCGATCACGATGCCGATCGCACCCCCGTAAGCCCGGCGGAAGGCCTGCGGTGAAGCCTGGGCCACCGTGAGAGACCGCTGCGCGGCGTCGTTCAACCGGCGAAGCAGGGCGCGTTCGAACTCCGGCCCGCCCGGTGGCACGGGATGCGCGTCGTCCCACACGGTCAGTTCCGCGCGTTCGAGGCGGCGGAAATCCCGTTCGCGCATGGGCTCGGTCGCCCCTAACCGCAGGTGGCGGTTCATCCAGCCGTACATGGCGGCGCGGCTGACGGCGTTGTAGTTGTGGCCGAACTGGAGGAACGGCGCGAGCATCACGTTGTGCGGCGCCCCGAGCAGCGCGAAATGGCGCTGGAGTTGCGGGAATCCCTTGGTCGGCATCTCCTTGGTCCAATCGTCAGCCGCGGTCATGCCGAGCGGCTTGGGCGCGAAGAGCGCGGCGAACTCGACGTTGCCGGTTTCGACGCGCAGGTCGCAAGCGTTCTCGCAGGTGCAACCACCCTGCATCGCGGTGGAAACCATCACCGCGGGAAACGCGACGGCCGGCCGTGGATCCAGCGCGCAGAGGATGAACGTCTGGGTGCCGCCGCCGCTGGCGCCGGTGACCCCCACGCGCCGCGGGTCAACGTCCGGCAGGCTCGTGAGAAAATCCAGCGCGCGAATCGAGTTCCACGTCTGCAACCCCATGACGCTTTGGAAACGACTTTCCGCCGGCGGACTGAAGAGGCCCCAGTTCTCTGTCGAGTTCATTTCGGGCCGCTGCTTTGCAAACCCGTGGGCCAGCGATTGGGGAATCTGGACGCTGTCCGCGTACCCCACCATGTCGTACTGGAACACCACGCAGCCCAGGCGCACCAGGCCGACGCACAGCGCCTGCATGGGATTGCGGGCCGCGGCCTCGAACTGTTCCCCGCCACTGGCCATCTCCTTCCGCACCGCCTCCGGCGTTTCATCGTGGAACCGGCCGTTCTCCCAATGCCCGTGGGCGAAAAGGACCGCCGGCCGTCGGCCAGCCGTCGCCGCCGTTGGCCGGAAAAGACTGCCGGTGACGAAAAAGCCCGGGACACTCTCAAAATGGACTTTCTCCACGGTGTAGCCGTCGAGGGTCACGCGACCGTGGATGACCGGATGCAAAGGCGTTTTGACGGGCGTCGGCCACAAACCGAGCGCCACCTGGATCTGCCGGCGCACCCGTTCCGCCCGCTGGTCCCAAACCGCTCGCGAATTCGCCGGCGTAAATGGAAAGTAGCCGTCGAGATCCTTGAGCGGCTGGAGCCGGACATCTTCAGGCTGCCGGCCCGGAGGCAGGACCCGCGGCACTTCGGTCCAGGACGTCAGGCTGAGGAACATCGAGACGAACGCGAGGCCGAGGCGACCGGCGGAAACGAGTCGTGTGGTCATGGCGGGCAAGCTACCGCGGTTCGTCGTCCTCGGCCACTCAAAACACCCGGTTCCTATGCCCGGGTCAAGTACCAGAAGACCGAGATTGTGCGCGGGCCGCGACTGGCCACGGCCACCCGCGCCCGCGGCCTCCTTGCCAGCGCCCGCGAGCACCTGCCCAACCTCGCCCGCTACCAAGTGGATACCGGCATGCTGGACCGCTTAAGGACGCTCTCCGCAGCCTGGCGGGTTTGGCGGCCGACCGGCGCCAGCGGGCCGTCGAACCCGCAGCGGTGTCAGCGGAACTGGAACGTCTGTTCATGAACCTCGATGAACTGCTGACCGGCCGTCTCGACAAACAGATTGCTCGGTTTGAATCGGCCAGTCCGATGTTCTTTCCACGATATCGGAGCGCCCGAAGCATGGAGGCCAGTGAGGTCAGCGCAGCCGGCAAACTCCCATCCGTCCGGTGTTCGCCACGTGTCCGGCCAGCGAAATAGCCCCTCGGCGGCCGGCATCGAACGCACCGGCCTGCTTTTCAAAGTACCTTACACCGTCGGGACCGGATGGACGCGATTGGAAGCGCGAGAGATTAATCGCTTGGCCCAATTTGCACATTTTATTCCGCAACGATCTCCTCCTTTTTCACCCGCTTCCAATCACACCCTGGTCACGACGCTGGTATTAATATTGCTTTGTTTCCGCCTGTTGATTTCAATAACCCGTGACCGGGAGGAACCGCCGGTTGCACGGCCTCAAGGCGCGACTTGACATCAAGGTGACGGTTGCGTGACGATGACATGCCAAGATTGGCCGGTCGCAAGACCGCTCTGTATGGAACCGGACAGGCTTCAACTACAACGACTTGAGTTGAAATACCGCATCTCGGAGCGAACCGCCGGGTGCGTGCGGGATTTTGTACGCTCATTTCTGGAGATTGACGAATACGGTATGAGCCAGCCGGAACTGGCCTACCCCATTCACAGCCTTTACCTCGATTCGAACAATCTGCGAACTTATCGCGAAACCATCAACGGGACGAACAACCGCTACAAACTCCGGCTCAGGTATTACAATGACGAGCCCGGTTCGCCGGTCTTTTTTGAAATCAAGCGGCGGCAAAACGACGCGATTTTGAAGCAACGCGCCGGCGTGCGGCGAAATGCCGTGGATTTCCTGCTGGCCGGCCAGTCGCCGGAGCCGCAACACCTGCTGTCTGACCGGCCGGACCAACTCGTGGCGCTGCAAAACTTTTCCCGGTTGATGCTCGGCATCCAGGCGGGCCCCAGGGCCCACGTTGCCTACCGGCGCGAGGCCTGGGTCAGCACCCGCGACAACTCAATCCGCGTAACGATGGATCGGGATGTTTCGGTGGCGCCCCAGTTTCGCGCCTCCTTTGGCCTGGAACAAAACCGACCCGTGCGACCGTTCGGCCGGATGGTTATTCTGGAACTCAAATTCACCGGACGCTTCCCGAACTGGTTCCACGATTTGGTGCAGCAGTTCAATCTCGATCGGTCCGGTGCGGCAAAATACGCGGACGGAGTGAAGTTGCTCGGCGAAATGAACCTGGGGGGGCGCCGGCAGCCTGAGACCGAGGTGTTGCCGGCGGCCGCCATTGGGGCGGGCGGGAACAACTGCGTCCCCTGCTCCACCGCGACCGACGCCGCGCCTTTTTGTGCCAGCCAGCGTTCCAACGAGAATCCCGGCGGGACCGACCTGTCCTCCCGCCTGTGGCTGCGCGATCCCGCCAGGTCGGAGGAATTGATCTGGAAGTTGAAAGAAGTCCCGCGAGTTGGCTGCGTCACCAGCCTGCACGCCGAAGACGAATCTCAATTCTGAACTGTGAAATCACTGCCGTCCATCCCGACCCCGCCGCAACTGCGGTGGCGCGAGTTTCGCATCAAGATCCTGCCAACGATCCTCTTCCTCGCGGTCATGGCCGTGACGGTTTCCGTCTGGATCCGATTTGCCGCCGCCCCAAACGTGGTTGGGCAGGCGGAGACGATCCATGCCAACCTCGTCAGCTCCAAGCCCGGCATCCTGACCCAGTTCACCGCCACCTTGAACCAGCCGGTGCATGCCGGCGACGTGCTCGCCGTGGTCATCCCCAATCCCCGGGTCCTCGAGCAGTCGCTGGCCTTGATCCAGGCGGAGATCGAACAGACCAGGCTCGGCCTCAACCCCATCTTCAGCCGCGAGCGCACCGACTACCAGGTCGAAAACCTCCAACTGCGTGAACTCGAGGCCCGCACCCGGCTCGCCACGGCCAAGGTCAAACTGCAGTACAACGAGGCCCAATTCGCCCGCATCTCCGGGCTGTTCCTCGGCGATACCAACAATGTCGTGTCCCAAGCCACCTACGACGCCGCCCGCCGGGACGTCGAAGTCGCCCGGACCGACGTGGAGGAAGAAACCCACCTCATCGCCGGCATCGAGGCAACCCTCAAGCACCTCGCCACCGTCCTGGCCCCGAGCGTCAACCCCGCCGACGCCATCCGCGCGGCGATCAACGTGGAGGAGAAGAAACTGGCGTTGACGGAAGTCGAACTCGGACCGGTCAACCTGCTCGCACCGATCGATGGCGTCATCAGCACCATCGCCCATCGCAATGGTGAAAACGTCAGCGCCGGTGAAACCGTCGTGACCGTAACCTCCGCGAAGGCCACCCGCATCGTCGCCTACGTTCCGCAACCCATTTCGGTGGAACCGGTGGTGGGCATGCCCGTCCGCGTCACCTCGCGTTCCCTGCGGCGCAACAGCGGCGTGGGGCATGTCGAATCGGTCGGCGCCTGGATGTCGCCGATCTCGCCGGCTTTGCTGTCCCATCCGCTGCCGCAGCAGTTCGTCCAGATCGGCCTGCCCGTCTGGGTGAGCGTGCCGCCGGGCATGAACTTCCGCCCGGGCGAGCTCGTCGCCCTCGACTTCGACCGCGCGAACTAGCCACGCGGCCACCCGGATCGCCCGCGCCGACGACCCCGCTGAGCGACCCGGCCTCCCCGCCCGTGGAGTTGCCGGGCCTTTGCGGCCGCGCTTTTGCTTGAACTGGCCGCGCCCGGCAGGCAGCGTCTTGCCCCGATGAGATCATTCACCGCCGGGTTGTGGGTTCTCTGCGCCGCCGGGTTGACCCTGCGCGCCGCCGGGCCAACTCCGCCGGCGATCTTGCTCTACGGCCGCCCGTATGTGGAGCTCGACGCGTGGGCCAGGGCCAACGCCCTCCGGCTGGACTGGGACCATCACAGTCGCGACGCCCGCGCCACCAATCGCTCCACGCGCCTCGGCTTCACCGTGGACTCGCGGGAGGTGCAATTCAACGGCGTGAACGTCTGGCTGTCCGTCCCCATCACACCGTCCAATGGCCGTTTGCTGGTGGCCGTCCTCGATGTCAAGAGCGCGCTCCAACCGCTGCTCGAACCGGCCCGCAACAAACCCGGCCAGAAAGTCCATGTCATCGCCCTCGATCCCGGCCACGGCGGCCGGCAACCCGGCAACCAGGATGGCGATCATCTTGAAAAAGAATACACGCTCCTCCTCGCCCAGAAGGTGCGCAGCCTGCTCCAGAACGCCGGGTTTCGCGTCGTCATGACCCGCACCGCGGACGCGTTCGTGGACCTGCCGGAACGCCCGGCCCTGGCCCGGCGCCAGCGGGCGGACCTGTTCGTCAGCCTGCACTACAACGCCACCGGCGCCGGCGAGGCCGAGGCCAACGGCGTCGAAGTCTATTGCCTGACGCCAGCGGGCGCGTTCTCAACCAACGCGCAGGGGGACGACGGGAGTTCGACGCAGGCCGAGCCCGGCAATCTGAACAACGCCCGCAACCTGCTGCTCGCTTATCGCCTCCAGAAGGCGCTGGTGGGAAATCTGGCGGTGAAAGACCGCGGCGTGCGGCGCGCGCGCTTCGCGGTGCTGAAGCCCGCGACCATGCCGGCCGTGCTCATCGAAGGCGGCTTCATGAGTTCCCCGACGGAAGCGCAACAAATCTACAACACCACCCACCGCGCGGAAACCGCCCGCGCGATTGTGGACGGCATCCTCGCCTACAAGCGCCTGGTCGAGCGCTGAGAATCAGTGCTCGCTCTTCGCTGGCTTGCTCGCGCCGCCGCGTTTGCCACCGCCGGCGGTCAGGATTGTGCCGGTGAGCACCCCCACGGCGAAGAACGCAAAATACATGATCGCCGCCGGCTGTTGCGTGTGGGGCAGGTAGGGCAGGACCAGCGGAACCTTCGTGGGGTTGTTGAGGCCAATCAAGACCAGCAACAACAGCATTACGATGAGGAAGATCGTCTTGAGGAGCAGTTTGGCATTCATATTCCGAAGCAGGCTGACCCTAGGGAAACCGGGCGGGCACGTCAATCAACTTGTGTCGCCCAGCAGAGTAGCGGGCGCCGGCTTCATCGGCCCGCGGCCGGGCTCCTGTCCGTCCCCTGGCTGCTAATCCCGGATGATCTCGTCCGGCAGTTCATCCGGCGCGTCGGGATCACGGGGAAAATGCGCCGCGAGGAGATCGCCCACCCTGGCGATGCCGTGGAGAACGGCCTCGGTGAACTGGTTTTGCCGCATCAAATCGCTCATGGCCGCAGCCACGTCACGCCAGAAGGCGTCGCCGCACTTCTCATGCACCCCAACGTCGCCCACGATCGCGAACTGACGCGTCCGCGGCGCCAGGTAGATCAGGACCCCGTTTCGATGCCGTGTTTTCGTCATACCCAGTTTGGCAAAGCGCCGTTGCGCATAAGCCAGGGCGTCAGCGCGCCGCTTCCGGCTCATGTAAACGCGAATCTGGCCGGAACTCCGGCGTTCGGCCGCCACGATGGCCGCCACGATGCGGGCTTCGTCCAACTGCGTGATGAATTCCTTCGGGTGCATGGGGCCTCACCAACTGCCGCTGGCGCCACCGCCACCCGAGGAACCGCCGCCGCCGGAAAATCCCCCGCCGCCGCCCCACCCGCCACCACCGCCACCGCCACCCCAACTTCCGCCGCCGTTGAGCCACCCGCCCGACCCGAACCCACCGCCGGCTCCCCAAACCATCCCGCGCCGGCGCAGGTGGAACATGGGCAGGGCAAAAACGATTAAGATCAGGATAAGGAGAAAGAAAATGCCGACCGGCCGACTGTGGTGGATGGGATTGTTCCGGTCCGCCACGGTGCGCCCGTTTCCCTTGTATTCACCCCAGGTGGCCTGGATGACCGCCGTGATGCCCCCCGCCAGTCCGCGGCCGTAATCCCCACTCTTGAAGAACGGCTTGATCTCGTCCTCGATGATCCGCTTGGCCAGCGCATCCGGCAACGCACCCTCCAAGCCGTAGCCGACCTCGATCCGCATCCGCCGGTCCTGCACAAACACGAACAACGCCACGCCGTTGTTTCTGGCCCGCTGCCCAATCTGCCAGGCCTGGAAAACCCGATGCGTGTAGTCCTCCAACGAGGAGTCGCTCTGCATTTGGGGAAACACCGCGACCACGAACTGGCTGGAACTTTCGCGCTCGAACGATTCGAGTTGGTCGTTCAACTGGCTGGCCCGGGCCGCTGGAACCGCGCCGGCGTAGTCGTTAAAATAGCGGTCCGGTTTGGGCGGCATCACCTCCGCCGCCCGGCCAGGCAACGGGGCCACCGCGAGCGCCATCATGACCGCCAGACGGCGCACGCCCAACCGGCAGCGTTGGAGACAACGGGTGGTGGTCACACGCGCTCAGGGTTTGGCGGGCGCCGGCTTCGCATCGAAGTCGAAACGAACCGCGGGGGGCGTATCCGCGCCTTCCTTCGCGGTGAAATAGGGTTTGGCCTGGAAACCGAACAGACCTGCGAGCATCACATTCGGGAAGGTCTTGACGGTCGTGTTATAGCCTTGCACCGCCTCGTTGAATTTCTGGCGTTCCACCGTGATGCGGTTTTCCGTGCCTTCGAGTTGGGCCTGCAGATCGCGAAAATTGGCCGTGGCCTTGAGCTCGGGATAACGCTCGACCACGACCAGCAGCCGCGACAGGGCCGACGAGAGATGGTCCTGCGCCTGCTGAAACTGCGCCAGCCTGGCGGGGTCGGCGGGCGCCTGGTTGGGGTCCAGCTTGATCTGTCCCACGGAGGCGCGCGCGGCGGTGATTTCAGTCAGGGTGGATTTCTCGAAGTTCGCCGCGCCGGAGACGGTGGCCACGAGGTTCGGGATGAGGTCGGCGCGGCGTTGATAGACGTTTTGCACCTGCGCCCATGCCTGGTCCACGCCCTGAGCGCGACCCACCATGCCGTTGTAGCTGAGGGCCACCAGGCCACCGACGAACAGTACGGCCAGCACGACGACGCCCAGGCACCCAAGCACGACGACATTTCGTTTCATAGCAACCTGAACCTGCCCGAATCCGACCTCGCTTGCACGCCAAATTCTCGACGCGACCGCGGACAAGGCCCGGTCAGACGTACAGCGCGGATTGGAGGTCAAATAACAGGACGCTGGCGAAGGGGTAACGTTTGTCCGGATCGCACTCGAGACATTTCAGGACGATCTTCTCCAACACGGGCGGGATGTCCGGGTTCAACGCGCGCGGCGGCTCAAAATCGCTGCGGCGATCCAATTGCTGGCGGAGCACTTCATCCGCGCTTTCCGCCGGGAACGGCTTGCGGAAGGTGAGCAGTTCATAGGCAGTGACGCCGTAGGCGAACAGGTCGGCCCGGTGGTCCACCGGTTCGCGCAGCAACTGCTCGGGCGACATGTAGGCGGGCGTGCCGGGATTCCGGCCGAGTTTGCTGGGCTCGGACGGGCGCGGCAGGGCCAGGTCGAAGTCCACCAGGCGCAGGCTGCCATTATGCGTGACCATGATGTTTTCCGGCTTGAAATCCAGGTGCATGTAGCCGCTTTCGTGGACGTGTTCGAGCGCCGCCACCATGTCAATCAGGATGTTGCCGACGTGCTCGTGGAGGACGGGGTCGCTCGCGGCCATGAGCAGCTTGAGATTGGCGCCTTCCACGTAATCGAGCGCGCAGAACAGCGAACCCTCGGCCTTGCCGTGCGCGCGATAGCCGATGATGAGCTCGTGGCGCGGGATGCGCGCCAGCACCTCGCAGCCGTGCCGGAAGCGTTTCCGGGCGGTAAGATCGAAACGGTGGTTGGTGTGGAGACAGCGGATGGCGCAGGTCTGGTTCCGGGCATCCGTGGCGAGCCAGATGTCGGCCATGCCGCCACTGTTAATCAGCTCATGCAGCGTGTAGTCGCCAAAAGGCCCCGGCTCCCGATGGCCGTTGTCGCCCGATGCGCGCTTGCCGAAACCGAACATGTCGCCACTGATCTATCATCGGCGGGCGACGAAGGCCAACGGATTCTGTCTGCCCGCCGCCCGACGCCAAGCGGCGGACGGCTACTTCGGAGCGATCAAAGACTGGAAATCGGGCCGGCCGCGCAAGGCCAGGAACCGCGCATCGCTGGCGGCCAGGACGTGGAGGTTCGTGGCGCCCGGGTTCGTGGCCAGCCGGCGGTCGCTGAACTGGATCGCCATGCCCAGGGACTGCACGGCTTCGCCGGCCTTGCCCAGATTGGCCTGCGCCCCGGCGAGATCGTACCAGATCTCCGGATTGTCCGGGATCAAGGCGACGAGTTTGCGCAAGGCCGGTTCGCTGTGGCCGTAAAGATTCAAGTCCACGTAAGCCCGGGCCACGGAAAGCAACACCGTTGCGTCGGCATGGGGATTGGCCACCAGCGTGTCGAGCACATGATAGGCCTCGTTGGTGTTCTGAAGCGAGAGGTAGGCGCTGACCAGCCCGAACGCGGCCGAGAGGTTGGTCGAGTTGGTGCGAAAGGTTTCTTCGTACTTGGCGATCTGGGTCTGCATCTGGTTGAGCGTGCTGGCGCCCTGCCGGTAACGCTCGAGCTGATCCACGAGCGTTTGCGCAAAGGAACCCTCCTCGTCGAATCCCTGGGAGGTCTTCGCCAGCAGGATCGCGTCCTCGAACCGCCCGGTCTGGGCCAGCAACGAGGCATAACGGCTCAGTGTTTCCGGCGAATACGGGCAGTAAATGAACGCCTGCTTGAAGGCAAAATCCGCCTCGCGGAGGACTGCCGCCTGCTCGGCGGGCGTCTTCGGCCGGAACGCCGGCGGGCAGTCCGGCCCCAGCCGCCAGGCATAAAGGCCGGCGAGCGAGTTGCGCAGTTTGGAGAACGCCTTCTGCGCGTCATTATCCCGCAGAAACTTCGGGTCGCCGGTGTAGCCGCGCAGGTCGCCCCGCCGATAAACGCGCTCGGCAAACTCGCACAGATCCTTGATCGTCGTGTCGTAGGTAATCCAATTGCCGACCAGCCGCCCGGAATAGGCGGACCAGAACTCATGATCCCGCTTGAGCAGGTCGTCGCTCAGCGCCGGCAGCGGCTGACGGTTGAGTTTCATGATGATCCCAAACGGCGAAAGGTACGGATACATCCAGTCGAGCGGGAAACTCTCCTCGACGTAAAACTCGTTCCCGGGGTTCGCGTTGAAGATGTCCTTCGTCAACAGGGCGTTGATGGCCATGACCGCGACCTGCCCGGCCACCTGCGCGCCGTCGGGAGTCACGTTGACATATTCGCCCAACTTCATCTGCCGGGGTTCGTTGGGGAAATTCTCGTCATGGTATTTGCGACGGTAGGCGTCGGCGGTGTACTCAGTGTAAGCCTTGCCTAGGTCGTCAGGCGAAGGGGTGATGATCTCTTTGGTCGGGAAAACCCCCTCGCGACGACGGCGCTCCTCGACGTGCCGGCCAAAATCCATGATCCAGCGGTCCACCGGGGCGACAACATTGGTCAGGCTGCCGATGACCTTGGCAAGCGAGTTGGTCCGGTGAAAATCGCCGTGAGCCTTCTTCTTCATCTCGACCTTGCCCATCGCCGCCCCCTGGAAGTAGAGGACCATATCCCGCAGAAACGGCGGGTCCTGCTGGGTGCTGCGGTTGTAATGCGCGCGGATGTAATTCAGATAGGTGCCGTCGGCCAGCGCGTTCTGCGTGATGATGTACACGTCCCGCCGGTCAAACGCCGGATCGCGGCGGCACTCGGGCTTGATGAAACTTTCGTCGAAAATCTCGTAAGTCGGGCAGAAGCGCCCCGGATCCGTGCCCCCAAACAGAATCGCGTTGCGCGTCATCTCCGGGTACTTCCCGAGCGGCGGCTTGAACATGTCGTGCCCGAAGTAGAACCCGAACAGATGCTGACGCTGCTCATTGTCGGCCCAATGCCCGACCACGGAAAACACGGGGATGGCGGCGAAAAAGCCGGCCAGGACCGCCAGCCGGATGCGCTGCTGATTGAGCAAAACCACGGCGATGAAGGCCAGGAGCAAGACCAGCACGAAGCCCGCCGCAATGATCGCCAGCACGGGCTGGGTGGGCGATGGCCGCGCGAGGACGTCGTGCAGGCCGGCGAAGAAGACCTTCAGGCCGGTCATCCCATGCGCCGGGTCGGTGAACGTGCGGTAAACCGCATCGGTGAGGCTGTAGAAGGCAAAGGCCGCCAGCACGGCCCCGCCCACCCAGGCCCACGTCCGGGCCCGCTCGTAGAACTTCAGCAGCATCGCCCCGATCAAGGCCAGTCCGAAGCCCAGGAACATGGCGATGGTGACATGGGAAGCCGTGAAGAAGACCTTCGTCTGGTCCCGGCTCTGGCGATCCGTGTTGGGGTTGAGCAGCAGCAGGAGCAGGAAAGCCAGGCAGCAGAAAATGGCCGTATTGCCCCAGATCCAGGCGCGCTCGCGTTTGGCCATCTTGTGCAGGAAGAAGAAGGGCACCAGCGACAGCAGCAGGAAGGAGGGGTGGAATTCCTCGGCGGCGCCCATGAAGTACATCTGCAACTGCCGCACGAACCGCAACGGGTCGCCGAAAATGTCCGTTGGATTGGTTTTCTCGTACTGACCCCGCGAAAACGCGTGAATGAAGCCGTCCCAGGTGCGCGGGTAGGCCCAGTTCATGGGCGGGTTCGTCGCCGAGGTCAGCGGCATGTAGAAGTAGAAGGCCGCGCCGGCAAACCAGGCCAGAAAGGTCCAAAACACCGGCCACCAGTCTCCCCGCAATGTCTTCGTCCGGTACCAGAGGTAGCCAAAAGCCGCCAACGAGCCCACACCCACCGCGTTGTACAGGAAGAAAAGCGGCGCGTTCTGGTCGAAGGACGTCAGTGCCCCCAGGGATTTCGCCCACAGGCCCAGCGCCCAGATGGCGGTATTGACGAGGAACACGTTTCGGCCCAGACCGGGTCGCACCAGGGCAATGAGCACCTCCAGCCCCATCGCCGCCACGATCAGCGTCTGGTGGTTGTTGAAGCAGATGCCGAACAGAAAGCCGCCCAGGTAAAGACACCAGCGCTTCTCCGGCGCGTAGGTCCACTGGAGCAGGCACAGCAGCACCCCCATGAGCGACAGCACACTCAGGCAGTACACCTCCACGATGACGGCCTGGCTCCACATGAATCCATTGAGGCCAATCATCATGGCCGCCACCGCACCCGAGACCATGCACAGCGTGCTCTCCCACCGACGGTCAATGTCCCGCAGGTCTTGGATGCTCTCCAAAATCATGCTGCAACCGCGGGACACCAACAGACCGAGGAGGCCGCACGCGAGCGAGGCAGACACGGCCGAGGACACCGAGACGCGCCAGGCCACGTTCGAGAACGGCAGCAAAACCGTAAACAACCAGGAGTAGATCGTCCAAACCGGATAGCCTGGGGCGTGCGGCACGCCCGCATAATAGGACCCCACCGCCAGCTCGCCGCAGTCCTCCAGGGTCAAATCCGGCCCCAGGGTCAGCATGTAGCCGGCGAAAAGCAACAGAGTGGTCACGCCCGCCGTGATCCAATCGATCCGCCGGAAAAGTGGCGGCCGTGGACCCACCAGCTCGACCTTGATCGGAACGAGCCGGGCGGCGGCGGGTTTGGTCGTTCGGGTGGCCGGGGATTCCGTGGCCGACGTCGGCGACACCGTGGATTTGCCAGATTTATTCTTGCCGTTGCTCATCGCTGTTTCAAGCCGGACTGGTCAGTTGCATCAAAAAAGGAAGGGTTACTAGAAGTCGAACCGCAGGGGTTTGTCCATCCCAATCTGTGTCGGGGCCGGGTTCATGCGGGCGTGGTCGCCGCCCGCCAGGTAGGCACCGTAAAACTGATTGCTCAGCGCGGCGGTGACCAGCGTGGCCTCATTCCGGGCGGCCAGGGACCACGATCCGGTCTCGGGCCGCGGAAGCAGAATGGCCGTCAGCATCAGCCCGGCCAGGGCGGGCACCAACCAGCCGGGGCCAAGGAGCCGCCGGTCGAACGGCGCGTCGCCCGTGAGTTCAGGCCGCGCGGGGAACAGCCGCTCCCGCACGGCGGGTGACGGCGGACGCGGTGTCCACGCCCGCAGTTCCCGCTCCAGTTCGCTCAGGTTCGTCATAAGTCTCCCCTTCCAGGCCGGCGCGCAAGCGCTGCAGGCCGTAACGATAGCGCCCGGCCACCGTGTTCGGCGACAAGGCCAGCATCTCGGCGATCTGGTCGAAGGTCAGTCCGTTCCAGATTTTGAGCACGATGACTTCGCGCTGCCCGGGCTCGAGGCGCCCGAGCGCGGAGAGCGCGGCCTGCGCGCGGGCCGAGTCGTCCGGCACCGGCTCGAACCACTGCTCGGCCTCGCGCTCCCGCGCCCGCCGCCGCCACAGGCTGCGCCAGTGGTTCAGGGCGCGGTTACGAAAAGCGCGGACGAGGTAGTGCGCGGGTGCGGCGGGCGGCACCGGGAGACGCAGCAGGGCCTCGAAGGCCTCATGCACCACATCCTCCGCCGCCGCGCGATCCAGCCCAAGGGCCTGTCCGTAGAGCAGCAAACCCGCGGCCCGCTCGTCGTAGAGCCGTTCACACCATTCCCGGTTCGTTGCCTGGGGCGCCATCGTGTCCACGAGATAAGACACCAATCCCCGCCGATTTTGTATAAAGAATTTTCAGCCGTGTCAGCCGTCCGACCCGATGACGACAAGAAAGGGGGAAAACCGGCCTCCGCCGGCACGGATGGAACGCGCCGGCAGCGGTGCGCCTGTCAGCACCCATCGCGGTGACAGCCGCCCGCCGTTGAGCCGGTCAACCATGACCGAAAGAGCAAAAGGCGGGGGAGTCGCCCTCAGCGCGCCCGCGACGGGAACCGCCGCGTTACTTCGCCAGCAGAACCTGGCGGGCCCGCTTGATGGCCCGCGTCAGGCGGCGCTGGTACTGTGCCGGCAAACCGGTGTATCGGCGCGGCAGGATGCGGCCGGCATCCGTGGTGAACGACCGGAGGAGATTGACGTTGTGATGCTCCAGGGCGTCCACCGTGAAATCGATCTTGGGTTTCGGACGGCGGGTCCGCGTCTCGGAACTGCCGGTGCGGCCGCGGCCCCGGCCGCGACCGTGGGCCGGCCGTTCGAGGTTGGTCTTGCGTGGCATAGGTTACTTGATTTCGCGGTGCAACGTGTGCCGCCGCAAAAAGCGGTTGTATTTCATCAATTCGACCTTCTCGGTCTGCGTCTTCTTGTTGCGCGTGGTCGTGTAACGGGAGGGTGGTTTGCCCTCCTTGCGCGCCTCCGTGCACTCGATGGTAACCTGTTCTCGCGGCATGTGCCTATTCCTTCTCTTTGGCCGGCTTCTCCGGCTCTTCCTCAACTTCTTCCTCAACCTCGGGCGTCCCGACGCTGTCCACCGATCCGAGCGAGCCCAGACGACGGTGACGCAGAACCCCTTCCCGTTCGAGCTGGGCCTGCGCCTCCACGGTGAACCGCGTCCAAGGAATCGCCTCCAACCGCGCCCGCGGAATCGGTTTGCCGGTCAGCTCGCAGATCCCGTAGGTGCCCTTTTGAAGCCGCTTCAAAGCCTCGTCAATCTCGTAGATCGCATCCTGGTCCGAGGACAAGAGGCTCAGGGCAAAATCACGATCGAAATTATCCGTACCCGAATCCGCCATGTGGAGGCTGTAGCCTTCCATCTCCACGGCGGATTCCTTCGCCAGCCCGGTCATCTGATTGGTCAGCCGTTCCCGCAACTCGATCAAATGCTTGTGCAGCCTGACCCATTCCGGCTTCACGGCCACCTTGGCCGCAGTCGGGGCCGCCATGACCACCTGGCCCAGGATCGACGCCACCGTGGCGGCTCCCAACGCCTTGGTCTTGCCGCCAGAAACCAGCCCTTTTTTTGTCACCGTCTTCTTTTGTGTCACAACGCGATCGTCTCCGGTTGCTCTTCTCGTTTTGACTCAAACTGCCACCCTGTCCGGTGCCGCAGTCGAGCGGAGAGCGCGGAAATCTATCAAAGCCCCTTCAAAGCGCCACAAAAATATTCACGGCCCCCGACGGCCACGGCCCAGGCTCAGGCTCACCGCCAAGCCGGCGGCGGTACTTCCCGGCGATGCGGCGGGCGCAACCGGCTAACGATTCGTCGCCAGCCAGCGCCGAATCTCGGCCGCCTGCGGATGCCGCGGATCCAGTTCGAGCACCTTGAGATAATGCTCCCGCGCCCGGGCGCGCTCGCCCAGCGGGTCGGCGCAGATTCCCGCCAAACCGAGGTGCGCCTCCGTAAACGCCGGGTTGGCGGCGAGCAGCTTCTCCAATTCTGCCGCCGCGTCCAAGGGATAACCCGCCCGCGCCAGGGCGAGCGCAAAGTTGTACCGGGCATTGGCGTCGGTTGGCTTGATCGCCAGCGCCTGCTCGCCCGCCGCCAGCGCCTGCGGCCAGTCCGCCGCCTCGTGCGCCACCATCCCCAGGTTGAACCACGCCTCGAAGTAGTCCGGCGCCAGGGCGACGGCCCGGCGGTACGCCCGCTCCGCCTCGGTGGGATTGCCCTGGCGCTGCGCCTGCATCCCCTCCGCATAAGCCAGCGCCGCGGCCGCACGATCGCCAGCCGGCGGGGCGGACGGTGACAGGTAACGATAACGCGGGAACTGCGGTTTCGGCGGGGCGGGTGCCTCCGCGACCGGCGCAACCGTCGGCGCTACTTCCGTCGCATTCGTCGGGGCGACCGGCACCGACATGTCCTCATCCACGGGCTTCGGCGCCTTGCTCTTCCCGCCGAACCAGTGTAGCGGGTTGATTCGCTGCATGAGCGAGCGTTTCTCTGGCTTGGCTGCCGGCAACGGCCGCAACGGCTCACGCACCAACACCGGCGGCGGCGGCGCGGCCGGGCTGACGGCGTTGGTCGGTGGTTGGTTCGTCGGGTTTGCCACCGGCTTGGTTGGCGGCAAGATATCCTGGGCTGGTTTGATCTCCGGTTCGGCGGGGAGGGTTACCACCTGGACCGGCGGTTCGGGGCCGGCCGGCGCGACCACTGGCTTCGTCTCAACGCGCGGCGGCGGCGGCGGAGTCACGGGCGGTGCGGAGGTCAGGACCGGGCTGACCGGCGGCGCAGGCCGCGTCACCGCCACGACCGGTGGGTTGCTGGGAGCGGCCACCGGGGGCGCGGCCGTCCGCACGAGCGTGTTCCCGGAGGAGGCAACGGCGGGCGGTGGATTGGTCGGCACGGGGGCGATACGAGGAGGCGGTTCCATCTGGCGGATCAACGCGTCAAGGACCGCGGCGCTGCCGGCTGCGGGTACGGTTTCGCGGTAGGCGCGATACTTCTCGGCGGCAAGGGCCCGGTCATTCAGTTGCTGCTGGGCCACGACGGCCTGGTTCAAGAGCGCCGGCGGGTAATTGGGAACGACCTTAAGGGCCGCATTAAAGAATTGAAACGCATCGCGGGGGCGGCGGCGCAGGGCCTGGCTGAGGCCAAGATTGTTGAGCGCTTCGGCGTGCTGGGCGGGGGTGGCGTTCAGCCGGAGCACCTGCTGAAAACTGTGGTCCGCCGCCTCGAACTGCCGGGCACGGAGCTGGGCGGTGCCGAGCTTCATCCAGGCATCCGTCGCTTGTGGCTGGTGAGTGGTGTACGTGGTCAGCTCGGCGATGGCCGCCGGGAGGTTGCCGGCCTCCAGGAAAAGGCAGCCACGGTTGTAGCGCGCGGCGAACAGGTTGAAATCCCGGGCGAGCGCGTTGGCGTAGGCTTGCGCGGCGTCCGCGGAACGACCGCTGCGATGGTAGGCCAGCCCCAGCTCGTTCCAGGCGAGCGCGGCGGCGGGCGCGTTGGTGCCCAAGGCCACGACCGCCTGCCGCAGTGGCTCGATCGCCGCCGCCGGCCGGTCATCGCGCAGCAGTCGTTCGCCCCGGCGCAGCGCCCGGGCGCCCGGCGGCTCGCAGGCCGTCAACGCCAAAAGCACCGGCACCAGCAGCGCCAGCGCTTCCAACCGATGGAGCCGCACCGACAACGAACCTTCACCGCGGCACCGGCGTCCGACACCCGCAGCCACGAAGGCAGGAAGGCGACCCCACTTTTTTGTGGTCAGCATGTGCGCCGGTGGTAGCATTCGCCGCCTGACGCGTCAAGAAACGCGGACATCGGATGGTAATACCAAGAATCTGGCTCCTCCTGCTGCTGTTCCTGACGGCCGGTGCTTTAACCGCGATCGCCGACCCGCCCGCGGTCGCTCCGCGGGACGCCATGTCGGCGACCAATGGCCCGCCCGTGCGCGCCCGCGTGGTGATCGTCGAGGACACGGCGGCCACCCTCTCGTTCAGCCCGCAGATGCCGGAAGTCCGCCGAATGGTCGAGCACGGTCTGCTCGCGCTCACCGGCAAAAGCAACGTCATGGCCGCGTGGCGAACCCTGGTCAGCACCAACGACACGGTCGGGATCAAAGTCTATTCTACACCGGGCGAAATCATCGGGACGCGCCCGGCGGTGACCGCGGCGCTGGTGGAAACGCTGCTCAACGCGGGTCTGCCGCCCAAGCACATCATCGTCTGGGACCGGGAGATTGCCCCGCTCCGGCTCGCCGGCTTTTTTGACCTGGCTGATCGCTATGGCATCCGCGTGGCCGGGGCATTGGAGGCCGGCTATGCAACCAACTATTATTACGACAGCCCGTTCCTGGGCCAGTTGGTTTACGGGGATCTGGAGTTCGGCGAAAAGGGACCGGGCGTGGGCCGCAAGTCGTACGTTTCGAAGCTCGTGGGCCGGGAGATGACCAAGATCATCAACGTCACCCCCCTGCTCAATCATAACGTCACCGGCGTCTGCGGCAATCTGCTCAGCCTGGCCCTCGGCAGCGTGGACAACAGCCTCCGCTTCGCAAGCGACGCGAACCAGTTGTCGATCGCCGTTCCCGACATCTACGCCCTGGAAATGGCCGGCGACCGGCTCGGCGATCGCGTGGTGCTGAACATCACCGACGCCTTGATCGCGCAATACGCTGGCGAGGACCGCAGCCATCTCCATTACGCCACCATTTTGAACCAGTTGCGCTTCAGCACCGATCCGGTGGCGCTGGATGTTCTCTCCATCCAGGAACTGGCGCGCCAACGCGAACTGAACCATGTCCCGCCCCCCCCCAACGTGGACACGAACCTCTACCAGAACGCGTCGTCGGTCTGGATTGGCGTCAGTGATCCCACTAAAATCCAGGTCGAATACGTCCCGTAGGCGGTGAGGGCGACGGAGCTGGCATCTGCATGGAAGATTTCACCAACACCTCGCCTCACCCGGTGCCCAGTGTCGCCTGCGCTGCGATTGGTGGGAGGCGCCCGAAACCGAAATGACATCGTCGGTGTAGGAGAACACGACCTCCCGTGGGTCATCGCAGTCGGGACATGCCTCCACCACCTGCCTGACAGTGATGTGGAACAGGTACGCTAATCCACGCGCTGATTTGGCCACCAACGGGCCGAGGGCAGGCGACCGTGCCAGATCAAGGCCGCATTCGGCAGGTTCCGGCACGCTGCCCGATCGGACGGGCGATACTCCAACTGAAAACTCACCGACCCGTTCTCTCCGGAGTTGGCAACCGACTGTGGCTCTCCCCGCCTGTGGCGACGGTCGTTCGCCGGTGCCCGGACAAACCACGCCGGATCCATTAGGTCAATCCGATTGGTGTGCGCCTCGCCGGGTTTGAGCACGACCACATCTTCCGGACGCGGAACGGGCGGTGCGTTCGACTCGCCCACCCAATGCCAGGCCGATCCGCGAAATCCCGTCTCCGGCACCAGCACAAAAGCACGCCCGCCCGGCAGGTCCAGGATGGCCACCGCGTTGGTGCCGTGGTTGCGGAGCACGGCCCGGACGGCGCTGGCGGGCTGGCGCACCGGGCGCGGCAACGCAGCGGACTCACGTCCGGCCGGCGCGTTGGTGCCGTCCACCGACAGCGTCAATCCCAGCGAATCCCAGCGGTAATTCCGCAACACAGCGACACCGTTGCGCCCAACCGCCGCCTCGACAATCAACGGCACCCCGCGGAATTCCCGCCCTTGTGCCTCCTGCACGGCCGCCGCCTTCCCCTGCTCCATGAAAAACGCCTCGAGGCCGTAGCGCACGCGGACGTCTCCGCCCCAGTTCCATTCGGTGCGACCCCGCAGGAATAGTCCGTCGGCCGGCCGTCGGTCCGAAAGCGACACCAATTCGGCCAGGCCGTCTTCCTCCACCCGCAGCGACGCATAGACCTTGGTGTCGGCCTTCAGTGCCAGTACCGGTGACTGCGCCGGCGTCTCGTTTGTGCTGGGCAGACCGTCGCGACACAACGAGCGCGGCACTTGAGAGATCTGATAGCCCAACCGCACATATCCGCTACGCATGGCATCCGTGGGGTTCACGGGCGCGGCGCGCAGATGAATCACCCGCCCGGTGCGCAGAATCACTTCGCGCTCCGCCGCCATGTAGGCCAGGACCAACACCTGCAACCCCACCGCCACGATCGCGAGCATGCCTCTCATGGCGGCGCCTCCTTTTCCGCGGCGCGCAACCGGGCCTTCCGGTAAAAGAAACCCTCGGCGAAAAGCACTCCGCCCACCACGAGAAACGCCAGTCCGCGCGCCGCCAGGCTCTCGAACAGGTCGAAGTACCGCGCCAGGACGAGGGCCACCAGCAGCAACGATCCCTGCACGGTCGGTTTCAACTCGCCGGCACGACTGCCCTCCGCCATCCAGGCGGCGGCCACCGCCAGCAGAACCAGATTGAAAATGCCGGCCACAGACCATGGGCCGAACAGCTCAGCGTCGCGCACTGACGGCATCGCAAACGCCAGGACTTGAGCCAGCACCGCCACCAAGGGCAGGAGCCACCGTTCGCAGCCGCCCTGCCCCAGCGGGAGCTTCGCGCGCCACGTCTCCCGGGCCACGACCGCCCACGCCGCCAGCGCGAGCGCGAATGGCAGCCAGCCATAAAACGCCAGCCACCAGCCCAGATTGCCCTCCGCCAACCGCGCGGGCCAGGACAGGTCGTCACTCGCCTGGCTGCCGAAGGACAACAGGTAAACCACCACGAGAAACCCGCCCCAGCCGAAGAAATCCAGCACGCCGGCGCTCACCGAAAAACAGGAACCGCGCCGGGCAAACCAGCCCAGTGCCACCAGCAAGACCGACACGTTCAAGGCCACCGGCACCGCCAGGTTGCCATGCCTCAGCCCGCAGTTGGAGAGCAGGACCAGATAGAATCCGGCCAGCGTCACCGCGAGCAGCAGGCGTGAGCGTTGTTGCCACGCGAGTCCGCCGCCGCCAACCGCCAGCAACACCGGCGCCCAATGAATTGCCGTGTTGAAACCGAACGTCTCCGAGCAACCATAAATGCTCAGGACCACGACGGCGACCAGACCCTGCACCACCGAAGGCATGACCCACGCCAAGGCCAGCGCACCCAGGCCCCAGTAAAGAAAACCGTCCGGGTAGTGTTCTTCGATGTGATAGACCTGCGCCACCAGCCAGATTCCGGCGCCGAAAAACATGATCCCCACGACCGTCAACGCCTCGCCCAATTGCCGGCGCCAATCCTCCAGGCGGAACAACCGCAATCCGCTTGCCTGCGCCGCGATCAAGGCGCCAAAGATCAGGCCCAGCTTGCCGAACTTCGGAATGGCGTGCCAATTGTAGGCGAAGAGCAGGATGATCCCCAACCCGATGACCACCGCGCCCACGCCAAAGAACAAGATCATGCCCCAAGGCAGGGCGGCTTTGGGCTCGGGATGAAGGCCACGGAGGGTGTCGGCCTGGGCCGGGGAGATCACTCCCTGTTCGACCCAGCCAGGCAACTGCGCGCGCAGCCAGCGGTTATGCGTGTTCATGGCTTCGACCCGCGATCCCGTGGAATGGCGGCACCTTGAACCCGCCCCCGGCTCGCGGCAAGGTCAATATGGGTTGTGGGAAGCCCCCCGGGCGTCTCGCTCGCCGCACCGGAGACGCGCCGAATACAATTCGCGTCTTTGCAGCCGCTGCCCGTTCCCCTACCCTCGCGCTCATGCCAAAGCTGGGAATCAAGGCAACGGGTTCTTCGCCCGGACTACGGCTCAATTGCTCCACGGCTGCCAAAGTGTGGACGCTCTCCGACGGCCAGTTCATCCCAGCGCCGTGGAGCGGCAACCAGCCACCCATCTTTCATGCTCACTTCCGAAACCAAACGCCGCATTGACGCCTGCCGCGACGTCCTGGTCGGCAAGTTCCCGCTGCCCACCGACCAGGTCGAACTCATCACGCTCGCGCTGATCTACAAATTCATGGACGACCTCGACGAAGAATCCGTGAACCTCGGCGGCAAACGCAGCTTCTTCACCGGCGAGTTGGCGAAATACCGCTGGCGCAACCTTCTCCCGCAAATCGTCTCCGCCGACGAGCGCGTCGCGCTCTTTTCCGAAGGCGTCGAAGCCCTCGGCAATCCCAAGAAAGCCGCGCACCTGCCCGGCCTCTTTCGCGACATCTTCCGCAACGCCTTCCTGAAATTCCGCGACGGGCGCATCCTCACCCTCTTTCTCACCGAGGTGAATGGCTTCGCCTATTCGCACAGCGAGGAACTCGGCAACGCCTTCGAATACCTCCTCCAGTGCATGGGCACGCAGGGCGAGAACGGCCAGTTCCGCACCCCGCGCCACATCATTGATTTCATCGTCGCCTGCCTCGACCCCCAGCCCGCCGACCGCATCCTCGACCCCGCGTGCGGCACGGGCGGCTTCCTCGTCTCCGCCTACAACACATCCTGGCCCAAAACACCTCGACCGGCTCGACGATTCCCGGCGACCAACTCACGCACGGCCAGCGCCAAAAGGTCTATGCCAACCTCGCTGGCTACGACATCACCGACCTCATGGTGAAGCTGAGCAAAGTGAACCTCTTTCTCCACGGCTTTCCCGACCCCGCCATCCACATCTACGACACCCTGAGCAACGACGCCCGCTGGCACGAAAAGACCGACCTCATCCTTGCCAACCCGCCGTTCATGACCCCGAAAGGCGGCGTCACCCCGCACACCAAATTCCGCATCGCCGCGAAGAAGGCCGAGGTCCTCTTCACCGACTACATCGCCGAGCACCTCAGCAGCGACGGCCGCGGCGGTGTCATCGTACCCAACGGCATCGTGGCCACCACACAGAACGCCTACGTGAAACTGCGCCGCTTCCTCGTCGAGGACTCGCTCGTCGCCGTCGTCTCGCTCCCGGCGGGCGTGTTCAAGCCCTACTCCGGCGTGAAGACCAGCATCCTCCTGCTCGACAAAAAACTCGCGCGGCAGACGAAGGAAATCCTCTTCCTCAAAATCACCGCCGACGGCTTCGACCTCGGCGACAAACGAAATCCCATCGAGGCGAACGACCTGCCGGAAGCCGAGCGCGTGGTGAAGGCGTGGCTCAAGCAAATGACGAATGTCGAATTCCGAATGACGAGTGGCTACGATGCAGAGGGCAGGCGCGAGGATGGTGGCGGCGTGGCGCTCAGGGCCAAAGGCCCGACCCCATCCCAGCCTGGGGCAACGCCCCAGGTCACGGCCACAAAAACACGCCAAGGGCTGAAAGCCCGGCCTAACACATGCGCCGCCGATGAATCGGGCCTTCAGCCCTCCACAATGATTTTGAACGACGAACCTGGGGCGTTGCCCCAGGCTGGGATGAACCGCGCCGTTGGCGCTGGCGTGGTGTGGAAGCGCGTGGAGAAGAGGACGCTGCTCGAAAACCGGGCGTGCACGCTCCAAGGGGAAGTATTTTTCGGCGAGAAGCCGGTCGCCAGTTCGGTTGATATGGTCGCGCTTGGCGATGTTGCGACGCTCGGCAACGGCGGCACGCCGCCCAAAGCGAATGCGGCTTTCTGGCGAGGCGACATTCCTTGGGTCTCGCCCAAGGACATGAAGTCGCTCGTGATCACGGACACCGAAGACCACGTTTCTGCCGAGGCCATCGAGGGCAGCGCCACCAAACTGCTACCCGCCGAAACCGTGCTATGCGTGGTGCGCTCTGGGATTCTCCAGCACACCCTTCCGGTCGCCATCACGGCGCGTCCGATGTGCACCAATCAGGACATCCTCGCGATTTCGCCCGACACGACGCGGCTCGACCCGAAGTTTCTCCTGTTCGTTCTCAAGGGGCGGAGCGCCGAGATTTTGCGTGACGGCATCAAGACTGGCGTCGCCGTGCAGAGCTTTCACAACGGCTTCTTCATGACCTTTGAAATCCCGCTGCCGGCGTTGCAGGAACAGCGGCGGATCGTGGCGGAGATCGAGGGCTACCAGAACGAGATTGCCCGCTTGGAATCCGAAATCGCCGCCAACCGAGAACGCATTCAAGCGACGATTGACGCCGTCTGGAGCGGCGACTCCGGCAGCGCCAACGGCGCGTCTCCATCCCAGCCTGGGGCAACGCCCCAGGTCACGCATCGCAAACCGACTAAGGGCTGAAAAGCCCGCGCCATTGCCATGCCGCAATCATTATCGCATCACCGGCCGCATCGCACGGATGAACCGCGCCGTTGGCGCTCATGGAATTCTGGTTTGCCGATTTCTGGGCCGTTGGCCCAGGCTGGGATGGCAACGGGCCTTTGGCCCTCAATTTGCCGCGCTATTGGAATCCTCCTGCGCCGATGAGCCTCTCTCAGCGCCACCGGTGCGAGTTCATTC
>JBEKGJ010000057.1:0-31336 GCA_050012855.1 Verrucomicrobiota bacterium | reverse complement strand
CACCCAGCTCTCCAGTTGATTTCGATCGGGCTCGGACAGGATCACCACACTGGCAACTTTTGGCATCGGCAACAAGTTTGCATGAAAAAACCGATATGTCTAGCCAATTGTGATACACTACACTAGGAAATTGAGGCCGTCACAGCAAATCTCGTCTGTGCACAGCAGACGGGCTGTTGTTCCTACCCATTGCCTTGCAGTCACTACCACACGATCGAGGTCGCCAAATCGTGTTTCGGCCCGAGATAGGAGCCCCCCCTCAATTACCAGGCTAGGCAAACAAGTCCGGCGGTGCAGCCTCCAAATGTCGGCCTCAATCCCCCTTACGGACGAAGAAGATACGGGTGGAGAATGGTACCCCCCCTATCAGGGTTGATTCACTGCACAGTTTTTGGACCTGCTACCCGTCCATGCGGTCATTTTCGAGGTTGTGTGCGGCGCCATGGGTGATACGATGCCGATTGTTCGCCCAGCCGCCGCACATGAGGGCTGGGCATTGAACAACTGGCACCATGAAAGCGCAAACCTGCACTGCGAGGACATGGCATCGGATGCTGAAGGTCCAGATAGCGGCGGTGGCATTGACCTTCTGCATTGGGGCACCGCTGGCGGCCGTGGACTCGACAAATCAGGCGTTCACCGTCGTGGGCGAGTGTGTCGTGAGGTTGCTGGAAACGCGAGAGGCGGAGCGGTTCGCCAACGAGTTGAGCCCCTCGATCCAAGATTGGCGGAGCGTCCAGGCAACCAATCTGCCGCCGACCGGTTTGGACCCGCTCGGCTCCGAGTTCCAATCCGGATTGGAAGAGCGGCGCCGAGCGATTGCAAACAGCGCAAAACAGGTTCTTGAGATGGGGGATAATTATGGTCTTGGTTCTTCTCAAATTCACTTTCGGTTGAAGGATGTGCCGCCGAAGAGGACGGGTTACTTTGGCCTGCCCGGCATTCAAGGCGAAGGCCTGGGTCTGCCTTGGGCGAGGCAGTTGAAAGTCATCCTACTGGGCGAACCGCGCGACGACATTCCGGCGAACGCCAGACTGCGGGGCGAGTATGAGTTGGCCATCGTTGATGCACTCCAGTTTCCAGCGGGATGGCGGAGCCAGCGCGGCATTCGCTGGAGCCGTTTCCCAACCAATCTCGTCGATGTTCCAACGCGACAACAGATGACGCTGCTGGATCTGGCCGGGGCGGGGAGATCATTGACGCTCGTGAGCGATCCGGCCTTGGCGCAATTGGGCGACACTTTGATGCGGATGCTCCAGAGCGGGGACAGCCGCAAGTTCGCGGACAAGGCGATGCGTTCCCTGGACGAACTCTGGAACGACAGCCACGGACAAAGCAAGGCAGACGACGCCGTGGCACGTCGGGAGGCGGAGGAATCATGGCGGCCGTGGCGCGAGGACATCCGTTCTTCAGCCAGCCGGGTTTTGGACCAGGCTGAGGCGCTCGGCCTCCGCCTGTCCAAAGCCCAGCTCGAACTCAAAGAAGTAGTTGCCGAACAACCCCAGCAGCGCGGAGCCAGCATCCTGTCGCTGGAAGACGTCCAAGCAGGCCCGGTCCGCTTCGCCGTCACCGTCAAGTCAGAGGAAAAGTCCATTGCCGGCAAGCCCGTCGCAGGTGGTTACATTCTGAGATCGGAGCACGCCCGCCGTGGTCACGGCCGCTGGACCATTGAGGCGCCCATTCGATGGGAAGAGGTTCCGGAGGGGTTGCTCGACGAGAAGGAGAAGAGGGAGTTCGCGTTCGAGAACTACGTCGCTGAACATGGCAGATTGCCGCCGGGAAGCACGGCGCCCGACATCGGATTCACTCGCCTCGACGGAGCCACCAGGGTGGACCTGCGCGAGTTCCGAGGTAAAATCGCATTGTTGGAATTCTGGGCGACATGGTGCGGTCCGTGCCAGGCAGAAATGCCGGTGATCCAGAATCTGCGGGCGAATCATCCCGCTTGGGGCGATCGTGTCGCCGTGATCACCGTGAGTGTTGATGACGAACCGGCAATGGCCAGCCAGCGTTTGGAGAAGCGCGGGTGGACCAACACGGTCAATCTCTGGGCGGGACCGGGCGGAATCAGGTCCTCGCCATTCCGGCAGTTACGGCTGCTCGGATTGCCGGCGCTCTGCGTCATCGACCGCCAAGGGAAAGTCGTGGACTGCGATGGGGTTGACGAAACCATCAACACACTCCTCCGGCAGGAAGGAGACAGGTGACATTTTCGGTGTTGTGTGCGGCGCTGGGGGGGATACGCTTCGCTTTATCAGCCCCGGTCAGGACAGAAATTGCTGGGGCCAAGGGCATACGGCGATGAAACGCGAACAGAGCGCGGGTGAAACCTGCTCCGGGAGTCCAGCAGGAACCGCAGGCCAGCATCGTGCGACGCGCTTGAAGACCGCGGGTAGGATGGCAGGCGAGCACCAGAACGAACCCGGACGGTTGGTGGTTGGATAGGTGGCTACACGTATGTCTCTCATCAAATGCCCGGAATGCTGCAACGATATCTCCGACAAGGCGACGTTTTGTCCCAAGTGTGGCTATCCTCCGCAGGAGCAAGATGATCGAATTCGCCGGACAATCACCGCAACGGTCAGGATTGAGGCCAAGAAGAGGGAAGGGAAGAAATACTTCGGCACCGGATTCATTGTCGGCAATGGAAGCTTTGTGGTGGCGGCATTTCATGTGGTTAAGGACGCGCAAGAGGTCAGGGCCATCAGATACCATCAGCCGCGAGAGTCACCACAGAACGAGCCAGAAGAAATCCTTGCTGACTCATGGACGAAGGGAGCGTATTTAGTCGGTATCAAGAAGGACGCGCCTGATCCTGTCTGTACTGATGGCCGGCTTTTACTCAAGGCGCCGCACACTGGAGCTGAGGTCGTTTGGAGTATCGACATCAGTGTCCTTCATTTGACAGCGCCCTTCAGGGCCACTTTACCCCTTGAGTTTGATTCGGAATACGCAAGAATCGGAGAGGATGTTCTCTTTGTCGGCTATCCGGGCGGCGGTGTCAATTTTAAGACGGACTACGAACATTTCTACCCTCTTCCGCTTACAAGTAAGGCGACAGTTGCTTTCACCACAAAATACGGGATTCCACCAACGGAAGAGTTCTATTATTGGCTCGACCGTCCTTCTTTTCCAGGCAACAGCGGTGGACCGGTGTTGAGGGTTAAGACCGGTAAGGTCGTCGGAGTGATTTCAGCCACGCCGTTCATGCCGAAGAGAATCCAGACTAAAACCGGTTTCTTGGATGTCGAAATACCGGATGGCTATTCTGTTGCCTTCGGGACTGTGATGCTGACTGAGTCGTTGGCACACGCAACACGCAGTGAGAGTTGGAAGCAGGGAGTAAAATGAGAATCGTTCATCGACAAAGCCACCTAAGACGCTGCAGCCAACAGCCGTCGGCCCCGACGTTTTCGACGTTGCCATGAACTTTGATTGTCAGGCTTGCATTTGGGAATCAGGCTCGGCCGCTGTGGCTGAGCTTGGATCGTTCGCCGTAGGATCGCAGCATGGCCACTAAGCGATTTGACCAGTTCAGAGGTAGGCTAGCACCAGCAGAAGTCGCTGCTGGGATCAATGCTGCGCGACGCAATGCTGGCCGGCTGGCACAAGATGCTCGCCTGTTGCTGACGCAAGGGCGGTTTCCTTCCGCATGTGCTCTATCGGTGCTAGCCATTGAAGAAGCGGGAAAGGCTTCCGTGCTCCGTGAGGTCGCGCTCGCGCGAAACGATGACGAACTGAAAAACGCTTGGCGGGAATACCGCAGCCACACATCAAAGAACCGAATGTGGCCAATCGTGGACTTCGTGATGAAGGGAGCCCGGAAGCTGCAGGAGTTTGCTCCGCTGTTTCACGACGGCGCCGACCATCCGCACCTTCTCGACCAGGTGAAGCAACTCAGCTTCTACACAGACTGCTTGGGGAAGGCGCATTGGTCCACCCCGGAGGACGTGATCGATCAGGCTCTGGCTTCCATGCTTGTGGTGACGAGCGAGCTGCTCGGAAAGGGCGAGGATGTCTCCGAGAGGGAGATTGAACTCTGGGTAGCGCATCTTTCTCCGGTTTGGCGGCATACAAGTGAGGCAATGGAGAAGGGGCTATCGGACTGGTATTCTGCAATGCAGGCGGAAGGACTCAAACTGCCTGGAGACAATTCTATGCGAAAGTTCATCTTGGAAGGAGTAACAATGAGCGGCGAACAAGGCGCTCCACCGAATGGCGGCCCTGCGAGGCGCCTAGACAATTCGGAAGTCGCGGAGGGGCCGCCATCGGTGAGTTGATCGTTAGGCGACTTGATCGCTTGCATATGAAAGCAATGAACAAGGCATTTTGGTGGCGTCAGTTGAAGTCCTTCGTCGATCCACATCCGGCGCTGCACCCTAAAGCAGGGGAGATTTACGTTCCGCGTGATCACCTCACGATTTCAATCTATGCGGACGGTCCGCTCAAGATTACCGGTGCTTCAGACAGCCTCGACATCAATTTCAATGATCCAGACTTTCTTGTTCTGGCGACAGAGCATCGAGCGATCAGCCACATCTATCGCATACTCTGGCAGCGCCTGATCGGTTTCGAGGTGATCAGCGGTTCGGGCACACCCAAAGAGATTTCCAAGCGGTTCTTCCTGAATTGAGTGCATGAAGATGACGACGTCGCCTAACACCCCAAGGCCTTGCCTTGAGCGAGTCGCCGAGCCTCGATTCAGGCCGCGCGCTCCCCCTCCCTGATTTTCCCGCGGCTTCCTTGGCATAATAACTACCGACCTCCTACAGGTCGTTGCACCCCCGGCCTTTGTGGCTCGGGGGTTTTTCGTTTCACCCCCAACCCAAGGAATCCGCATGTCCCCCGAGAATGAAAATCTCCTTCTGCACGACGTTGTGCCGCGACTCCGCTCGGCCATCCGTATCGCCGTTGCGCACGTAGGGTCCGAGGACGACGCTGAACTCCTCCAAGATGGCACCGTGATGGCCGCCAAAATCCTCAGCAACGCGACCAGGAAAGGAAAGCGTGTGACCGCCGGAAATGTCTCCTTCTACACCCTGCAGCACCTCAAATCCGGCCGTAGAACCGTGGGCTACAGTGGTGTTGATGTGCTCGCGTCAGGCACGCAGTTGAATGGCCGCAGCACCGTTTCATCCATCCACGAGGAAGTGCCGATGTCCAGTGAGACCGACGAAACCGTGCCCGTGTCCGAATTGATGAGCCGGGACGAAGAAGATCCGTGCACCAAGGCCACGCGCAAACTGGACTGGCAGCAATTCTACCGGACGCAGGATCGCAGCGGCCGCCAGTTGCTCAACTGCATGGCCGAGGGTCAGAGCCCCAGGGAAATTGCGGGCCAGTTGAAGTTGACGCAGCCGGCAGTGCGTCAGCGCACCGATCAACTGCGCACTGCCGTCAAATCATTCTTCGGGGAGGCTGTGATTGCCGAAGTGTGCCGAGCGCCGCAGTGGTTCAATGATCTGCGGGCGGTCAAAGAACACCTGGCCTGTCGCGGCGAAAGAAACTGGCAGACACACTGACCGTTGGAATTGTCCCTCCCTCCCTGCCTGTGGCCTGGAATTACCGGGCTGCAGGCGGGGCGATCGTGGGCTGGCCGGTGCGGCTTGTTGTTTAGCTACGAGGGTACTGGCGGCAGTTCACCGCAGCAGTTTCGCACGATCAGACCGCGTGAAACCGGGCCGCGACAGCAACAGACGGTAAGGTCAGAATGTCGCCAATTGGCGACATTCCGCCCGACAGGTTTGACAGACCAGACCGCGAACCCCTGAAGCCAAGCGGCAAGTTGACGGTAAGCGGTATGGGGGGTGCCTTCCTGAATCGGCCCTGGAGGCCCGAGACTCAGGTAAATGTCTGATTTACTGAGCGATCGGCAAACTGTATCTTGGGGCAGCGCATCGATGAACATTCTATCGTTACTCGGGCCATGGGGCTGGTCCCTCGGGCGTTTGCTGGTCCTGATGCTCGCGGCCCTGGGGCTGGCGGTCAACCCAAGCGCGAGGTCAGCGGAGCTAACCACCAAGCCAAACGCTGGGGGGGAGGCCGGGGCGATGAGTGAGCCGCGCTACTTGCTTTTTTGGCGCGCGCCCGAACAGGCGCTGGAACTGGTCCGGCAGCTCGGCAGCAAGGGTGACGGCCGCTCCCGCCTCCTTGGCTTCGGTGTTCCCATGTCGGCCTTCGACGAGGAGAAACAGTTGCCGACGCGTGTTCACACGGCCTTCGCCACCGCGCGGGCCCACGATCTGGCCGTAATGCTGTCCTTCGACTTCCACATCCACTGGCGTAGCCGGCCCGACCTGTGGAATTGGTTCGACACGAACCAGCCGGGCTACAAAGCCGCAAACCGGAGGAATGTCGAATGGTTCGGTTGGGACGGTCCGCCCGCCAAGACGCGCTATCTCAACTGGGGTGTGACCGAGCGCATCGCCCCGCCGCCTTGCCTCACGAGCGCGGCCTACCGCTCAGAAGTGAGGCGCCTGGTCCAGGACGTGATTGCGCCGCCGCTCAAGGAAGAGCTGGCTGCCCTCGAGCGCGAGGGCAAGGGGCACCTGTTTGCCGGGGTGCTGGTCGGCGCGGAGCCGGGCATCGACGACTGGTCGAACCCAGACCCGCAAACGGCGAAACTGATGGCGGAGGACGACGCGCCCCGCGGCCGGCTTGGCTACCGGGCGCTGCTGGACCGGGGTTACACACAAGAGAAACCGCCAGCGGACCTGCAGGAGGCGCTGGCCGAAGTGGTCCAGGAGACAGTCGGTTTCTGGTGCCGCCAGCTTGCAGACGCGGGTGTGCCGCAGAAAAGGCTCTACCCCCATGTCGCCCCGCAGATGCCCGAGATGTCCAGCTCGCCGGTCAGCGCGGCCTTCAATGCCTGGTCGCGCCCGGGCTGGACGACTTACCCGGTCGGGCTGCTGGCCGCCGGATTCGGCGCGCTTTACGGCGAACTGCAAAAGCGCGGCAACCCCTCTTGGGGCGGGGTCGAGGCCAACGCCGGCATTGCCGGCGGGGCGGTGGACTGGGAAACCTACCTCGGCTGGCACTACAACCACGGGGCGACGTTGGTGGCGATCAACACCGGCGCGACCGGCCAGGAATTGCCCGACCTGTTGGAAAAGAGCGCCTTTGGCCAGGAGGCGCTGGCCGCTTACCGCAAGTTTCTGGCGGGACATCCCTTGCGAGAAAAGCCGGTTACCGACACCCCGCAGTTGCGCGTGCAGCGCAAGATGGTGGCGGTGCAGGCGGGGTTTAGGGCCTGGCAGGCGGCGGGCCGCGATCCGGGGCCGATTGGCCGTTATGTCGAGGAAAGGCTTGGGCCGCTCCTGCAAGCCGGCAAGCTGAGCGAGGCCGAGACAGTGCTCGAGGAGGCGCTGCGGCGCCTGGCTGCGCCGCCGGCGGCCCCCGGCGCGGCAACCACGGGGAAGTGAAGCGAGGGCGTGACTCTCCTTCGATCCAGCCGGGTCCGCTGACGAAACCAGCCACGCAGTGTTAGAGAGCGTTTTATCGAAAGTATGCGTCAAGAATCGTGCTTTAGGCTGGGCCGCGATTGACTAAAGGCCCGGCGCAACTGCTGCGCTTACGTTGGTCTGATTGGACGGGGTCTCCAGCAACTGGGCAGCACGTCCTTGACCTCGTGATTTTTGATGGAGGGCAAGCTCGGTGTCAAACGCCAGGGCGTTGACGTGTGGTTCGGCAGCACCGGCAAAAAAGTCAAAGAAATCAAAAAGGTGAAGCCGGCCACGTACGCGTGGGTGGGTTGATTATTCGGCCCTAAACGGCGTCGTCAGCCGGGTTGATGCAACCGTGGCAAACGGCTGCTACCCGACTGCCAGCGCGGCCGCCGGCCCATGCTACTCGACCTCCTTGAACAACTCGTTGACGGTTGCGTCGAGTTTGACCGGCAGTGAAATCGAACAGGCCTTTGTTGAGGCCCTCTATGCCGCCTTTGACGAGGACGCCGAACCCACTGACCTCACGGTTGCCACCGTGCTCAACGATCTGGTGCCGTTGTCGAAGTTGATGGCCGAACAAATCACGGGGCTCAGAACCTGGGCGAAAGGAAGAGCCAGATGCGCCACGACCGCGCAAGTTGACCGGCGGGTGAGAAAGCTGGCCTGAGCGGTTGCGATGGCTGGAGAGAGGGATGGGTCGAGGGCCCTCTGGGTTTGAGATCGATCCTTTTCTTTAGGTTTGAGGTGCCGCAGCACTGGGTCTGACTGATGACCTCGACCGCTGAACCCACGTCTCCTCTCGCGATTGAAACCAATCTGCGAGGGGTGGTGAGATTGTTGGGCTTGTCTGCTGTCTTGCCCCGCATGGGGGAATATCGCCAATTGGCGACAACGACGACGGATGCCAGCCGCCTACCTTGGACTTCTAGCGAAGGACGCAGGTTAACTCCTCGGAAACGGCATCTGAGCGCGACGACGTACGGGCCTTCGCCGAACCTACCGTCCAAACGACGGCGGGACCTCATTTTGCGCGTCTGGCATGTGGACCCGCTGCGCTACCCGGTCTGCCAAAGTCCGATGCACTGCGTCATCGCGGTGATTGATGAACCGAAGGTCACGGAGAAGATTCTGCGCCACCTCGGCGCCAGGCACGACCCGCCTGCCGGCCTCTCCCCGTCGGGCGTTCCAAGGCCCTGCACCTACGAGCCTTGCGACGACCTGGACCCGATGTCCGACTACGAGAATGTGCTCACGGATTGAGAACGGCACTCTCAAACGCGGTCCTTTTGCCCGGTGGCCGCCCGTTCGCGCCTCGCCCAGCGCAGAAACGCCTCCGGCCGCGATCCCAGCGTTTACCGGCCCCATCGCCTTGACCCCAAACCTCGCGCCCCCACCCACGCGACGGCTCAAAAACGTCGAAAAACACCGGAACTTGACGCTTGACGCCTGCTTTCCGTCTGGCCGTATGCGAACCGAAGTGAATGCGAGAGAAAACCAATTCTCCCTCACCCGCGCAGCGTCAAAAAACGACGGTGCGGCAAAAACCAAATTCCTATCAATTCAATATTTATTCGATGACTTTGAAATGTTCCGCCGCGGGCACCCTGGGCAAACCGGGCATGGTCACAATGCTGCCGCAAATAGCGACGATGAAACCCGCGCCGGCAGAAAGACGCAATTCATTCACTTTCACCCGGAAGCCGCGGGGACGGCCGCGCAAATCCGGGTTGTCAGACAGGGACATGGCGGTTTTGGCGACGCAGACGGGCAATTTGCCGAATCCGTGCTTGTTGAATAACTCGATGCTCTTGGTGGCCGCGCTGTCGAAATCCACGCCGTCAGCGCCGTAGAGTTGCGTGGCGAGCGTTTCGATTTTTTTGTCCACCGGCGCTTCGAGCGAATAGAGAAACCGGACTTTCCTGCCCTTGTTCTTTTCAATTGTCCGCAGGATGGCTTCGGCCAGGTCTTTCGCCCCGGCGCCGCCTTCGTCGAAATGTTTTGAGACCACGGCTTCCACGCCGTGTTGCGCGCAGAATTTCTTGATGCGCGCGTGGTCCGCCGGTTTGTCGTCGGGGTAATGGCTGATGCAAACCACGGGATCAATTCCAAAATGCTGGACGTTTTCGATGTGCTTGCCGAGGTTGCCAATGCCGCCGCCGTCCTTGAATCCGCCGTGGTAGGCAATGGCCTTGGTCGTGGCGACAATCACCGCCGTGGACGGTTTGAGTCCCGCCGAACGGCATTTGATGTGGATGAATTTTTCCGCGCCGAGGTCGGTGGCGAAACCGCCTTCGGTGACGACATAATCCGCCAGCTTGAGGCCCAACCGCGTGGCGATGCAGGTGTTCGTGCCCTGCGCGATGTTCGCGAACGGCCCGCCGTGGACGAGCGCCGGCGTGCCTTCGAGCGTTTGCACCAGATTCGGGTGAATGGCGTCGCGCATCAAAACCTGCATGGCGCCGATGGCTTTCAGCGATGCAGCGCGGACCGGTTCCCCTTTGTAAGTGAAACCGACGACGATGTTGGCCATGCGTTTGCCCAAATCCACGAGATCTTTCGACAGGCAAAGGATGGCCATGATTTCAGACGCCGGCGTGATGTTGAACCCATCGCGCCGCGGGACGCCGTTCAACGGGCCGCCCAAGCCAACAATGATGTCGCGCAGGGAACGCTCGTTCAAATCAATGACGCGACGCAACACGATGCGGCGGGGGTCAATGCCAAGTTCGTTGCCGTGCTGAAGATGATTGTCCATCATCGCCGCGAGCAAATTATTGGCTTTCTCCACGGCATACATGTCGCCGACGAAATGCAAATTGATGTCCTCCGCCGGCACGACTTGCGCGCGGCCGCCGCCGGTGCCGCCGCCTTTGATGCCGAAATAAGGGCCGAGCGACGGCTCCCGCACGCACAACATCGCCTTTTTCCCAAGCTGCCGCAGCGCGTCGGCCAGACCGATGGTCGCGGTGGTTTTGCCTTCGCCTTGCGGTGTCGGCGTCATCGCCGTCATCAAAATCAAATGTCCGTCGGGGCGATGTTGTCGCGCTTCCAGTTCGGTGATGGGAATTTTGGCGATGAAATGGCCGTGTGGCAGAAGGTTTTCGGTGTTCAGGCCCAATTCACGGGCGACTTCTGAAACCCGCCGTGGAGGCAGTCCATGGGAGGGAACATTTGGCATAACGGGCTGCATGAATACCCAAGATGTCCCGGCAAAACAATAAAATTGGCTTTACATTTTTTGCCGTTGTTTTAGCCGGGATTCCCGCCCTGTTTTTGCCGGCTCCCGATCACGGTCCTTTTGAATCGGGATTCCCGCCGCGGCAAAAAACCTCGCCGTCGAACACGACCAGCTTTTCTTTCTGCAAATTGGAAATGTGTTCCAGCGGCGACCACCTGAGCAGCCAATACCACGAGGCGTTGTGCCGGATTGGGGCGCGGATGTTCTTGCAGGCCCGCAGTTAAACTGCGTTGTCCTGGGTCGTCGCTTGTGCTATATGCCTTTCCATGCTTCAGAAGAAACTTGGCCGGCGCATCGCTGACCTGCGCAAGGCACGGCGACTGACTCAGGTCCAGCTTGCCAAAGCGGTCGGCTGCTCGGTCGAGTTCATCAGCCTTGTCGAGCGCGGCGTCAACGCCCCGTCCGTCGCCCGGCTGGAGGATTTCGCCAAGGCGTTGAAGGTCGGGGTGGTTGACCTGTTCACCATTCTGGGCCGGAAGCCGAAGCGCATCAGGCAGCGGCGCATCAGCAAGCGGGCGGCATGAGCAACGACCTGATTTTCTACCAGTTCAGCCGGTCCAAGGTGGAGCGCGGTGACTTCAGCCATTTCCTCAGCCTCTACGCGCTCGATAAACTGCCAGAAGGCCGTCCTTTGCGGGAGATGATGAACCGCTTCGTGTTCTGCATGGAAGGCTGGGACGACGACCGCCGTGAAATCCACATGGTCCCTGAAATCCGGCAGTTCTACTCGGCCTTCCATGATGCGTGGCCGTACTGGCTTTACTTCTGCAATCTCGACGTGGATACGCTGTGGGCGATGACCATGTGCTGCCTGCCGTCCGTCAACACCATGCAGGTGGACGGGCGCGCGCAAGTAGCGGTCACCTGCGACCCGCGCGACGCACTGAAGCTGCTCAAGCGGGATTTCCTGCCGATGAACTTGATGTGCGAGCAGGCGGCGATGTCCGAGAGCGGGATTTACGACCGGACGAAAGCGGTGTTCGAGTACTTCCATTTTCCGTTCGACGCAAAGCCGCCTCCTGCGGCCGTCCACGGCGACGCCCCGCAGGCGGTGCGGAGCACGGCCACAACCGGGCGTAACGACCCCTGTCCCTGCGGCAGCGGCAAGAAATACAAGAAGTGCTGTGGCAAGGGCTGACAGGCGACTGTCGAATGAGCACGATTCGCACGTACAATGTCGAAGCTGGGCTGCCCACCCTCGATGAGGCGCGGCGGATGGTTGCCGCTGAAATCAAGCAGGCCAAACGCGAGGGAGGCAAAGTGCTGAAGGTAATTCACGGCTACGGCTCGACCGGCAAGGGCGGGGTGCTCTGCGACGGACTGCGGAAATCGCGGCCAAGCTCGGCGTCAACCCCCAGGGCGTTTACGTGTGGTTCGGCAGCACCGGCAAAAAGGTCAAAGAAATCAAGAAGGTGAAGCCGGCGACGTACGCGTGGGTGGGTTGATCGGTTGATCCGCCACCAGGAAATCCAACGACATCGTTTGTTTCGGAATTTCCCTGATCGTCCGTTGGTTTCCAGCGGCGGTCAGGGTTTCTTTTTTAGCCGGGAGACGGCGGATTCGATCCTCGCGAGGCACTCGGACGTCTTGCTCTCCCGCGCCAAAAGGGTATGGTTCAGAAGCATGAGCCCATCCGAACTCACGTCCGCTGACGTCAAGCAAATGGCCAAACTGCTGGACCTCCAGATGGCGGAGGTCAGCGGCTTCGACGTGTTGGAGGCCTTCCGATCACGCCATATCCACGTGCCGGTCATCGTCATCACCGCCCATGATGAACCCGGCACCGCGGAGTGGGTGCGCTCGCCCGGCGCGGCCGCCTACCTGAAGAAGCCCGTTGACCAGGATACCCTGGTTGCCGCCATCGGGGCTGCCATCTCGCCCCGACCTGACCTCCTCGCGCTTTCCGAACCCTGACCCCTGAACCGCCCCTCGACGGCAATTCGCCCAGTACTGACTGAATCAATCCGCACCACGGAAAGAACCCTGAAACAAGACAACCCAAACATGAAAACCAAATCCCTCATCCTCAACCTCCTCACCCTCGCCGCCGTCCTGGCGTTCGCCGGTTGCGCCTCCTCGGGTTACCAAAAAGGCTCGAAGACGGGCGCTAACATCCAGGACGCCGCCAACCGCATCGCGGCCCTGCCGACGCGCATTGACCAGACCCTGGCCGCGTTGAACGATCTGGTCGCGAATCCTCAACCCGACCTCCGCCCGCAGTTCAAGACCTTCAGTTCGCAGTTGGCGGACCTGACGTCCGCGGGGCAGGACATCGCCGACGCGCGCCGCAGCATGGAGGCCAACGGCAAGGAGTTCTTCGCCAAATGGGACGAGGAGCTGGCGAAAATCCAAAGCGAGGATATCAAGGCGCGCAGTCAAAGCCGCAAGGAGGAAGTGGCGCAAAAGCTCCGGACGATCAAGCGCAGTTACGCCGAAGCGGAAATGGCCTTCCAACCGTTCCTGGCCGATCTCAAAGACGTGCAAACGTCCCTCGCGGTGGACTTGACCACGGGTGGCGTGGCGGCGATGCGGGACACGGCCGCCAAAGCCACCCGGGACGCCAGCCCCCTCAAGAATTCGATTGCCCAACTGGCCGCCGACTTCAAGGCGCTCGGTCTGTCCATGTCCGCCGTGACGCCGGCGCCGGCCAAGTGACTTGATCAACCCCCTGTTCCCTCGGTTGGCCGGCACCCCGGGTGCGACCCGTGAAGGGCGACTGATCGCTGACTGGCCAGGGCTGGGACATCCGTGGGGGGTAGGTGCGAATGTCGCCAATTGGCGACACGCGCTCAGACGTGGCTGCCGGACCCACTGGCATCACGAGGCGTAGTGGTCGTGTCCGGCTGCGGAGTCGCCGTCCCGAACGTCACTTTTTTGGCCATGTTGACCGAATGCTCGTCCCGCAGGTGACCGTAGGTTTTCATCGCGAGCGCTCCCCCGTCCTTGTGACCGAGCCAGCGACTGACGGTGGGAATATCCACGCCGGCCTCAATGCAGCGGGTCGCGAACAGGTGGCGCAGATCGTGATGGGTGATCCGGGGCATCCCAACCAGCTTGGCAGCCCGCTCCATTGACTTCTGGCATTCCTTCACCTGCATCACGCGAACATCCTGGCCTTCATCCGGCCGCTGCTGCCGCAATCGGTTCAGCAACGTTACCATGTCGGCGATCATGGGCACCTTCCGAACCTCGGAGTTCTTGGTGCCGGTGACCACATCGCCGCGCACCGTGATCTCCCCCTTGGTGAAGTTACAGTCCGCCCATGTGACGTTGGCGGCCTCGCTGATCCGGAATCCACCGAAGGCAAGGAACCGCACCAAGTCGGCGCACTTCCTGGAGTCGCGCCCGCCGGCGGATTCAACCGTCTGAAGGAACCGCGTGAACTGGGTGAATTCCGGCAGCCTGAGCGCCTTGGGGTGCACACTGACGCGCTTGATGGCTGTGGCGGGGTTGTCGTAGCGGATGCCCAGTTCAATGGCGATGTCCAAAGCCCGCCGCAGGACCGACACCGTGTTGTTGAAGGCGCTCGCACACGTCGCCTTGGCGAACTTGGCGGCCCAATCCAGGCAGTCGCTCTTGGCGATCGTCCGCACGTCCTTTTGTTCCAAGCCAGGCCAGCTCTTCACCAGTGCCACCAACCGCTGGTCGTAGTAGCTCCGGCTGAGCGGCTTCAAGGTGGCGTCACCATCCAGGCGGGAACGCAAGATGCGCATCGCCTCGCTGAAGGGCATTTTACCCTGCTTGGCGTCGGTTTGACGTTCGGCAGCCTGACGGTGGGATTTCTCGAAGTCGCTGAGGCGGAGTTTGGCGACGGAGAGGACGGTCGTTTTGAGGCTGCGGCGGATGAGTTTGCCCTGCACTCGAATCCTGGCGAAGTACACGCCGGCGGGTTCGTAGCGAACCAAGTTGGTGAAGCCGGCCTTGGACCACAGCTTCGCCGGCTGCCGCTTCAGCTTCGATTTCTTGACCACTGCCATACGGGCAGTATCCAATGTCAGTAGCGAAATGTCAATTCGCTCTGGTAGCGATTGTTCATAAGTCCTTGATAGAGATGGCGCACCCAATAGGAGTTGAACCTATAACCTTCTGATCCGTAGTCAGATGCTCTATCCAATTGAGCTATGGGTGCAGCCCAAGGCGGGAAACCCTAGTCGCGGCATTCGGTGGCATCAAGCCCATATTTCTCCGCGGCGAGCCGGTGAATCGGTGAATCGGTGAATCGGCGAACCGCAGTACGGACGAAGCGGGGGTTCTCGCTGTTCAAGGACGATCGTGCGGCCGCGCGACCGTCACGGTTCCTTGAAGGCCAGGGCGCCCGTGGGACAGGCGGCCACGCATTCGCGCCCTACTTTCTGCAAGCCTTCGTCCAGGCTGCGGTTGAACGGCACCGCGATCCGCACGTCGAAGCCTCGACCGACGAAGGTCAGTCCCAGCGGTTCGCGCGCCCGCTCAGCGATCTGGACGCACAGGCCACACAGGATGCACTTGCCGGGTTCGAAAACGATTCCGCCCGGCTGAACAAACTGCTCGAACGCGCGCCGCTGGGAGCGGTAACGCGACGTATCCGCCGCGTAAAGCTCCGCGTAATGCTCGAGCTGGCAGTTGCCGGCAGCCCGGCAGTCGCAGTGGAGACAGCGCCCGGATTCCTCAGTGGCCGTGGTGGGGCTGAACCCGCGCCTGAGGTCGAGCGGCGGGATCGCGCGCGGCACCGGGCTGGGGCCGACCATGAACCGTTTCAATTCGAGGGGGTCAAGCCGGCCCATGATGCTGGAGAATGGTTTTGTGGGTCGCTTGATCGGGAGACCGTGGAGGAACTGGTTTAACGCCAGGGCGGCCACGCGGCCATCGGCCATCGCGCGCAACACCTGATGCGTGGGTTTCACGGCGCTGCCGGCGGCGAACACCTTTGGCATCGAGGTCGCGCCGCCATCGGGATCAACCTTGAGGCCGCCGGGCGTTGCGCCCAGGCCCAGCGTCACCGCCTGTGTTTTGGCGGATTCACCCACGGCCACCAGGACGGCGTCGTGGTCAGCGACGAGCATTTCCAGGGTAAAGGTGGTGCCAAGCGCGACTCCGGTGCGGATGACCGCGCCAAGGGTTTCGAGGCGCTTGATTTCTGCCGCCAGGACTTCAGCCGGCAGCGTGCCGGACGCGACCTCGCGGAGCAGTGAGCCGCCCGCCTGCTCCCGCCGGTCGAACAGCGTCACGGCGTGGCCCTCGCGCACAAGGTAAAACGCGGCGGCGAGGCCGGTTGGTCCGGTGCCGACGATGGCGACGCGTTTGCCGGTCCGTGGTTTTGCGGGTGGTTGATACGGCTGGGATGACTGGCGGTCGTGGTCGGCGACGAAGCGTTCGACGTCGCGGATTGCGGCAGGTTGGTCCCGCGTGCCGCGCCGGCAACCGTTCTCGCAAGGATGGTGGCACAGCCGGCCGAGGACGGCGGGCAGTGGCAGGGCCTGTCGCACGGTGGCGATGGCGGCGTCGAGTTCGCCCGCCTCGGTCTGGCGCAGCATGACCGGCACGTTAAGTTGCAACGGACAAAGCCGGTGGCACGGCGAGAGGCAGTCGCCCACGTGATCGCTGAAAAGCAGTTCGAGCGCCGTCCGTCGCGCGGCATGGACTTCCGGAGTCTCGCTTTCGACGACCATGCCGGGGGCAACGCGGGTGGCGCAGGAGGGGACAAGTTTGCCGGCGCCGCCAAGTTTGATTTTGACGAGGCAGACCAGACAGGAGGTCGCAGGCGTGCAGGTCTCCAGGAAGCACAGCGTCGGAATGTCCACGCCCAGGCGGCGGGCGACCTGCAGAATAGTTTCACCTTCGGCGACCGGGACCGCCGCGCCGTCGAACGTGATGGCAAAGGCATTCATCGCACGTCAATGGCGTTGTGCGGGCACACCTGGCGGCAGGAATCGCACCGCGTGCAGAGGTCGGCGACGATCTCATGACGCTGGTAGGGGGTCAGCGGGATGGCATTGACCGGGCATTTCTGCGCGCAGATCGTGCAGCCGGTGCAGCGGTCGTTGACGACATAGCGGATCAGGGCTTGACAGCGGCCGGCGGGGCAACGGCCCGCGAGGTGGGCCTCGTATTCGTCGCGGTAATAACGCAGGGTGGTCAGGACCGGGTTCGGCGCCGTTTTGCCGAGGCCGCAGAGGCTGCCGTGGCTGACCTGGTGGGCGAGGTGTTCGAGCTCGGCGAGGTCCTGGCGCTGGCCCTTGCCGGCGCAGAGGCGGTCAAGGATCTCCAACATGCGCTTGGTGCCGATGCGACAGAAGGTACATTTGCCGCACGACTGGTCCTGGGTGAACTGGAGGAAATACCGCGCGATGTCCACCATGCAGTCGGTGTCGTCGAGCACCACCAATCCGCCTGAGCCCATGATCGCCCCGATTTCGCGCAGGGACTCGAAATCAACCGGCGTATCGGCCAGGCAGGCGGGGACGCAGCCTCCCGAGGGGCCGCCAATTTGGACCGCCTTGAAGCGCCGGCCGTGGGCGGTACCGCCGCCGATTTCCTCGACGATCTGTCTCACGGTCGTGCCCATGGGCACCTCGATCAGGCCGCCGCGCTGGATCTTCCCGGCGAGGGCAAAGACCTTCGTTCCCTTGCTGGTCGCCGTGCCGAGGGCGGCGAATCGCTCCGCGCCGTGACGGACGATCCAGGGCACCAGGGCGAGTGTCTCGACGTTGTTGATCAACGTGGGCCGGCCCCACAGGCCGGATTCGGCGGGGAAGGGCGGGCGCAAGCGGGGCATCCCGCGGCGGCCTTCGACCGACGCGATGAGCGCGGTCTCCTCGCCGCACACGAAGGCGCCGGCGCCTTCCTTGATGCGCAGACGCAAGGCGTAATCGGTCCCCAGCAGCTTCTCGCCGAGCCAGGCGCGTTTCTTCAGTTCCGCGATCGCCGCGCGGATGCGGCGCACGGCCAGCGGGTATTCATGGCGGATGTAAAAAACGCCCTCGTGCGCGCCCACGGCGACGGCGGCGATGGCCAGACCTTCGATGATCCGGTAGGGAAACGATTCGAGCAGCATCCGGTCCATGAACGCGCCGGGGTCGCCCTCGTCGCCGTTGCAAATGACGAATTTCTCCGATCCGGCCTGCTGACGGACGACGCGCCATTTCTGGCCGGTGGGGAAACCCGCGCCACCACGGCCGCGCACGCCGGATTGTTCGATGGTGGCGATGATCGCTTCGGGCGGTTGCGTAGCGAGGCACTGCCGCAACGCAACGAACCCCTCGTGGGCGAGGTATTCCTCGAGATCGAGCGGATCCAGGCGGCCGAAGCCCTCGGTGGCGATGTGGGTTTGTTTGCCCAGAAACGCGCTGACCTCCGGGGCGTGGGGGTCCAGGGCACACTCGCTGACGCCATCGCCGCCATCTTCCTCCAGAGCGAACTCGAGGGCTTCGTTCCAGAGCCGGGCGAGCTGGCGCACCAGGCCGCGCGGCCGCAGGTGCCGGCGGAGGAGGTCCAACGCATTGTCCGGTCCGAGCCCGGCATAGAACTGGCTGCGCTCGCCGGGCGCGGCGATCTCGACCATCGGCGTACGGTGGCACATGCCCACGCACCCGACCCGCTTGACCACGACATCCGCGCCGGTGCGGGCGGCGCCGGCCTGCAACGCTTGGAACAGGCGATCGCTGCCCTTGGCCATGCAGCAGGAGCCGAGTCCGACGTTGACGAACACGGTTCTCTTGCCGCCTCGGGGGACGGGGCGTTCCGTGAGGTCGGCATCGTGCTGCTCGTTGGCGTCGTTCAGGTAATCGCGGATGATCTTGGGGAGCTTCTCGACCGTCACATGGCCGTGGGTGGTTTGATCCACCTTGACCACGGGCGCGAGCGTGCAGCAACCGAGGCAGGCCACCGATTCGAGGGTGAAGAGCCGTTCGGGATCGGTGTCATCGTTTGCCGGGATGTGCAGCAACCGCCGGAGGGAATCCTCGACCCGCTCGGCGCCGCTGACGTGGCAGGCCGTGCCGCGGCAGACGCGGAGAAGGTGGCGGCCGGCCGGCTGGAGGCGGAACATGTCGTAGAACGTCGCCACCCCGGTCAGGGCCGCCGGCGTGATCTCGGTTCGCTCGACGACCCGCCGCAAGGCGGTTTCCGGCAGCCAGCCGTAATGGTCCTGGATTGCCTGCAGAATGGGGATGACCGCGTCGGCGCTTTTGCCGCACCGCTCGATGGCCTCCGCAACGAAGCCGAGGTCGGAGTCCGGCGCGCGGGGGGCGGGAAGAATCGCCACCGAGGCGGTGAGCGTGTCGTCGGGGGCGTTCACCGGCGGGCCGCCTCCACGGGGGCGGGACCGGGGCCATTTTTGGCGCCGAGGCAGACCAGCGATTTCACCGTGCGCACGAACACGCGGTTGCCGGCGAAGGCGGGGCTGGCCAGGACCGGTTCGCCGAGGTCAGCCTTCAAAATCTGTTGGAATTGGCGACTGGCGGCGGCCACGACGATCGCGCCCTTCTTGCCGAAAATGATCAGCCGGTCGCCGGCGATGGCGGGGCTGGCGTTGACTTCGAAGTTCAGGTCCTGTTCCCACAGCTTCTTGCCGTCCTTGCCGTCGAAGCACGTCAACATGCCGTTCGACGACGCCGTGAACACGAGTTCGCCGTTCCCGACAGGGCTCGTGATGTCCGGCACATTCTCCTCGCTCGACCAGACGATGTGCGTCTTGCTGACGTTGCCGGAGCCGTCCAGGCGGATGGCCATGAGTTTGTCGGAGGGACTGGCGACGACGGCCAAATCCGCGGTAAAGATCGGCGACGGGGTGATTTCGCCGTTCAGACCTTCGATGCGCCAGAGTTCGTTGCCATCGGTGGCATTGTAGGCGATCACCCATTTGCCACCGAGGGTGATGATCTGGGTTTTGCCGGCGGCCTCGGCGACGACGGGGGTGGCCCAGGAGTTGCCGACGGGGCGGCTTTTTTGCCAGAGCACGTTGCCCGTGGCGGCATCCAACGCGTAGAGGCGCGATTTGCCTTCCTCGGGCTCGCCCTGGTCGAACTGGACGATCAAGCGTCCCTGCCAGGGCACGAGCGACGTGGCATGGCCGTAAGCGTTTTTGGGCACGCCGAGGCTTTTTGCCCAGGCCGGTGCGCCGGCGAGCGTGAACGCCACCAGGTCGCCATTGCCGAACCAGGCGAACACGCGCCGTCCGTCCGTAGCCATCGTGGGGGCGGCGTAACCGGTGGATTCGGGAATCTCGGGCGCCTGGGCGGGGCTGCCGGGGACGTTCACCACCGGCCGTTGCCAGACGAGCGCGCCGGTGGCGGCATCAAAGCAAAAGACGGCGCGGTTGGTGGCATCGCCGCCGGAAAGATAAACGCGGTTCGTCCAGACGATGGGCGAGCCAAATCCCGGGGCGGGCAGCGGAACTTTCCAGACAATGCCGGCGCCGGTGGCGACATCAATCGCCGCGGGCAAGGTAAAGTTGGTAACGCACGCGTTGCCGTTGGGGCCGAGGAAACGCGGCCAGTTGGCGCGAATTTCCCCGGGCGAAGGCAGGTCGGTGAGATCAGGCCCGCTCTCGCCGGCAAATTTAGCGAGCAGCTTTGCCAACTCCGAAGGCCGGTCGGGCAGGGTGGAGCGGGCGCTGAGCGACCAGCCGAGGAGTACGGCGCCCGTCAGGCCCGCCACTGTGGCAACCGCCCAGCGGGCCTGCGCCGCCGCTCGTGCCGCCCGGCGGTCGGCGTTGGTATCCGGCAGTGGCAGCGGCGGCTGGGCGCGGAGCGCCACCAGCCGGCGGGCGCTCCAAACCATGACGACCAGGCCGCCCAGAAAGAGCCAGCCGCCGGTGTGACGGAAGTCGAGTTCCTGAAAATAACGGCGGCGGAGATGGAGATCGAGTTGGCGAATCCGCTCCTTGAGGACCTCATTGCGTGGCTCGTTGCGAAGCTGCTCCTTCAACGCCGCGGCCTCTGGCGATTTCAGAGGATCATCCGCCTTGGACCGCCAGTGGCGCACCAGCAGCGCCCCACCGGCCACGACGCAAAACAACGCCGCGATCAGCACCGCGCCGGTCAGGGTGCGGACCAGCGACGCCGGCCGGACCGGCGGTGTCGGGAGAGGCTGGGGAACGGTTTCCGACATGGCTCACGTGGTTTTGGCCTGCGCGACCGCCGGTCCGGGCGCCGCCGGTCCGGCAGCGGGCGCGAGCGGTTGCAGCCCCACGCGGACGCGTTCACTGGGGCAATAGCTGAAGCAGCGCGCACAGCCGAAGCACGCCCCACGGTCGGGTTCGTAGTCGGCGCGCGACGGCCTCATCGTCAAGCCGATCAGCTTCAGCCCAATGACGAGGCCCACCCAGCCGCCGAACCAGCGGCTGGCGGTCGCGAAGCGGGCGCGGGCTTCCACCGCGGCGGCGAGGACGTCCTTCGCATTGTCCTGGGCGCGGGTGAGCGCGAGACTTTCCGGTGTTTGAACGCCGGCGGGCGGCGCGGCCTTCTTCGGGCCGAGCAATTTCTCGGCGAGCGCGACGTTGGGGTCGAGGTGCGACAGCGGGACGCTCAAGGCGCGCCCAAGCCAGACACCGCCGAGGACCAACACCGGCAGCAGCACAACCAACCATCCGAGGCGGCGCCGGTCGGCGGGTTGGGCGGCGGCGGGGGTTGGCTCGCGCATGGCGCCAAACGGACACGAGTGTTCACAGAGGCGGCATTGCGTGCAGTAGTCTGGAGTCACCCGAACGCGCCAGCGCGCCAGCGTCGCGCCCACACGCAACAGGGCGCCGTAGGGGCACAGGAACCGGCAATAAGGCCGGCCGACGAACATGCCGAGCGCGACGAAGGCCGCGCCGGCGGTCAGCATCCAAAAACTGCCCGAGAGCCGGAACAGCGGCACGAACGGGTCGTAGCGGCAGACCAAAAACGCGCTGCCGGTGGCGGCGAACAACAAGCCGGCGCCAAGATAGAGATAAGGGACGATGCCCAGGCCGTGTTCGAGCCAGGCCGGGACCTTGCTGGGTTTGATCAGCACCAGGTCCTGCAGCGCGCCGTGCGGGCAAACCGCGGCACAGAACGCCCGGCCGACCACCAGGCTCAGCACGATCGGCGCCAGGGCGAAGACGAGCACGGTCAGCGGGAGCGCATAACTGCGATCGCACAGGGCCAGCGTCACGTTTTGCACCGCGCCGATGGCACAGATGCAACCCTTGCGGTAGAAGCCGAAATAAACGAGCGAGAAAAGCGAGAGCCCCACGAGACCGGGCCGCGACCGTCGCCGGAAGATCAGATGGCAGGCGAAACCAAGTGCGGCCAGCAGAACTACGACGTCGAGCCACGCGAGCCATTCGGCCCGCGGCGCGGGGGTCTGCGTGATGGGCAGCTTGTAGCCGCTTTCGAAATCGGGCGGGGGAAACCGCTGTTCTGCGAGCGCTACCGCCTGCGTGGCGAGCCAACTCCCGATCCCGGCGACAAACGTGTTGGCCCGACGCTTCATTTCAATGGCTGACGGTGGTCTTGAGGAGATAGGGATGATCGGCCGGAACGCGGTGGATCGCATCGCCGGCGCAGACCCGGGCGATGGAGCATTCGTTGCAGTTCAGGCAGTGATTGTGACGAATTTGCAGGTAGAGCGATCCGTTGCCAAAGCGGTTGCAGCCCTCGACGCATTTGCCGCAGCCGATGCACAGGTCCTCGTCAATCGTGTATTCGTAATACGGATCCTCGACGTATTTCCGGCGGATGGCGGCGGTGGGGCAGAGCTGGTTCTCGGCCCCTGTGTTCAGCGCGTTGGGCTCCGGCACAAAATAGCTCGTGCACAATTCGCAGTAGCCGCAGATCGCGTGCGTGTGCACACACTTGACGGCGGACTGGGCCAGGACGCACTCGGTGGCGCACTGGCCGCAACGCAGACAGCGCGCCGGGTCTATCTGCCAGACCGTGCCCCGGGTCGCGGTGCGACCGGCCAGCCGCCCCATCACCGCGCCGACGCCGGTCATGGCGGCGACGCGCAGGCTGCTGCGCAGGAACTGGCGGCGGTTCAGCGGCGGGACGTTGGCGGGTTTGGTTTCCATCTCACGCCTTCGGTTCCATCAGCCGGATGTCGCCCGTGATCGTGTCCAGCACGAACACGCGGCCGTGGGCATCCACTGCGGCATCGAGGGCCGCCCGCGCGCCGTCCGCGGCCTCCTCGCCCGCGCCGATCCGCGCGTTCTGCGGAAAGAGTTCCGGGCCGGCAACGACGCAGTCGAAGTCGCCGTGCTCGCGATAGATTTTCACCCGCGGCAACCCCTTTTCGCAGGTCACGTAACGACCGTCCGGCATGAGCGCAACGGCGATCGGGTTGCAGCAGCCGCAGAAGCCGTCAATGCCCATCGAGGCCTTGCCCCAGGTCAGTTCGAGATCGCCATCGCGCGTGTAAACTTCGACGCGGTGGCGGCCGGGATTGTTCACGCGCAGGAGGCCGTCCTTGTGCCAGGCCACATCCAGGTAGGGACTGGGCAGGATGAAGCCGGCGATGTCGCGCTGCGGGTTTTTCTCGCCCAGCCGGCCCAGCACCTTGCCGGAGCGGTTGTAGCGCCAGACCAGGCGGTTTCCCGAGTCGGCGGCAAACAGGTCGCCCTGGTCGCCGACGGCCAGGCCGGTGAGCCAGGCCTTCCGGCCGGGCGAATCCCACGCGGCGATCCGCTGCCCGCCGGCATCGAACAGTTCGACGTGATCGCGCAGCCCGACAAACGTCGTGCCGTCGGCGGCGACGGCGACACACCGGGCGGGACCGGCAAAGGTGAGTTCACGCACCAGGGTACCGGTCGGGTCCAGCACGGCAACGGCGTCGCGCGCGGCGACGAACAGGTTGCCGTCCGGTCCCAGCGTGAGCCGTCGCGGGTCCGGTTGCGGACAATGAAATCGCCTGGTTTCGGCGAACCGAACCAGTTTCGGATCGGTTTTCTCCAGCCGGCTGACGTCGTAGGCGAACGGGTTGGGTGCGGTGTTGTCCGCCGCCCGGGCCTGGCGGCGGTTTTGGATCACGGCCGAACCGGCCAGTCCCAATACGGCGGCGTGGCGGACGCCCTGGCGCAGCCAACGGCGCCGGGTGATACGGGAACCGGCAGATGGATTTTTCATGGAGCGCCTCCGGGGAGTGTGCCTTTGACCAGGAGCGCGGCCGGCCGGCGGCAGTCCGCGAGGACGGCGCAGCCGGCGCACAGGCGGCGGGCGGCATCCGATGACAGGTTGCGGCAGGGCCGCCGGTTGGACGCGAGGACCACGGCGGCAACCCCGATTCCGGTCAGGGCCAGCGCTCTGGCGGCATCACGCAGCCAGTCCCGCCGGCTGCGCGCGTCATGGAGGTCGCGATTCATGGTCGGCACGCCATCAGGATAGGCGGCCGTGCCGCCATTTCAATCTTCGGGAGGATTACTTTTCCTGCCATGACAAGAACAAATTTTGGCCAGTTCAGTTTCTTGGGCTACACCGATTTTGGCGGAAAAGCGTCCTTGCTTGGCCGCGCCGGCGGCCGGTCCGCGCGGCGGATCAATCGGGTTTGGCGATCAGGCGCAGGTGGACCCGGCGGCCGTTCGCCACGTTGAAGCCGGCGGCGTCCACCGACCGCCAGCCGGCGGGCAGGGCGGGGAAGAGCCGGTCGGCCTCGTCGGCGTCGAGCACGCAGGCGCGCGGGCCGGATTCACGCATGAAGGCCGGCATGTCCGCGGTTTCGCATTTGACGGGAAAGCCCCGGAGTCGGTCGCGGAAATACCAGACCAGGCTGGGCTCGTCATAGTCGGACCAGGCAAGCTGCGTGGCGGGCGGCAGCCAGGGCGCGGCGGCGCGGGCGAGTTCCCGCGACGGGAAAAAGCGCCCCACTGCCGGGAAAATGAGCAGGGAAAGGACGGCGTTGACGAGCACCATGCCGATGGCCCAGCGACGCAGGGTGGTGGTGTTGCGTTCAGCGGCGGTCCAGGCACGGGCCAGGAGCAGCGCCAGGAAGGGGAACGCGGGGAGCGTATAGTGCGGCAGGCGGGTGTTGTAGAAGGTGAACAAGCCGAAAATCAGAAGCACGCCGGCCAGCAGGTAACTGCCGGCGGAATCTGGTTTCGTGCGACGCCGATGTTGGCGGAACCACCACGGGAGCCAAAGCGACCACGGAAAGAAACTCACGAACACGGTGAAGAAATAAAACGGCAACGAGGCCAGGTAGGTGATCAGGCGACCGGCCCCGTGACCCTCCAGCGAAATCAGGCCGCGCGCGACGACATGGCGGCCAATACCCACGGTGAGGAATTCGCCGTGGGTCGCCAGGAGCGCGGGCACGGCCCACAGCGCCACCGGAACGAGGCTGGCCAGGAACAGTCCGGCGATCATGACCCAGCCGGGCGCGCCGGGAAGCCGGCGGGCGCGGGCCCAGAGCAGCATCCCAAGCGGAAGCCACGCGACGGGTCCCTTGGCCAGAAAGCCGAGGGCGAGGGCGAGGGCGAACACCGCGCCCCAGAATCGGCGTCGTCGCACAGGGTCTGTGGTCTGGCCGGCGGCGATCCATTCCCAGCCGGCCCAACCGCCGAGCGCCACGAACAGGATCATCAGCGGATCGGCCACAGCGAGTTTCGAGTGGACCATCACCTGCAGTGCGGTGGTGTAGAACAACGCCGCCAGGAGGCCCGTGGTGTCGCCGGCCAGGCGGCGACCGAAGGCGTAGATCACGATTGCGGTGGTGGCGGCGGCGAGCACCGAGGGCAGGCGGGCGGAGAATTCGGACGGGCCGAAGAGCGCGTAGGCCAGCGACTGGAGCCAGTAAATGAGAGGAGGCTTGTCGAACCGATAGGTGTTGTTAAAATAGGGAACGGTATAAACGCCCCGTTCGCCCATCTCGCGTGAGGCCTCGGCAAACCGCGGTTCATCGCGATCCAGCAACGGCAGGGACCAGGTGCCCGCCAGGTGCAGGGTAAAAGAGAGCAGCCAGATCAAGGCGACGCGGCGACCCGCGTTGACCGGGCCGGCGGGCGGTGACACCGGGACGAGGCGGGCGACGGGCGACGGAGAATCGGGGATTGATGACACGCGATGGATCGAGCGACCAAGGATGATCAGCGCCGGGCGGCGGATGCGGCGCCAGCGCAGACTCGCCGCGGGTGGCGGGTCAGAGTGTGGCTGGCCACCGTCGTCGTACTGCTGGTTTTCCTGGCGTTTCTCATGGACGGGCCAATCGAGCGGTTGGTGCCCGGGAATCCCGGTCCCCGGTGGCAGGCGGCCGCGCTGTTCGTCACCACCTACGCCAACCTGCCGTTTCTGCTGCTGGCCGCCGCCGTCTTGCTGGCCCTCGGTTTCTGGCGGCGGAACAAGTTTTGGATGACCCTGGCGGTGGCGCTCGCGTTGTCCTCGTGCGTCGCCGGCGCGGTGGCCACCGGGGTGCGCTCGACCACCGGTCGCACGCGGCCCACTGCCAGAGAACCGCAGGGATGGTATGGGATCCGGCACGATTCGCAATGGCTAATCGGCCGGTACGATTTCAATTCGTTCCCCTCGGGCCACACAGCGACCGCCATGGGCTTTGCGGGCGTGCTGCTGCTGGGCGTTCGGCGCTGGCGCGTGGCGGCGGTGTTGCTGGGCGTTCTCATGGGCTGGTCGCGGGTGTTCCTCGGCTGCCATCACTTTTCCGATGTGTTCGTTTCCGCGTTGATCGGACTCGCGGTGGGTTACCTCACGTGGCATCGCCTCGTCCCCGCGCTGGCCCGTCGTTGGCCGCATTGGCTGCAAGCTTCGACATGCTAGCCGGTTCGTTCCGCGTGCAAATCCGCATGGACGCAGTCGCTCCGGGCGGGTATTGATTTCTGCCGCGTGGACTGCCCTGCCTTCTGCCATCCGACGCTTGCCATCCTGGGGTCGGGACTGGCCAACGGATCTGCTGTTGGCCTTGCCTTCCTGCTGGGTCTCGGCTTGGTGAGCCTGGCTGCAATCGTGCCCGGCCCCCCTGCCGGGGCGCTGCCTTCGCGCGTGTCGGATCGCGCGTGGTGGGTCTGGGGCTGCGTGGTGTTGCTGGTGCTCCTGGCAGCGCGGCTGGCTTACATTGCGAGCGGCAGCATCGAACTCAGCCAGGACGAAGCCTACCAATGGCTGTGGTCGAAGCACCTCGCTCTCTCGTACTACAGCAAGCCCCCGCTGATCGCCTACACGCAGTTCCTCGGCACCTGGTTGTGGGGTGACACGGAACTGGGGGTCCGTTTTTTTGCGCCCGTGATCACGACCGTGCTCGGGTTCGCGATGCTCGGTTTTTTTGCGCGGGAGTACAATGTCCGGCTTGGTTTTGCGCTCATTCTCATCACCACGGCCACGCCGCTGCTGGCCGTCGGCGCGACTCTCATGACGATTGACCCGCTAAATGTGCTGTTCTGGACGGTGGCGATGCTCGCGGGCTGGCGGGCCGTGCAACTGGACGGGAAGACGCGGTACTGGCTTTGGGTCGGCCTGTGGATGGGACTGGGGTTTCTGAGCAAGTACACCGAGTTGTTCCAGTGGTTGTGTTGGGCGGTGTTCTTCGCGCTCTGGCGGCCGGCGCGCGCGCATTTGAGGCGACCGGGGCCATGGCTGGCCTTGCTGGTCAACGTGCTCCTGGCGCTGCCGGTGCTGGTTTGGAACTGGCAGCACGATTGGGTCACCATCACGCACGTCAATGACCGCGCGGAGTTCGGAAAGGCGTTCAATTTCACGCTGCGCTACGTCGGCGACTTTCTTGGCGCGGAGGCGGGTCTGCTCAACCCGGTATTCTATGTCGGCCTGGTGCTGGCGGCATTCGCTTTCTGGCGGGCGGGGCCACGAAACGCCGGGATGATTTACTGGTTCAGCATGAGCGTGCCGTTGGTGGCGGTCTATTTCCTGCAGTCGTTTCACGCCCGGGTGCTGCCGAACTGGATGGCGCCCGCCGTGCTGCCGTTGTTGATCCTGATGGCGCTCTACTGGGACTCGCGGCGGGGCCGGCCGTGGGTGTGGCGCTGGTTCCGGGTCGGGCTGGGCCTTGGTTTTCTGGCGCTGATCCTGATGAGTGAAACCGACCTGATCGGGCTGGCGACCGGTCATTACCTGCCGGTGGGGCTCGACCCGCTGCATCGGCTGCGTGGCTGGCGGGAGGTCGCCCGCGTGGTGGGCGAGGCGCGCGAATCGCTGTTGCGCGAGGGGAAGCCGGTTTTCGTTCTGTGCCCGGAATACGGTTTTACAAGCGAAATCACGTTCTACCTGCAGCCGGCGCGCGACGCCGTGGGCGGCCGGCCTGTGGTGTGCGTCCAGCAATCCGGCCAGCCGGAAAGTCAGTTCGATTTCTGGCCCGAGTACCGCTATCGAGAACGGGTGGGCGACAACGCGATCATCGTCGAGCGCCTGGAACGACCCCGGCGGGAGAGCGATCCGCCGCCGGCGCCGCAGCCGGTGCCGGAAAGAATCCGGCGTCAATTCGCCCGCGTGGAAAGCCTCGGGGTGTTCCACGCGGACTATCGGGGTCATCCCATCTGGTGGTTTCAGATGTTCGCGGGTCGGAACCAGCTTCCGGCCGACCCGGCCGTGGCGGCGGGCCGTTGAGCCGGACGGGCCCTCAGCGGGCGAAGATCTGGCGGATGATGTCTTCGATCGGCACTTCCTGGATGTCAATGTCGGTGACGGGAAACGCGTCGAGGAGTTCCTTGCAGACGGCGATGACGCGGTCGCGTTTGACCTTCAACTGGAAACCAACGGGCGTGGATTCGACGACCTCGCCAAAGCGGCGGAGGCCATCGGCCGGCCACGGTTGGGAGGCGGGGCACTGGATCGTGATCAGTTTGAAGTCGGCAAAGCGGTCCAGGATTTCACTCAACGGGCCGTCGAAAAAGATGGAGCCGTGGTCAATGATGATGACCCGGTGGCACAATTCCTGGATGTCCGCCATGTAATGGCTGGTGAGCAGGATGGTGGTGTGCCGGGCGGCATTGTGATGGCGCAGGAATTCGCGGACGGTCTTTTGCGAAACCACATCGAGCCCGATGGTGGGTTCATCGAGGAAGAGGATGCGGGGTTGATGCAGCAGGGCGGCGACCAGCTCCATTTTCATCCGCTCACCGAGCGAGAGTTCGCGGACCATCACGTCCAGTTTGTCGCGGCAACTGAGAAGTTCGGTGAGTTCGGCCACGGTGCGCTCGAACTGGGCTTGCGGGAGGCCGTAAATGCGGGCGTTGAGGTCCAGGGATTCGCGGGCGGGCAAATCCCACCAGAGCTGGTTTTTCTGGCCGAGGAGCAGGGCGAACTGGCGGCGGTAGCCATCCTTGCGTTCCCACGGGACATAACCGAGAACGCGGGCGGAGCCGCCGGCCGGGTAGAGCAGACCCGCCAGCATCTTGAGCGTCGTGGTCTTGCCGGCGCCGTTGGGGCCGAGGAAGCCGACCAGTTCGCCTTCCTCGATCCGGAAACTGATGTCCTTGACCGCAACCGTCTCCTGCCGCTCGCGGTGGAAGAGACCCTTGAATGCTCCGGACAGTCCGGGCTGTTTTTTATAAGTGCGGAAGCTCTTGGACAGGCCCTGGACCTCGATGACGGACATGGTGGAGGCGGCGGCGGGTATCAGGACGATCCGCTGGCGGTTGACGCAGGCGTTGCCCGCGGCCGTGGGACGAGCCGGCTCACCGCAGCAACTGGTGTTCGAGGTAGGTGACGACCTGTCGCACGTTCGTGTCCACCTCCATGCGGTCTTTCACGAGCCGGCAGGCATGGAGCACGGTCCCATGGTCGCGGCCGCCGAACGCTTCGCCGATCGTGTTGAGGGAGCTGTCGGTGAGCTGTCGCGAGAGGTACATGGCGATCTGGCGCGGGAAGGCGATGTTCTCCGGGCGCCGCTTGGTGGCCATGTCACCCTGGCGGAGGTCGAAGTGCTCGGCCACGCGCTTTTGGATCAGTTCGATGCTGATGACCTGGCGGCCCTCCTCATGGAGGGTATCGTGGAGCAATCCTTCGATCATTTCGAGGCCGAGTTGCTTGCCGGTGAGCGAAGCGTAACTGGCGACGCGGATGAGCGCGCCCTCGAGGCGGCGGATGTTGGAGCGAATCCGCGTGGCGAGGAAGAGGATGATGTCGTCGCTCAGACGCACGTTGAGCAGTTGCGCCTTTTTGCGAAGAATGGCGACGCGGGTTTCGACATCGGGCGGTTGGAGGTCTGTGACCAGGCCCCACTCGAAGCGCGACACGAGCCGATGCTCGAGGTTTTGGATCTCGGCGGCGGGGCGGTCGCACGTCAGCACGATTTGCTTGTGCGACTCGTGGAGGGCGTTGAAGGTGTGAAAGAACTCCTCCTGAATGCGCTCCTTGTTGGCCAGGAACTGCACGTCATCGAGCAGCAGCACGTCCGTGTGGCGGTACTTGCGCCGGAAGCGGGCGAACTGGTTCGACTGGATGGCGTCAATGTACTCGTTGGTGAAGCGTTCCGAGGAGAGGTAGGCCACCCGGGCGCCCTTGCGGTGCTGGGCGACATACTGGCCGATGGCGTGCAGGAGGTGCGTCTTGCCGAGGCCGACGCCGCCATACACAAACAGCGGGTTGTAGGATTTGCCGGGTGCCTGCGCCACGGCGAGCGCCGCCGCATGGGCGAAATTGTTGTTGTTGCCCACCACGAAGGTGTCGAACGTGCTCTTGGGATTGAACTCGCTCTCGTTGGGGCTGGCGGTGGAAGCGGGTCGTGAAACGGGAGCCGCCCCGTTCTCCGGCGCGGGCGACGCCGGCGCATTGTCGCAACGGAACGGAACCGAGGGCACCGCGAGCCTTACCCGGAACGATCGTGCGGTGCAATGGCTGATGACGTCCTGCAACAGACTCAGGTAATTCTCCTCAAGCCAGACCTCGCAAAAATCGTTCGGAACCTCGAGGGTGATTTCATCCCCGTTCAGCCCCGTCGGCCGGAGGTTAGCAAACCACAGGTTGTAGATGTCCTGGTTGAGCATTTCGCGCAGTACCTTCTGCGCGGCCGCCCAAATTGTCTCAGCGCCAGCTTGCATTGCCATGGACTCACCTTCGGGGAGTACCCGGTATTTATTCACCAACGCGCGTAACCTCGATGTAACAGCCCTTTGGCGAGTCGGTTAGGAACCCCTTCGCCAGGTCCGTTGCGGTGCCTTGCACGACCATCTCAAAAAAAACCAGCAAATCTGCCATATTCTCTCGCAATCAATTGATTACCAATATATTATATTGAAACCAAGTCCAACTTCTGTCCGTCGCGGAAAGTCAATTGCCAGGTTCTCAGTTGCCTTCGGATTGCGCACGGTCTTTTTAGGACCGCGTCAACGGGTTGACCAGAACAAGATATTAACTCTTGTTCCCAAGTTATTCACAACCTCGCCCAATGGCATTGAATACGCCCTCCCAAGGCCCCGCTGGGGCGAAAAAGGGGCACCCCGCGAACGAGGTGCCCCGCAAGCCGCGTCGTGGTTTACACGTCGTAGTAAAGGAAGAACTCGTAAGGGTGGGGGCGCAGGCGCAGGGCGTCGGCCTCCTTGCGCTTGGTGCTGACCCACATTTCCAGGAAGTCCTTCGTGAACACGTCGCCCTTCAACAGAAACTCGTGGTCCGCCTCCAAGTGGTCCAACGCCTCCTCCAGGCTCCCGCAAATCTGCGGAATCTTCGCGTGCTCCTCGGCCGGCAGCTCGTACATGTTCTTGTCCACCGGCTCGCCCGGGTCAATCTTGTTCAACACCCCATCCAGCCCCGCCAGC
>JBEKGJ010000056.1:0-32094 GCA_050012855.1 Verrucomicrobiota bacterium | reverse complement strand
GAGCGTTTTCATCAAGACTTATGGCTGTCAGATGAACGAGCGCGATTCGGAAGCGGTCGCCGCCCAGTTCATCGCCCGGGGCTATGCCCTCGCTACTTCCGAGGCCACGGCCGACGTGGTGCTGCTCAACACGTGCAGCGTGCGCGACGCCGCCGAGCAAAAGGCGCTCGGGCGGATGACGCAACTGGCGTCCAAGGCCCGCAAACAAAAGCGCCAGGTCGTGCTGGGCTACCTGGGCTGCATGGCGCAAAGCCGCGCCGGGGAGTTGCTCGGGGGCGGGGTCAAGCTCGTGCTGGGCACGCAGAAGCTGCACCGCGCGGCGGAATACGTGGACGACCTGCTGGCGGGGCGCACCATGGCGGTGTGCGACACCGCGGCCGAGGCGGGCAGTGAAGCCCACATCCGGGACCATGTCCTGGCGCTGAACCGCCCCCGGCCACCGGTGAAGGCGTTCGTCAGCATCATGCAGGGCTGCAACCAGCATTGCACCTTCTGCATCGTGCCCCAAACGCGCGGCGAGGAGCGCAACCGGACCATTGAGGACATCGTCGCCGAATGCCGCGGACTCGCGGAGCGCGGCGCGCGGGAGATCACCCTGCTGGGGCAGATCGTCACCAGCTATGGCCGGCGGACGATCCCGGACCGCGACGGACGGACGGCGTTCGTTCAGTTGCTCGAAGCGGTGAATGCGCTGCCCGGTCTGGAGCGCATTCGGTTCACTTCGCCGCACCCGAAAGGTTACGGTCCCGATCTGGTGGCGGCCTACACGCGGCTGCCGAAACTCTGCGAGAGCGCGCACCTGCCCGTCCAGAGCGGCAGCAACCGGATTCTCAAGCTGATGCACCGCGGTTATACCCGGGAGCGATTCCTCGAACTCGTGAGCCAGCTTCGCGCGGCGCGGCCGAATCTCGGCATTAGCACCGACATCATCGTGGGATTCCCCGGCGAGACGGAGGCGGATTTTGCCGAAACACTCGACCTTGTCCGGCAGGGGCAGCTCGAATTTGCGTTCGTCTTCAAGTACTCGCCACGACGCGACACGCCGGCGGCGGCGATGCCCGACCAGGTGCCGGAAGCAGTGCGCGAGGAACGGCACGCGCGGTTGCTGGAACTGGTAACGGCGATCGGCGCCGCCCGGTTCCAACAAATGGTGGGCCAAACCGTGCAGGTGCTGGTGGAGGGCCCGAGCCGCCGGAACGCCGCCCGGCTCGAAGGCCGCACCCGCTGCAACAAGATCGTGGTCTTCGAAGGCTCGCCGCGCCACATTGGCGAACTGCTCGACGTGCGGATCACCGCGGCCAGCGCCATCACGCTTTACGGCGATCCGGCGAGCCTGAATCCCGATTAATCCATGAAACTCTCGCTCCTGTCCCTGCTGCTCGGCCTGGGTATTGGCCTGCCACAAATCTACGGCCTGGCCCGCCCCGCCGCGCTCGCCCAAGCCCTGCGCGAATTCCCGCGTTCGCTGACCTGGGGCTACCTCCTGATGCCGTTGGGCACGGCGTGGTTCCTGTGGAACCTCAGGAGCGACCAGATTTCCGACTTCGATGCCTTCAAGCCCATCCTGTTCGCCGGGTTCGCCATCATCGGGATTGGGACCTGTGTGTTTGTACGCGACTTTCTGGCGGTGCGCGGTCTCGCGGTCGTGGTGCTGCTGCTGGCCAAGCTGGTGCTTGACTCCGCGCGGTGGGTGGACACGGAGTGGCGGCTGGTGCTGGCCGTGGGAGCCTATCTCTGGATCGTGCTCGCCGTCTGGTTCACGATCTCACCGTGGCGGCTGCGCGACCTCATCGGTTTCCTCACGGTGAACGAAACCCGCGTCCGCCTGTTCTGCGCCCTGCGGCTCGGCCTGGCGCTGCTGCTCATCGGGCTCGGGCTGACCGTGTTCCGACAGGCGTGCGGTGGGTTCTACTGACCGACACGACCGCGTGGCCGGGGCGGTCGCCGCGGCGCGCTCCACGCTGCAGCGGATTGTCGTGCTGCGCGGCGGGGCGATCGGCGATTTCATGCTGACCCTGCCGGTGCTGACGGCGTTGCGCCGGCGTTTCGTCGGCACGCCGTTGACCGTCATCGGGCAGCCCGCGGTGACGCCGCTGGCGCTGGCGGGCGGCCTCGCCGACGAAGCGCGCTCACTCGAGGGCCGCCAGCTTGCGGGTTTCTTCCAGCCGCAGGGCGAACTTGACGCCGGTGTTCGCGCCGTGTTCGGCGAAGCACAGTTGGTGGTTTCGTATCTCCACGATCCTGCACGAATCCTCGAACAGAACGTGCGGCGGTGTCTGCCGCCCAACGCGCAGTTCCTGGGCGGACCACATCGGCCAAGCGAGGCGGCGGGCGTTCACGCCACTGACGCGTTGCTGGCACCGCTGCGGGATCTTGGCATCACGGACGCAGACCCAGTTCCGCGGCTGGCCCTGCCGGCAACGACGACCTCGTGGAAACCAAGGCCAACACTGCGATGGCTCGCAGTGCATCCCGGCAGCGGGAGCCAACGCAAGAACTGGCCGGAGGCGAACTGGGCCGGGCTGCTCGAAACACTGGCGGAAGACGCGGGCACTGGCCTCCTTCTGGTTGGCGGTGAAGCGGAGGCCGGAACCATCGAGCGGTTGTGCCGCCACGTTCCGGCCGCGCGGCTGCGGGTCGCGCTGCAACGACCGCTCCCTGAACTGGGAGCCTGGCTGGGCCAGTGTGCGGCCTTCCTGGGCCATGATTCGGGCATCACGCACCTGGCGGCCGCCGTGGGTTTGCCCGTCGTGGCGCTCTGGGGCAACACGGCGGAGGCGGTGTGGCGCCCGCGCTGCGCCCGGCTGCGGATCGTCCGTGGGCAGCAGGGAGTGACTTCGATTTCCCGGCAAGACGTGGTGGCGGCGCTAGCCGACCAAGTCGCCGCCCACGTAGACTTGTAAGTCCTCGAGTTGCCCGGTCGGCGAGACTTTCAGCAGGCAGAAATCAGCGGGCTGCCTGACGGCCAGGGGAAAAGACAATCCCATCCATTCGGCGGGCGCGACCGATTGGCGTTCCCAGGCGGACTGCCAGGGCGCACCCAACCGGGACGTGAGCCGAGTAATGACGGACGACAACAGCGTTGGCATTCACAAACAAATTGAAATTAATTTCCCCTTATCGTGAGGCGAGCGAAATCTAAATGGCAGAATAAAGAGGTTCCCCTTATGGCCCGTCACTGGGCCGTCCAGCCACCATCCATGACCAGATCGGTGCCGGTGATGAAGGCCGCTGCATCGCTGCAAAGATAGAGCGCGAGCCGGGCGACCTCGTCCTCCGCGCCCCACCGCCCCAGCGGGATGCGGGAGGTGAACTCGCGGCTGAGTTCGACACTTTGCAGGATCGGCGCGTTCATCTCGGTCGCCACCGGCCCCGGACTGATGCCGTTGACGGTGATCCGCTCGGGCGCCAGCTCGAGCGCCAGCGCGCGCGTCAGCCCCAGCAGCCCGGTCTTGCTGGCCGCGTAAGCCGTCCGCCCGGGCAGCGCCACGTGGCTCATGATCGAGGTCAGGTTGATGATGCGCCCGTAACCGCGACCCTGCATCATCGGCAGGACGGCGCGGCATACCAGGAAGGCGCCCGTCAGGTTGGTGTCCAGCACCTGGCGCCACTCGGCGAGCGTGAATTCCGTCAGGCCTTTGCGGATGTTGACGCCCGCGTTGTTGACCAGAATGTCCACATGCCCATATTGATCCCGGACCTGGGCGGCGAGATGTCCGACCTGGGCCTCGTCCGTGACATCGGCGGGCACGCCGATGGCCTTGACGCCGCGGGATTGCGCGAGGGCCGCCACGGCCGCGAGGTGGTCAGCGTTGCGGGCGTTGAGCACCAGGGCGGCGCCCGCCTCACCCAGCGCCAGGGCAATGGCCCGGCCCAGTCCACGGCTCGCGCCCGTCACCAGCGCCACGCGCCCCTGCAGAAACCCGTCGCTCATCGGAGCGAGCATGGAAGAACCGCCGCGCCCGGTCAATCACTCGCCGTTAACGTGTCGCCGCTACCGGCGGCACCGTAGAGGACGGCCACCTGCCCGATGATCCGCAAATACTCGACCCCTTCCTCCTCAAGGCTTCGGAAAGAGGTTGCGATCATGGATCTCGCGCGGGTTCTTCAACCGCGAACGCATTCACCAGCTCCGGCTCAGCCGCGCGCGCGGTGTCAGCCGCCGCCATTCCAGGGTCTTGAACGGATTCAGCGCCGCCGGGGGGTTGAACGCTTCCAGGCGCGATTCGTTCACGGGACAACTCTCACATGTGGGCGACGATGTTGTCGCCAAACTCCGAGCACTTGATCTGCGTCGCGCCTTCCATGAACCGCGCAAAATCGTAGGTCACGCGCCGGCTAGCGATGGCGCCGTTGAGGCCCTTGAGAATGAGATCCGCGGCCTCCGTCCAGCCGAGGTGGCGGAACATCATTTCCCCGCTGAGCACCACGCTGCCGGGATTGACCATGTCCTTGCCCGCGTATTTAGGACCAGTGCCATGCGTGGCCTCGAAGATGGCATGGCCGGTGATGTAATTGATATTCCCCCCCGGCGCGATGCCGATGCCGCCCACCTGCGCCGCCAGCGCGTCGCTGAGGTAGTCGCCGTTGAGGTTCAGCGTCGCAATGACGTCAAAGTCCTCCGGCCGGGTGAGTACCTGCTGGAGGGCGATGTCGGCGATGGCATCCTTGATGACGAGGCCCGCTCCGGGCCGGCCCTCGGGGATGCGGCACCACGGACCGCCGTCCATCTCGACCGCCCCGAAGTACTGCTTCGCCACCTGGTAACCCCAGTCGCGAAACGCGCCCTCGGTGAACTTCATGATGTTGCCCTTGTGCACCAGCGTCACGCTGCGACGCCGGTTCGCAATGGCGTGGCTGATCGCGCTGTGGATCAACCGCACGCAGCCGCTGTAGCTCACCGGCTTGATGCCGACACCCACCCGCACTTCGGCAGGAAAGCCGGCCACGCCGACCGTCTTCCAAAATGCCTCCGCCTTGGGCTGCGTGCCGAAGCGGATCTTCTCGAAACTCTTCGGAAATTCGCGTTCCAGGAAATCCAGAACCTTCCGGGCCTCGGGCGTGCCGGCCGCATACTCGATGCCGGCGTAAATGTCCTCCGTGTTTTCCCGGAAAATGACCATGTCCACCTTCTCCGGATGTTTCACCGGGCTGGGCACGCCCGGGAAATACTGCACCGGCCGCAGGCAGACGTAGAGGTCGAGCATCTGCCGCAGGGCGACATTCAGGGACCGGATGCCGCCGCCGATCGGCGTGGTGAGCGGTCCCTTGATGCCCACCAGATATTCCCTGAAGGCCTCGACGGTGGCATCGGGGAGCCAGGTGTTGAACCGTTGGAAGGCGGCCTCGCCGGCGAAAACCTCGAACCAGGCGACCCGGCGGACGCTGCCGTAGGCATTGGCCACCGCGGCATCGAACACGCGCTGACTGGCGGACCAGATGTCCGGCCCGGTGCCATCGCCGCGAATGAAAGGAATGACCGGCTGGTCCGGCACGTTCAGCTTGCCGGCGGACATTGTGATGCGACCGCCGGCGGGCGGCGTGATGGCTGCAGTTGACATGAGGTGGGTGGCGGACGGAACGACGCGATTAACCGACGGCGGCGAGCCGGGCCGCGGGTGCCGTCGCCAGTTTTTCCTTCACCTGGGCCACGGCATTCTCCGCAGTCAGGCCGTGTTTGGTGCGCAGGTAATCCACCGAGGACGCATGTTCGATGAACTGGTCGGGCCAGCCCATGCGCACCACCGGCGTGGCAATGCCCTTTTCGTTGAACAGTTCGAGCACGCTGCTGCCGTAGCCGCCCATGAGGACATGGTCTTCAAAGGTCACCACGACATCCGCGGCCCGGCCGAAGAATTCGTGCGTCGCCTCGTCGAGCGGCTTGGTGAAACGCGGATTGACGATGGCCACGTCACAGCCCTCCGCGCCCAGCAATTCGGCCGCCCGGCGGGCCATGCCTTGCAGGTTGCCCAACGCGAAGAGCGCCACCTTGCGATTCCCGTTGTGGGCGAAGTTGCGGCGCACCTCGGCCTTGCCGATCTCCAGCAACCGTGGCTGGTTCTTGATCGGCACCCCCTCGGCGGCGCCGCGCGGATAGCGCAGAAACACCGGCAGCGCTTGCTGCGTGGCCGTGAACATCATGTCCGCCAGCTCGTCCTCATCGGCCGGCGCCATGGCAATGATGTCCGGCACACAACGCAGGTAGGCAATGTCGAACAGACCGTGGTGCGTGGGTCCGTCGTTGGCCGAAAGCCCCGCGCGGTCCATGCAGAAAATGACCGGCAGCTTCTGCAGGGCCACGTCGTGGATGATGCAATCGTACGCCCGCTGCAGGAAAGTGGAGTAGATGGCCACGAACGGCCGGTAACCCATCGTCGCCATGCCGGCGGCGAAAATCACCGCGTGCTCCTCGGCGATGCCGACATCGTAATAGCGGTCGGGGAGCGCCGTTTCGAGCTGCTTGAGGCCGGTGCCCGACGGCATGGCGGCCGTGATGCCCACCAGGGTGGTGTCGCGGCGACAGAGCCGGACCAGGGTGTTGCCGAAGACCTCCTGGTAGGAAGGCGGCGTGCCCGCCTTGGTCGCCAGCGGATCACCGGTGTTGACGTCGTAAGGCCCGACCCCATGGAATTTCTCGGGCGAAGCGAGGGCAGCGTCGTAGCCCTTGCCCTTCTGCGTGATGACGTGCAGGACCACCGGCTTGTCACATTGCCGGGCATACTCCAGCGTCGTGATCAACAAGGGCAGATCGTGGCCGTCAATCGGCCCCAGGTAACGCCAGCCGAGTTCCTCGAAGATCAGGCTGCTGCCATAGCCGCCCCGACCGTCGGCATCGAGCGGTTTCGCGCCCTGCTGGAGGGCCGCCCCGGACACGGCGCTCTTCAGCGCTTCCTCGGCCTTGCGCCCCAGCTTGAGGGCGAGCTGCCCCTGCGGCAGGCGGGAGATCCACTTTTCGAAATCCTTCTGCAACTGGGTGTAGCGCGGATGGCGGATGAGCTTGTTCAGGTAATTGGCGATGCCCCCGACGTTTTTCGCGATGCTCCACTCGTTGTCGTTGAGGATGCCGATGAAGCGCTTGGTCGTCGAAGCGATGTTGTTCATCGCCTCGTAGGAGATGCCGTTGGTGAGCGCGGCGTCGCCGAAAATGCACACCACGTTCTCGTCACTCCCGCGGCGGTCGCGCGCGGCGCACATGCCCAGGCCGGCGGAGAGCGCCGTGCCGGCGTGCCCCGCCCCGTAAGCGTCATGCTCACTCTCGGTCCGCAGCGCAAAACCGTTCAAACCGCCGGTCGTGCGAATCGTATGAAACCGGCTCTTGCGGCCGGTGAGCAGCTTGTGGACGTAACACTGGTGGCTCACGTCCCAGACGAACTTGTCGTGTGGCGTCGTGAACACCCGGTGCAGCGCCAGGGTGAGTTCCACGACGCCGAGGTTGGGGCCCAGATGGCCGCCGTTGAGGGAAAGCACCGTGATCAACTCTTGCCGGATTTCCTGCGCGAGTTGCTGCAATTGCTCCATCGTCAATTTCTTGACGTGGGCGGGGTTGTCCACCATGTCCAAAAAACGGGTCATCAAGCTTCGGTCGTGTCGGCGGCCAGGGGTTTAAGGCTCAAGGCCCCCTCCGCGCCCTTTTCCAACTGCTGAATCTTCACTTCGGCGGCGGCGAGTTTGGCCTGGCAGATTTCCACCAGCTTCGTGCCCGCTTCGTACCGCTCCAGCATCGCTTCCAGCGGCAAATCGCCGGCCTCCATCGCGGCCACGATGCTCTCCAGTTGCTTCAGCGCCTCTTCAAAAGGCAGGTCCGCGCCGGCGACACCGCCGGCTGCAGAGGTCTTGGTCGCCTTCGACATCGGCCCGACCCTAGTGGAACCAGTCCGCGGCGTCCAGTCGTTTAGCAGGCCCCGCCCGCCACCGCCCGGCCGACCGTGCCCGGTCAAGGAAGCTTGACGTGCGACGGCGAGTTGGCGAAAACAAGCCCGCATGCAACACCGCTCCATCTCCTGGCTTTGCGCCCTGTCCTGCGCCTGCCTCCTCGGCGCCTTCACATCCCGGACGGCGGACACTCCGGCCGCCAAATGGGAATCCCTCTTCAATGGCAAGGATCTCACCGGCTGGGCGCCCGTGCACGATGTCACGTTCGAGGTCAAGGACGGCAACCTCCGCCTGGTAAAAGGCACGGGCTGGCTCCGCACCGAGAAGCAATACACCAATTTCATCCTGGAGTGCGAATGGCGGGCGCTGGTCGAGAAATACGACAGCGGCATCTTCGTCCGCGCCGGCCTGGAGGGCAAGCCGTGGCCAACCAACGGCTGGCAGGTGAACCTCCGTTACGATTCCCTCGGCGGCCTCGTGCGCGGCTACAATTCCGTCGTTCCTTCGGAAACGCCCAAGATGCCGGTGAACCAGTGGGTCAAGTTCCGCCTCGAAGTCCGCGGCAAGAAAATCACCCTCACCGTGAATGGCGAGGAAGCCTGGACCTACGACAAACTGGATGCGGAGAAGGGCTATATCGGAATCCAGGCGGAGGAGTTCGCGTTTGATTTCCGCAACCTCCGCGTCCAGGAACTGCCCGCCGCCGATCCCGCCCCTGTCAAGTAATTCGCTCCGCTCGCCGCCCGGCAACTTCAGTAACGGGTCGGTAACGGGCAGGTTTCACTGGTCGGTGGGGGGCCGTCCCCGCGAGCCGCGGTCAGGTTGATGGTTGATGGTTGGGAGTTGAGCGACCGGAGGAGGGTCGCGGCAGGCTTTGCACTCCAACCTCACGAATCCTCACCAATTCGACCCTCAGTCCTCACACCTCATCGCTCGCTCAGGCGCGGCGTCGCCCCGCGCCAGTCTGACCGCCGCAAACACCAGCAGTCCCGCGCCGATCAGATACACGACCCCGCCGAGGGCGATGGCGTGGCTCATGTTGGCCATCGGGCTTCCATAGTGGCCGTGCTGGGTCGCCCAGCCCACAAACACCGGCCCCAGCGCGCCGCCGCCCCAGCCGACTGTGTTCATCAATCCCGCGGCCGAAGCCCGCGCCCGCAGCGGCACCACGTCGAACAGCGCCGCGAAAATGTTGGCGTCATAAAGCCCCTTGCATAACCCGAAGGCCGCCATCGCGCCCAGCAGCGTGGCGACATCGCGCGTCATCCCCACCAGCACCACAAACGTCGCGCCCAGTCCCAGTCCGGCCGCCTGGACCAACATCCGCCCGCCGGCCCAACGCCGCGCCAGCCGGTCGGCCAACCACCCGCCCGCCGGCACGCTCGCCGCGCTGGCCAGGTGGATGAACACCGTCCCGCCCAGCCCCGCCGTTGTCAGTCGAAAATCGAATTTCTCGACCAGAAACGTCGGCGTCCAGGTCAGGAAAATCGTGGCGACGAAATTGGCCCCGAGGAAGACCGCCATCAGTACCAGCGCGGTCGGCGTGCGCAGGAGCAGGCTCAGGGTCTGGCGGGCGGACCACGGCGCCGGCTCGGCTGGCAACGGCTTCGCTGCTGTCTCCGCCAGCCCCCGACGTGGCTCGCGCAGGAAGACCAAAAGCACGAGCGCCAGAACGATCCCGGCCGCGCCAAAACAGTAAAAGCCGTACCGCCAGCCGTGCCGCTCGGCAAACCACGCGCCGATCCAGCTTCCCAGAATCGTCCCAACATAGACGCTGGATTGGTGCAGCGACATCGCCCGCGACCGCGTGGCCGGCCCGTGATAATCGCTCAGCATGGACATCGAAGCCGGGAAGTAAAATGTCTCGCCGAGTCCCTCCAAGGCCCGCACCGTCACGAAATGCCACAGCCGCCCGCACCAGCCGGTGGTGACGGTGATGCAGCTCCAGAACACGCAGCCGCCGAGGATCAAGGGCTTGCGCGGCCACCGGTCGCCCACGAACCCGGCCAGCGGGGCGGCGCCGGCATAAACCCACATGAACGCCGACGCGATCCAGCCAAGCTGCTCCGCATTGAAACCGAACTCCGCCTTTAGTTTCGGAAAAACCGCAAAGATCGCCTGCCGGTCGGCGTAGTTGAAACAGCAGATGAACCAGAGCATGAACACCACCCACCACTTGTAATGGGAGCGGGTGGCGGGCGCCGCCGGGTCTGCGCCAGGGCGACTCAGATCAGATTCCATTCGCGGTAAAGCTGCCGCAGTTCCCCCACCAACTGGTCGTAGCGTTGCTGCGTCGCAGCCGAAACCGGGCTCTTGGGTTCACCCACAAACAAGCCGCGGGCCGCTATGGCGGCCGCGACGTTCAGCGGGAACTCGAGCGTGTCCACCCGTTTGACCACCTCCGCCAGCCGCGCCGTGGCCGCCCTGATCGCCACCGGGTCGCCCGCCTGCACCGCGTTGAACACCGCCACCGTCAACTCCGGCACGGCATTGGCCAGACCGCTGACCAGGCCGACGGCCCCCATCGCCATGGCCTCGGCCAGCCGACCGTCCGCGCCCGTGAACACGCAAAACCGCTTCTGGCGGCCAAGTTCGACGAGGTCGCGGTGATAACTGAACTCGCCGCCGCTCTGCTTGATCCCGGCCAGCGGCACCCGGTCGGCCACCGCGGCAACTGTCTCGAGAGCAATGCGGTTGCCCGTCCGCTCCGGAAAATTGTAGAGGAACAGCGGCAGGCCGACCGCGGTGGTCTGGCGGATGAAAAACTCGGCCAGGTCGGCCTGCGCCAGCGGATAGAACCACGGTGACAGCATGGCAACGCTCGGAAAACCCAGTTCACGCGCCCGCTGACCCAGCCTCGTCACGGCGGCGGGCTGAACATCGCTGATGTTCACCATCGCCGGCCAGTCGCCGGCATGACGGCGGACCAACTCGATGAACTCGAGCCGCGTGGCCAACGAGAGGCGGACAAACTCGCCCGTGCTGCCCAGCACCATCAACCCGTGGACGCCGTGCCCGCGCAAAAAGGCGAGATTGGCCGCCAGGCCGGATTCCACAATCCGCCCGGCGGCATCAGTGGGCGTCCACAGCGCAACAAGAATCCCCGCAGTCGGCAAAGACATAGGCGCTGACTCTACGCGCCCCGGGTTGTTTCGACAAGGCGCGGTCACGACCTGGTAGGGCGAACCCCCGGTGAGCCGGCCTATGGCCAGGAAACAGCCTCATCGCGGAAAGCTCCTTGGGCGTGGTGGGTCGTGGATCGCCGGGCCGCGATGGCGGATCCTTCGGGTCGGTACGGCCGCGCTGCGCCGCGGCCCGAACTTACCGGCAGGGAGACGGGGACCCGATGTGTTGTTGGTTGAGGGTTGATCGTTGATGGGTGGCAAACGTGCGGCGCGGCTAAGCCGGTACGGCCGCGCTGCGCCGCGGCCCAAACTTGCCGACAGGAAGATGGGGACGCGGCGCGTTGAGGGTTGAACGACGAAATGGACGGTGGATTGCGAAAGACGCGAAGATGGGTGGTCCATGACCCACCCTTCGTCACTCACCCTCCGTCATTCGCCCTTCGCATGGGTGGCCCGCCGACCGCTGGGCGGCGGGAGAGTTGTCGCGGCCTGTCTGCGCCCGTCTGCGCCTGTCTGCGGCCGCACAGGCAGATGCCGATCCGCACAGGCAGATGCCGATTCGCACAGGCAGATGCCGATTCGCACAGGCAGATGCCGATTCGCACAGGCAGATGCCGATTCGCACAGGCAGATGCCGATTCGCACAGGCAGATGCCGATTCGCACAGGCAGGCCTGTCTGCGTGCCGCACAGGCAGGCCCGGCGGTCCAAGACACTGCGGACTTGCCCGGGACGCCCGGCTCTTCTAGTTTGTCGGCATGAGTACGGTTGCGGAAATAAAACACGCCTTCGCGCGGCTGCCCGAACGCCGGAAGGCCCAGCTTGCCCGCTGGGTGCAGACGCAAGTGAACGACCGCTTGAGCGACGACGAATTGATGGCCCTCGCCTCCGAAGGGGCACGCGCGCTGGACCAGCGGGAGGCTCAAGATGCCAAACGTAAGCCGCGGTGAGGTCTGGCAGATTGACTTCGGCCTCGCCGCCAAAGTTCGTCCCGCTTTGGTGCTTGGCTGCGACATCGCCGGGGAAGACCGGGTTTTGGTCGCCACCGTCTATCACACCACGGTCTTGCGTGGCTCGCGCTATGAAGTGCCGCTGCACGTTCCGGGTCTGGAGGCGGGCGGCTTCGATGCGCAAAGCCTCTACACCGTCCCTGCCGCGAGGCTCCTCCGCCGGCGGGCGGTGCTCAACCCGACCCAGATGTTGGCGGTCGAGGAGAAAGTGAAGCTCTGGCTCGGCCTGGATTAGCGTGACTCCCTGCTGACGAATTGCTGGCAGCAAGGGAGCGCCACCCAAGACAAACCCCGGTAGGGCGAACCTCCCGGTGAGCCGCAGTCCTTCTGCTTGGGCCTTGGCAGAAGCCGCGTCCTATTCGACGCGGACCCGGTAGAACCGCGTCGGCTTCGTTGCCGTGCCGTCGGTGAGGGTGATCGTGCCTCTGGTGCCGGGCGTGTGCTACTGCCGCACGGCGCGAACTCGGAAATAACGCACCTGGCTGGAGGTGCCGTAGGTGCCCGGCAGCGCTTGGACCCAATCCACGAAGTTGGTGCTCGATTCCAGCAGAATGTCCACCGGCCCTTGCGCATCCGAAGGGATCACTACCGCGCTGCTCGGCGTGAATGTTCCGCTCAACTTCGTGACCTTGAGCGCGCAGAAGCCGGCACCATTGAAATCGGGCCTTGAAAACGTCAGCATGGCGGGGCCGGCAATCACACGTATGCCCCCGCTTGTATCCCAGCTTGTAGCTTGGAACGAGGCATAACCGAGACTGATCAGTGAACCAAAGTTCGTGCTGCCGGCTGCGATGGGAAAGCTTACTGACACATCACACCCTACACTCCCCCATTCAACTATGCTGTCAGCGCCGATGAGGATATTTGTCGAACTTGGGTAAGCATAAGCGTTCGTGACATTTAATGAAGAGGCACGGCTTAGGACAATCGTTATCACGTCCGCGCACGCTCCCGGGCTGAAGGCAAGGAGGCCCACAACAACCAACGAGTAGAGGAGGTTCCTTTTCATACAGAGATGTTCATTCTGATTCTGACGTTCTTCCAGGTTGCTACCACCGCCACCGCGGCACCTGTAATCCGCCGCGGCAACAAATCCGATCTAGTTTGCGATCGTCATTTAAACCCAGCAGCTCAAGGCGATCATGTGTCACCAACAAGAGCATTCCCCATCCTCATTTCGCCGTTGCGCTTGGTCTGCTGGCACCCGACTGGACGGCATTGAAATGCCTTCCAGACGAAGTGCCCGGTGATGCCGGGCCGACTCCGTGCTTGATTGATACAGTTCCATAATAGCTGCCGCCCCACCCGTTTTGATTATCTATAAACACATAGTAGTTTCCAGCCTCTTTGGCTATGTACTTAAGTGGAAGTCCGATGTCCTGCGCGAGCAGCTCACTGGAAAAGCTGAGCAGCGTTAATTCAATATTGTTGTCGCTAGGCTGGTCGAGCGAAAGCAAGTCGCGGGCCTGTAAAGACACAACGTACTTACCATAATCACGGATGTTATTGTCAAACGATACATTGATTACCGACCCATTTATAATCGTTGCCAGGCTCTTTCGATTAGCGTTCAGGAAGTACACGCTAAACGAAACTGTGGAATTATTAACCGGAATAAACTGAACCGTATAGCGGCCAGTTTTCAGAATCGCTTTCGCTCCCGTAATCGCATTAGCGGACACAATCTCGTTCAGGATTTCATCGCCGTCAGGGCCTGAGATCTTTAACGTCATATCATCATTCATAGCCTGGATTAGAAATGAAACAACGTCGCCAACGCTAAGGTCCATATAGTAGCTTTCACCCGACGAGGTGAGATGATAGGTACTATCCATCGACATCTGTGAGTCTAGTGTCTTGTACAGGAAAATGTCAGGAGCAACATCCTTGGCAAAATACGGATCGTGAAACACTCCGATCTCGCCCGCAATATCGAACGTGGCGAGCCTGAAAACCTGGCTTGCACTGTCAAACGTGAAGTCCGCACGGATCAGGTCATTTAAAGTGCTCACCGAGGAATTCGCGCGCATGTCGGCGACGGAAAAACCGCTGTCCGAAGGCGTAAAAACAGCCCCGGCCAAATTGAGATCCGAGAGCCCAGGAATTCGATCTGTTGCGTTGCCAGGAACCTGTTGGACTTTCCAATATTGTGTACCTTTGTCGGCGGTGAAAGGCAGGCTCATCTGGCCTCCATTGCCCGTTACTGGTTGGTCGTAGGCAGTCCAGGTCTTTAGGTCTTGACTGACGTAAAGTTGGTAGAGTTTGCCGTCCTCCGAGGGAAAGCTGATTTGAACTGCCCTCATGATCGCGAGGCTGGTTGACTGCGACGGCACCAGATAGATGAAGGTATCAGGCGGAGATGCCGCACCCTTGAACGAGGGCGAGGGTGTCAAGTGAATCTGGGTGAAATTCCAGTCAAAGGTATTCGGGTCAGCAGGAGCAGATAAATCATAAGTGAGCCAAGCGCCCCAGCACGGTGTGCCGCCGTCGGAGAACTGGAACCACTGATAGCCGCCCGCCGACACCGGTCCGCCGATGACAGGGAGCAGGGTGAATTGGGGGACAGTGGCTACAATGTCGCCAGTCGTCGTCGCGGTGCGGCGAAGCCGGAGGTTATTGCCGCCAACTACAGCGGTAGCGCCAGCACGCGGGGTCCCATTGCATTCGGTGACATTAAAGGAGCCATCCGGGTTCACCGATTCTACAAACGCCACGTGCGGTTTTCCGTTAGTCCAAGCGGCAATTGCCCCCACCGCTGGTGTTGTGCCAACGGAGAGTCCAGCAGCCGTCGCGTCGGCCGGCCATGTATCCGCTGAGTTCAGGAATATTCCTGTGCCATCCTTTCGGTTTTTTGCCGCGGCGAGTTCGTTGGACGTCATGAGTTTTGTCTCCTGAATTCGCCCGTAAACGTACCAAGTGCATTGGCCTACGTCCCCCGCCGACACGTATGGATTGCCGGTGTAATCCTGGTCCAGTATATTTGGTGCTGGGTACTGTGCCAGAGCTATGTTGAGAAGGCCGTTCAGGAGAGAACCAAGGACGAAGCAAGAGGAAATGCGTCTGTTGCTTTTTTTTGTTGTGAAAATCATACTTTGGTTCTGAATTTGTGTTTTTTGAATGGTTTTTACTTTTGGCAACTGCCGGCTGAGTGCCTGGGTTCAGTACCCGATGAAGATCTGGGCCTTCTGGTTTGTGTCTAAAAACGGTGACGTGTGGACGGCGGTGTCGAGCGTCGCTTTGAGGACCTGCCCCACCGCCGACACCAAGATCCCCAGTACGTAAAGGGGCACGCCCACCGCGGCGGCCTCGAGCAAACCGATCACCAGCGGTCCTGCGCTGGGCGTCAATTCGTTGGCGATGCTCTTGCTGATGCCAGCTACGGCTGCAATCACGCACAGTCCGGCGAGGCCAATTGCCAGCACCTTGAGTGCCAGCCCTATCCCCACCGTGGCCGTCGCCACGCGATAGGCATCACGGTAACGTCCCGTTGCCGCCCTTCGAACTGCCTCCGAGACACTGGTGGAGCCCGCTTTCGCGTCGGCCGCGGGCGGAGGCTTGATTGCATCGGCAGACGCCGGTCGTGGCAGGCCGAGCAACTCCCAGGCCGGACCCCATTCACTTGCCTCCTCTGTTTTTGCGAACCAACTGGCGTCGATATCGCGGCGGTTGTACGCACCGACAAAATCGTCGCGCGAGCGAAAACTCATTTCGGTACCATCCGACTTCTTGACGGTGTATTGCATAGTAGATCGTTCCTTCGTTTGGATGCGGTAGAAACCGGTCAGCCTTCATTTACTTGCAGCCCCCTTCTTCTTCAAGTTCCCTTGTGAGTGGCCCGCCGCGGCCGGCTCCGTCTCAGGCGGACCTTTAACGCCAAAGTCATAGACCTTGCCACCGCTGGTCGTGGTGTGGGTTCCAAAGATGGCGTTCCCGCCGTAGAAGAGGCAATACTCTCCATTCGCCAAGTCCTGTTTGGTGGTGACCCGGTAAATGCCAGGCGCCAGTTTTTCAAAATCGAAGGCCCGGATGGATTGGTCCTTCGGTCCCCACTGGGCTCCCGTATAGGCATTCACCTGGCCGACGACCAAGGTGCGTAAGTTGTCTTTGTCCTTGAATTCCATCTGCGCGAGTACGAATTCGTTCGGACTCGTGGCGATATTCCTGGTTTCACCCAGCCCGGACGCGGTGTTCTCGAAGTAGAAGTAGAAGACAGGTTTACGGCTCGTGCTCTGCAACATGGCATGAGCCGGATGGAGGACTGCCTTTTGCTGGGCGGTCTGTCCATACTGTATGAAGATCGCGACGCCACCTTTTTGCTGCGTGTACACCGCGGGTTCGAGCTTCGTGAGCTTGGGTTTGCCGCCCACCTCCTCGTAGTAGTAGTAAATACCCGACTCGTGGGGCGACTTAGGGTCGTTGGGGTCCCCCGCCTTTGCGTCCGCTCCGCCGTCCTTTTTTGTCGAGGCGGAGATCATGGCACTGACTACTGAATCGGGGACGGCCGCAGCTTTGAGGCTCTTGAGGCCGCCGATGGACACATCAAAGTTGCAGGGCGAGGCCTTAATCTTGTCCACGAGCAAACCTTCGCCCAAGCCGAGTTTGACCAACTCGATGATGGCATCGTTATTAAGCGCCTCGTCCGTTTTGGGTTTCGACGTTTCGGCAGCACGGTTGGTGCCAGCCGCTGTCGAACTGTCTTTCGTGGCAGGATTCGATGGGACTTGATCGTCGGCCGAAAGCGGCCAATGCGGCGACGCACCCAAGCCGAAGGCCAAGAGTGCCGAAAAGAGAATCCGCTGGATTGGACTTTGCATCACGTTTGTTTTTTTCATAGAGTGATTTCTTGTGGCTTCGCCTATCTCTGACAGAGGTACGGTTGGTTGATGGCAGAGTTCATTTCAGCCCTTTGCTGGGCGGGATCTGGAATTCGCGGCGGATGCCGGCATTGGCCTTGCTGGTGGCTGGCCAGAGCGTGTCGACGGCGTATTGAATCTGCCGGCGGAGGCCCGCCACCTCTTTCACCTTCGCGTCGAGCAGCGCGCGGTCGGTGGTCGCGCCGGATTGGCCGGCCGCCTGATCGGTCTGGACGGCCACGTAGGCATTCAACGCATCCTGCAACGCCTGCGTGTCCGCCGGTTTCTGGCCCGGCAGGGTGTCGGTCGCCAGGGTCTGTAGGATCGTCCGCGTGGCGCGCTCCAGCAGCGGCCGGTTGCTCTCCACACGCTGGCCGATGAAGTAGTTCTCCCGCTGCGGATCGCCGGCCTTCGGGTACTTGCGCTTGGCGCGCTTTTGGACGGTCTGGATCTGGCCGAGCAGGGCCTGCTTCAAATCCTCCTCCTGCCGGGTGGTGGTTCTCTTGCCGGCGGTCTTGCCGGTGGCGCTGCCCAGCAGGCCGTCGGCTTCGGTGATCTTCGCCGTCAGACTGGCCAGGAACGGGGCGTCAATGCCTTCGTCAGCCAGGCGCGCGGCATAGTCGGGCTTGGCGGCGGTGGCAACCAGGGCCTCGGCCAGATCGAGTTCCTGGGCATCCTTCTGGTTGACGGAGGAGCGGGCGCGGCGGGACGGCGTTGGCGTCGGCGGCGTCGGAGTGGGATTGGGGGGCACGTCAGGCATGGGAAGGTTGATGGTTGATGGTTGATGGTTGAGAGTCAAACGGCGGAGCGAACGGTGAAGTGCGAAAGACACGAAAGAAAGCCAGGGACTCGATTTGCCGCCAAAACGCGCAAAGTCCACAAGGCGCACCCTCTCCTCTTCGGTCGAGGAGAGGGAAGGGTGGGGAGTCGCTTGCACAGCCAAACCCCTCTCTCCGGCTCTCTCCCCACTCGTGCCTCGCGGGGCGAGAGAGTTGAGGCTTGGTTTGATCCGTGTCCATCCGCGTGCATCCGTGGTGAAAGCGGTTTGCGTGCTCCGGGCCCGTCGAAGTGGGCCGAGCAGCAGCTCAGCCCTACCGGAAAGGCGTAAGTCGTTGCAAAACAGGTCACTGTGATATCCGCTTGGAGCTTCGGGATGAACACCTGGCCTTCTGTGACATCCGCCGCCGGCTCCGGGACATCCACTTGGGGCATCGGGATGACGAATTATGGCTTCGGGATATCCGCCCGAGGCTCCGTGATGAAATCCTGGGGCTTCGAGACATCCGCCGGCGACGCCGGGACATCCGCTGGCGGGTCGGGGACATCCGCCGAAGCCATCGGGACATCTGCCGCTGGCTTCGGGGAGGGCGGTTAGAGCCCCGCCAGGTGGTAGGGATGCGCTGCGTCGCGTCCCCATATCTGGGCCGAGCAGCAGCTCAGCCCTACCGGAACCGGGCACGTCGTTGTCGAACAGTTTGCTGGGAAACTCGCCGGAGGGTCCCTGATGAGCGCTCGGGATACCGTCTTGGCATTGCTCCGGGGGCGCCAGCAGACTGGCTGACAGAAGATATAGCGATGGTGCGGGGAAGTTGGCGGTCCTTCTCTGGATTCGGGTTGGTTGTTCCGCTTCCATGAGAATGAGGCCGCATTTGACCACAACGCAAATGCCCGTCAAGGACTCATTTTAGCAAAGATTGATGCCCCCATTACTGATGATGGGCATAGGTGATGTGACACGCCGCGGAGCCGATGCGGCTCGCGAAGTCGCGGGCCAGGGCGGGCGAGCGGGTCGGTGGCGAGTGGTGGTGAACGAAGTGCGAGGTGCGAAATCCGAAATCCGAAATCCGAAATCCGAGGTGCGAGGTCCGAAGGGCAAAGTGCGTAGTGCGATTTGCGACGCTCGTTCTTCCGCGGCTGAATCATGCGGTGGGCGGCGCGGAAAACGCTGCGGCTGGTCTCCGACACAGCCGCGCTCCATTCAGACTGGAACACGAACGAGTGGCCGCCAAGCTTGCCAACCCGGCGGGGCTCCACTATCTTGACCACGACTTCGGAAGGGTGGAGGCCCGCTCCGGGCGCAAGCCCGGGGAGGAAAGTCCGAACACCCCAGGGTGCGATGCCGCGTAACCGGTGCCCGGCACCGGATACACGCGGGCGGCGCGACCGCGAGGCACGCCGACGGACAGTGCCACAGAAAACAAACCGCCAGGCCGCTGCAGGCGCAAGCCCGCCGTGGCCGGCAAGGGTGAAAAGGTGGGGTAAGAGCCCACCGCTCCGGGCGTAAGCGCGGAGGCACGGAAAACCCCATCGGGTGCAAGGCCAAATAGGGGACTGAGGGCGTGACCCGCGCCAGCGCCCGCTTCGGCGGGACCGGTCCCGGGTAAGGCCGCTGAGATAAATGGGTCTCTCCGCCTCTCGGAGGCGCAGACAGAATTCGGCTTACAGCCCTTCCGAAGTCACTTCCTTGATCGGGACCCCGCGCCGCCGGAACGCCGCGGCGGTGATCGGGCGGCGGTTTGTCCTTTGCCCGCACGCCGGGTTGGATTAACCTGACTTCGTGAACGGATTAAGCGATCGCAACTTCTTCCTTTCGGCAGTCGTGCTTTACGGCGTCAGCACGCTGTACTCCGCGCTGCTCTGGCGGCGGGGGTTCCGCCGGGACAACCGCGTGATTTACCTCCTGATCCTGGCCGCGTTGGGCCTGCACACGGTCGCCATGATGAAACGCGGATTCTCCCTGTCGCGGTGCCCGGTCAACAACCTCTACGAAGCCACGATCTTCGCGCTCTGGGGCATCGCCGCCTCTTATGTGGTGATCGGGTTGTGGCGGCGGCTGCGCTTCCTGGGCGCGTTTGCCTCGCCGCTGCTCTTCGCGGCCGGGGTTTTCGCCTTGATGCCAGGGTTGGATGCCCAAGGACCGCAAACCCAGGATGCCAGGGTTTGGGGCAGCGTCCATGCCGCGCTGGTCCTGCTGGCCTATGGCGCCTTTGGCCTCAGTTCGGTCGCGGCCCTGATGTATCTCAGTGCCGAGCACGACCTGAAACGCGACAAACTTCGCGCCGCGTTTACGCTCCTGCCCCCGATCCAGCGGCTTGAACTGGCCATCGGGCGCTCCGTCGCTGTCGGGTTCGTTCTGCTCACCGTGGGGTTGTTGGTCGGCGCCGTCAGTCTGCACCAAAGCAAGACCACGTACGCCGCGCCGGACGCCAAGGTGATCTGGTCGGCGGTGGTCTGGCTGGCCTATCTCGTCCTGCTGGTGCTGCGGGTGCGTCATGCCCAGACCGGGCGACGCTTCGCCTGGTCCGCGCTGGGCAGCTTCGCCTTCATCCTGCTCACCTTCTGGAGCTCGAACCTCCTCTCGCGCATTCATCACCCCTGAATCTATGCCCGTCGTCGTTGTCGGCCTGAGCCACCGGACCGCCTCCGTCGCCGTCCGCGAGCGTCTGGCGTTTGCCCAGGACGCCATCCCGCCGGCCCTGCAGCGCTTGCGTGAAACCGGCCTGGCGACCGAAGCGGTCATCCTCTCGACCTGCAACCGGGTCGAGTTGTACGCCGCCACCGACCGCGAGCCCGCCGCCGCACTCGAAGCCTTGCGCCGTTTTCTCCTCGAAACCCGCGCGTTGGCCGAGCCGCTGACCACCGAACTCTATGCCTGCGGCGAGCCCGAAAGCCTCGAACACCTCTTCCGCGTGGCCAGCGGTCTTGACTCGATGGTGCTGGGCGAAACCGAGATTCTCGGCCAGATGAAGAAGGCCTACGAAGTGGCCCTGCAGGCGGGCCACACGGGTCGCTTGCTGAACAAGGCCTTCCAGCGCGCCTTCAACGTCGCCAAACACATCCGGACCCATACCAGCATCCAGCGCGGCAACGTCTCGGTCAGTTCCGTGGCGGTGGACCTCGCCGAGCACATCTTCGCCTCGCTCGCCGAGCGCACCGTCATGGTGATCGGCGCCGGTGAAATGAGCGAGAAGACCGCCCGCTCGCTCCTGTCCCGCGGCGCCCGCGGCATCGTCGTCACCAACCGCTCTGTCGAGCGCGCCGCTGCGCTGGCCACCGAACTCGGCGGCCGCGCCGTGCCGTTCGACCAGTGGGCCGCCGAGTTTGCCCAGCTCGACATCATCATCAGCAGCACCTCGGCCCCCGGTTATGTGCTCGACTGCGCGCGCCTCGAACCGCTCCTCAAGCTCCGCCGGCACCAGCCGCTCCTGCTCATTGACATTGCGGTCCCGCGCGACATTGACCCGGAGGTCAACCTGCTCGACGACGTTTTTCTCTACAACATTGACGACCTCCAAATGATCGCCGCCGACGCCCTGCGCCAGCGACAGGAGGAGATTGCCCGCTGCGAGGCCATCATCCGCGAAAAAATCCGCGGAATCCTCGCCCCCGCAGCACCCGGCGCCTCACCTGACCCCAAGCTGGCCTACGGCGCCTGACCGGCCGGCCCCGCTCACGACCCTTTTGCATGTTTGCCAACGACCGCCCGATCCTCATCGCCACCCGCGGAAGTCCGCTGGCCCTGGCCCAGGCGCGCCAGGTGCTCGCCGCCGCGGAAGCCGCCTGCCCGGACACGCGTTTTGAACTGCGGCTGATCCGGACGACCGGCGACAGGCTGCAACGCGCTTCGCTGGCCACGCCGGCCGCCTCGTTGCCAAAGGGCCTTTTCACCAAGGAACTCGAGGTCGCCTTGCTGGCCGGCGAAGCGGACCTGGCCGTGCACAGCCTGAAGGACCTGCCGACCGACCTGCCCGCGGGCCTGGAACTCGCCGCCGTCACCGAGCGTGTGGATGTGCGCGATGTGCTGGTCTGTCGCAGCGCAACGACCAGCCCGCCCCCAGTTCCGGCAACCCACGCCGTTGCTTCGCCGACCGCTCTCGCCGACCTGCCGGCTGGCGCCACCGTCGCCACCAGCAGCACCCGACGACGCGACCAATTGCTGGCCGCGCGACCTGATCTCCGCATCGTTGCGATCCGGGGGAACGTTGGCACCCGGCTGCAAAAGGTCGCCACCCAGCCGGAGCTCGACGCCACCGTGCTCGCTGCCGCCGGGCTCGCCCGCCTCGGCTTCCGCATCGCTGCCGGCGGTGAACTCTCCGGACCGGAACCGGGTGCCGCCCCCGCGGGTCTCCTGGCCGTTTTCCTCGACACCGTCACGATGATCCCGTGCGTGGGACAGGCCGCCATTGGCCTCGAAACCCGCGCCGGCGACGCGCGTCTGGCCGCCGTGGGCGCGCGGCTGAACCATGCCGCGACCCGGCAGTGCGTCACCGCCGAACGCGCCTTCCTGCGGGCGATGGGCGGCGGCTGCCAGAGCCCGGTTGCCGCCTGCGCGGAAATCCACGGCGCCGAGCTGCGCCTGCGGGCCGTCTCGTTTCGCGACGGCCCGGCGCGCCGTGGCGAACTGGCCGGCCCTCCGGCCGAGGCTGAACGGATCGGCGCCGAACTCGCCAGCCGGTTGCGCCAGCCGCTCTGCTGAATTCGAGTGCCCCGCCCCCCGCCCGTCCTGTAAACTCGGTCGCCATGAAGACGAAGGGCATTGTTCATTTCGTCGGTGCCGGCCCCGGCAACGCGCAACTGCTTACCCTGCGTGCCGCCGAACTGCTCGGCCGCGCCGACGTGGTGATGCATGACACCCGCGTCAGCCCGGACGTGCTCCGCCTCATTCCCGCCAAGGCCCGGATCGTCGCGCTCCCCGCCAACGACACCCCGGCCGAGACAAATTACACCAGCGAACTGGCCCGCCTGGCGGCCGAAGGCCGGTGCGTCGTCCGCCTGCATTATGGCGATCCATTTGTCTTGGGCGACGGCGCGGCGGAGGCCACGCTGCTGGCGGCGGCCGGAATTGGTATCGAGATCGTGCCCGGTGTGCTCCCGTTTACCAGTGTTCCCAACTACGCCGGCATTCCGCTCACCCACCGGGCGCATTGCTCCAGCTTCACCGTGACCGACGCTCGATCACGGACGACAACGGACGAAGGCATTGACTTCGCCCACCTCGTCCGCACACCTGGTACGAAGGTTGTGCTGACCGATGCCGGGCAGACGGCGCCGACGGTCGAGCAGTTCCTGGCCGAAGGTCTGGCGGCCGACACGCCCGCCGCGCTCGTGGTCTCAGGTACGCTGCCGCGGCAACGCAGCGTCACCGGCGCTCTGGCGGACCTGCCCGCGCGCGCCGTGGCTGCCGGACTTGCTGGCCCGGCGGTCATGATCGTCGGCAGCGTGGTCAGCCTCGCCGGGAAACTGAACTGGTTCGAAACCCGCCCGCTGTTCGGGCAACGCGTCGTCGTCACCCGCGCCCGCGACCAGGCGGGTCCGTTGAGCCGCCGACTCCAAGAGCACGGGGCCGAGGTGCTCGAAGTCCCCTGCATCCGGATCGGGCCGCCCACGGAACATCATCCGTTGGTTGAGGCAATCGAGGGATTGAACGCCTATGATTGGATCGTCTTCACCAGCGCCAATGGGGTCACTTCGTTTTTTAATTTCTTCTTCAAGGCCTTCGACGACCTCCGCGACATCGGCGGCGTGCGCATCGCCGCGGTCGGTCCCGCCACGGCGGAGAAACTCACCGAACTCCACCTCAAGGTGGATCTCATGCCGAAGGAATACGTCGCCCGCCAGATCGCGAAGGAACTCGCGGCCTGCGAAAGCATCGAGAACCATCGCATCCTGCTGCTCCGCGCCGAGGTCGCCACGCCCGAACTGCCCCAACTGCTCGAGGATCTCGGCGCGATCGTGGACGACGTGGCGTGCTATCGAACCGAGGCGGAGACCGACGACGCGAGTGGCGCCGCGGCGAGTCTGACCACCACCGGCGCGGACTGGGTCACGTTCACGAGCGCTTCGACGGTCGAGCACTTCCATGCCCGCTTCAACCTTCCCGAATTGCTGCGACGGTTTCCCAACCTGAAACTCGCCACCATCGGACCGGAAACCAGCCAGGCACTCGGTGCGCTGAAACTGACCCCGGCGGTCGAAGCCAAAACGCATACTGTGGAAGGCCTGATGACCGCCCTGGAACGCGCCCAAACACGACCTCGAAAGGCGTAAACCGGTCGCGGCGGCGGCAGGGAGTGTCCCGCTTTGCCGTTTTGCGGAGCGCGGCTGCGCGAAGCGTCAGCCGCAGCCGCAGTTCTTGTTGGGTGGCTGCCCGACCGCTGGGCGGGCAGTTGAAGCATGGCGTCGTGGCCCAGCGGTCCACGACCCACCATGAGCGTTCCCGCTGCGGCTGGTCTCCGACACAGCCGCGCTCCATTCAAATTGGGACCCTGCCCGGCGGCTCAATCGCTTGACTTCCTGTCCTCGACCGTCAGGCTGGCTGGCGATCACATGGAGACTGGGATTAACCAACCAAACACGGTTCACGGCGGCCCCGCGGCGGCTTGCCGGGGAGGAATCATTCTGCTGGCGGGCTCGCTGCTGGGCGCGATGATTTGGTCGCTGCGCGCTTTGGGAAGCAACAGTGACCACGGTCCGCTGGTGTTGGTCTGGCCGATGACGATGTGGCTGGTCTTTCCGCTGGGCGCGTGGCTCGGTTGCTGGCTGCCAGCCCGGGTTCGCGGACGACGTCTGCTCTCGGCCGGCAGCGTTGGGCTCGCCGGCGGGATCGTGACCGGTTTACTCCTCGGTTTGGCCATGGTTGCCTCGCTGCATTACGACGAACTGTGGGGTTTGATCAGCAATCGCGGAAGCGGTGGCTATGCGTCCTATCGCGTGTCGGTCCTCCAAACCCTGCAGCGTGACCTGTGGCGGACCCTGCGGGCCGAGACTTCGGTCATGGCCATCGTGGTGATGCTCTGGGCTCTTTGGGAAGCCCGACGAAAGCCCGCACCATTCCCAACCGTTGGCCCGTCAGCCGACCGATGGGCGCCAGAACTCAGCTTCACTCACCTTCGGATCGCCTTGGTGATCGCCGGAGGATTGACCGTGCTCGCCTCGCTGTTGGCCCTGGTCGGTCGCGTTCCGGTGAGTCAGGTCCTGATCATGGCAGTGGTCGCCTTCGGCACCGTCATCATCGGTCCGTGGATGGGGCCGCTTGTTAACCCGGGCGCCGCCACCGAAGGACTCGCCCTGCGCGAAACCGGTTTGGGTGTCACCGTGCTGATACTCTCGCTGGTCCCTTTCCTGCTCAAAGGACGATTCGACAGTCCACGCCGTCGGGCGCTGGCCTGGTGCGGCTATGTCACTACGCTCCTGTTCTGGGTTTATCTGGGCGTCCTCTGCCTCGGCCACTCGCTCGGTTGAAGCTGCGCCGGGGAGGTTGTCCGGTCGCGCTACCAACCCACTTCCGCAGGGTTGGCAACAGCCGGGTCTTGCGGCACACTGCGGCCATGGACAGCGAACCGTCCTTGCCGCCCGTCGCAACGTCCCCGCCGATCGTGCCCGCTCCCGCCGGCGGGGCGGCCCCGGTTGGCGTTACGAGAATTGCCAAATGGCGGCTGGGTGTCGCTCTCGCCATCGCCGGTGTCTCGGACGCGATTTCGGCCGTGACCAGTTTTGCGCCGCCGATCGAATGGGCGGTGGACCTGGTCACCGCGGGCCTGCTCTTTGTGGTGCTGGGCTGGCAGTGGCTGCTGCTGCCGGGTCTCATCATGGAGGCGATTCCAGGCGTGGGCGCCCTGCCCTTCTGGGTGCTTGTCGTGGCCGGGGTTGCCGTCTGGGGCACGGTGCGACCGGGATCAAAATAGCGCGGTTCTGGTGGCGGCGCCCCGGTCCCCAAGTTCGATTTTCGACCCGGAAACGACTCTCAAATGACGCCAAAATGACACCTTGCGGTTCCTGGTGACGGGCCTCAAAGTCCCCTGCCAGCGGTAGTGTCCTAATTCCAACTCTCGGCGCGGCGCGATCGGAGTCCGTTTCTCTTGGAGTTCCGCCTTGAGGCGGCCATGACCGGCTGAAGCCGGGACTCCAAACTCCGTTCGATGGTGGAAAACAGGACACGCCTGCCAGCGGCTCAACCAAAGGCATCCCAGCGTGATCGAAGTCACCGGTCTGCAAAAAAGGTACGGCGAATTGGTCGCCGTGGATGGCATCAGCTTTCGCGCTGAGCCGGGACAGATCTTCGGTCTGCTCGGCCCGAACGGCGCCGGCAAAACCACCACCATCGGCTGCATTTCCGGCCTCCTTGAACCCACCGGCGGTCACGTGCGCCTGCTCGGCCACGATGTGGTGACCGCCGGCCGGACCGCCCGCCAGCAACTGGGCGTGGTGCCGCAGGAACTGGCGCTCTACGAGGATCTCTCCGCCACCGAGAACCTGCTGTTCTGGGGCGGCACCTATGGCCTGCGCGGCGCGACGCTGAAGGCGCGCATCCGCGAGGTGCTCACGACGATCGGCCTCCTCGACCGGGCCCACGAGCCGGTGAAGCGCTTCAGCGGCGGCATGAAGCGGCGGTTGAACCTGGGCTGCGGCATCGTTCACCAGCCGAAAGTGCTGCTCCTGGACGAGCCCACCGCCGGCGTGGACCCGCAGTCACGGATGCGCCTGCTCGACCTGGTGCGCGACGAAGTGGCCCGCGGCGCGTGCGTGCTTTACACGACGCATTACCTGGAGGAGGCCGAGAGTCTCTGCCATCGGCTGGCCATCATGGACCATGGCAAAATCATCGCCGCCGGCACGTTGCCGGAACTGCGGGCGATGGCGGGCGAGAGCGACCTGTTGGTGCTGCGCGGCCGGTTCGAGCCGGACCAGGCGCGGGTCGCGTTCGGCGCCCTGGCCGGCGTCGAAGTCGTGGAAGCCACCACCGAGGCGCTGCGGCTGGCGCTGCCCGACGCTTCGCACAAGCTGGCCGCCATCTTCGCCAGCCTTGCCGCCGGCGGCGCGGAGATCCGTGAAACCACGCTCACCCAGCCGAGCCTCGAAACCCTCTTCATCAAATTGACCGGCCGCAAGCTGCGGGAGTAACTCGTGAACCGCCTCGTCCTCGTCGCACGCCAGAACCTGCTGCGGTGTCTGAAGGACCCGGCCGCCTTGATCCTCTGGCTGTTCATCCCCCTGCTCATCGGGACCCTCCTGGTCCTCGCCATGGGCGGCCGCGGCGGCCCGAAACCCCGCGTGCATCTGCTCATCGCCGATGAAGACGACAGCTTCGGCAGCCGCCTGGTGACGGGGGCGTTGACGAGCGACCGAACGGCCGATTTCGTCCAGGCCGAAAAGGTGGACCGGGGCACCGGCCGCCAGCGGTTGGAAAAGGGTGACGCCAGCGCGCTGCTCGTGATTCCCAAGGGCTTCGCGCAGGCGGTGCTGCGCGAGGAACCGACGCGGCTGCTCCTCCTCACCAACCCCGCTCAGCGCATCCTGCCGGGCATCGCCGAGGAAATGCTGCGGCTGCTCAGCGAGGCCGTGTTCTATGCCCATCGGCTGCTGGGCCCTGAACTGCACCAGATCGCCCAGGCGGCCACCGCAGGCAAGTCCGTCATGCCGGACGCCGAGATTTCGCGGCTGAGTGTCTCCGTCAACGATGCCATCCGGGGGTTGCGCTCATATTTGTTTCCGCCGGTGATCAAGCTGGAATCGGTCGAGCCGCCGCAACTCGCGTCCTCCGCCGGCGGCGCGGTATCGTTCGCGATCAGTTTCCTGCCCGGGATCGTGTTGATGGCCCTGCTGTTCGCGGCGCAGGGGCTAAGCAATGACATCTGGCGCGAACGGGAAACCGGCGTACTCCGGCGCATGGTCACGACGCCGCTGGATCTGACCAGCATCGTGGTCGGCAAGGTCTTGTCGGCGACAGCGGTGCTCGCGGCCACCAGCGGAGTCATCCTGGCGGTCGGGATGGCCTACCTGGAAATCTCGCTGGCCCGCTGGCCGCTGGCGGTGGCCTGGTCGGCCGGCAGCGGCGCGGTGCTGACGCTGCTGCTGCTCGTAATCCAACTGCACGCCAGCAGCCACCGGGCCGCGTCGTTCCTCACGTTCAGCGTTTTGTTTCCCCTGCTCATGCTGGGGGGCAGCATGTTTCCCCTGGCAGCCATGCCGCGCTGGATGGCGGCCGTTGGCGCCTGCACCCCCAACGGTTGGGCGGCAAGCCGCCTGAACGACATCCTGGCCGGCCAGGCCACCGGCTCCGCGGTGGCGACGGGCTTTCTCTCGATCCTCGTGGCCGGCGCGTTGTTGTTTTTCTGGAGCCGCGGGCGGCTGGCCAGCTTTGCGCGGAGGTGAGCATGGGACGCAACATCTGGTTCATTGCGCGCAAGGACGTCCAATACTTCCTGCGCGAGAAGGAAGTGTTGCTCTGGCTGTTCATCATGCCGGCGCTCTTCATGTATTTCATCGGCACGGTGAGCGGCGGCGGCGGCGTGCGCGGCCCGCAAAAGGATCATCTCGCGGTCAACACGCTCACCAACGGCGGCTTCCTGGCTGCGGAGTTGATCCGCCGGCTCGAGGAAAACGATTACCTCGTTGACCAGCCGCAACCGCCGGAAAGCGCGACGAACTACTTTCGTCGGCTGGTACTGCCGGAGAACTTCACCGCCTCCGTGTTGCAGACCACCCAGGCGGTGCTGCGTCTCCAACACAAGGAGGGCGGCCTGGCGCAGGATTACGACCGGTTCCGCGTCGCCCGCGCCGCCTACACCGTGCTGGCCGACCTGCTCGCGTGTGTGCGGGCGGGTGACCAGCCGGGACCCGCGGCGTTCGCGCGGCTGCGCCAGATGCCCCGGTCGGTGACCGTGGACGTGCAGCCGGCTGGCAAGCGGCACGAGACACCCTCCGGCTTTCAGCAGGCTGTTCCTGGCATCATGGTCATGTTCAGCCTGATCGCGATGCTGACGAGCGGATCGGTTTCGCTCATCGTGGAGCGACGGCAGGGGCTGTTGAAGCGGCTGGCGTCGGCGCCACTGTCGCGCGGTGAGGTGTTTCTCGGGAAGTGGCTGGGCCGGCTGACCCTCGGCTTGATCCAAATCGTCTTCGCCCTCGTGGCCGGCCGGGTGCTGTTTCACATGGACTGGGGACCGGACCTTCCCCTCGTGCTGCTGGTCATGCTGGGCTGGGCCGGTTTCTGCTCCTCATTCGGTATTCTACTGGGCAGCCTGGCGCGCACCGAGGGCCAGGCCATCGGGCTGGGGGTCCTGGCCGGCAACCTGTTCGCCGCGCTGGGCGGGTGCTGGTGGCCGGTGGAGATTGCGCCGGCCTGGATGCAGACCCTGGCCAAGGCGACACCGGCCGGCTGGACCATGCACGCGCTGCATCAACTCGCCAGTTTCCAAGCCGGTCCGGCGGCCGCACTGAACGATCTGCTGTTGCTGGTGCTGCTCGGCGCCGTCGTGGCGGGGATCGCCGCCCGGCAGTTCAAGTTCGATTGACTGCACCGCGCCGGGCCAAACGCTTGCTGAATCGCGCGGATTGTCGCCGCAGTTCACCGGCAGTTCTGGCCAACCGCGGCGTCGCGCAGATGGGTGGCGTGTGATCGGTGGCCGCGACTCGCCACCGGCCAGCCGGGAAACCTCAGAAATTGAGCGCGTTGGTCCGCCAGCGGTCCGTCGTGGCCCACAGGTTGAAGGGACGGAACGCCAGGCCGAACCGGATGAACCGCGCGCTGCCGTCGGCCATCGCGTAGTTCGAACCCCCGCTGCGCGAATTCTGGAACGAGGAGGAATGCATGGACTGGTCAATTTCCGTGATGTCGTTCCCCTCACCTTCCAGGAAGTCCATGTAATAGTGCGGCGAGGAGTTGTCCTTTTCGCCAAACAGGATCGTATCCGAGGGCTGCGGAATGCCGGTTTCGCGCATCGAAAGCCCCATGATCGTGTTCATGTTGAAGTCGGCGCCAAGCTGCTCCTGAAAGTAGTCATTCCAGCCGTTGAAGATGTAGCTGCGCGGCGAGGCGTCGCCGATGAAACCGTTGGTGCCGCTGGTCCCGGTCTGGGGCACCTTGGGACCATCGCTCGGGCAGCGCAGGATGCGCACGTCCTTGTAGATCGGCCGCAGCCGCTCGGTCCAGCGGGGCCCGTTGCTGCGCTCGGGGAAGACGCCGTTGTTGTCGTCGCCATACATCATGAGCGACAGCCCGAGCTGGCGGATGCTGTTGACGCAGGAGATGCGGCGGCCGGCCTCCTTCGCGCGGGCCAGCGCCGGCAGAAGCATCCCGGCAAGGATGGCGATGATGGCAATGACCACCAGCAGCTCGATCAGGGTGAACGCGCGGATCCCGCGCTGGCGGCGATCCGGACATGGTCGGTGGCTATGGTCCCCGCGTGTTTCCGCATTCATGGCTCTCATATCGAATAAAGACGCCCCTGATTCGTCCACTGGTTACGACTTATGACGCGCAAAAGCTGGTTGCTCCTGACCTTCGCCATCGTGCTGGGCGCCCTTTACCTGTATTCCTTTACTGACTTCATCCACCCGCCCCGCATTCAAATCATCAAGTCGGATCGCGTCCTGCGGCAGGTCCGACCCGGCCAGGCCGTCTATCCGGTGGCCTTCGCCTTCGACGGCAAATACCGCCTCACGACAATCCGGGTTTTCTCCGCCAACGAATACGCCGTCATGCGCAACCGGTCGCATCCCCTTTGGGCGCTAAACGCCAAGAAGGACGGACCGCCGGTTAAGGGCTTCATCTATGGCAACCCGGTGCCCGGCATGCAATCCGCCACCACCAACCGCGGGGCGCAGCGCCTTGAACCCGGCACGACCTACCATTTGCTGGTCCAGGCCGGGCGCGCCCTGGGCGAACTCGATTTCCAGGCCGCCGCCATCGCGGCGGCCGGACAATGATCCCGCGCCGCCGCAGCCCTCACCGGTAGAGCAAGTATTTCTCGCGCCGCCGCCGGAACGAGTCCTCGCCCGGCTTCCAGGACGCCACGATGCTGGCCGCCGAGTGTCCGGCCTGCAGCGCCTTCCGGACGGCATCCGTGCCGTTGACCTTGTCGAACATCGCGAAGCTGCGGCCCTGCCGCACCGCCTCGGCAAACAGGTCCCGCCGACCCAGCAACCGCGCCGCGTCATAAGCGTAAAAGTTGATTGCCATCAGCGGCGCCCGTGCCGGGTCGGTAAAACGGATCCGCGCCCCGGAAACGCGTTGATCGCGAAACGCCCCCCGTGCCGGAATGAAACTCACCGGCGTGAACTTCACGCCGGCCAGCCGAAAACGGGTCAGCAGCCGGCAGGTCTTCCCGGCCTCCAGCCACGGTGCGGCCACACACTGGAACGGGAGCGTTGAGCCCAGACCCACGCTCACGGTTCCAATCTCCCCCAGCAATCCGGTGGCCGTCAGGTAGAGCGGCGAATCGCCGTTCGGCACGTTCGGCGACGTGGCCACCCACGACAGCCCGGTATCACCCCAGGCCATGCTACGACGCCAGCCCTGCATCGGGACGACCGTCAGCCGGCAGCGGTTGGTAATCCAACCCTCCCCGTTGATCATGCGCGCCAGCTCGCCGCAGGTCAGACCATAGACGTAGGGCACATTCCAACGACCTACAAATGACCGAAATTTGTCCTCCAGCATCGGCCCCTCGACGCGCACACCGCCGAGGGGATTGGGCCGGTCGAGCACGACGAACTCCACGCCCGCCGCGCCACAGGCCGCCATCGTCTGCCCCATCGTGCTGATGAACGTGTAGGACCGGCAGCCCGTGTCCTGCAGGTCATAGACGACCGCATCAATGCCTTTCAGCATTGCCGGCGTCGGCTGGCGCGTCGGTCCGGGACCGTAGAGCGAAAACACCGGCAGCCCCGTGCGCGCATCCCGGGTGTTGCCGAACTCCTTGCCCGCCGGAAGGGTGCCGTCGAAACCGTGCTCCGGCGCGAACAAGGCCACCAGGTCAACCCCGGGCGCCGCCCGCAGACGGCCCACTGTGCTGCGACCGCGCGAGTCCACACCCGTTTGATTGGTGATGAGCGCCACGCGCTTGCCGCGCAGCTCCTTGAAGCCACCGGCCGCCAGCACTTCGCAACCGGGACGCACCTGGGCCCGCGCCGATCCGGCCGCCAGCAGCAGCGCGAAGCACCCCAAGCGAAGCCATGATGTCACGCCCCCAGCCTAACCATTCCGGCTGTCCCGGCGAGGAATAATCGTCCGCCGTTGATCCGCCAACCATCACCCGCCCTCATTGGTCGAACGACCCGCACCTTCCGGAACGTGCATCCCCCGCGCCGGCCACCGGACTGTGCGTCGCCTCCATTGGTCTGTCGGGGCGGGAACAAAAGGAGAATGGCGGGAGTTCAAAAGGAGAATGGGGTGGTGTCTCTGACCTTGGTCGCTTGGTCGAGGGTCTGAGGAAGCCTGAGCGTAGCGAAGGCT
>JBEKGJ010000055.1:0-33192 GCA_050012855.1 Verrucomicrobiota bacterium | reverse complement strand
GAATCTGAGCGCGTTCGGCCGCCGTGGTGCGTTGGCGGCGGCGAGGAGCCTTGGATGTGTTCATTACCCCGGCGTTTACCACGCCGGCTCGCCGCGCACCAGACGGTCCCCGCTTTACCGCTTACGAAGATCGAGCTTTCCGCAGAAGAAGAGAATGCGAACCCAGTAGTTCCGAAAGATGCGGAACCCGCGCGCGGCGGACTTGATGCTCTGGATTGGAGACATTCTACCGAAGCCCTGTCTCTGCAATGGATGGGTAAATCCAACTGACCGATTTCCAAGCACCCTGCGCCATGCGACCGTCCGGCTTGAGCGGGCTGACAAGGAGTTGGAACAAACTCCGCGATGAAATGCATGACCTCCGCTGCTCTGATCTGGTAGGTTTCACGCATGTTACGGGTATGCTTCAGGTGGAAAGCCGACCGAGGTTCGAAGCGCAGCATCATTTTTGACACTCGGTTGACCGGCCAAATCCATTGCGGCATGAACCTCGCGCGGTGGTGGAAGTTGTTTGTTTTGGGTGCCATCCTCGCTTCCCTGTCTCTGCACGCTGCTGCTTCAAAACCCGCCGGTCTCACGGTTCGCGTCGAAGCCTCTTCCGGTGCGCCGCGTCTGCTGGTCAATGGCCGGCCAACGCGGGCGCGCATGTTCTTCGGCGGACCAGGTTCCTCACCCATCCCGGTCGGGCCAAGCGGGCGGCGGATCGAGTTCGAGTTCACCGCCGAGAATGATTCGCAAGGCACCGGCACACTCCACTTTCGTTTCGGCCAAATTCCGGGCGACGTGTTCCTCGACGACATCCGCATTGTGGATGTCGCTTCAGGCATTGACGTGGCCGAGGCCTCCGATTTCGAAAGCGGGCCGGACTCGTTCTCGCGAGGCTGGACTTATTGGCCGCCAGGCGAAGCGAACACGGTCGGAACAGTGACGGTTGAGCCAGGCACAGGTGCGGGCGGAACAGCCGGCCTGCATGTGAAACTTCGGGCGCCGTCCAAAGGCGAGTGGCCCGATTGGCATGTTTATCACGTGCCCAATCTCAGTATTGTGCGCGGGCATCGGTACCGGGTCACCTTCTGGACCAGGGCAGAACCGGCGCGGGACCTCACCGTCGCCCTGTACTGCCCCGGCAACCCATTCATTTACCTGGGCGGTCCGCCCAGTCCGTTCGAGGCGCAGATCAAGATGGCCGCCGCAGTTGGCGTTGACTTCGTCAGCTTCCCGGTCGGCTTGCCTTGGCCGGCGCCCGGTGAGCCCGAGGACTGGAGCGCAACCGATAACGCCTGTGCGCAGGTCCTGCGGGCCAACCCAAACGCCCTGCTCCTGCCGCGTTTCGGAGCCGACCCGCCCGAGTGGTGGCGCCAGGCGCATCCGGACGAGGTCATGACCTGGGAAGACGGCTCTCACCAATACCATGGGGTTGTCGCCTCTCCCTTGTACCGTTGCGATGCCGCCGCGCGCGTCGCCGCCCTGGTCGAGCACCTCGAAGGCAAGTTGGGCGACCGGGTGGCGGGCTACCATCCCTGCGGGCAAAACACAGGCGAATGGTTCTATCAAAACACCTGGGAGAATCTGCTCAACGGCTACGCGCCCGCCGACACTATCGCCTTCCGTGGCTGGCTGCGTGCTCGTTACCTCAATGACGCGTCGCTCCAGGCCACCTGGCATGACCCGGACGCAAAGTTGGATAGCGCATCGGTGCCAACTCCTGCCCGGCGGCACGCCTCACCATCGGGCATTCTGCGTGACCCGGCCAGCGAAAGACCGCTGGTTGACTTTGCGGAGTTCCAGCAACAGGCGATGGCGGACCTGATCTGTGACCTGGCACATGCGGCACGGCAAGCTTCCCGTGGGAGAAAACTCGTGGTGTTTTTCTACGGGTACCTCTTCGAGTTCGGCGCGGTAAGGATGGGTCCCTCCACTTGCGGCCATTACGCGTTGCGCCGCGTGCTCGACTGCCCGGATGTTGACCTGCTCTGTTCGCCCATTTCGTATTTCGACCGCGGCATCGGCGGCAGTGCCCCGGCGATGACCGCCGCCGAGAGCGTTGCGCTGGCTGGCAAGATGTGGCTTTTCGAGGATGACACACGGACTTACCTGGGCAGTGGCGAGTTTCCCGGCAAATTCGATGGCGCCCGCGACCTGGCGGAAACCCGAACGATGCTGCTGCGCAACGTCGCCCAGGAGGCGACCCGCAACTGCGCCACCTGGTGGATGGACCTGGGGATGACCGGCTGGTTCAACGACCCGCGTTTATGGGACGACCTGCGCCGGCTCGCACCGGTGGATCGCGCGATTCTGGACAAACGCATTCCCTACCATCCCCAAGTCGCGGCGGTGCTTGACGAGGCTGCCATGCTCGAAACCTCCGCCAGCGCCTGGACGGTGACTGAGCCCGGCATTTATGAGGTGCGCCGGCCCTTGGGGCGCATGGGCGCACCGTACGGCCAGTATTTGCTCGATGACATTGTCCGTGGTCGCGTTCGGGCCAGGCTCTATGTCTTCCTCAACGCCTGGCAGCTTTCGCGCGCCCAGCGGCAGGCCCTCCTTAAACAAACGCGCGGAACCTGCCGTATTTGGTGCTATGCCCCGGGCCTGCATGACGGGGACCGCACTTCTCCGGAAGCCATGCGGGAACTCACCGGTTTCAAACTGAGCCAGGTGTCTGCGGCCAAGGCCTGGGCTGTGCCGACGAATCTGGGCAGGCAACTCGGCCTGCATACGGCTTTCGGTGTGAACGCGCCGGTTACGCCGCTTTTTGCCGCCGCCGATGCAACCCCTGCCGAAATCCTTGCCACCTACCCGGACGGCTCGCCTGCGGCCGCGCTGCGCCGGACGGGCGGCGGTTGGTCGTTATTCGTTGGCGCGCCGGGGCTCACCTCTGACCTCCTCCGGCTGGCTGCTCGCCAGGCGGAGGTTCACCTCTACACGCAGGTGGACTGCAACGTCTATGCTAACGGCCCCATCATCGCTCTCCATGCCGCCCAGGATGGTCCGATTGAACTCGACACGGGCAACCGGCATCAGGTTCATGATGCCTTGACGGGTGAGTTGATCGGCACGGGCCCGCATCTCACCCTGCCCGCGAAAAAGGGGGCTACCCGGGTGCTGCGCTACTGATTGGTCGCAGGTTGTCCGTTAAAAGTTGGAAATGAGTGTGTTGCCCGCGGGCAGTCACATCCTGCAACCAGGGTGCCCGTTGGCGCGAACTGACACGCTCCACGCCAACGGTCATCTGAGGCATCCACGATCGGCACATCCCCTTTGCCAAACTTCAGCACCTCGGCGTCGCTGTAAGAAGCCACAGCCGGCATTCGGCGCTTGGCCTTCCGGACCGGTTGCTCCAGATACTGCCAGAGGTCATCGCAAAGGAGGTGTTGCATGGCTACGTGTTTACGTCACTGCGACTTCTTTCTTTGGCCCTTCGGCGACGACTGGCAGGCAGATGGCAGCGAGCGCACAAGAAACCAGAACGACGACCTGCCAACCGGAATCCTTTGGTCAATCCACGAAACCGGGAAAGCCGGACCGATCCCGGCGTGACGTTTTTTTAGCCACCTGGGCACCGACGACGATGGACTTTTCGGCCACGTTCGCTGCCCTCCACTCCAACCGCAGCAATTCGGCGGCCCGCAAGCCGGCGAAGAAGCCGACGGCGGTGTACGGCAGGAGGCCGAACTTGGCAGCGTTCTTCAGCAATTGCTTTGCTTCGGTTACCGTGAAAACGCCCGGTTCCTTGTCCTCCACCGCCGGTCGTTCGATCCGATCCTCGATGTTGGCATTCACGCAGCGGTGCCGCAGCGTGTAGTTGTAGAGCCGGGAGATCTTGGTCAAGTAATTGATCCTGCTGCGCGGTGACCAGTCCTCCTGATCCAGCCATTCTTCAAGTTCTTCGACCGTGATCCCGGCCAACCGGCGGTCAGGTAAATCGTCGGAGAAGGTGGCGAGGCGGGATTTCAGCTCACTGATCGTCCGGTCCCGTCGGTCATTTCGTTCTGCATCCTCGATTATCCGCGTGGCGATCTCGGTGACAGGCGGCGCGTCCAAGTAGGCGATGACGTTCTGTGCCTAGTATTGGGCGGCCTGCAACAACGAGACGCCATGGGGCGCGAGGATGGCGGCGGCTTTGGCTGCGTCCTGGCGGATGTCGCTGGAGAGGGCCAACGCTGCCGTTCCCTCGTCTTGCTTCAGCGAAGGTTTCCGCCTCCGGCCTGGTTTTGAAGAAATGGCGTTCCCGTTTGCCGTTGCTCAAGCCCAAGTCCACGACGTACCCGACCTCGTCATGACGATGCGTGCGGGGATAAATGTTGGGCCACGGGTGCCTTCTCCGGTTCCGCCTCACGCGGGCGATGCGTTCGTACCGTCGCGCAATACGTCACGCAGGCGTCACGCGGTAAAGTCATGGAATCAGAAAAAAGGGCGGAGGATCCCATGCGGAAGTTGTTGTTTTGGAACTGCTTGAGAACTGGAGCCAATGGTCGGGGTCGAACCGACGACCTACGGTTTACGAAACCGTTGCTCTGCCACTGAGCTACATTGGCCCGCAATAACGTGATGTTTAATGTGAAGTCGGTCCCCAAAGCTGGCAAGGCAAATTTCCAGTTGGTTGAGTTTTCAGCCTTGGCGGCTGGTCGAAGCCCTCCGCTGTCGCCTCCCGCAGCCCGGCGGGCAGCTCGCCGCTGGCCCGGCCTCGGCCGCGGCACGACGTGAGGGTCCAGTCTCAAGCCCGCTGCGCCCCGCCTCGCTTGCGCCCAACCCAGAGGCTGCCACCGCAGCTTTCCTTGAATCCCCACCTCACCCGCTGGTCAGCAAGATCGAACGCCTCCCAGGCACGACCCCGCCGGTTGATCCCTGCTGGCCCGGCCCTGTTCACCTTGACGCTACCCCGGCTCACGATAAGATGGCACCTCCTTTCGGGAACGAAACTTAAACTGAACTATGAGCACGATCTGCGAAATCCAAGCCCGCGAAATCCTTGACTCCCGCGGCAACCCCACCGTCGAGGTGGATGTCACCCTCGAATCGGGCGCTTCCGGCCGCGCCGCCGTCCCCTCCGGTGCCAGCACCGGCGAAAACGAGGCCATCGAACTCCGCGACGGCGACAAGAAACGCTATCTCGGCAAGGGCGTCACCAAGGCCGTCAAGAACGTGACCGACCAAATCGCCCCCGCACTCAAGGGCATTGACGCCCTTGACCAGTTAACGGTGGACCGCATCATGCTCGATCTCGACGGCACCGAAACGAAATCCAAGCTCGGGGCCAACGCCATCCTCGCCGTCTCGCTCGCGAACGCGAAGGCCGCCGCCGCGGTGGTCGGCCAGCCACTGTTCAAGTATCTCGGTGGCCCCAACGCCAAGGTCCTGCCCGTCCCCATGGCCAACGTGATCAACGGCGGTGCCCATTCGGATGCGCCGATTGATTTCCAAGAGTTCATGATCATGCCGCTGGGCCTGCCCACCTTCAGCGAGGGCCTGCGCGCAATCACCGAAACCTTCCATGCGCTCAAGGGCGTGCTCAAACAGAAGGGCCTCAGCACCGCCGTCGGCGACGAGGGTGGCTTCGCCCCTAAACTCGGCAGCATCGAGGCGGCGCTCGACGCCATCCTGCTCGCCGTCAAAACCGCCGGTTACAAGGCCGGCAAGGACATCTTCATCGCCCTCGACCCGGCCGCGTCCGAGTTTTACTCCGGCGACAGCACCTATACTTTCAAGAAGAGCACCGGCCGGAAGATCACCGGCGACGAGATGGTGGACCTGTACGCCAAGCTCGTGGCCAACTATCCGATCGTTTCGATCGAAGACGGCTGTGGCGAGAGCGATTGGGCGACGTGGAAGAAGCTCACCGACAAGCTCGGCGACAAGGTCCAGCTCGTCGGCGACGACCTGTTCGTCACCAACGTCAAGTTCCTCAAGAAGGGCATCGAAACCGGCACGGCCAACTCGATTCTCGTCAAGGTGAACCAGATTGGCTCACTCACCGAGACCCTCGATGCCGTCGAACTCGCCCAGTTCAACAAATACACTGTCGTGATCAGCCATCGCTCCGGTGAAACCGAGGACGCGACGATTGCCGACATCGCGGTGGCGACGAACTGCGGTCAGATCAAGACCGGTTCGCTCAGCCGCTCCGACCGCCTGGCGAAGTACAACCAGCTCCTGCGCATCGAGCAGTTGCTGGGCAAGAATGCCGTCTATGCCGGCACCACCGCCCTGCCGAAAGGACGGTAACCCGTCGTAGCGGCGGCTCGGGAGAGCGCCGCTGACCGGAAAGATGGCCGCCGTCTCCTGACGGCAGCTACGGCTGAGAGTTGATGGTTGAACGAACAACGCAGCGAGAACGAAGTTCCGCCTTCAGAACCGGAAGCCTGGCAACGGGCTTCCGGTTTTTTTTCGCATTGAGCCGTGGCTTGAGCTGCACCGAAACGCAGGAGTCGGTTGGCCATGACGAGGGATCGCGTGATCCTCATCGAACACGAGGAGGGAGTTTCTGTGAGTTGTCCGGCACTCACAGGCTGCCACTTTGGGCGCCGGGCATCGGGGCCGTTTGATTCGCCGGCTTGATCAGCTTCACCATCAGGAGCCCGGCCAGCAGCCAGCCGATCACCTGGTCAATGGCATCCACCGCGATGAACCCAAAGGGAAATGCGTACCAGTCCCATTGCGAGACGCTGATCGCCAGCCAGGCAAACAACCCGAGCGACGCCACCAACGCCACCCGGCAGGCGCACGATCCCACGGTGGCGGCCAGGACGAACGCGGCGATCAATCCGCAGAGGAGGGTGGAAACCAACTCGATCACCAACTGGCTCGCCGCCATCGGTTCGCCGCCCTTGGGTTGGAGCAGGAGGAGCCCCGACGGACCCGCCTTGTACTTCGCGGTCCAGGCCTCCTGCTGCTCCTTGCTCGCGCACTTGGTCAGGTCCATCCCCGGGAAGAAATAGAGGCCGGGCTTCGGGACGTTGCTCTGCAGCGCCGCCATCACGGGCGCCTCCTGCTCGTTCAGCAGGCTCAAGCCCAGCGGGGCGGTGAGCGGGTTCAAATGGACCACCGCGCTCCAGACGAACGCGATGAAACCGCCGAGGATTCCGGCCAGCAGAATCTTCTTCATGGTTGAGTTGATTGAGGCCGGGAGACGGACTTCGATCGGCGTGTTGCCGCGGGAGCCGCTTCATCCGAAGGTCGCGGTCGTGATCGGGTCCGCGCTCGGTCGGTCGTCCCCAGCACCTGCTCCATGCGGGCGATGTAGGCCTTCACCGGGACGCGGGCGATGAGCTGGCCGACCACCTCCAGCGGCACGTCCTCGAGCCGCTTGAACCGGACACAGGCCTTGCCCATGTCGAGCTTTTTCCCGGCGGCCAGCCAGGCCCGGCGGAACCATTGTTCGGTGGCGGGGTCGCCATAGACGGCCATCAGGTAGAGGGCCATGTGGTTCTTCTGGGAGGCCAGGTTGGCGAAGGGCAGCGGCAGCTTGGGATCGCAGCGGTAGCCGACGGGGTAAAGGCGATGCGGCACGACGTAGCCGATCATCCCGTAGCTCATGCACTCCTCGTAACCCGCGGGCAGGTTGGCCAGGATGACCGCGCGCACGGCGCGGAGGGCGGCCCGGCGGTCCCCGGGAAGGCCTTGGAGGTACTCATCAACAGTTTTTGCGATACTTTTCATTAGTTATTCTGCCATCCGACACAATCGGCCCGGTCTGGCTCCGCGTCAAGCGCCCCCGGACTGCAACAGTTCCATCGCCCGGGGGAGTGCCCCCGGCTCCCACCGCGGCGGCTCGCAGGCTGGCCGCCGTTCAAAGACCATGGCGGGCTTGGCGGAAGGTGCGCCAAGCCCCGCCTGGCCGGAGATCCACCGCGGCGTCGTTCCGACCGGAACCAACCATCTACGAGGGGCCCTGGCCGCCGGACAAATCCTCGGATTGTCCCTCCCGGGCGCGGATCAGGCCCGCCTCCTCGCGGATGTTCACCAGCGAAATCTGCGTCGCCTTGAACAAGTGCCCGCACCCGCCGATCAGTCCGCCCACGCCGACAAAGCCCAGGAGCAATCCGACGCCGACGATCACGCGCATGAGGAATTCGTTTCCCGCCTGGCCCGCCACCGCGCCAAGCAAGGTCACCAGGCTCGCGGCCGTAAACGCCCCCAGCGCGACATAAATCCAGTGCAACGCCCCGAGCAGCAGGGTCGCCTGCCGTTCCACGCGATTCACCTGGGCGATGAACTTGACCCCGTGCGGCGGTGGCCCGCTTTGCGACTCCTTCAACAGCTCGTGCATCCGATCGCGCGTACGCAGCAGGCGGTTGATCGTGCTCATCGCCAGCACGCTGGTGGCGTTGGTCAGGATCGCTGGCGCCACGATGAACGTCAGCACGGCGAAGGGATTGCCGGTCAGCAAATGGTTGTCCATGTCTCTCGATGAAGAATCACACGGCCCGCCAATGACGGTCAATCGGAAGCGGCAGTCAACGGGCTCCGGGCAAAGAACGAGTTAGCAGCCGCCAGCACATACTGGACAGAGGGCCGTCCGCGGGGTGTTCTAATTTCCCCTCCGTGCTGCAGGCGCTGCCCTGATTCCGACGAGCGAAATCAGTCGGTCACGAAAGTCAACAAAGGCATCCGATTTCCTGTCGGTGAGTTGAAGCAAGCTGTAGAAACGCGTCGTGGTCGGGGACTTCTCTTTGGCTTTCGGTAAATCCAGATCAGGTACGTTGTAGATGGTCCAGAATTCCACGAAGCCACGTTGCTTTGCACTCTGATGACTTTTCTCCGCCTCGCCAAGACGGTTCCAGATATTGGACTTGTCGGCACCGCCTTTGATTTCGATTGCAACGATACTCTTGGTGGTGTTCGAAGAGATGTCCTCACTGATGCTGATGTCCGGGTCAGCCGAAAAGGCGATGGTTACTTGGCGCCCCGCCGCGTTGTTCAACACGAAGTTGGTAGTCGTGGACTTGGATAGCGAATGGCCGACAATATTTTGAATGATCTTGAAGACAGCCTCGTTGGCGGCCTTGCCGATTCTGGTGTTCCGGCTGCCGCGGAGTTGCGGGCCAAGCGTGAGCAATGTCAAGTCGTCGAGGAGTTCCTTGGTGATGCGACCGAAACCGATTCTGTCCGCCATTTCTGAAGCGCGTGTGACTAGCGCACCACACAGCTCATCGAGTTCACCTGCCACCCGGCTGGACAACTCCCCCTTGGTTTCCATCACGGCGAGCCGAGCAAGTTTGCTCTTGTTGTAGAACTCTTTCTGGCTGAAACCGAGCAACAGCCGGTAGTATCCAAGAAGCCTCGGATTCGCCCTGAGCAGACAGGGGACCGCGAACAGCAACTCGCCCCGGATTCCACGACTGGCGAGTTGGGCAAGGTGTTTCTGGGGAACGAGCTGGTCGAGTTCCGCGTTGATGGTCCGCAGGTCAAGCCTCTGCACCGCTTCGGCGAGGGCTTGCTGAAGGAACAACTTACGAATCTCTTGGAGTTCGGACGCGATACTTGCCTGAAGGCTCGAGGAGGGCAGGTTGATGCTCATGTTTTGGCTCCGGGTATCGAGTGGAGTAGCGCCTCAAATTGCCATTGGCCGGCGAGGACAAGACGCGCTCGGCTTCGGTCACGTATTCCGGGTTCAATTCAATCCCCGCGAAACGCCGGCCGAGTTGTTTGGCGACCAGCCCAACGGTGCCCACCCCAAAGAAGGGATCGAGCACAAAGTCGCCCGGACGGGACGAAGCAAGGATGCACGGCTCCACCAGCTCGGGCGGAAACGAAGCAACGTGCGCTCCCAAAGACGGCGCGGTATTGATGCTCCAGACCGTTCGCCGGTTCCGCCGTCCCTGCCCGGCGTTTTCCATCACCGCCTCCGCGAAGTAGGCGTAACGCTCGTTTTTGGTCAGCATGAACAGGTATTCGTGGGCGCGGGTCGGCCGGTCCTTGACGCTCTCCGGCATCGCGTTGGGTTTGTGCCAGATGACATCACTGCGCAGGAACCAACCGTCCGCTTGCAGCGCGAAGGCCAGACGCCATGGCACGCCCAACAGATCCTTGTCTTTCAACCCAGGCGGATTGTCCGGGCGGACGGACATCGCGCGGTTGGGGTTCTTCTTGTCCGCCGCCCGCCAACCACGATTCCCGCTGGTGAAACCATCACCGATGTTAAGCCAGAGAACTCCATCGCCTCGTAATACCCGGCGGACTTCCGAAAAAAGGCGGGTCAGTTTGAGCAGATAGCCAGACAGTGTTTCTTCGAGGCCGATCTGTCCGTGGATCCCGTAGTCGCGCAACCCCCAGTAAGGCGGCGAGGTCACCACGCACTGGACCGACTCGGCCGGCAGGCGTGGAAGGACGTCACTGACATCGCCTTCCAGGAGCAACGACTCGGCGAGCGCGATTGGCCCGGGCAAGGAGTTTTTGGTCCGCTTCATGAACGATTGAACGGATAACCCACCTTCGTCTAGTTTCGCGAAGTTGCCAGCTTTTCTTCAAAATCCACGATTTCCTTGATCTGCACCAGGAACCAACGGCCAATCTTCGTCAGGTTGAAAATGTCCTCGACGGTGAATCCGGCGCGCAGGGCGTGAATTGCACTCATAGCAACGCCTTGAATTCCTCAATCGTCATCCCGGCGTCCCGCACGATCGCGGCCATCGTGTAGGCATCCACCGGATTGTTCCGTGGAATCACTGCTTTGAGCACCCCCTTGGACATGAAGATGTGTTTCCCCTGGCGGTCGATACGGAACCCAGCCCTCTCCAGGGCCTTCACCGCCCGTAGATGGTTGACCCATGGCAGCTTCGGCATGTCACGCGGTAACGACTTCCATTTCCCGGACTTCGCAGCGAACGTCCGGCTGCCCGTAGAGATCAAGGTAGCCCTCGATGGCGTCGCGGATGTTCTCCATGGCTTCCTCGACGGTCGCACCTTGCGAGTGGCAGCCCGGAAGTTCCGGGCAACTCACGGACACGCCTTCTTCGTGCCGGAGCAGGGTCACATGGTATGTCTGTTTCATAACCGTGAAGAGCGTAATCCCGCAGGCTTGTCGGCGTCAACCGCGCGCCAGGAGCGGCGACGATTCAAGTCTTCGCGCCCGCCAGTTCCTCCTCAAAATCCACGATTTCCTTGATCTGAACAAGAAACCAGCGATCAATCTTCGTCAGGTTGAAGATGTCCTCGACGGTGAAACCGGCGCGCAGGGCGTGACGGATGAAGAAGATGCGTTCGGCATTCGGCACCGTGAGCTTCCGCGAAATCAGGTCGCGCGGTAGGATGTCGCGGTCGCCGTAAAGTTCGGTGCCCTCCCGCCAGGCCTTGCCGTCGCCGCCCAGTCCGCTGCGGCCAATCTCGAGCGAGCGGAGGCATTTTTGCAAACTTTCCTTGAACGTGCGGCCGATGGACATCGCCTCGCCCACCGATTTCATCTGGGTCATCAGCGTCGGATCGGCCTGGGGAAACTTCTCGAAGGCGAACCGCGGCACTTTCACCACCACGTAGTCAATCGTCGGCTCGAAGCTGGCGGGGGTTTCGCGCGTGATGTCGTTGCGGATTTCGTCGAGCAGGTAGCCGACGGCGAGCTTGGCGGCGATCTTGGCGATCGGAAAACCGGTGGCCTTGGACGCGAGCGCGGAGCTGCGGGAAACGCGCGGATTCATCTCGATGATGACCATCCGGCCGTTGTCCGGGTTGACGGCAAACTGGATGTTCGAGCCGCCGGTCTCGACGCCCACGGCGCGGATCACGGCGAAGCTGGCATCGCGCATGATCTGGAATTCCTTGTCCGTGAGCGTCTGAATCGGCGCGACGGTGATGGAATCGCCGGTGTGGATTCCCATCGGATCGAAGTTTTCGATGGAACAGATGATGACGCAGTTGTCGGCCCTGTCGCGCATCACTTCCATTTCGTATTCCTTCCAGCCGAGGAGGGATTCTTCGATGAGGATCTCGGTGACGGGCGAAAGGTCGAGGCCGTGTTTGGCAAGTTCCTCGAATTCCTCGCGGTTGTAGGCGATGCCGCCGCCGGTGCCGCCGAGCGTGAACGAAGGCCGGATGATGAGCGGAAACCGCCCGATTCTCTCAGCCACGGCACGCGATTCGTTCAAGGAATGCGCGACGCCACTGATCGGCACATCGAGGCCGATCTTTTGCATAAGTTCCTTGAAGACGAGGCGGTCCTCGCCCTTCTCGATGGCCTCGGCGTTGGCGCCGATCATTTCGACGCCGTATTTGGCCAGCGTGCCGTTGCGGTGCAACGCCATGGCGGTGTTGAGCGCAGTCTGACCACCGAGAGTCGGGAGGAGCACGAGCTTGTGGGGAGTTGAGGATTGAGCCAAAGGCGAGGCGCCTTCGGCAGCGCCCGAGGCGGGCGCGCTCCCCAAATTCACCGGGACGCCCAGGCGTTTCATTTCCTCGACCTCGCGGGCGATGATTTTATCGAGGCACTCGGGCGTGATCGGCTCGATGTACGTGCGGTCGGCGAACTCCGGGTCGGTCATGATCGTGGCCGGGTTGGAGTTCACGAGGATGACGCGCAGGCCCTCCTCCCGGAGCGCCTTGCAGGCCTGGGTGCCGGAATAGTCGAACTCGCAAGCCTGGCCGATGACGATCGGGCCGGCGCCGATGATGAGAACCGAATGAATGTCAGTGCGCTTGGGCATCGCGAAAGTGAGTTGTAAGCGAGCGGGTCAAAGCAAGCGGGGCTGGCTGCCGTTCGCGATGTTCAGGCCGAGTTTGCGGTAGCTAAGTTCTGTCGCCACCCGGCCCTGCGGCGTGCGCTTGAGGTAGCCTTCCATGATCAGGTAAGGTTCATACACTTCTTCAAGAGTGTCGGGTTCCTCGCCGACGGCCACGGCCAGCGAACTCACGCCCACCGGCCCGCCGCTGAATTTCACAATGATCGCCTCGAGAATCCGCTTGTCCATCTCGTCGAGACCGTTTTCGTCAATCTCCAGCATCGCCAGCGCCCGGTCGGCAACCGTCGCCGTGATTCGGCCGTCGTGGCGGACCTGGGCGTAATCGCGCACGCGGCGGAGGAGGTTGTTGGCGATGCGGGGCGTGCCCCGGCTGCGGCGGGCAAGTTCGAAGGCGCCCGCGTCCTCGATCTCGACCTGGAGCAGCCGGGCGGAGCGGCCAACGATCTGCTGCAACTGGTCAGCCGCATAGTAGTCCAGCCGTTCGCGCATCCCGAACCGCGTCAGCAACGGCGCGGTGAGCAGGCCGCTGCGGGTGGTGGCGCCGATCAGCGTGAAGCGCGGCAGGTTCAGCCGCACGCTGCGCGCGTTCGGCCCCTGGTCAATGATGATGTCCAGCTTGAAGTCCTCCATCGCCGGATAGAGATACTCCTCGATCACTTTCTGCAGGCGATGGATCTCGTCAATGAAGAGGACGTCGCCCGCCTCGAGATTCGTAAGCAGCCCGGCGAGGTCGGCGGCCTTTTCAATGGTCGGACCGCTGGTGGCCTTGACATTGGCGCCCATCGCCTTGGCAAGGATGTTGGCAATCGTGGTTTTGCCGAGGCCGGGCGGGCCGGAGAGCAGGATGTGATCGAGCGCCTCGCCGCGCTGGCGGGCTGCCTGGACGGCGATTTCCAGGCGCTCCTTGACCTTGGCCTGGCCGGTGAAATCGGAAAACACCGAGGGCCGCAGCGTCATTTCCAACGCCGGGTCCGGCTTGCTCAGCACGCCCGAAATCATCCGCTCGCCCATCCCGGCGAGAATGCGTAAACCCACGCCCAGCGACAAGCGGAAACCCTGCCGGACAGTGTGTGCCAATCTGGTGGGGGTTCGGACGAGCCGGAAAGGAGTTCAGAGTTTCAAGTTTCAAGTTTGAAGTGTTCAGCCCCACCAAAAATTGCGAATTGCGGATTGCGAGCTTCGAGTGTCGAATTTGTGAGGGTTCGTGAGGTCGGGGGGGAGGTTTGCCGCGACCCTGCTCCGGCCGCTCAACTCTCAACTCACCACCCTCTCAACCTTCCCGCCGGCTCGCGAGGACGCTCTCCCCACCGTCCTGCTCGCATTAGAACGCCTGCTCCCCACACCGGCGTGGACCGTCAAATTTGAAAATCCAGGACCGGCGCCTGGCGCAGGGTCTTCGACATCACCTTGATCTTCACATCCTCGCTGATGACGAGGGAGTTTGGCGGGACGCTGCACGTGAGGAACACGTTCGCGCCGATCGTGCTCCCGGCGCCGATCACCGTGTCCCCGCCCATGATCGTGGCGCCGGCATAAACCGTAACCCGGTCGCCCAGGGTCGGATGGCGCTTCTGCCCGCGCAAGGCCTGGCCGCCGGACAACGACCGCGCCACGATGCCCACGCCCTGGTAAAGCTTCACGTGGCTGCCGATTTCCGCGGTTTCACCGACCACCGTGCCGGTGCAATGATCCACGAAAAAATGCGCGCCGATCCGGGCGCCGGGATGCAGGTCGAGCCCGGAGCGGCTGTGCGCCCATTCGGTCATGATGCGCGGCAGGAGCGCCACCGATTTCCGGTAGAGCTCGTGGGCGAGGCGCTGGACCGCGATGGCTTCGACGAACGGGTAGGCCAGAATGACCTCCTCCCGGCTCAGGGCGGCTGGATCGCCGTTGTAGGCGGCCTCGACGTCGGTGCTCAACAAGTCGCGCACGTCCGGCAGGCTGGCGAGGAACTCCCCGGTCAACTGCCGCGCCAGCCCGGGCAACTCCTTTTTGGAGGCGCCTTTGGGCGGGGCGTATTCAAGGCTGCGGCGGATTTCCCCCTGCAACCGGACGAGCACCGACTCGACCAGCGCCGCCGTGTCCGCCCCGATCTCGGAGGAATGCACCACCTTCTCCGCGAAAAACCCGGGAAACAGCAGCCGCAAAAGGTCGAGGGTGATGACCGCGATGGTGCGCTTGGACGGAAGATTCTTGCCGTCCAGATGGTTGATGTCGCCGGTGTGCGTGTAGGAATCGAGCAACCGCTCGGTCAACTGCGTTGCCGTAACGTTCACGTCCGCAGTATCCGGTTCGCCCGCGGGAAAGGCAAGCGTACCGCCGTCCCGGTTTTTCCGTGCACGCGGCGCCCCAGCCGCTACGATGCGCGCCATGTCTGAACCGTTCCGGCAGTTGCTTGAGGCGGCCGTCACGCACCTCGAAGATCTCGCGGCGCAGGGCATCCGTTTTGTGCCGGTGAGCGCCGGCACCCTCGCGGCCCTCGCAGCAACGCCACCGCCTCGCCCGACGCCGCCCCGACCTTCGCCTGCCGTGCGCGTCCCGATTCCCGTCCCGATTCCTCCTCCCGCGCCCGCCGCGAAACCCGCGGCCACGAAAACGCCCCCGGCCGCCGCCCAGACGCCGCCCGCCGGCGACAAGGAAGCCCGGATGGCCGCGCTGCGGGCCCGCGCCCTGGCCTGCCGCCAATGCGAGCATCTCGCCGCCAGCCGGAAGAACGTCGTCTTCGGCGTCGGCAACATCCACTCGCCGTTGATGTTCGTTGGCGAAGCGCCGGGCGCGGATGAAGACACCCAAGGGGAGCCCTTTGTCGGGCGGGCTGGACAGCTTCTGACCCGGATCATCCAGACGATGGGGCTGGACCGGAACCGGGTCTATATCGCGAACATCCTCAAATGCCGACCGGACACGCCGGGCCAGACGGCGGGCAACCGCAAGCCCACGCCGGCCGAAATGCACACCTGCCTGCCCCACTTGCTCGAGCAGATTGACATCATCCAACCACGGGTGATCGTCGCGCTCGGGGCGACCGCCATCGAAGGACTCTTCGGCAAGACCGAGGGCATCACGCGGCTGCGCGGCCGCTGGATGGAGTTCCACGGCGTGCCCGTCATGCCCACGTATCATCCCGCGTACTTGCTGCGCAACCAGGCGCTCGCCGAGAAGCGGAAGGTCTGGGAGGATGTGCTCCAGGTGATGGCGCGGCTCGAGATGCCCATCTCCGCCAAACAGCGCGCCTATTTCCAGAACGCCTGACCCGCCCCACGACGTAACTGGCGTTGGCTGCGGGGCGACTTGGACACGAAAAAGGCCGCGCGACGGCGCGGCCCGACGAATGACTTGGTGAATTCCTGGGTTTTAACTGGCGGTCTGTTCCGTCCAGTCGTTCAGCCGGATGCATTCCCTGATTTTCCGGCGTTCGTAGCGGTTCTTCCTGGGTTTGCCCGGCCGGTCAGCGACTTGCCGGAAGGGGTGTTTGGTGTTGCGAATGACGTCAGCGATAGTTTCGATCGACTTGGTCATGGCTTTCCTTGGTGCAGTGAGCCCGAGCGGGGAAGAACGACACCCTCCGCACTTTCCGCATGTGCGCCCGTTCGAGATTGAACGTCAGTGTCATTTCAGCTCGAGGCTGTCATGTTTGAAAGCCCGAGGCTCTCAGTGTTCAAACCAATGTCACAAAAAAGTGACCTGTCCAGCACAAACTTGTCTGCTGACTGAAATAAGTTGCAGGACGCGGACCGGAGGGCGGGTCAGCGACCGCGCGTCCGCTCGAACGCGCCGGATTGCCATTCCCGTTCAACCCGGCTGGCCACCAACCTCAAGCCACTGGCCCCGTAGGCCTGGCGCACCTGATCGAACTCACCGGCCAGGATGCCCGCCAGCACCAGCCGCCCGCCCGGACGCAGGCGCCGGAGGATGCGCCGGCGTTCGGCGATGAGCAGATTGGCCAGCAGGTTCGCGCACACCACATCGTATTTCTCGGCTGCGGCCAACGGCATCCGGGTCAGGTCCTGTCGCGACCAGCGGATTCGCCGGGTCACGCCGTTTTGCCGGCCGTTGGCCCGGGCGGCCCGCACCGCCACCGGATCGAAATCCAGCCCCGCCACGGGAGCGTACCCCAGTTTGGCGGCGGCGATGGCCAGGATGCCCGAGCCGGTGCCGACGTCCAGGAACGATCGCGCGCTGTTGACCGGCCGGCACGCCACCACCTGTTCGAGGCAAAACGCCGTGGTGGGGTGCTGCCCGGTGCCGAAGCTCAAACCGGGATCGAGCACAACGACCACTTGCCCGGGCCGCGGCTGGCGGCGGCTCCAGCTCGGCCTCACCAGCAGCGCCGGACCGATTTCCAGCGGCTTGAAGTGCCGCTTCCACGCCTCGGCCCAGTCCTCCTGCTTGATCGTCCGCACCCGGAGGCGCAACCGCCCGGCCACCTGGCCCGCCCGGCGCAACCGCCCAAGTTCACGCTGCAACCGCTCCCGCCGCGCCGGCGACCACGCGGCCGCCCGGCGGCAATACACGCTGATCTGACTGACCAGCGTCTCCTCGTCCGTATAAATGACCGGCGTCTGTCCAAACAGGCGTTCCAGCAAATCGGCCACCGCCTGCTCCGCCTCGACCAGCGCGGACACCGAGATTTGAAGCAAGCTGCCCGGACTCACGGCTGGCGCCTCCACGGCGTGCGGTTGAGCAGCACCAATTCGGTGCGCGGCGGACAGAACTCGACCACGGAAATGCTGGCGTAATCCACCTCGAAGTGTGCCATGGTCGGAAGCGGCACGCGCAGAAGTTCAGCCAGCAACATGCGAATGACCCCGCCGTGGCACACTACCGCCACCGTCTGGTTGGGGTGCGCGGTAGTGATGCGTTCCATCGCCCGCGCCACGCGATCGCGAAACGCCTCGACCGGCTCCGCCTCCGGAATGGCGTCCTGGCTCAACTGTTCGAGCCACTCGAAGGGGCTGCAGCCAAAACGGGTCCGGACCTCCTCCCAACTCAGACCGGTCCAGGCGCCAAAATCCACCTCGCGCAAATCATCCAGGACCACGGGCTGATAGCCGTTGGTCGCCGCCAGCGCGGCCATCGTCTGCTGCGCCCGGCGCAGCGGGCTGACATAAGCCGCGTCAACGTGCGTCGGCCGGAGATGGGCGGCAAGCTGACGCGCCTGCTCCTGCCCCAGCGGGGAGAGTTCCATGTCGGTGCGTCCGCCAAAAACCCGCTGATAACGAGCCTCAACCTCGCCATGACGAATCAGCACGAGTCGCGTCGGGGTACTCATGGAGCGGGCGCGCGGCGTGGGTTCAGGCGGCGGCCAGCGCGGCTTGCTGCGCGGCGATGAGCTGCCGGATCCCGGTCTTGCCCAACGCCAGCAAAGCCGCCAGTTGGTCGTCGGTGAAGGTCGCCCGCTCACCCGTGCCCTGGACCTCGATGAATTCGCCCCGCGCGGTCATCACCAGATTCAAGTCAACTTCTGCGCTGGAATCCTCGACGTAGTTTAAATCGAGCAGCGGCCGGCCCTCGACGATGCCGACGCTGACGGCCGCCACGGGGTTGACCATCGGGTCCTCCGCCAGCGTGCCCGCCGCGCGCAGTTTGCGGATCGCCAGCGCCAACGCCACGTAACTGGCCGTGATGGATGCCGTCCGGGTCCCGCCGTCGGCCTGGAGCACATCGCAGTCAATCCACACCGTGCGCGGGCCCAGCTTGCGCAGGTCCACCGCCGCGCGCATCGCCCGGCCGATCAACCGCTGGATTTCCTGGGTCCGCCCCTCGAGTTTGCCCTTGGCGATGTCGCGGGGTTTGCGCTGCAGGGTCGAGTAGGGAAGCATCGAATACTCCGCGGTGAGCCAGCCACCGGGAACGCCCTGCTCCTTCATCCAGCGCGGCACGGCCTCGTCAATGGTCACGCCACAAATGACGCGGGTATTGCCCCACTCGATGAGGGTCGAACCGGCGGCGTGGGGCGCGATCTGATGCTGAAACCGCACCAACCGCAACTGGTCCGGCGCACGACCATCGGCGCGGGTAAAGGAGGGTGTCAAACCAACTTGGTTCATGAGCGGAGCGTACTGACCGCCACCGGACCGGGCAATGGCGAAAACAATCACCGGGCTGGAGAACCAAGCCGTACGTCCCTCAACGCGTCTGAGCCTCACGCTCCGCCCCACCGTCCCCCAACCGGCTGCGCAAATACCGGCCGGTGTGGGAGCGGGCCCGTCGCGCGATCGCCTCCGGCGTGCCTTCCGCCACCACCCGCCCGCCGCCACCGCCGCCTTCCGGACCGAGGTCAATCACCCAGTCGGCTTCGGCGATGAGGTCGAGATTGTGTTCAATCACGAGGACAGTGTGGCCGGCGTCCACCAACCGCTGCAGCACCTCCACCAGGCGGCGCACATCGGCGATGTGCAGGCCAATCGTCGGTTCTTCCAAAACGAAAAGGTTGCGCTTCGTGCGCGCATCGGGCACCTCCAGCGACGGCTTGAGGCCGGTCAGCAGATGCGTCACCAGCTTCACTCGTTGTGCTTCACCGCCACTGAGCGTGGGACTCGTCTGCCCCAGCTTCAGGTAGTCCAGGCCGGTGTCGTGCAGCGCGTCCAACGGACGGCGGATGGACGGGATGGCGGCGAAAAAATCCCGGGCCTCGGCGACGCTCAGATCGAGCACCTCGGTGATGTTCCGGCCGTTGAAGGCGATGTCCTGCGTTTCGCGGTTGAAGCGGCGGCCGCCGCAGGTTTCGCACCGGACAAACGCCGGGGGCAGAAAACTCATCTCCAGCTTCACCACCCCGGCCCCTTCGCACTCCGGACAGCGGCCCTGCGGGCTGTTGAACGAAAAGCGCCCGGGGCCATAGCCCCGCAGCCGCGCCTCCGGCACCTGCGCGAACAACCCGCGGATGTGGTCGAAAAAACCCACGTAGGTGGCCGGCGTCGAACGCGGCGTGCGTCCGATCGGCGATTGATCCACTTCATAAACCGCTTGAATCCGGTCGAACCCGGTGACGCGTGGGCCGGGACCCGTCAGCGACCGCCGGGACTTGAGGACCGCCCGCAATGCCGGCAGCAGGCACTCGCGGACCAGGGTGCTCTTGCCCGACCCGCTCACCCCGGTGACGACGACGAAGCGCCCCAGCGGGAACCGCACGGTGAGGTTCTTCAAGTTGTGCTTCGCCGCGCCCTCGATCGTCAGCCAGGAGCAGCCCGACGCAGTGCTGGCCGCCGCCGCAGGACGCTGGGCACGCCCGCCGCCAGCCGGCACCGGCCGGCGCTCGCCACGCGCCGGAAACGACCGCTGCTCCCGCAAGCACTGGCCCGTGATGGATTCCTTGTGCCGCAGCAATTCCGCCAGCGATCCGGCCGCGACCACCTGTCCGCCGTTGACGCCCGCGCCGGGGCCCAGGTCGAGGATGAAATCGGCCCGGCGCATCGTGGCTTCGTCGTGTTCCACCACCAGCAGGGAGTTGCCCCGCGCCTGCAGTCGCGCGAGGGTTGCCAGCAACTGATCGTTGTCGCGGGCGTGCAGGCCGATGGTGGGCTCGTCCAGGATGTAGAGCACGCCACTGAGGTTGGACCCGAGCTGCGCCGCCAGGCGGATGCGCTGGCTCTCCCCGCCCGAAAGCGTTGGCACGCCCCGGCCCAGCTCGAGGTACCCCAGACCGACTTCATCCAGAAACCGCAGCCGCTCGCGGATTTCCGGCAAAATGTCGCGGGCGATTTCCGCCTCGCGGCCGGCGAGCTTCAGCTTCCCGAAAAATGCCTTCGCCCCGGCCACGCTGCTGCGGCTGAAAAAATCAATCGTCGGCGCCGTCTCCGCACGCCGGGAGCGGGAACCGGGACGGCGCACCCGGAGGCGCACCGAGCGGGCGAGCGGGTTCAACCGCGCGCCACCGCAGTCCGGACACGGCTCGCGCTGGCCTTCGCTCCAGTCAAACCAGGATTCCTCGATGTCCTCGGCGCGCGCGCCACGGTCCACGTCGGCCGGCAGATAAAAAAGCTCGCCAAAACCGCGGCAGCGCGGACACCACCCCGCCGGCGAATTGTAACTGAAAAGCTTGGGGTCGAGTGGCGGAAAGGAACGGCCGCAGCCCGGGCAGGTGCGCTCGGTGGAATGGGTGGTGACCCGGCCGTGATTGTCCAGGGCCAGCAGCGTGCCGTGGCCCAGCCGGAGCGTGGTGTCAATGAGCGCCTGCGGTCCAACCGGGACGGCTCGCCCCGCGCTGCGGCACGGGCGGTGTTCGAGCACGCCTGTGACGATCTCGACACTGTGCTCGCGGAAACGGTCCAGCCGCAGCGGCCGGTCGGCGCGATGCATCCGCCCGTCGGCGCGCACCTCGGCGTAGCCATGCGCCGCCGCCCAGGCAGCGACCTCGGTATGAAAGCCCTTGCGACCGCGCACCACCGGCGCCAGCAGGAGCAAATCCCCGCGACGCCGCAGTTCGACGCGCAGCCGCTGTCCCACGCGGTCGCGGGTTTGCGCCTCGACCGCCAGCCCGCAATCCGGGCAGAACGGAGTGCCCAAGCGCGCGAAGAGCAGCCGGAGGAAATGATGAACCTCCGTGACGGTCGCCACGGTGCTCTTCCCACCGCCGCGCGAACTCCGTTGCTCGATGCTGACCGTGGGGGGAATGCCGGCAATGAGGTCCACATCCGGCCGGGCCGGTTGGGCCACGAACTGCCGGGCGTAGGCGCTCATGGAATCCAGGAAGCGGCGCTGCCCCTCGGCAAACAGGAGATCGAACGCCAGGGTGCTCTTGCCCGAACCGCTGACGCCAGTGACGACGATGAACTTCCCCCGCGGGATGTCCGCCGAGAGGTTTTTCAGGTTATGTTCCCGGGCGCCACGGATGGCGATCACGCCCGCGGCGCCCGGCGCAGATGCAATGGCACGCGGCACGGGCCACCAATAACACCGCCACCGCCACAGGCCAAATCCGTTTGTTCCCACGGCCCGCAAAGCAACGTAGCGGCGCGTCGGCGGACCGTCGCACTTTGCCCGGTTGCCTTGAGATGGCGGCGCTCTCCCGAGGCGCCGCTACGCCCACCGCTCCGCTTCGCCGCAAAAACCCGCAAAGAGCGCAAGCCCGGTAGAACGGGACTGCGCCGTGTCCCCATCTTCTCGATCGCCATGCCAATTTGCGGGCGACGGCCGGCATCCAACGACGGCGTCAGCGCAAACGGAAAGTTGGGGCGGCGCGGCAGCGCCCGCCCTACCGATCATCCGGTACGGACGCGCTGTGTCGCGGCCCCATTCTTTCTGACGGGAAGATTGGGCTGCGGAGCACCGCTGCCCTGCCGATACCTCGAAAAAACAAAACCGGCCGGTCCTTGCGGAACCGGCCGGTCGCGTTTCAAAACTCAGTCGTTAGAACTTCTTCGAAACTTGGAAGTAAATGAATCGGCCAATGATGTCGTAAGTGGCCTTGTCGGTATTGTCCTCGGAGGACGACGGGATGAGCGGCGCCAGGTTGTCCGTGACGTTGTTCACGCCGAAGGCCACCCGGGTGCCGTCGTACCACTTGTTGCCAGCGTCACTCTTGAAGGCATAAGCAACCTGCAGGTCCACGGAATACCAACTGTCGATCTTCCACGGATTCCCGTTGAGCGTGTAGTCGTTCGGGATGTAGCCACCGGCGCCAGGGTGCGAATCGCCCAAGTCCGTCACGGACGGGATATAGCGCGCGGCCGTGGTGAACGTGAAGTTCTGGTATTCCCAGCTCAGGCCGGTGTTGACCTGGAAGTCGGGCAGATTGCCGTTCGCGCCGGTGACGAGCTGCGTGTCGGTGTAATAGCCGTCATACCGCCACCAAGGTGCGCCCGGGCCGGCCCGGAATTGGTAACTGTTCAGCAGATTCGCGTTGCCCCAGACCGTGAAGGTGCCGGCGGTTTCCGTGGGCTTCCGATAGCTCACCGTGAAGTCAAAACCATCGGTCTTCTGGCCACCGCCCGGCAGGGTCGGCACCACGAGGGTTCCGAAGTTGGCCAGCGTGATCTGGTTGGGGGCGGTGGTCGTCAACTGCCCGCCACTCGCGGTCCGGTAGCCAGCCGCCCACTGCGAGGCCGACCCGAACTGGTTCAGGTCGTTGATCATGTCGTTCGGGCCGGGGTTGTAAGGCGTCCCGTCCTCGGCGATATGATAATACTCGGCCGAGAGCGTCAGGCCGGGGACGCACTTGGGCTGGAACACAATGCCCCCGGTAAACTGATAGGATTGGGACGGCGGCAGGTTCGGGTTGGAAGGATAGGAAACCTGAATCTGGCCGTTTTGGCCCCCGATGGTGGCGTTAGGATTGCTCGTCTGGGTCGGGCCATAGAGGCTGTAAACGGACGGAGCGATGTAGCCCTCCGAATAGGTGCCGCGCAGCGTCACTTGATCGTCCACCGGCTTCCAGTTGAAGCCGACTTTCGGCACGGCGCTGTCACCGCCGGGGTTCAGCGACTCATAGCGGCCCGACGCATCAATTTCAAACGCGTGGAAGCCCGGGATGTTCTTCTCCGGCGAGAACACCGGGATGCGCACTTCCGCATAACCGGCCCAGCGCTGCCGTTTGCCGCCCGGGAAATTCCCCACCGCGTTCAGTCCGGGCACCAGGTTGTTCTGGGTCAGACCGTCATAACTCAGGGACAACGATTCGTCGATGTACTGGAACCCGGCGGCGAACTGGAACGGACCCGCCGGCAGATCGAACGGCTGGCCGTTGATGTGACCATCCACGCTCCATAGATCAGAAACACCGCTCTCATAGAGGGTGGTGCGCAGGGCGTTGAGGGTGTCAGGCGAGTTGGAACCCGGCAGGCCAAAGATGTTGTACACCGGCAGATTGATGCCCCCGTTGAAGGCATCCGTGAGCTGGCTCAGCGGCTGGCCTTGGGCGTTGTAAACCTGCTTGCCGTTGGCATCCAGCAGCGGCTGCAGCGCCGAATTGAGCGCCGCGCCGTTGACGGCGTTGCGCGTATATTGGGTGGCATCGCTGCGGTTGAAGTTGTAGGCGCCCTCCCAACTGTAGCGCTCGCTGATCTCGCCCTTCAGGCCGCCCACAAACTTGTAGTACTCGCTTTCCGAGTCGAAAATGCGATTGCCGATGTCCACAAACCGCGAGCGCACACGCGGGCTGCCGGCGCCACCGTAAGCACCCAGGGCGATGCCGAACGGGTTGTACGGATTGTTGGCCGGAACGGCGATGTTGTAGGGTCCAAGATATGGCACCGGCGACGGCGCCAGCTCGGCAATGCTCGTCACGTTCGCATACAGGAACTGTGCGAACAGATCGAGCTTGCCATTCTCGAAGATCGAGTGTTTGAAGTTGGAGAAGAAGTTGCGCCGGTTCTGTTCCTGGATGGAGTAGGTGCCGAAATCCGTCGTGTTCAGGATGGCGGTTCCATTGATCGTCTGCCCGGCTGGCGCCGACGAGATGGCGAGGTACGGCGTGTAACCGAGTTGCGTGAGCGCCGCGGCATTGTAAGCCGCCACGGAGGTGTAAGGCCCGCCACTCAGAACAGGCGGCGAGGTCACCGAAGGGTTGTAGCCCGGCGCGCCGACGGCAAACGGCGAACCGGCGAGGATGTAATTGTCCACGCGTCCCGGATAGGATGGGCTATAGTACGACGGGGCCACGGCCACACCGCGGTCCTGCAGTTGCTCCGCATTCAACGCGGCCGGATCGGGCCGGTCCTTGGTGAGCAGCGGGTCGTTGTGATAGTAGGAGGCGCCGAGCGTAATCGAGGTCTTCTCGTTCGAGGCGCCGCCCACGATGGAGGCTTGATACTCATTATAGCTGCCATCCCCGGTGGCAAAACCGTAACGGCCGGAGATTTCCGCGCCATTGTAGTCCTTCTTGGTGATGATGTTCACCACGCCACCGATGGCGTCGGCGCCGTAGATCGAGGAGGCGCCGTCCTTCAGGACTTCGATGCGATCAATCATCGAGAGCGGGATGCTGTTGAGGTCCACCGCCGAGCCCTTGCTGAAGGCGGAGTTGGCCAGGCGCCGGCCGTCCAACAACACCAGGGTGGACAGGTTGCGCACCGCCACGTTGGCCTCGCCGTAGCCGCCGTTGTTAAGCGTCTTGCCGAGGTTGCCGTTGCCGGAGAAGGAGGCGCTGACCTTCTTCAACACATCCAGCACATCGGTGCCACCGCTCTTTTCGATCGCCGCGGCTCCGACAATTTCAACCGGCGCGGCGGGGATGGCGTCCACGGCAGTCGGGATGCTGGAACCGGTCACGACGACCTTCTCCATCTTTTCCGGGGCCGCCGGGGCGGTGCTGTCCTGGGCCTGGACGGCGGGGGTGAGGCCAGCAGCCGCGCCGGAGGCGACGGCAACGGCGAGCGGCATGGCAATACGGCGGGGAGACTTTTGCGGTTTTTTCATATTTCGGTCTGTTCGGTTTTTTACGTGTTTGTGACGCGAACGACTGATTATTTTTGCAACTGATAACAGCCGGAACAGCAGTGACAAGCAAAAAAACGAACAAAATCGCACTTGGTCGCCCACGGCGCAACTGCCCCGGTTGCCGGCACCCGGAAACGCGAGGCGTTTCCTATTTTCCAATGCAGAAATGCGAGAAAATGGTGTCCAGCAAGTCCTCCGTCGCCGTTTTACCCACGATTTCGCCCACCGCGTTCAGCGCCATCCGCAAGTCCACGGCGACGAGGTCCAGGCTCCGTCCCTCCCGCAGCGCCGCGAGCGTGCGCCCGGCGGCGGCCCGCGCCCGGCTAAGCGCGTCCTGGTGCCGCGCATTGATCATGACCTCGAGCATCTCCGCGCGAATTTCGCCCGCCCAGACGCGTTCCTTGATCGCGTCCTTCAAAACTTCGAGGCCGTCGCCGGTGAGGCATGAGACGGCCACGGCCTGGGCTGCCAGGCTTGCCGGCAACTGCAGTTGGCGCGGGAGGTCCGACTTGTTCAGCACCAGCATCCGCCGGCCATCCACCACCCCGGCCAGGAACCGTTCCTCGCGCGAAGCCAGCGGCTGGGAAACATCGAGCACCTGCAGGACCAACTCCGCGCGCGCCACGGCTTCCCGGCTTCGGCGGATGCCTTCCTCCTCGAGTTCGTCCGCGGCTTCGCGGAGGCCCGCGGTGTCCACGAACAGGATCGGCAGGCCGCGAATGTTCGCCGTCTCTTCAATCGTGTCCCGCGTCGTACCCGGGATGGGTGAAACGATGGCCCGGTCGCGTCCGAGCAACAAGTTGAGCAGGCTCGATTTCCCCACATTGGGCGGCCCCACGATCGCCGCCCGCACGCCCTGCCGGAGAATCCGCCCTTCCTTGGCTGTGGCCAGCAATTCGTCCATGAAGGCCAGGCCGCGCTCGAGCCGCGCCAGCAACCCGTCCCGGGTGTCGGGCGCAAGGTCTTCTTCCGGAAAATCAAGATGCGCCTCCACGTGCGCCAGGGTGTGCATCAATTCGTCGCGCAACCGGTTGACGCGCCGGGAAAGCCCGCCGGCAAGCTGTTCCTGCGCCGCCGCCAGGGCCAGTTCGGTGCGCGAATGGATCACATCGGCCACCGCCTCGGCCTGCGTCAGATCAATGCGACCATTCAAAAACGCGCGCTCCGTAAACTCGCCGGGCCGGGCGGGCCGCGCGCCGGCGGTCAGCACCGCTTCCAGCACCCGACGGGCCGGCAGGGATCCCCCATGACACGAAATCTCCACCGTGTCTTCGCGCGTGAAGGTGCGCGGTGCCCGCAGCACCGTGACCAACACCTCATCCACCACCTGGCCGGCATGGACGATCCGGCCGAAATGCACCGTGTGCGTTGCCACGAGTGACAACGCCACCGTGGCTTTGCCCGCCGGGCGGAAACACCGGTCGCCGACCGCACAAGCCGCCGGGCCGGAAATGCGCACCACCGCCAGTCCGCCCTCGCCGAGCGGTGTTGCAATGGCGGCAATTGTGTCATCGAACATGCGGACATCCTCAGCCCCGCCGCCCGGCATTTCAAGCCGGGGCCGCGGCCGGGGGGCAGACCCGCGACCCACCGTCGTGCTCGTTTGGTGGCTGCCCGACCGCTGGGCGGGCAGTCCGCACCCCACGACCTGCAGCCAGAACCAGATACTCGGCCGTTGGCTCAACGATACCGTCGCGGCTCAGCGGTCCGCGACCCACCATGAGTCCAATTGAAGCTTCGCGGCATCAGGAGCATCCCAGTGGGCCACTTATCCGAAACTGCGGCGACTGGTCTTCGACGCAGCCGCGCCCCAGGGCCGGTTCACGAATGCGTCTGCCCTTGTGCCCGCCATCAGTCTTGCAACCGGTGGCGCACACGGAATACTGCGCCCGTGAAAATGCCCGTCGGCTCCGACCATTCGCCCGCCTTCCTTGGGATCGAAGGCGGCGGCACCCGCACAGTCGCGCTCCTCGCCGACGCCTCGGGCCGGCTGCGGCAGCGTGTCGAAACCGGCCCGGCCAACCTGCGACTCCTTACGGACACCCAGTTGCGCCGGCAGCTCTGCGGACTGGCGCGACATTTCCCTCACCCCACCGCCGTGGGCATCGGCATGGCTGGCGCCCGCGAAGCAAGCGACCGGCGTCGCATCCGCGCCGCGGCGGCGGTGGCCTGGCCCGGCGTTCCATGCTGGGCGGGTAATGATCTCGACACCGCACTGGCTGCGGCGGAACTCGACGCCCCTGACGCCGCACCGGTCACCCGGGTCGTCATGATCAGCGGCACCGGCTCGTGCAGTTTTGGCCGCAACGCGCGCGGCCGCACGGTGAAAGTCGGTGGCTGGGGACATCTGTTGGGCGACCGCGGCAGCGGCTACGATGTCGCGCTGCGGGCGCTGCGGGCCGTGGTTCATGCCGCTGACACTTCGGGCAACTGGCCAAAACTCGGGGCGCGGCTGTTACGCGCGCTCCAGTTGAACGAACCCAACGAACTCGTCACCTGGCTCAACGCCGCGGCGAAGGCCGACGTCGCCGCCCTGGCCACCGAGGTTTTTGCCGCCGCCCGCGACGGCGACCGGCTCGCGAAATCACTCGTCGCAGAAACGGCCGCCGTGCTGGCGGACGATGCCACGGCCTGCGCCCGACGCTTAGCCCGGCCCGGTGAACCGGTGGAATTCGTTTTCACGGGTGGCGTGCTTCGGAAACAGCCGTGGTTCGGCCACCGGCTCGCGAACGAACTGCGCCGGCGCTGGCCGGGCGCGACCGCGCGGATGCTGGAGCACGAAGGCGCGTGGGGGGCGATCCGGCTGGCCCAGACCGCCGTCGGTCTTGAGCCGGCCCATAGCATGGCGATCCCGGCCGCGCCATCGCCCGAAACCGAAGCTCCGGACTTCCAGATTCCCGAATCCACAGCGCTCTCACCCACCGAGCAGCGCAACCCACGCTCGCTCGACCTGGACCGGCGCTCGATCGAGTCGGCGGTCGAGTTGATGCTGGGCGAGGATGCGCAGATTCCGACGGCATTGCTCGCGGAGCGCCAGAACATCACCCGCGCCGTGCGGCTCGTGGTCGCTGCCCTGCGACACGGCGGCCGGCTGTTCTACGTGGGTGCCGGCACGAGCGGGCGACTGGGAGTGCTGGACGCCAGCGAATGTCCGCCAACATTCCGCACCCGGCCAGAGCAGGTCCAGGGGATCATCGCGGGCGGCCAGACGGCGCTCTGGCAATCGGTCGAGGGCGCGGAGGACGATCTCCCGGCCGGCGCGCGCGCCGTGGAGTTCCGCGGTGTCGGCCGGCGGGACGTCGTGGTGGGCATCGCCGCAAGCGGTCGCACGCCGTTCGTGTGGGGTGCGCTGCTCGCGGCGCAGCGGCGCGGGGCGAAGACGGTGCTGTTGGGCTGCAACCCGCACCTCCGCTTCGCGCCCGGGACGCGGCCCACGGTGGTCATTGCCCCGGATGTCGGTGCGGAGGTTCTCACCGGCTCGACGCGACTGAAGGCGGGCACGGCCACCAAGCTGGTGCTGAACCTCGTGACGACGCTGACCATGGTGCGGCTCGGCAAAGTGATCAGCAACCTCATGGTGGACCTGAACCCGTCCAATACGAAGCTGCGGGATCGGGCGGTGCGGATAGTTTGCGAACTCACCGGCGCGGAGGCGGACGTGGCGCAGGCGGCACTCAATCGCTCCGGTTGGGTCGTAAAGCGGGCGCTGCGGGGACTGCGCCGCCGTCCCACCACCAAGACGTGAAATCCAAGAAACGCATTCCCGGGCCGGTGCGAAAGTGGTTTCATGGGGCGGCGACACGCAGAACAGCCCAGTGAAGCGACGCATCGTTTTTTCCAGCTACGACAGCCCGGCCAACCCGTTCTACGGCGGCGGCGGGGCGCGGGCGATCCACGAAATCGCCCGGCGGCTGGCGGCGCAGCATGAGGTGCGCGTGGTCACCGGCGCATTTGTGGGATGCCGCGACGGCGTGGTGGACGGCGTCGCCTACGAACACCTCGGCCGGGCGGGCGCGGGCGGCAAGGCGGGCCAGCTCTGGTTCCAGTTCCGGTTGCCGGGCCGCGCGCGGCGGGGCGATTTCGATTTGTGGGTGGAGAGCCTGACGCCGCCGTTCTCAACCGCCTGCCTGCAAAAGTTCACGTCGAAGCCGGTGATCGCCCTAACGCAGGTGCTGGGCGGCAAGGGAATGGCACGGAAATATAAGCTGCCCTTCGGCGCCATCGAACGGCTCGGCTTGCGAACCTATCGCCATGCCATCGCGCTGTCCGAGTTTCTGAAAGGCGAGATTCTCCACGCCAACCCCCGCGCCACGGTGGCGGTGATCCCGAACGGCGTGCCGGGCGAACTGATCCGGCAGACCGTCGAACGCGAGGAGCGGCACATCCTGTTCCTTGGGCGCCTGGACGTGGAGCAAAAGGGCCTCGACCTGCTGCTGGACGCCTTTGCCGGCCTCGTCGGCAATGTTGACGCGCGGTTGGTGATCGCCGGGGCCGGGGCGCCCGGCGCCGAGGCCTGGGTGCGGCGGCGGATCGCGCTCCTGGAACTGGGCGACCGGGTGGAGCTGGCCGGACCGGTAAGCGGCGCACGCAAACACGACCTGCTGCGGCAGGCGTTTTTTCTGGCGATGCCCTCGCGCTTCGAGGCGTCACCGCTGGTGATGCTCGAAGCCTTCGCCTACGGCCTGCCGGTGGTGCTCTACGACATTCCGGAACTGCACGAGACCCCGGACGATTGCGGCGTGAAGGTGAAGCCGTTTGACGTGGCCGGCCTGAGCCGCGCGATGTTCCACCTGTTGCGCGATGACCCGCGCCGGGCGGCGTTGGGCCGGGCGGCGAAGGCGTATTCGCGGCACTTCGACTGGGACGATCTCGCCCGGCGCTACGAGGATTTCTTTGAAACTGTCCTCCAGAAAGGGTAAAGGAGTTGGCGTTCGGCACGACCGGATTCACGTAAGCCGGCCGGTAACGCTATCGGAATAAGCGAGATGACCCTCAAACTGAATCTCGGCTGCGGCCAGAAATACCTGCCCGGCTACGTCAACTGCGACGTGTTGCCGCAGGTCAAGGCGGACCGCTACTTTGACCTCAACCGGTTTCCCTATCCGTTCGAGTCCGGCTGCGCGGACGAAATCTGGATGGACAATGTGCTGGAGCATCTGGATGACGTGGTGGGGGTGATGGGCGAGTTGCACCGCCTGTTGCGGCCCGGCGGCCGGCTGCGGCTGCTGGTCCCCTATGCCAAGAGCGACTGGGCCTATCAGGATCCCACGCACAAGCATTTCTTCACCGAGCAAACCATGAACTATTTCTGCGACGGCTGGAACTACAGCTACTACGTGCCGTTCCGGTTCCGGCTGATCGAGGCGAGGCTTTACGCGGATCGCGACAATCTCCGCAAACGGCTGCGGTGCCTGATCCCGTTCCGCTCCGTGTTGCGCTACTTTCTGTTCAACCTCTACGACGGCATTTCCTTCGAACTGGAAAAACTGGCGCCTGCCACGTCCACCACCCCTGCTCCCGTTCCGCCCAGCCGATGAAAACCAATTCCGCTCCCGCTGCTCTCCCCGCCACCGGCGATGGTCGTGGTCGCAGTTTCCTGCTGACCTTGCTCGTGCTCCTGGCAGTGCTGGCGGCCTTGTTTGCCCGCAGTTTCGAATCGGGCAATCTGGTCTTCTCCAGCGACGGCCCGCTCGGCGCCAACGCCGCCGCCTTCGCCCGGCTCCCCCAGGCCTTCACCGGCATGTGGCTCGACCTCAACTGGACCGGCGGACCGGTGGGCAGCGCCTTTCCCTGCCTGACCTACCTCCTGCTGTGGGTGCTCGGCCCGCTGGGCTTCGCCAAATTCTACGCGCCGCTCTGCCTGCTGAGCCTGGGACTGGCGGTGTGGGTTTGCTTCCGCCAGCTCGGTTTTCGCCCCGTGGCCTGCGTGCTGGGGGCGCTGGCGATGGCGCTCAACACCGATCCGCTCTCGTACGCCTGCTGGGGCCTCGGCCCACACGCCCTCTGCCTCGCCTGGACTTTCCTGGCCGTGGCGGCGCTGGTGACGCCCGCAACGCGAAGGACGTGGGTGAAGGCGGCGCTCGCGGGTTGCGCCACCGGCATGGCGCTCGAAGGCTTCGATTGTGGGGCGATCATGAGCCTGTATGTGGCTGCGTTCGTCGCCTTCCTCGCGTGGCAGCCCGGCGGTCCGCCCGCCCGACGGCTCGTGACCGCCATCGGCCGCGTGACGCTGGTGGCGGTGGTCGCCGGGTTCGTGGCGTTCCAGGCGTTGACCATGTTGATCGGCACCCAGGTCAAAGGCGTGGCCGGCATGGGGCAGGACCAGGCCACCAAGGAGCGACGCTGGAACGAAGCGACGCAATGGAGCCTGCCCAAACTCGAAACCCTCCGCATCGTCATCCCCGGCCTGTTCGGCTACCGGATGCCCGACAGTTGGCTGACCCGGCCCGAAACCCAATACTGGGGCCGCGTGGGGGAAACGCCCGGCTATCCCGGCACGCGCCATTCCGGCTCCGGCGTCTATGGCGGTGTCCTCGTGGTCGTTGTGGCGTTTTGGGCGATGCTGCAATCGCTGCTCGGCGCCCGCAGCCGCTTCGGCCCCGTCGCGCGTCGCTTCATCTGGTTCTGGTCGGGCGCCCTGCTCCTCTCCCTGTTCCTGGCCTGGGGCCGGCACGGGCCGTTCTACCAACTGGTTTACGCCCTGCCCTATTTCTCGACCATCCGCAACCCGGTCAAGTTCATCCACCCGTTCAGCCTCGCCCTGGTGATGCTGTTCGGTTACGGGCTTGACGGTCTGGCGCGGGCGTACCTCGGCGATCCTTATCGTCCGGCGGTTTCCTTGAAGGCCCGGCTGAAGACGTGGTGGGCCACAGCCCCGGTGTTCGACCGCAAATGGAGCCTCGGGAGCGCGATCGTCCTCGCGGCCAGCGTGGTGGCCTGGGCACTCTATGCCTCCTCGCGCAGCGATCTCGAAGCCTACCTGGCCAAGGCGGTCCCGCAGTCGCCGGCCGCCGCCGTCGCCGGCTTCAGCCTGACCGAGGTAGGGTGGTTCATCCTGTTTCTGAGCGTAAGCTTCCTGCTGCTTACCTTGATCCTGAGTGGCACCTTCACTGGCCACCGCGCGCGCTGGGGCGGCATCTGCCTGGGTTGTTTGCTGACCGCCGACCTGGTGCGGGCCAATGCTCCGTGGGTCATCTACGAGAGCTTTAACGATGAATACACTCCCAACGCGCTGACGGAAACCCTGCGCGACCATGCCTACGAACACCGCGTGACTACCCTGCCGTTGCCCCACGGACAACTGGCCTCCCAAATTCAGTTCCTCCTCGAGCGGGCTTACGGCGCGACCAACCTGCAGGCGGCAGTGCAGGCTTTCTACATACCCACCCAGCAACTCTGCGGCCAGGCGGGCTACTGGCTGCAGCGCTCGTTCCGATATTACGACATCCAGTCTCTCGATGTGACCCAGGAACCGCGCCCGGCGCTGGACAACGTCGCCTACCGGACCCGGCTGGGTTATTACGGGGAAAACCTGACTCCGTTCTTCCGCCTGTGGCAACTGACCAACACCCGGTTTCTCCTCGGGTTCGGCGGCGGCTTCTGCGACACGCTCAACACCCAGTTCGACCCGGTGCAAAGGCGCTTCCGCGTTCACAGCAGCTACACCCAAGGATGGGATAAGGCCGCCACGAACGGCCCGCTGGCCCTGATCGAGTTCACCGGCGCCTTGCCGCGCGCCAAACTGTTCCCTCGCTGGCAGGTCAGCACGAACGACGACGTCACCCTCGCCACTTTGGCGAACCCGGAGTTCGATCCCGCCAAAACCGTTTTGGTTTCCAGCCCGCCCCAACTAAGTCCGGCCCCGGCCGCGGAAAGCGCCACCGGCACGGTCGCTTTCGTGAGCTACGCGCCCAAGACCATCCAGCTCAAGGCCGCCGCGCCGACCCCTGCCGTGCTGCTGCTGAACGACAAGTTCGATCCGGGCTGGTCCGTCACGGTGGACGGCCACCCGGCCGAAATGCTGCGCTGCAATTACCTCATGCGTGGCGTCGCGCTCACCGCCGGCGAACACACGGTGGTTTTTCGCTACCGCACTTCACCCCTGCCCTTGAGCGTGAGCCTGCTGGCGATGGCCCTTGGTTTG
>JBEKGJ010000054.1:0-34445 GCA_050012855.1 Verrucomicrobiota bacterium | reverse complement strand
CGAGGGCCTGTTTGACGATGTCCGTCACCTGCGCCACCTGGTCAATGCCCATAAAGGCGTCCACTTCGGGCAGGAGCTTGGGCAGGTCCTCGCGGAAGCGTTGCGGCAGGCAACCGGACACGATCAAGCCCTGCCCGCGATGGCGCGCCTCCCGCAGCGCGGCGGATTCGAGGATCGCGTCCACGCTCTCTTCCTGCGCCGAGTCAATGAACGAGCACGTGTTGACGATCACCACGTCCGCGTCGGCGGCATCGGCGGTGATCTCGACGCCGTCGCGGACCAGTGCGCCGAGCATGATCTCGGCGTCCACCAGGTTCTTGGCGCAGCCGAGGGCGACGAGCCCGACGCGCAGCGGCCGGTCAAGAGACGGTTTGGCAGTCACACTTCGGCGACGTTACGCGATGCCGGCGGGGTGGCGCAACCGAATCGGCGCCCCGGCAACGGCCACGGAAACCCACGGACATTCTATCTACGATCACTCTCGATGTAGTCGCCGAGTGTATAATTGTCCATAAATTCGAATTCGTCACTGGGGCTCACTCGTTCAATGGTCGACTCACCGGCATTCCACGAGCAACAAATCAATGATGCCGGATTCAAGTAGCGAACCAGTCGATTCGACTGAGTGGCAAGTACGACTTGACAGCGCGAGGCCGCGCTACGAATTGCATCCGCGAGAGTTTCTATGGCGCGCGGAAACAAGCCAAGCTCTGGCTCGTCGATAATCAGGACGGAAGGCGACATCTGGGGTGGCAACGCGAGAAGTGCCTGCAGAGCAATGAGCCGTATGGAACCATCGGAAAGTTGATGCGGCCCAAATCTCTGCCCTCGATGTGCGTCGGTCCACTCAAGCAACAATTGACCATGATCTGGTTCGAGTACAAAGTCTCGGAAAGCCGGAACCCCAGTTCGAACTCGATTTACGACCTCAGAAAATGCGTTTGGGAATTCCCTCTTCAGACGTAACAGCACAGCGGCAACATTACCGCCGTTATGAAAAAGAGATCTGTTGTTATCTTCCCGCGCGACTCCACGGATGTGAGCCTCCATGCTGGTGTCATGAAACTGGAAATATCTAACTCCACCCAGCATGCCTCTCACCACACCAAAAATAGGGCGCTTACCGGGCGTCGCGCCATCGTATTTCGATTCCAAAAGCGATTCCTTATGACCCGCTCCAAATTCGTTAAAAAACGGTTTCACGGCGTTGTTAGCTTGAAAAGTAACGTTCTCGCTGGCAAATACGAATGTATCCGGGGCTCCATGAATCAAACGAAAGGCGTAATCGTCCCTTCCGGAATCGGCAGCAAACGTCAGCTTGCTGTCGATAAAGAGAGCATTCTTCGACCCGTAATGGAGAAGGGAGTTCGCTCCACCTGCTCGCCCCACGAACAATTGGAGGTTGCCACTCATCATCATGTTCATCATGTGGAAGAACTGGACGAGGTTTGACTTTCCAGATCCGTTGGGTCCAATCAGAACATTGACGTCCTCCAAGTCCAGGCGAAGACTCCTAAGGGACTTCCAGTTATCAACCTCGATCGATTTGAGTTTGGATGGCATAATAGTAATTTCAAATGGGCAGACTTGACCTACTTTTTCTCCACTTTCGCCGCCAGTTGCAGCGCTCCGGCCTCGTCGTAGGTGCGATAACGACCACTTTCGAGCTGTTCGATTTCGGTCGCCAGGTCACGTTTCAGCGCGGCGAGTTGTCGCTGCTGGAAGGCCTCCGTCTGGACCCACCAGCGGAACAGTTCAAATTGCTCGTCCGGGTCAAGCGCGGCGGCGGCAGCTTTGACCTTGTCCACGGCGTTCATGGCTGAAGAATAGCATCGCCCGCCAGTCTGTGTCCATCCCCGGCCATGGTTCAAGCCGGATTATTCCTTCGCCCCTGCACTTTCGCCGCCACTTTGAGCCGCAGCCCGTTCAGCCGGATGAAGCCGGTGGCGTCGTCCTGGTTGTAGGCCTGCGTCGGGTCCGCCTCCATCGTCGCGATGTGTGGGTTGTAGAGGCTCACCGGGGATTTGCGGCCCGCCACCATGATGTTGCCCTTATAAAGCTTCACGCGGACGGTGCCGGTCACGTTCTTCTGGCTCTCGGTCACGAGCGCCTGCAACGCCAGCCGCTCCGGCGCGAACCAGTAGCCGTAATAGACCAGCTCCGCGTAGCGCGGCACCAGCGAATCGCGCAGGTGCATCACCTCGCGGTCCATGGTCAGGCTTTCGATCTGCCGGTGGGCGAAGTGGAGGATCGCGCCGCCGGGCGTCTCGTACACACCGCGCGATTTCATGCCCACATAGCGGTTCTCCACCATGTCCACGCGGCCAACGCCGTGTTTCCCGCCGAGCCGGTTGAGCGCGACCATCACGCCGAGCGGCGACAATTGCTTGCCGTTCACCGCCACGCAGTCGCCCTGCTGGAAATCGAGCGTGACGTATTCCGGTTTATCGGGCGCGTCCTCCGGTGCGACGGAAAGCTTGAACATGTCCTTGTTCGCCGGCGCGAAGGCGTCCATCCACGGGTCCTCGAGGATGCCGGCCTCGAAGGAGATGTGGAGGAGGTTGCGGTCGCTCGAGTACGGCTTCTTGGCGCTGGCCTGCACGGGAATCTTTTTCGCCTCACAGTAGGCGATCATCTCGGCGCGGCCGGGGAACTGGCTGCGGAAGCGCGCCTCGCGCCACGGGGCGATGACCGGCAGGTCGGGCGCGAGCGCGGCGGCGGTGAGCTCGAAGCGGACCTGGTCGTTGCCCTTGCCGGTGGCGCCGTGAGCGATGGCGTCGGCCTTTTCCGCGCGGGCGATTTCGATCATGCGCTTGGCGATGAGCGGGCGGGCGATGCTGGTGCCGAGGAAATACTGGCCTTCGTAGATCGCCCCGGCCTGGAGCATGGGGAAGATGAAGTCACGGGCGAACTCCTCGCGGAGATCGTCAATGTAGATTTTTGATGCGCCGGTGCCTTTGGCCTTTTTGTCGAGCCCCTTGAGTTCCTCCTCCTGGCCGATGTCGGCACAGAAGGCGATCATCTCGGCGGCGTAGTTTTCCTTGATCCAGGAAAGCAGGACCGAGGTGTCGAGGCCGCCCGAATAAGCGAGGACAATCTTCATGGCGGGTAGTAAAGGGCGGACCCGCCGCCGAGGCAAAGCGGAAATGCGGCCGGCCAAGGCCGCGGGCGTCGGGCACGGAGGTTATTCCACCCCGCGCACGGTGTAGCCGCCGGATTTTTCGTCCGGTTGCAGCTTCAGGAGGCCCCGCTCTTGCGCCAACAACAGGAGGTCGTTGAACGAGCGGAAACCGTAGGCGCGCTCGTTGAAGCCGGGGTTGCGGCGCTTGATCGCCTGCTTGATCATCGAACCCCAGATGCTCTCGTCCTCACCGCGCTCCTCGGTGATGGCTTCCAAGGTCTTGGTGACCAGTTCGAGCGCGTCGGCCAGGTCCGGTCCCTTGTTGTCCGGCTGGCCTTCCTTGGCGGCGGGCGCGGCGGGCGTGGCGCTCGTGGCACTGGTGGCACTGGTGCTTCCGCGCCGGCGCGATTTGCCGGCCGAAGTGCGGACCAGGTCATCGTAGTAGATGAAATCGTCGCAGTTGTTCAGGAAGAGGTCGGAGGTGGAGTTCTTGACGCCGACGCCGATGACCGTTTTCGCGTTTTCGCGCAGCTTGCTCACCAGGGGCGAGAAATCCGAATCGCCGCTGATGATGACGAACGTGTCCACGTGGCCCTTGGTGTAGCAGAGGTCGAGGGCGTCCACGACCATGCGGATGTCGGCCGAATTTTTGCCGGACTGGCGGACGTGCGGGATCTCGATCAGTTCGAAGGCCGACTCGTGGAGGTCGCGTTTGAAGCTTTTGTAGCGCTCGAAGTCGCAATAGGCCTTCTTGACGACGATCTGGCCCTTGAGCAGGAGCCGTTCGAGCACCTTCTGGATGCTGACGGGCGGGTAATGGGCGTCCTGGGCGCCGAGGGCGATGTTTTCGAGATCCAGGAACACCGCCATGGTGGCGTTGGCTTCGTTGGTTTTGACAGGGCCAGTCATATTGTTGCGAGCAAACATACACCTTTGCCGGCGAATTCCAGCCCGAAAGCAAGCGCGACCGTAACCCGCGCGCGCCGTCGGGGAGGCGGTGACGAGTCCGTTGGTGGGTCGCGGACCGCTGGGCCTGCCTGTGCGGCCGCAGACAGGCGCAGACAGGCCGTGACGGGTTCCCCGCCGCCCAGCCGGTCGGGCGGCCACCGGCCAGCGGCTCCGCCGCGCCGACGGGCGCGATCATATAGTCCTCGCCCCGGCGGCGCTTGTCTGGCAGATTAACGGGCGTAGCTACAAACTCGAATCAAAGGCGCACCATGTTTTGTCGAAACTGCGGTACCCAACTGGATGACAAGGCCATTGCCTGCACGAAATGCGGCGTGAACCCGCACAACGGCGTCGGGTTCTGCCAGAATTGCGGCAAACCCACCGTCGCCAATGCGGCGGTCTGTGTGGGCTGCGGCGTCGGCCTGGCACAACCCGCGGGGGCGGCCCAGGCCAGGGCCAGCAACAAGATCGCCGCCGGCATCTGCGGCATCCTGCTCGGTTCGCTCGGCATCCATAAATTCATCCTCGGCTACACCACGCCGGCTCTGATCATGCTGCTGGTCAGCGTACTCACATGCGGGATCGGGGCCGCGGTGATGGGACTGATCGGGATCATCGAGGGCATCATCTACCTCACGAAGTCCGACGAGGAGTTCGTCCGCACCTACGTGGACAGCCAGAAGCACTGGTTCTGAGCGCCGCCGGCCGCCAGCGCGGCCTGCGCCTCAGAGCAGGTGGCAAAACATGGCGTCGCGGAGCTTGGGCTCAAACCAGGTGCTCTTCGGCGGCATGATGCCACCTTGGTCGGCGATCTCCATCAGATCCTCGATGCTCGTCGGAAACAGGGCGAAGGCGCAGGCCGCCGCGCCGCCGTTGACCAGCCGTTCGAGTTCGCCGGGACCGCGAATTCCGCCCACGAAATCAATCCGCTTGTCCGTGCGGGGATTGGCGATTCCGAAAACCGGTTCAAGCACGAGGCGTTGCAGCAAGGCCACGTCCAGGGTTTCGATTCCCGCCGTTCCGGCCCGCGCCTCCGGCCGGAACGCCAGCCGCCGCCACTCGCCAGCCAGGTATAGTCCCAGCTCACCCTTCCGGGCCGGCACCGCCGAGACCGCGGGTTCGATGGTGAAGACAAGTTGGAGGCGGTCGAGCAGTTGCGCCGGACTCAGGCCGTTCAAGTCTTTCAACGCCCGGTGATACGGCAGGATCTGCATCTGGATGTGCGGAAAAATCACCGCCAGGAAAAAGGGGCTTTCACCGGCGCCGGGCCGCGCCTTAAACACCCGGGCTGCCGCCGCGCTGCGGTGATGCCCGTCGGCGATGTAAAGGCGCGTCAGGGCGGCGAATTCCTTTTCGATCCGCCGGATCGCCTCCGCCTCCCGCACCGCCCAGGCAGTGTGCCGCACCCCGTCGGTCGCGGTGAAATCCGTGTCGGGCGCCGCGGTGGCGAGGGTCGCCAGAAATGCATCCAGCGCCGGTGCCGCCCGGTAAACCAGGAACGCCGGCCCGGTCTGGGCGTTGAGCGCCTCGATGTGCCGCACGCGATCGTCCTCCTTGTCCGGCCGCGTCAGTTCGTGTTTGCGGATGTCGCCGCGGAGATAGGCCTCGCAGCTCGCGGTCGCGACCAGGCCGAGTTGCGCGTGCATCCCCATCACCTGCCGGTAGAGGTAAAACGCCGGCGCCGGGTCCGGTCGCAACACGCCGTCGGCGATGAACCGCGCGAAGTTCTCCCGGCCCCTGGCGTACACCACCGGAGTGTATGGGTCGGTGTCCGCCGACAGATCAATCTCCGGTTTGCTGACGTGGAGGAAGCTCAGCGGGTTGGCGGCGGCGATCTGCCGGGCCTCCGCCGTGGACATCACGTCGTAGGGCAGTTCGCAGACCAGCGGGGCCAGCGCCGGCACGGGGCGCAGCGCAGCAAAGGGCTTGATAAGCACCATAAGAGCGGCGCGACGATAAAGGAACGCCGTGCCCGAAAGCACGCCGAAAGTGGCGGCCAAACGTCGGCAGTGTCCCAATTTGCTGTTTCCAGGAGCGTGGCTGTGCGCGAAGCGTCAGCCGCAGCAGGCCGAAAACGCTGCGGCTGGTCTCCGACACAGCCGCGGTCCATTCAAATTGGGACACCACCCAAACGTTTCTTGAATTTGCCCTGCTGGAAGCTAAACTGCATAACAAGTCAATCCAAGCAGAGGATCGAACACAGAAACTGGTTTTATGAAAGGCCACATTGCCGTTGCGCTGGCGTCGGTCATCGGTTTGACCGGGTGGGCGACCGCTGCTTGGGCCGGAGACACCCCGGCTGACAGCCGTCCCACCATTACCGCCATCCAGGCCGGTCCCACCAATGTGACCGTCACCGTGAACGTTCCGGCCGGCTTGAGCCAGGTGGCGCTTGAGTCCCGCACGCGGCTGGGCGCCGGGGCGTGGGTGCCCCGGGCGGTGCAACTGGTCACTGGCCCGTGCGTGACCACCTTCCAGCTCGCCCGGTCGGAGCAGTTGGAAGTGTTGCGCGTTCGCGGCGACACAGCAACCCCGCTGCCAGCGGCATTTTTCAAGGGGCAGACAAACTTCGCCGGTCAGATGTCCAGCTCCAACCCAACCAACAGCCTGAATGCCGCCGTGCCCGGTGCCGTCACCCTCAACGGCGGCGCGCCCACCGACAGCACGAGCCGAACGGTGGTTGAGCCGGACATCTGGGTTGTTCGCGGGCACACGGTCTATTTCTTCAATCAGTACCGCGGGTTGCAGGTGATTGACATGTCCCAACCCGACGCACCGGTGATCCGCGGCACGCTCGATCTGCCGGCTGCCGGCGAACAAATGTATTTGGTGGACGACCAGCACGCGCTGTTGCTGGTCAACAATGGCTGCGGCAGCACAAACCAGGCGCTGGTCGTGGACGTGAGCGGCGCGCCCCGGATCGTCGCCTCCATTTCGCTTCCCGGTTACACGCAGGAAAGCCGGCTGGTCGGCTCGGCGCTCTATGTCGCGTCGAGTGCGTACCTCCCCGTGCCGGGCAAGGGCGACACCAACGATCCCAGCGGCGCCTGGGAGTGGGGAACCGCCATCAGCTCGTTCGATTTGTCGAACCCCGCAGCACCGGTTGCCCGCAGTTCGCTTTGGTATGCCGGCTGGGACAACGTGATCGTGGCGACGGACCAGTTCCTGTTTGCCGTCACCCAGGACTTGCAGGCCTGGTGGCAGTCGGACGTCCAGATCGTGGACATCTCCGCCCCCGACGGGACGATGCAGGCGCGTGGCTCATTCACGGCCGCCGGGTACGTCAGCGACAAGTACGAGTTAAACTTCGAGGGTGACCTGCTGACCGTCATCTCCTCGGTTTGGGGCTGGTATGCCGGCGGGGCGAACCGGAGCGTGCTGGAAACCGTTTCCCTGTCGAACCCGGCCGCGCCGCAGGCGGTGGGCGAGCTGGATTTTGCGGAGGGCGAAACGCTGACCGCCGCGCGCTTCGACGGCCAACGCGCCTATGTCACCACGACGATCTGGATTGATCCGCTCTGGGTTGTTGACCTGAGCGATCCCAAGAACCCGCGCATCTCCGGTTCCGTCCACGTCCCGGGGTATTCCTCCTTCATCCAACCGCTCGGCGACCGCCTGGTCACGCTGGGCTACGTCGGCACCAACGGCTGGCGCATGGGGGTGTCGCTTTTCGACGTGCACGACTCCGCCCAGCCCACGTTGTTGTCACAAATCCCGCTGGGCGACAATTACTCTTGGAGCGAGGCGACCTACGACGACAAGGCCTTCGCGGTCCTTCCCGATGCCGGGTTGATTCTGGTGCCTTATCAAGGCTGGTCCTCGAACGGCTACGCCGCCGCCGTCCAGCTCCTTGACCTCGGCACCAACGCACTCACCGCGCGCGGTGTGATTGATCATGTGATGCCGGCGCGCCGCGTGGCGCTCCTCGACAACCGGATCGTCTCCGTTTCGGGCACCGACCTGCTCGTCGTTAGCGCGGCCGATCGCGATCACCCGGCGGTCACCGCTGACACCGAACTGTCCTGGCCGGCCAACCAGGTGCTGCTGGCCGGCGGCTATCTGATCGAGATCGCCGATGCCATGACCTGGGGCGCCACGCCCAATCCCGCCCTCCGCGTCGTCAGCACCAACGCGCCGGAGTTGCTCCTGACCCGCCTTGACCTCACCAACGGCCTGGCCGTCGTGGGCGCGACTCTACGCAACGGCAACCTCTATCTCCTGCAGGCCGCCACCGACAACGCCGGCTGGATTCTTCCGGCCGACAATGGCACCAATGCACCGGCCGCGCCGACCAACACGGTGCTGCTTTCCGTGTTCGACCTCGCCGCGTTGCCGGCGCTGAACCTGATCGGCCAGGCCTGGACCGCGACCGACACCGTTGGCTGGAATCCCCGGTTCCAACCGTTTTGGCTGGCTACCAACCGCCTCGTCTGGGCCGGCAGTGGCGGGGGATGGGGACCAATCCCCATGCTCATGGCCTCGCCAGCGGGCGGCATTGTCAGTCCGATCGGTGGCGGTTACTGGTGGCCTTGGTGGAACAGCGGTGGCAGCGGACAGTTGTTCGCCTGCGACGTCACCGACGGCACGGCCCCCCGGTTCACGGCCGCCGTAAACCTCGCCACCAACGAGCAATGGTGGGCTTACACCGGCGCCTTCGCCGCCGGCAACCTGGTCTATCTCAGCCATCAGGCTTCGGAGTTTCGACCAGGTGTGCTCCTGCCGGGTCAAACCCCGCCCCCGCCGGTGCTGATCACGAACGCCGATGGCACAGTGACCAACAACATTCCGCAATACGGCACGTGGGTGACGAAGTTCTATCTCGATGTCGTGGATTTCACCGATCTGACCACGCCTACCGTCCGGCAGCCGGTGAACATCCCTGGCAGCCTGGGCGGCCTGGGGCGCGGCGGCGCGCTGATCTACACCACCGGCCTGCACTGGGATGACCAGGGCAATTCGGACGGGATTGCACGCCTCGACGCCTCGGCTTATGACGGCGTGTCCGCCTCGCTGGTCGCCTCGTTGAAACTGGACTACATCTCTCCGCCGATGCTGGTGCTGCAAGACAAACTGCTCCTCGCCAACTACGACAGCGCGGCCAACACCAACCGGCTCGAGACCTGGAACCTCACGGACGCCGGCGCGTTCGTGCGGCTCGCGACGCAACCGCTCGAATCGTGGGCCAACAGCCTGACCGCCTTCGGCAACCTGCTCGCCCTGCAACTCGGCTCGACCATTGACGTGTTCGACGCCACCGATCCCGCCGCTCTCAAGCCCGTCGGCAGCACCACGCCGACGGCGTGCGTCTGGGGCGATGTGACTTCCGCCGACGGCTCCCTCGTCGCGGGTCTGTGGGTGCCGCTCGGCGACTACGGCGTGCTGGCGGTCTCGGTCACGCCCGGACCGTAATCTCATCCCGATTTCTGGCGCGGGCAAAGCGGCGTGCGGGTTGGGGGGCCATTGGTTGATGGTTCATAGTTGATCGTTGATGGGCCGCAAAGGTGCGCCGCCGCCACAGGTCAAATCCGGTGGGGACGCACTGCTGCGTGTCCCCATCTTGACACGAGGCGCGGGTCGTTGACCACGCGACGCGGGCTCGCCGATGAATTTCGTCGTGACCGACAGGAAGATGGGGACGCGGCGCAGCACGTCCCTCCCGGCCTGGCCGATCCACCTGCCCGGGTGGCTGCCCGACCACCGGGCGGGCGGTTGTCGTGTGCGGCCTCTGGTCGTAGTCGCGGCCCAGCGACCCGCGACCCACCCTAAACCAAATCCGGCGGGGGCACGTTGCGTCGTGTCCTCAGCTTGTCCTGCCGCGCATCGCGGCGGGACTTTCCCCGATCATGCCGCCGTGCTATTCTCAACCTCGCGCGGCAGCGACCGCGCCAGATCATGTCGGTCACACTCGAATCCTCCCGCGCTCCAGCGGCGCCGTTGGAGGCGCGCTTGCAGCGCTGGCTGCGGGATATCCCGCTTTACCGGCGGGCCGCCGCCGCGCCCAACGGCAGCCCGTCCACGGCGTTGCAAGCCCTGCGTGATCTTCCGCTCATCACGAAGCACGACATCCGGCGGCACTTTCCCCGCAATTTCCTCCCGGCCGGGGTCGAGCTCGAGACGCTGCTCGCCGCCGACACGGTGGAACTCGAGCACACCTCCGGCACGTCCGAGGAGCGCACGCCGCTGCTCCTGCCGCGCGGCTGGTGGGCCGAACAGGAGGCGCGCGCGCTGCGGCTCAACGGACGCGTCGCCGCGGTGCTCGACGAATTCCCGGCCGCGCGCCGGGTGACGATCGTTTCCCCCGCCTGCAACGGCGACATCCGCTACCAGGGCCGGCCTTCGGCGGCCGACCGCGTCGTCGGCCAGGCGCTGTTCGTGAACCTTTCGCGCCACCCGTTTCTGTGGAGCGACGCGGACCTGGCGCGCATGGCAGCCGAAACCGTGGATTGGGCGCCGCAGTTCCTCGACGTGGACCCGGTTTACGGTGTGCGTTTCGCGCTGCACTGCGAAAAACACGGCCTCCGGTTTCCGTCGCTGCGGTTCGTCCTTGCCAGCTACGAATTCGTCAGCATCGTTCATCGCCGCGTGCTCGAACGCGTGTTTGGCGTGCCGGTGCTCAACCTCTACGGGGCCACCGAAACCGGCCACCTGCTGATGGAGGACAAGCCCGGCACGATGCGGCCCAGCCAGGGCACGGCCCTGCTGGACCTGCTCGATCCGGACCCGCGCGGCGTGGGGGAGTTGATCGTCACCACCCTCACCAACGAGTTCATGCCGCTCCTGCGCTACCGCATCGGCGACCTGGTCGAGCGTTGCGGCCCGGCGGAGTCGCCGGAGTTCGTCGTGCATGGCCGCGTGCTGGACGCGTTCACGACCCCCGACGGCCGGCGCGTGACCACGCACGACGTGGACGGGTGTTTCACCGAGGTAACCGGCATGGCGCACTACCAACTGCGCCAGCGGGCTGGCGGAATCTGGTCGCTGCGCTTCGTGCCGGAAGGCGCCGGTCCGGCGCCGGTCGAACTGCGGCGGCTCCGCGAACGTCTGGCTGGGCACTTCGGTGCCGCTGGGGCGGTGGCATTGGAAGCCACCGACACGCTGATGCCAGAGTCCTCGGGCAAGTTCCGGCTAGGTTATCCCGCCCGAGCCTTGTGAGCCGCGCGCGACTTGCGCCGGCCCCGTTGGGGTCGGATCGGTCGGGACGAGGCCATGCTGGCTAGCTAGCGGAATCGCCCCCGGCAGGACTATCTGCTTGGCGGAGTGGGGATAACCGTGTAAGTTGCCAGCACGTCCGACAGATTCGGAATGGACTATTGACAGCCATGAAGCCCTTTCTTCGATCCGCACCGGCCGTGGGCTCGCGCCGCGGTTTCACCCTCATTGAACTGCTGGTGGTCATCGCGATCATCGCGATCCTCGCCGGCTTGTTGCTCCCCGCCCTGGCCAAGGCCAAGGCCAAGGCCCAGGGGATCATGTGCATGAACAACACCAAGCAGCTCATGCTCGCCTGGAACATGTATGTGGGCGACAACCGGGACACGGTGCCGTTCGCCTACGCCGAAAATACGGCGAGCATCAATTATCCAGCGGGCTGGACCCATGGGATCCTCGATTACAACAACGGGAACACCGACAACTGGAATGCCACCAACACCCTGATGAAAGGTGCGATCTGGCCCTACACCGGCAACTCCCTGCCCATCTGGCGCTGCCCCGCCGATCCCATCCGCGTGACGCCGACGAGCGGCCCGAACAAAGGGCAAAGCACTCAGCGCACACGCAGCATGTCCATGGATGCGTGGTTCGGAATGAACGAAGGCAACTGGAGCCTCACCTGGTTTGGGGACCAGACCTTCCGGGCGTATTTCAAGCTGTCCGATGTCGTGAACCCCGGTCCGGCCAGCACCTGGTTGCTGGTGGATGAACACCCGGACAGCATCAATGACGGCTTCTTCTGCGTGGACATGCTGGGCTATCCCAACCCGGCGTCCACCACGCTGCCCGACTGCCCGGCCAGCTACCACAATGGCGCCTGCGGTTTCGCCTTCCCCGACGGCCACTCGGAGATTCACAAGTGGCAGGATGGCCGCACCAAGCCGCCCATCACGCACCAGACCTACTCGCCGCCGGGCAACCAGGGAAACAACAAGGACATTGTCTGGCTCTGGGAGCACACCACCAGCAAGGTCAAGTAAGCCGCCACCCGGGCAGTGTCCTGATTTGGTGGAGGCTCTGACGCTGACGAGCCGGCTCGACGTGAGCTCGCCGACATGGCGCGCGAGGACGCCCCACCGGCAAGTCAAATTAGAACATTACCCCACCTGCTGGTTGCGCTGGCGCCGCCGGCCAGAGCCCGGTAGGCTGCCGCCGTGGCTGAGTTCACCGCCGCCCAGCTTCGCGCCATCGCCGCGCCCGGCAACGTGCTCGTGGTCGCCGGCGCCGGCACCGGCAAGACCCGCACGCTCGTCGAACGCTGCGTCGCCCGCGTGCTCGACCGTGCCGATCCGGTTTCGCTCGACGACATCCTGATGGTCACGTTCACCGAGGCGGCCGCGGCTGAGATGAAACGCCGGTTGCGGGAACGGCTGGACCTCGAAGCCCGCCGCCGGCCCGACCGCGCTGACATCGCCGAGCAGTTCGCGCTGGTGGACACCGCCCGCATCGGCACGCTCCACGGTTTCTGTCTCCAGCTCCTCCGGGAGCATTTCCACGAACTCGGCCTCGATCCGCAACTGACCGTCTTGGACGACAGCCGCGCCACCGTACTCGCACGGGAATGTCTGGAAATCGGACTGCGACGCCATTGGACCGGACCGGAGCCCGCGGACGAAGCGGTGCGGCAGCTCATCCTCGTTTATGGGAACGGGGGCGACGAACCGATCCGCCGCCTCGTGCGCCGCCTGCACGATTACACCCAGACCCTGCCCGATCCGGAAACGTGGTTCGACACCTGGGAAACGGAGTGCGCCAGCGCGCAACCGTCGCGTTGGGAACCGTGGTTGTTGGCGGGGTTCGAGACGGTGCGGGACGAGTGGCTGCCGGTGTTGCGGTCCTACGACCACGACAACCTGCGCCGCTGCGTCCGCGCCCTGGAACGCGCCGGCGCGTCGCCCAACCGCGCCGCCGTCGCCACCGCCTGCGCGGAAATCGCCGCCGTGGACGTGGACGCCAACTGGCCGCATGGAACCAAGGGAAAATTCCGCGAGCCCAACGAGGGGTTCTTCGAGGAGGCCGCCTTTCTGGGTTCGCTCGCCGAGCTTTCCGCCGACGGCGCCGATCCGCTGGTCGAGGACTGGGATTGGGTCCGCCCGCATTTGCAGGCCTTGCTCGGGCTGGTCCGCGAATTCGGGCGCGAGTTCGCGCGGGCCAAACGCGACCTCGGGGCGGTGGATTTTCACGACCTCGAACAATTCGCGCTGCGCGTGCTGTGGAACTCCGCGCAAAACCAACCCACCGCCACCGCCGGCCATTGGCGTGAGCGGCTGCGCTGTGTTTTCGTGGACGAATACCAGGACATCAACGCGGCGCAGGACCGCATCATCCGCGCGCTGAGCCGCGCCGGCCCGGCCGCCAACCGCTTCCTCGTCGGCGACGTGAAGCAGAGCATCTATCGCTTCCGCCTGGCGGACCCGCGCATCTTCCAGGGCTACGCCGGGCAATGGAAGAAGCCGTCGGTCGCGGGTCAGGCGATTCCGCTGTGCGACAATTTCCGCAGCCACCCGGCGATTCTCGAATTCGTCAACGCAGTCTTCGCCGTGGTCATGCGTCGCGAGGTCGGCGGCGTGGACTACGACGCCGACGCCCGGTTGGTGGCCGGCGACACGAACCGCCAGTGGCCTTCCGCAGCGAGGCCGGTTACGGATGCGCTCACCGCGCCGGTGGAGATGCACCTGCGCCTGAGTCGCTCGCGCGAAACCGGCGGGGCGAACGAAACGGGAACGCCAGCTTGGGAGGACCTGACGAACGCCGGCAAGGAGGCAACGCTGGTCGCGGAGCGGTTGCGGGAATTGAAAAACCGGAGATTTCCCGTCTGGGATGAAACCGCCAAATCCCACCGGCCGGTCACCTGGAGTGACATGGTGGTGCTGCTGCGGTCGCCGGGGGGCAAGGTGGACACCTTTGCAAAAGTATTCGCCGGGCTGGGCATTCCACTGGTCGCGCAACGCCGCGGGCTCTTCGACACGCCGGAAGTGGCGGACCTGATGAATCTCCTGCAGTTGCTGGACAATCCCCTGCAGGACCTGCCGCTGTTGGGCGTGCTCCGGTCGCCGCTGGCCGGATTCACCCTCGAGGAACTGGCGTCGGTGCGGCTGGCGGAGCGCCACGCCCCGTTCTGGACCGCCCTGCAACGCCTGGCGCAATCCGCCCCGCCGGCCACCACCGGGTCCGAAGACGCCGTCGCCGCCGCCACGGAATCGGCGCGGCGCAAAGCGGTCGCCTGGCTCCCGCGCTACCACCGCTGGCGCGAACGCGCCCGGCGGGCCGCGCTCTCCGACTGCCTGGAGGCCGTGCTGGACGAAACCCATTACGAGGACTGGTTGCTGGCCCAGGATCGCGGCACCGAACGACGCGCGAACGTCCGGCGCTTTCTCACCCTGACCCGCCAGTTTGACACCCTCCAGCACCAGGGGCTCTTCCGCTTTCTCCGTCTGGTGGCCGCCCAACAGGAGGCGGAGTTCGATCCCGAGCCGCCCGCGCTCGAAACGACCGACGCCGTGCGGCTGATGAGCGTCCACAAGAGCAAGGGGCTCGAATTCCCGGTGGTGGTTGTCGCCGACCTGGGGAAGACGTTCAACCTCGATGAACTGCGGAGCGCGCTAATCCTCGACGAGGAGCTTGGACTCTGTCCGCAGGTGCAACCCCCCGCGCGCCCGGGGAAGTATCCGAGCCTGCCATACTGGCTGGCCCGTCGCCGGCAAAGCCGCGAAGTGCGGGGCGAGGAGTTGCGCCTGCTCTATGTCGCCGCGACCCGGGCCAGCGACAAGCTCATCCTCGTGGGCACCACGGCACCTTCGCGCCTGGCGGGAAGCTGGTCGGCTGCCGCGCCCCGCCCCACCGCACGTGACATCGCCGGCGCCCCGTGCGCGCTCGACTGGCTGGGACCGCTCCTGCCCGCGCTGACGGGCGCGGCGGACTGGTCCGAGTGCAGGCACGGATTCAACGGAATGCTGGCCTGGCGGGTCTATGAAGCGGAAGAGGCTCCCGCCAGCGCCGCCAGCGACCCGACGAGCGCGCCCCACAACGAACCGGCCATCGCGGGCGAACCCGTTCCGCGCCTTCCCTGCCTCACGTGGACCTATCCGCCGAGCGCCGCCACGCGCGAACCGGCCAAGACCTCCGTCTCCGCCCTGCGCGGGCGCAGCGCCAAGGAAGACGGGGAGGAGACCCGCTCATGGTTCCGCCCGGCGGAACCGCGAGCGGGTCCGGGCGGCGTCCTGTCCGCCGCCGAACGCGGCACGGCCCACCACCGTTTTCTCCAGCTTGTCCGGCTCGACCAAGTCGCCAGTCGCGCTGAACTCGCGGCCGAGTCGGCGCGCCTGCGGGCGGCCGGGCAGCTTTCGCCGGAGGAATCGGCGGCGCTGGACCTCGACGCGCTCGCGGCCTTCTGGCGCGGCGAAACGGGCGGGCTGATCCGCGGCCACGCGCCGCTCGTCCAGCGCGAGCTGCCGTTCACGGCGCGCCTTTCGCCGGCGGACCTCGCCGCCCTCGATCTGCCGGTGACGCCCGGCCTGGACGCGGATGAATTCGTGGTCGTCCAGGGCGTGGCCGATCTCGCCGTCGTCCGACCGGAGGAAATCTGGTTGCTGGATTTCAAAACGGATGCGATCACCCCGGCGACCCGCGACGACAAAATCGCCGCCTACCGCCCGCAGCTCGCGCTCTACGCCCTGGCCCTGGCGCGCATCTTCCGCCGGCCGGTCACCCGGGCCTGGCTGCATTTCCTGGCCGCCAACGAAACCGTTCCCGTCACCCTGCCGGCGCACGGACCTTGGTCCGGCTGACGTGATGCTGGAAGAACTGCAACTGCGCGTGCATGGCGCCGCCGGGTTGCCGACGCTGATTTACCTGCCGGGCGTCCATGGCGACTGGACGCTCATTGCCAGCTTTCGCGCGGCGGTGGCGGGCCGGGTGCGGTTTGTCGAAATGACTTATCCGCGCACGCTGACGTGGTCGCTGGCGGATTACGCGGACGCGGTGGACGCGGCGCTGGCGCAGGAAGGCATCATCGGCGGCTGGGTGCTCGCCGAGTCGTTTGGCTCGCAGGTGGCCTGGCTGCTGCTGGCCAAACCGGATCGCCGGCTGCGGATCGAAGGACTCATCCTCGCGGGGGGCTTCGTGCGTCATCCGTGGCCGGCGGCAGTGCGTCGGGCGCGCCACGGACTCGACTGCGTTTCGAGCCGGAGCGTCCACCGTTTCCTCCGGTTCTATGCGCGCTTTGCCCGGTTCCGTCACCGGCACGCGCCGGAAACGCTCGCCGAGGTGGGCGAATTCGTCGCGCGACGAACCGAGCTGGACCGGCAGGCGATGGCCCACCGGCTGGGGCTGATTGCGGAGGCGGACCTGCGGCCGGTCGCCCGCACCGCCAGCGTGCCTGTGTTTGCGCTCACGGGGTTGATGGACCCGGTTGTACCCTGGCCGTGGGTGCGCGGGTGGTTGCGCCGGCATTGCGGTGCGCTGCGCGGCTGGCGGCTGTGCGTCGGCGCGGACCACAATGTCCTCGGCACGGCGCCCGCTGCGGCTGCACGGCAGGTCCTGGCCTGGATGAACGTCAGCGGTTAACCTCGCTCCGGTGCGCCGGTCTTGAGGGGCGGACCAAAACAGCGGCGAAAATTGGCCAGCACCGGGGAGGTGTCGTTTTTCTGCCAGGCCAGGATGGTCTGCACCGGGGGCAGGCCCGGCGGCAGCTTCCGAAAAACCAAACCCGGACGTTTGATGCGCGCCAGGGTCGCGGTGGTCGGGGCAATGCCGAAGCCGGCGGAGATGAGCCACAGTTTGGTCTGGATGTCGTTGGCGTATTGGGCCGGGTGGGGTTTGGCGCCCGCGGTGGCGCAGGCGGCGAGGAAGCTGTCGTAGTAGCCGTGCTGTTTGCTGGACTGCACCATCACGAGGGCCTCGCCGTCGAAGTCCCGCCACTCGATCCGGCGCTTGGCGGCCAGCCGGTGGCCGGCAGGGACGGCCAGCACCTGGGCCGCTTCGTTCACAAACTGATAGTCCAGCTCGGGGAATCCGACCGGCGGGCGCAGCAGCCCGGCGTCCAGCTCCCGGGCTCGCAGGCGGTCGAGCTGTTCCGAGCTGGTCAGGTCGAACAGTGACAACTGCACGCCGGGAAACTGCTGGCGGAACCGGCGGAGGATCCCCGCCAGCCACGCATTGGCGGCCGGCGCGATCAGCCCCAGGCGCAAATGGCCCACCAGCCCGTGTTCCGCCTTCCGGGCGCGGTGTTCCGCCTGGACGGCGGCGGCGAGCACCGCGCGGGCCTCGGCCAGGAAAATGCGTCCGGCGTGGGTGAGGCTGACTGTGCGGGTCGTGCGGTCGAACAGGCGCACGCCAAGTTCGTCTTCCAGCGCTTTGATCTGGGCGCTCAGCGAGGGCTGCGCCAGGCGCAGGTTCGCCGCCGCCTGGCGGAAGCTGAGGGTTTCGGCGAGGGCGGTGAAATAACGCAGGTGCCGCAGTTCCATGAATTGATAGTAGCCGGCTATCAATCCGCAAGCAAACGGGTATTGGGCAACCGCGGCCGGATCGGGCATTGTTCCGGCCGCGTCGTCCGGCCGCGTCCGGCCGCGGGAATTTCCCGCTCGTCCCTCCGCCTTCGCGGAGGGACGAGGGGAATCCGCGGGCGCGGGCGCCGGCGGCTCAGGTCCGCCATGTGGATTGTTCGTCTTGCGTTGCGCCGGCCCTACACGTTCGTCGTGGGGGCCATCGTGCTGTTGTTGCTCACGCCCTTCGTGCTGCTGCGCACGCCGACCGACATTTTCCCCGCCATCAACATCCCGGTCGTCAGCATCATCTGGCAATACGCCGGCCTGAGCGCCCAGGAGGTCGAACAGCGCATCGTCTATAACTGCGAACGCCCGTTGACCACGACGGTCAACGACATCGAGCACCTCGAATCCAGCTCCTTCAACGGCGTCGGCATCATCAAAGTTTTCCTGCAGCCGGGCGCCTCGGTGGACGCCGGGGTGGCCCAGGTGACGGCGATCTGCCAGACCATGTTGCGCTCGCTGCCGCCCGGCACCACCCCGCCGCTCATCATCCGCTACAACGCCTCCACCGTGCCCATCCTCCAATACGGCATCAGCAGCCAGAAGATGTCCGAACAGGAGGTTTTCGATGTGACCGTAAACCAGATCCGCGTCGGCCTCGTCAGCGTCCGCGGCTCGTCCATCACTTATCCTTACGGCGGCAAACAGCGACTGGTGGCGGTGGACCTTGACCTCGCCGCGCTCAAGGCCAAAAACCTCACCCCGAGCGAAGTCCTCGCGGCCTTCAGCGCCCAGAACTTCGTCTATCCCAGCGGTACCGCGAAAATCGGTTCCCTCGAATACGACATCGAACTGGATACCAGCCCGCGGTTGCTCGACCACCTGAACGACCTGCCGATCAAGACCGTCAACGGCGCCGTCATCCGCCTTCGCGAGGTGGCCCAGGTGCGCGACGGCTATTCGCCGCAACAGAACATCGTCCGGCAAGACGGCGTCCGCAGCACGCTGCTCAGTATCTTCAAGAATGGCGCCGCCTCGACGCTCCAGGTGGTGGACGGCGTCAAGGTGGCCCTGCTGCGCATCCTCAAAACGACCACCGCGGCCCAAGACCTCGTGGTCAAGGAATTCGCCGACCAGTCGCTGTTTGTCCGGGCCGCCATCCGCGACGTGGGCCGCGAAGGCGTCATCGCCGCCGCGCTGACCGCGGTGATGATCCTGCTGTTCCTCGGGTCGTGGCGGAGCACGTTCATCATCGCCCTCTCGATCCCGCTCTCGGTGCTGACCTCGCTGGCGATCCTCAGCGCGCTGGGCGAGACGATCAACCTGATGACGCTGGGCGGGCTGGCGCTGGCCGTCGGGATCCTGGTGGACGATGCCACGGTGGCCATCGAGAACATCCACCGGCACATGGCGTCGGGCAAACCGCTGTATGACGCGATCATGGATGGGGCGGCGGAAATCGCGCTGCCGGCGTTTGTCTCGACGCTCTGCATCTGCATCGTCTTTGTGCCGATGTTCTTTCTCACCGGCGTGGCGCGCTACCTGTTTGTGCCGCTGGCCGAGGCCGTCGTGTTCGCCATGCTGGCGAGCTACGTGTTGTCGCGGACGCTGGTGCCGACGCTGGTCATGTGGCTTTACCGGAACGTGGACTACCACCACCTGACGGATGCCGCGCATGTGGCGCCGGTGTTCCGCCCGCTGGTCCGGCTGCAGAACGCGTTTGAGGACGCCTTCGACCGTTTTCGCCAGGGCTACCGCGAGCTGCTGGGGGTGGTGCTCCATCACCGCGCGGTCTTGGCCGTGCTCTTCCTGGCTTTCTGCGGCGGCACCTGCCTGCTGATTCCGCAACTGGGCCAGGACTTTTTCCCGTCGGTGGACGCCGGGCGGTTTCGCCTGCACGCGCGCGCCCGCAGCGGCCTGCGCATCGAGGAGACGGCCAAACTGGTGGACCAGATCGAAGAGGCCGTCCGCCGCGAAATCCCCGCCGCCGAGTTCGCCGGGTTGCTCGACAACATCGGCATGCCCAATTCCAGCATCAACCTCAGTTACAGCGACAGCGGCGTCATTGGCACGGGCGACGCGGACATTCTCGTGGAACTTCGCCCTGGTCACCAACCGACGGCGGATTATGTGCGGCGGTTGCGGCAGCGGCTCAACGCCGAGTTCCCGGGCGTGCTCTTTTACTTCCTGCCCGCCGACATCGTAAGCCAGACCATCAACTTCGGCCTGCCGGCGCCGTTTGACGTGCAGATCGTAGGCCGCAACCAGGCCCGGAACCGCGCGGTGGCCGCGCGCCTGGCGGAAAAGATCCGCCATATCCCGGGCGCGGTGGACGTGCGCGTGCAACAACCCGCCGACCGGCCCAAGTTCAGCTTCGCGGTGGACCGCACGAAAGCCTCCGAGGTTGGCCTCACGGAACAAGGCGTGGCCAACGCCGTGTTGCTCAGCCTCAGCGGCAGCGGGCAGGTCCAGCCGACCTACTTCATTGACCCCGGCCCCGGCATCCAGTACCTCGTGAACGTCCGCGTCCCCGAGCGGGCGATGGATTCCCTGAACACGCTGAACGCAATTCCCATCACCGCCAGCCAGGCGGGCGAAGGCGACGCCCAGTTGCTGGCCAACCTGGCCACCATCTCGCGCACGAACGGCCCGCCGGTCATCTCCCATTACAACATCATGCCGGTGATTGACGTCTTTGGCGGCGTCAGCGGCCGCGATCTCGGCGGCGTGTTGAGCGACATCAAACCGCTGGTGGCCGGGCTCACGAACGACCTGCCAAAAGACAGTGTGGTCATGCTGCGCGGCCAGGCCGACACCATGCGGTCAAGTTTCATCGGCCTGGGCATCGGTTTTTTGATGGCGATTGTGCTGATCTACCTGCTGCTGGTGGTCAATTTCCAGAGCTGGCTCGACCCGTTCATCATCATCACCGCCCTGCCCGGCGCGCTGGCGGGTGTGGTTTGGGCGTTGCATCTGACCGTAACCACCGCGAGTGTCCCGGCCCTGATGGGCGCGATCATGAGCCTGGGCGTCGCCACCGCGAACTCCGTGCTGGTGGTGACGTTCGCGCGGAACGATCTGCAGGCGGGCATGGACCCGCTGACCGCCGCCTGGGAAGCCGGCGTCAGCAGGCTGCGCCCCGTGGTGATGACCGCGGCGGCGATGGTCATCGGCATGTTCCCGATGGCGCTGGGCCTCGGCGAGGGCGGCGAGCAAAACGCGCCCCTGGGCCGCGCCGTGATCGGCGGGCTGGTGGTGGCCACCATCGCCACGCTCTTCTTCGTGCCGGTTGTCTTCAGCCTGCTTCACCGGCCGGCGCCGGACCCAACTGCCACCGCCACCGCCGGTGCCAAGCCGGCATCGTCCGCCGCCTGAACTGTCGCCATGAATCCATCTGCCAACCCTCCGCCCCCGCCGGCCAGTGCCCCGGTTTCCCCAGCCGCCGTCGCCAGGCTGCGCCGCACCGTCATCTGGGTGGTCGTCATCGTGATCATCGGCGTCGTCGCCGGCCTCGTTCCCCGCTGGCGTCAGCGCGCGGCGCTGGCTGCCGAGACACGCGAACTGGTGGCTCAAACCGTCGCCGTGACCGTGCCAACGCCCGGCACCAATTCCGCGGGCGCATCGCTGCCGGCGGAGCTCAAGCCGCTCGTCGAGGCGCCGATTTACGCCCGCGCGAGCGGGTATCTCAAACGCTGGTTCGTGGACATCGGCGCGAAGGTCGAAGCCGGCCAGTTGCTGGCCGAGATCGAGACGCCCGAGCTGGACCAGGAGCTGGCCCGGGCCCGGGCCCAACTGGCCCAGGCGGACGCGGCGCTGGCCCTCGCAAAGATCACGGCGGACCGCTGGGCCGATCTGCTCAAGACCGCGAGCGTAAGCGAGCAGGAGGCGGCGGAAAAAAAATCCGACCTCGCCCTCAAAGCGGCCACGGTGGACGCCGCCCGCGCGGAGGTGCAACGCCTCGCCGAACTGCAATCGTTCGCCCGCGTCACCGCCCCCTTCGCCGGCACCATCACCGCGCGGCTGACGGACGTTGGCCAGCTCATCACCGCCGGCAGCGGCAAGGAACTCTTCCGCCTCGCACAAATCGAACGGTTGCGGGCCTACGTCCGGGTCCCGCAAACGCTGTCGCGCGGTGTGGCGGCCGGCCAGATGGCGGAGCTGACCGTGCCGGAGATTCCCGGCCGCGCCTTTCCGGCGAAAATCGTCCGCACGGCCGGCGCCATGGATGCACAGTCGCGCACCCTGCTCACCGAACTCGAAGTGGACAATGCCCGCGGCGAGATCCTCTCCGGCAGCTACGCCCAGGTGCGGCTGGCCGAGACGAAGGTCGAGGCCGTCCTGACCTTGCCAGCCAACACACTGCTCTTCCGCGCCGAGGGACCGCAGGTAGGGGTCGTGACCGGCGAAGGCGACATGCACCAGGTGGAGTTGCACAATGTCACCATCGGACGGGATTTTGGGCCGACGGTGGAAGTCCTCTCCGGCGTGCAAGCGACGGACCGTGTGGTGCTGAATCCGGCCGATTCCTTGGTCAGCGGCATGACCGTTCGCATCGTGGCGCCCGCCAAACCGGCGGCCGGAAAATGAGCGCCCTTGCCTTCACATCCTTCGCGTTGGCGGCGCTGCTGCTGGCGGGGTGCGCGGTGGGACCGGACTATCGCCGGCCGGCACCCTTGGGCACGAACGCCATGCCCGTGACGTTTGCCGGCACCACGACGTCCAACCTCGGCGACTGGAAACCCGCCGAACCCGCCGCCCAGCTTCCGCGTGGCGCCTGGTGGACTATTCTGAACGACGCCGAGCTGAACCGGCTTCAGACCCTGGCGGCCACCGGCAATCAGGAACTCGCCGTGGCCGCCGCACGGTTCGAGCAGTCCCGGGCGCTCGTCAACGTGGCCCGGGCCGGCCTCTTCCCGCAGGCAAGCGCTTTGCCCGCCTACACGCGCCAGCGCTCGAGCCTGAATTTGCCGCAGAACGGCGTGCCGGCGGGCGCGAGTTACACTTACAACTTCTTCAACCTCCCGCTCGAAGCCGGCTGGGAGGCCGACCTGTGGGGACGCGTCCGCCGGCAGGTCGAATCCGCCCGGGCCGGACTCGCCGCGTCCGCCGACGATCTCGCCGCAGCGCGCCTCGCGGTGGAGGCGGAGATCGCCGCGGACTACCTCACCCTGCGCGCTCTCGATGCCGAATATGTACTGCTGGGACAAACGGTGGAGGCCTACCGTCGTTCCTTGGAACTCACCCACAACCGCCGGCGGGGCGGCGTCGTCAGCGACCTCGATGTGTCGCAGGCCGAAACCCAGCTCCGGACGACGGCGGCCCAGTTGCCCGTCGTGGACCTCCAGCGCGTCAAGCTGCGGCACGCGCTGGCCACGCTCTGCGGCCAGCCGGCCACCGGGTTTGCGCTGGCAGTGCGGACGAACGCGCTGCCGGCCGTGCCGGCGGTTCCGCTTCTCGTGCCCGGTGAATTGCTCGAGCGCCGTCCGGATGTCGCCGCGGCCGAACGTCGCATGGCGGCGGCCAATGCGGAGGTGGGTGTCGCGCAGACGGCATTTTACCCGCGCCTCCAGGTCGGCGGCCTGGCCGGCTTTCAGTCCATCAGCGCGAGCACCTGGTTCGACTGGCCCAGCCGGGCTTGGGCGGTGGGGCCGTCGCTCGAGTGGCCGTTGTTCACCGGCGGCCGCAACCGCGCGCAACTCGCCGCCGCCCGCGCCGCCTATGATGCCACCGTGGCGGCCTATCGCCTCACGGTGCTCAATGCGCTTCAGGAAGTGGAGGACCAGCTTGCCGCGCAGCGGCTGCTGGCCGCCCAGGCCGACGAGGAAAGCGCGGCGTTGATTGCCGCGCGCCGCACGCTGGAACTCGCCGATAACCGTTATCGGGCCGGCCTCGTCACCTACCTCGAAGTCGCGGTGGCCCAGAGCTCCGCGCTCACCCATGAGAGGACGGTCGTCCAGCTCGAGGCCGAACAACTCGCCGCCGGCGTGGCCCTGATCAAGGCGCTGGGCGGCGGCTGGACGACGAATCGGGCCAACCGGTGACCGGCCGGATTATTGGGCTTTGACGTCGTAACAGAACAGCGTGTCCTGGTCGCGGAGGTACAGCTTGCCGGCGCACACGACGGGATGGGTCCAGGCCTCCTTGCCGCTGTGGCCGGGTTGTTCAAAGCGCCCGCTCTCCTTGTAACCGTCGGGCGAAGCCTCAACGAGGGCGATACGGCTGGCATTCTTTTCTTCCTCGCGCAGGTAAAAATGACCGTCGGCAAACGTCAGCGAGCCTTTGCCGAACTTTTCCTTTTCCGCCCACACCTGCTTGCCGGTCTTGAGTTCCTGACAGACCCAGCCGTTCTTGTCGGAATAGCCATAGACGTGGTCACCGAGGCACACGATTCCGCCGTGATGGTTGTCCATGACCTTGTTGGCATAAACCAGTTCGGCCCGGAAAGTCCCGTTCTCCGCAGTGACCTTGAAGCCGTTGCAACCGGTGCCGTAGAACGAACTGACATACACCCACCCGTCGTGCCAGACCGGGGTCGCGATGACCGCCGTGGCCCCCTTGCGCGGCGCCTTCCAGAGCACCTTGCCGTCCTTCGCGGCGATCCCGACGACGTTCTGCATCGTGAGCAGCACGTATTGCCGCACGCCGCCGTAGTCCACCGGCACCAGCGAAGAGTACTGCGCCTCGTCGGTGAAATCGGTCGTCCGCCACAGGACGGCGCCGGTGCGTTTGTTCAGCGCGACCACAGCGCCCTTTTCCCCGCCGGGCGTGCCAACCACCTGGTCGCCGTCCACGAGCGGCGACTCCGCAAAACCCCACTCCGGCAATTTGCCGCTGAAATCGTTCGTGAAGTTCTTTCGCCAGATCTCCTTGCCCGTCGCGGCCTCGAAACACGCCAGGTCGCCCCATTGGCTTAGCGCGAAGACGAGGTCGGCGGCCACCGTTGGCGTGCCCCGCACACCGGCAAATCCGCCCCAGCCCACGGCGCCGCCGGCGCCCAGTTTCGCGCTCCACACGGGTTTGCCGTCGCCCCGGTTCAACGCGACGACGCGGCTGTCCGATCCGACATCGCCGGCCGTGTAGATGCGGTCGCCCACGACCGCCACCGTGGCAAAACCGGCGCCGACCCCGGTGGCTTTCCAGGCCAGCGGCGGTCCGCCGGCCGGCCAGGACTTGAGCAGGCCGGTTTCCGTCGAAACGTCATCGCGGTTCGGACCGCGCCATTGCGGCCAGTCAGGCGCGGCGAGCAGCGGCAGCGTGTGGAGAACGAGCGCGAGGGCCAGACCCGCGGGGCGGCAGACGGAAGTCAAATGCATCGGCGGAATAAAGCGGGTTCCGCTTCCCAAGTAAAGCTGGTTGGTAGGGCGTCCCCGCAAGCCGAGACACGAATTGCACGAACCCTCACGAATTCGACACTCGACACTCGACACTCGCAATTCTCCGGTGGGGCGTCCCCGCGAGCCGCAATCAGGTTGATGGTTGAGAGTTGAGCGTCCGGAGGAGGGTCGCGGCAAACCTCGCACGCCGACCTCACGAACCCTCGCGAATTCGCCCCTCGAAACTCGACACTCGCAATTCTCCGGTGGGGCGTCCCCGCGACCGCCATCAGGTTGATGGGTGATGGTTGAGAGTTGAGCGACCGGAGGAGGGTCGCGGCAAACCTCGCACCCCGGCCTCACGAACTCTCACGAATTCGACACTCGATTCGCCACTCACTCGACACTCGAAACTCGACACTCGCAATTCCCTGGCGGGGATTTGCCTCGCCTCCCGGCCGGCTTGACGTTAAATCGCCGCCATGCTCGTTACCGAACTGGTGCCGGCGCGCGAAAAGGATTCGCGCCGGCTGATGGTGGTGCTGCACGGACTGGGCGACAGCATGGACGGCTACCGGTGGATGCCGCTGGAGTTGGACCTCCCCTGGCTGAATTACCTGCTCGTGAACGCGCCCGATGACTACTACGGCGGTTATTCCTGGTATGACCTGGAGGGTGAGCCCGAACACGGCATCGAGCGCAGCCGCACGCTGCTGTTCGAGTTGCTCGACGGCCTCCCGGCCCGCGGGTTCGACATCGCTCAGACGGTGTTGTTCGGCTTTTCGCAGGGCTGCCTGATGACGCTGGAGGTGGGCGCGCGTTACCCGCACCAGTTCGCGGGACTCGTGGGCGTGAGCGGCTACGTGCACAACGCTGACGCCCTGCTCCGGGAATTGTCGCCCGTGGCGAAGGCGCAGCGTTTCCTCATCACCCACGGCACCGAGGACCCGCTGCTGCCCATCAGCCAGGTGCGACCTCAGATTGCGCGTCTGCGGCAGAGCGGGCTGCACATTGACTGGCGAGAGTTCACGAAGCCCCACACGATCGCTGGCGCGGCCGAACTCGGATTGATCCGGCGGTTTGTTGCGGGCTGTTTTGCGCCGACTCCCGGCTGAGGCGGAACGAAGTGACTAATCTGCCCGGCGCGGCGGCAGCACCGGCAGGATCAACGGCGTGTGCCGTGGCAGGGAACCGACGGCTGGCGGGACCGGCCGGGGAGGATTCACCGGCCGCACCAGGCCCGGATAGTCGGGCTGATCAAGCCACGCCGGCAGGCGGAAGACGGTGCGGTTTGCCGGCAAACCGCGGTCAAGCTCCCTGACTGGCGGGGTGACCGAGTAGAAGACGAGATTCGTGGCAAGCGGCGACAGAGCCGCTGCCGGCGCACTCGCGACGCGTTCGCCGGTAACCACGCGCGCCAAAGCCAGGACGCCGACTGCGATCAGCAGAGCACCGAGGGCTTTCATGCTGCCATGCTACCTTCGCCGTTTGGCGCGGTCAAGCGGGAGCAGAATCCGTCCCCGGCGCCGGTGCCGCGCCAAGCACTCCCGGCGGCACTGCCTCCAGGTCCTCCATCTGCCGGAGGTAGGCGAACACCTGTTGCGCCTCGGCTTCATCCACGATGCTCAACGCGAAACCGACGTGGACCACCACATAGTCGCCCACCTTCACCTCGGGAACGTAAGCCAGACAGACCTCCTTCGTGATGCCGCCGAAGCTTACCCGGCCGGTCCGCAGCAGGTCGTCGCCGGCGATGCTCAGAACCTGTCCTGGTACGGCGAGACACATCAGCTTTTCCCCAGTGCCCAAGCCGCCGCGATGGCCTGTCCCAGCGCCAGCCCGCCGTCGTTGGTCGGGACCCGCTGGTGCCAGTAGGCGCTGAATCCGTTCTGGCAGAGCCGCTGCACGGTGCGTTCGAGCAGGTACCGGTTCTGGAAACAGCCGCCCGAGAGGACAACCCGCCGTTGCCCCACCCGGCGCGCCGCCGCGGCCACGCACTCCGCCAGCGTGTTGTGGAACATCGCCGCAATCTCCCAAACGGGCTGTCCGACGCGCAAAGTCGCAATCATCCGCTCGATCATCGGGCCCCAGTCAGCCACGAACCACGGTGCCGCGGGCAGAAAGCCGGCACACCCGCCGTGCCGGGCGCTGGCCGGCACCGTCCTGGCGGCGCCACCCGCAACGGCCGGCCCGGCATCGACCAAAGGCATGGGGAACACTTCCTCCGAGTCATCCGCCTCGATGGCGAACTCCAGATCCATCGCCGCCTGGCCTTCGAAGCGCGTTCGCTGGCGGAGGCCGAGCAGCGACGCCACCGCATCGAACAGGCGGCCGGCACTCGAAGTCATCGGCGCCTGCAGGCCCTGCCGCAGCATCTGCGTCAACAGGTTCCGTTCGGACGAGGTGAAGGCCCGCCACGGCGGGAGGTCTTCGAGCGCAAAGGCACCCTCGCCCAACAACGCGAACAGCAGACCCAGCGCGCTGCGACGCGGCTCCACCACCGCCGGCTCGCCGCCCGGAAGCGGGAACGTGCGCAGGTGCCCGACCCGTTGAAAGTGATCCTCGGTGATCAGCAGGAATTCACCGCCCCAAATGGTTTCGTCGGGGCCAAAACCCGTCCCGTCCCAGGCCACGCCCAGCGCCGGCGCCAGCACGTTGTTCTCGGCCATGCAACTCAGGATGTGCGCATAATGGTGCTGCACGCAGATGACCCGCCTGGCCATCGTCTGCGCATGCCGCGTGGAAAAATAGTCGGGATGCAGGTCGGCGCCCACGCCCTCGGGTTTCACGCCCAGCAGCCGGCCCAGGTCGTTGAGCACCCCCGTGAACGCCGCCACCGCCGGCGGCGTGTCGAGATCGCCGATGTGCTGGCTCAGGAAAACCTGCCGCCCCTTGGCGAAGGCAACCGTGTTCTTCAGGTGGGCCCCGACCGCGACCGTGGGCGCCAGTTCCTCGCGCACGGTGACCGGCAACGGCGCGTAGCCGCGCGCGCGGCGCAGGACCATCTCCCGGCCGAGCATGACGCGTACAATCGAATCGTCCACGTGCCGGATGATCGGCCGGTTGTGCACCAGGAAACCGTCCGCGATGCCGCCCAGTCGCGCGACCACCTCGCGCTCGTCCGTGCAAATCGGCTCGTCCGAACGGTTGCCACTGGTGGCGACCAGCGGCGCCTTGACCCCGGCGAGCAGCAGGTGATGCAGCGGTGTCGAGGGCAGCATCACGCCGAGGTCCGGGTTGCCTGGCGCCACGGAGCCGGCCACGCCCGCACCCAGCCGGCGCCGCAGCAGGACGATCGGCGCCTCGGCGGCCTCCAGCAGCCGCGCCTCCAGCGGCCCCACCTCGCAATGCTCACGCACCTCCACCAGCGACGGGAACATCAGGGCCAACGGCTTTTCCTCCCGGTGCTTTCGCGCCCGCAACCGCCGCACCGCCGCATCGTCCCCGGCCAGCGTCATCAAATGGAACCCGCCCAGGCCCTTCACCGCCACAATGGCGCCTTTGCGCAAGGCGGCGATAGCCTCAAGCAACGCGTCGTCACGCCGCTGCACGCACCGTCCCCCGGCATCCCAAAGCTCCAGTTGCGGACCGCAAACCGGGCAGGCATTGGGTTGGGCATGAAACCGGCGATCAGCGGGATCGTCGTATTCCCTCTGGCAGGCCGGGCATAGGGTGAAGCCCTTCATGGCCGTGTTCGCCCGGTCATAGGGCAGGGCTTCAATCAGGCTGAACCGCGGCCCGCAATGCGTGCAGTTGGTGAACGGGTAGCGATACCGGCGATCCGCCGGATCGAAGATTTCGCGCCGACAGTCCGGGCACGTGGCGATGTCCGGCAGCACCAGCGCGGTGAGCTCACCCGTCCCGCTGCTGAAACGGATTTCAAACTCAGTGTAGCCAAGCGGATCGAGCTGGCTGGCCTCGAGTCCCTGAATGTAACTGTGCGGCGGCCGGTCGCGCTCCAGCCGCAGAATGAACTCGTCCACTCCGGCCGGCGAACCTTCGACCTCGGCGATGACGCCCTGGTTGGAATTCGCCACCCAGCCGGTGAGGCCCAACTCGAGGGCCAGCCGGAACACAAACGGGCGGAACCCCACTCCCTGGACGGCACCCCGGATCACGACCCGGGCGCGTCGGCGGGCCGACCGCGGATACACCGCCTCCGCCCCCACCCGCAGGTCGGGAGACGATGTCGCCATGGACGGACCGGCTTGCATGACATGCCCGGACGCCTTGAACCCGGGCGCGACCCAGCCGGCGCGGTTGCCCGCGTCAGCCTTGGGAACCGTAAAACTCGACCACCTGCTGGCGCGCCGCGCTCAGCCGCTGCAGCAACACCTGGGTCATCCGGGTGGTCAGGGCGTAGCCGAAGCGCGGATTCGCGTCCGCTTCGGCGCGCAGCCGCGTGGTTTCCCATGCGATGACCCGCGTGGGTTCGACCGCCCGGGCGGTGAAATGCCAGCGATACGGGGGAAACAGCCATGACCAGCCCAGCGCATCGCCCGCGCTCAAGTGCTGCAGAGGCACCTGGCCTTCCGCCGGAATCGTCGCTTCAATGGCCACCTCGCCACTAAGAATCAGGAAGAAGCGGTCCGCGACCGCTCCCTCCCGGGCAATGACCTCGCCGGCGGGGAATTGCACCTCCCCGGCGCCGACCAGCAACGGCTTGATGAGCACCGGGTCAAGATCCTTCAAGAAAGGATGGCCGACGATACTGGCTTCGAGTGTTTCCATAATCGCGCGTGGGTTCGAAAAGATCGTTTCCTTCGCTGGGCCCAGCCTGTTCACCCCCGACGCAGCTCGCGGCGGTCAGGCCGGCACCTTCAAAATGGCCAGGGAGCGCGCGAACGTGACGTCCGGCGTCTGCCCGCAGGGGACGCGGCGAAGCAGTCCCTTTCGCTCATAAAACTCAATCAACGGCGCGGTGCTCCGGTCGTAGGTTTCCAGGCGCACGCGCACCGCTTCCGGGCGGTCGTCCTCGCGCTGAAACAGCTTGCCGCCGCAATGGTCGCAGATGCCCTCGACCCGTGGTTTCAGGCTGACCATGTGAAACGAGGCCTTGCACTGCGAGCACACCCGCCGTCCGCTGATGCGTTCGAGGATTTCCTCGAGCGGCAGGTCATAACTCAACACGGCGTCCAGCTTCACCCCGAGCTCGGACAGCAACGTCTGCAATCCCTCAGCCTGCGGCACGGTGCGCGGGAAGCCGTCCAGCAGAAACCCGCCGCAACAGGTCAGACAGTCCGACCGCTCCCGGACCATCCCCAGCACGGTGTCGTCGGGAACCAGGTCGCCCCGCCGCATGTACTCCAGGGCGGCATTGATGGCCGGAGTGCGATCGCAGGCCGCCTGATTCTTGGCGGCGCGAAACACGTCGCCGGTCGAAAGGTGGCAGGCACCCAGCTTCTCGGCCAGCAACTCGGCCTGGGTCCCCTTGCCCACCCCCGGCGCGCCCAGCAGCACCAGGCGCCAGCTCTTCGCCGCTTGCTCCGGGCGGACGGCACACTCCACCGTCTTCCCCGTCAGCCAGGCCGCGCGATCGTTTTTCGTGCTCATTCAGTTGTTTTCTGCAATCCGGTCAAATCGGTGTGGTTCAACGACACCATACCTGCGCCCGCCGGTCAACCGGTCTTTATCAGGTTTTGCGAAAAAACTGTCCACTACGTTGCCCCCGCCTAATCCGTCTTCGCGACCGGCGCCAGGCCCGCCGCCCAAGCGCAACCGCGCCGGAGCAGCTCCGGCACGCCCGCATTCGTCACCGCCTTCACGTCATGCCCCAGCACCGTGTGAAACACCCGCCCCCGGCCAAACTCGAACACAAACGCCATCGGGTATTCCTTGCCGTCGCCCTTCGACCGCGCCTGCGCCAGCACGTGGACCGGCCGGTCGCCGGTCAGGCAGGTGTAAAGCTCGTCGTCGGTTTCGAACGCCGCCAGCCCGCGCGTGACCGGATGATCCGGATCGGCGATTTCCACCTGGAACGGCCCGCGCGGATCGTGGGGCCGCAGCTTCGGATCATAGACCCGCCCGGCCAGATCGCGAAATCCGGACCAGTCCTGCCACGCGCCGCAGGCGAAATGGACGAGCATCAACCCGCCGCCGCGGTCCACGAACCGGCGCAGATTCTCGCGCGCCGCCGGGCCGGGCGAAGGCTGCTCCCAGTTCATGAAATGCAGCACCACGGCGGCATAATTCGTGAGCGCGGCGGAATCGAGAAACCGCGGATCCTCCACCACCCGCACCGTCAGCCGCGCGTCCTTTTGCAGCAGTTCAACGAGGGCCGGCGCGGTCTGCCGCCACAGATGGCCGGGATAATCCTGGCCGGTGACCAGCAGGATGGGGAGCGGCGCGGGCTGGGCCCAAAGCCGGGCGGCAAGTCCAATGGCCAGTGCGCCCAACGCGAACGAACTAAAGCGGCAAAGTCGTGGTTGCATGGGGAGAGGTTAACCTCCTCCCGCCCGGGGGACAACCCAAACCAGGACCCAAACCAGGACCCGGCCGCGGGCCCGGTCCACAAACCTCGTAGCGTAGGCGCCTGCCTCTTCGACAGCAGACAGGTCCCGCCCGGTTTCGGTGCAAGCGGCGGGACGCCGCCCGAACTCGCCGCCGAGGACGGCTGCGCTACAGGGTTGGAGGTGGAGAAACCCGCGCTCTTGGATCGGTTCATGGTCCGTGAGCAGGTCCAAACGGAACAGGAAACTCCTTTCGGGCCCATTCCGGCGCGCCGCGCCGGGGAATTTCTTTCCGGCCGGCCACCTTGCTGGTAGCGTGCGCCCAACTTGAGCTGACCGATTGAAGCGGAGCCAACATTCAAGCCAGGCCAAACGGCGCGCCGCAGGGACCGGCGCAACGCCGCCATCGCCGGCAGCCACCGCCGACCTGCCGCCATCGCGTTCCCGCCGTTGGTGCTTCCGACTGGCGGCCGCCGTGCTGCTGCCCTGCCTGGCTTTGATCGCGTGCGAAGGCATCCTGCGCCTGGCGGGCGTGGGCCACTCCACTTCCTTCTTGGTGCGTCGGGAGATCCACGGCCGGAGCGTGTGGGTGGACAACGCCTGGTTCGGCCTGAGTTACTTTCCGGCTGCCCTCGCCCGCAGCCCCAACCCGGTCGTGCTCCCCGTCGCGAAACCCGCCGGCGTTTTTCGCATTTTCCTGTTCGGCGAATCCGCCGCCCTGGGCGATCCGCGCCCGGCCTATGGCGTCGGGCGTTACCTCGAAATCCTGCTGCGCGAGCGATTCCCTGGAAACGAGTTCGAGGTGGTATGCGTGGCCATGACCGCCATCAACTCCCACGCGGTGCTGCCCATCGCGCGCGAATGCGCCCGCAAGCAGGGTGACCTGTGGATCGTTTACATGGGCAACAACGAGTTCATGGGGCCCTTCGGCGCGAACACGGTGTTCGGACCCGCCGCCCCGCCCGCCGGCCTGGTGCGGGCTGGCCTCGCGTTCCAGCGGACGCGCGTTGGCCAGGTCCTGATGACTCTGACCCGCCGGGTTAGCCGGGCGCGTTCCGCCCCCGAAAGCTGGGGCGGGCTCAAGATGTTCCTCGATCAACAAATCCCGCCGGAGGACCCGCGCCGTGCGCGGGTTTACGGCAATTTCCAGCGCAACCTCGAAGACATTGTCGGCTTGGGACGCCGCGTCGGCGTGCCCATTATCCTCAGCACGGTGGCGGGCAATTTGAAGGACTGCGCGCCGTTTGGGTCGGTTCCGGGTCCCGTCGCGGGAAGCGCGTCCTATGCGGACTGGAGCCGTCTGTATCAGGCGGGCGAAGCCGACACTGCTCAGGCTGACTGGGCCGGTGCCTGGACGAACTACGAGGCTGCAGCCCGGCTCACGCCGTCGCACGCCGGCCTGCATTTCAAGCTCGGTCAATGTGCCCTGGCACTGAACCGGTTCGAGGTCGCGCGGGACGAATTCACGCGCTCCCGCGACCTGGACACGCTGCCGTTTCGCGCCGACAGCCGGCTCAACGCCATCATCGCCGCGACTGCCCGCCGGTGGGCCGGTCAGGGTGTCTCCTTGCTGGATGCCGGTGAGGCCCTGGCTTCCTTGAGCGCGAGCGGGATTCCCGGTGAGGAAGCCTTCCACGAGCATGTCCACCTGAATTTTGAGGGGAATTACCAACTGGCCCGGACCTTCGCCGGGATGATTGAAGCCCGCCTGCCGGCGTCGGTCACCAACCGCGCCACTGCGACGTGGGCAAGCCCGGCGGTTTGCGCCCGCGATCTTGGCCTGACCGACTGGAACCGGCAGACGGTCCTGCAGGAGATCGGCCGACGCCTGTCCGATCCCCCATTCGTCACGCAGGCCAACCAGGCCGACCGGATGCGCCGGCTCGGCGCGCGACTGGCGGCCTGCGCCGGCCGCCTCCAGCCCGCAGCGGCAGTGGAGGCCCGGGCGGTTTACGAAGACGCACTCCGGCGGCGCCCGCAGGATCATTGGCTGCACCACAATTACTCGGAGTTCCTCGTGGGCGTGGGTGATCTTGAGCAAGCCGCTCATCAGATGCAGGTCGTGCGCGATTTGCTGCCTTACCACCACGCCGCTTATTTTCAGCTCGGCCGTTTATTCGCCCGGCAAAAGCAGTTCGCCGCCGCCCGGGAGTCCCTCGAAGCCGCCCTGCGCCTGCGTCCGGACGTCGCCGAAATTCATCTGGAACTGGGACAGGTCGCCGCCAGCCAGGGAAAGTGGGACGAGGCCTTGACCTGCCTGGCCGCGGCGCGCCGGGCTCATGCCGATGGGGGGAGGATTGCCATGCTTACCGCGAAGGTCCTCGAGCAGCAGGGCAAACGGTCGGCGGCCATCCAGAGTTTGCGCGAAGCCGTCCGTCTCCAGCCCGAATCGTGGGAAGCGCGTGAACTGCTGGGCATCGAACTCGGCCTCGACGGAAAATACTCCGAGGCGGGCGAGCAGTTCGAGGCGGTGGTCCGGCTGCGGCCGGACTACGCGGAAGGACACTTGAACCTGGGCATCGCGCTGGGACGCCAGCAGCGGCTGGCCGAGGCCCGGGAGCAACTCGGCGTCGCGCTCCGGCTCGATCCGCAGAACCAGCGGGCGCGGGCGCTGATCGACCAACTCGGATCTGCTCAGTCTCGCGAACCCGCGCCGTGAGGATCGGTGGGTCACGGCACGCCGGGGACGACGGCGACGATCGACTCCAGTTGGAGAAGGGGAGCGCGCCCGTCTCGGGCGCACCCGACGGCGTCCTCGCCGTCGGAAGCTCTTCGTCCCGTCGTGCCCACGATGGGTGAATTCCCATGGTCATCCGCGGACCAAGAGGTTCGCCGCGCGGACGCAGCGAACGGCGGGCGAGACACCCGCGCTCCCCCGCTTCCCGTCACAAAACGAGCCGTGGGTCGTGGACCG
>JBEKGJ010000053.1:0-36448 GCA_050012855.1 Verrucomicrobiota bacterium | reverse complement strand
CGCCAAGCGACCCTTCAGGGCTTTTACGATTTCATGGCTGCCCGAAACGCCCGCAAGGCCTTCTCCCTCGTATCCGCCTCCAAATCCTCCTGGTTACCTCAATGAGAAATCCGCGCTACGACGGCAAGAAAGAGGCAAGAAAAGAGTTGCTTTTGTCCTTGGATCGGCGAAGCTACCGCCAGCGCTTAAGATAGCTCGCGCCTTTCAGGGCATGGTGAATCTCAGGTGAACGCGTGTTCAATGATGATTTGAAACCCGACAGTCGGGAACAGTCTGGGAAAGAGCAGTTCGTCTAAGCCATTGAGTCATCATGAGCATGAAGTTGTTTGTGGGGAATCTTTCCCACAGCGTCACCGAGAACGATCTCCAAGATCTGTTCGCCCAGCATGGCCCCGTTGTCGAGGTCAACCTGATGCTGGACCGTATGACCGGCAAGCCCCGCGGTTTTGCCTTTGTCACCATGGAAACCAAGGAAGGGGCCGAAGCGGCCATGCGCGCGCTGGACGGCCAGGATCTCCAGGGCCGCGCCCTGAAGGTCAATGAGGCTCGTCCTCGGGAAGAGCGCCCGCCGGGTGGCGGTGGCGGCTACGGCGGCGGCGGTGGACGTCGCGGCGGTGGCGGTGGCGGTTACGGCGGTGGCGGTGGCGGCGGCGGACGCCGGTATTAATCCGCTCTGTTTTTAGGATTCACTCACGGGCCGTTGCTCTGGCAGCGGCCCTTTTTGTTTAACCCGAAGGCGGCCGGGACGCGAGCCGGCTGCGCCGCACACCAAAGGCCAGGTAGATCACCAGCCCGATGGCCAGCCAGATCAAAAACCGCCACCAGGTCGTGGCTGGCAGCTCGACCATCAGGTAACCGCAGCAGACGATGGCGCCCAGCGGCACCAGCGGCACCAGCGGCGTGCGAAATGGTCGCGCGCGCCGCGGATCGGTGCGTCGCAGGACCAGGATCCCGACGGCCACGAGGATGAACGCGAACAGCGTGCCGATGTTCGTCAGTTCCACCATCTCGTTGATGTTCGTCACGCCGGAAAAGGCGGCGACGAACACGCCGGTCAGGATCGTGGTGATGTGCGGGGTCCGGAAACGCGGATGGACCTTCGCCGCCCAGCGGGGCAGGAGACCGTCGCGCGCCATGGAAAAAAAGATCCGCGGCTGTCCCACCTGAAAGGCGATCAGGACGGAGGTGTTGGCGAAGAGCGCGCCGGCTGCGATGATGCCGGCGGCCCAGTTGAGGTTCAGGCCGGCGAAAACGGAGGCCAGCGGCTCGGCGGTGCCCAGGGTTCGCCACGGCGCCAGGCCGGTAAGCACGATCGCCACCGCCACATACACCAGCGTGCACACCACCAAGCTGGCGATGATCGCGATGGGCATGTCGCGTTGCGGGTTCTTCGCCTCCTCGGCGGCGGTGGAGACGGCGTCAAACCCGATGTAGGCAAAGAAGATGATCGCGGCGGCGCTCCAGATGCCCTTGAAACCATTCGGTGCGAAGGGCGTCCAGTGCTCCGGTTTGACGTAGCAGGCGCCCACCGCCAGGAAGAAGACGATCACACCGAGTTTGAGCACCACCATCGCCGTGTTGGCCGCCGCACTTTCCCGGATGCCCCGGACGAGAATCCAGGTCAGCAGCGCGACGATGAGCACGGCGGGCAGATTGAAGATCAGCGGCAGGCCGAGCAGGCGGGGTGCGTTCGCGAACGCCTGGGCGTCGCGTAGCAGGGTCAAACCCAGCGCTGCCACGTCGCCATGCGTCGCCTGGGCCTGGGCCAGCGCCGTGGCCGCCTGGTGGGCCGAGCGGAAATCCGTTCCCAGCCAGCCCGGAAAGCTGAGATGCAGTCCGCGCAGGAGTTCCTGGAAATACGCGGACCAGGAGATCGCCACGGCGACGTTGCCGATGGCGTATTCGAGGATCAGGTCCCAGCCGATGATCCACGCCATGAGCTCGCCAAGGGTCGCATAGGCATAGGTGTAGGCGGAACCGGAAACCGGGGCCATCGCCGCAAACTCCGCGTAGCACAGCGCGGCGAAGGCGCAGACCACGGCGACCAGCACGAAGGAAACTGCGAGGGCGGGCCCGGCGCCGACGTGTGCCCCTCCGCCTGCCGCCGCTTCGCCCACGGTCGAGAAAATGCCCGCCCCCACGATCGCGCCGATGCCGAGGGCGGTGAGCTGCACCGGTCCCAGGCTGCGCCGAAGCTGCTGGTCAACCAACTCTGTTTCGCTCAGCAGTTGGTCAAGGGGCTTGCGGCGGAACAGCCGTGCCAGGACGTGGCCGGCTGGAGCACGGGTTCCGTTGGTGGCGGACATCGGGATTCAGCGCGGCACCCCGGGTCCGCTGAGCGATTGGCGGTCGCGGCCGGTGGGCGACGCGGGAGGCTGTGCGGGCGGTCGTGGGATGGCCAGCCCCGGCGGCCGGTCGTTATTTCTTTGCGGAGGCATGCTCCTGCAGCCAGACCAGGTCGCGGTTGTTCGGGCTGGGGATATCGTGGCCGTGCCAGTCGGTGTTGGCGGGCGGATCCAGCGTGCGCGGGTCGAGCCACCGGTGGATCTCGGCGTGGGAATCGGCAAACACCAGCGTGCTCGAGGGCCGGTGATAGACCGCGGGAAAGTGGTAGAACGAGGGCGTGCTCAGGTGCATGCCGAAGAACGGCCGGCAGATGCTTTCGGCACGGATCTCGGCGAAGACGAAAGTGGAACTTGGCCCGGGCAGGTTGAAATCGGTCATCTTCATGTAAGTTCGATAGCCGGCCTCGGGGTTGTTGCGGTACACCGCGCCGCTCCAGCCAATCATGGAATTCATGGCGTAACTGCGCACGACCGGAACGGATTTCCCGCCGAGCACGACCGTGGACTTGTCCCCCGGGCAGTGATAGATCTGCGCCGATTTCAGGTAGGGTCCGAACAGGGAGTACTTCGGATCAATCAGCTTGAACAGGTTCGTGTCATCGGTCGGGGTGCTCTCGAAGCTGCCGCCGACCCACGTGAGTTGCACGGTGGGGTCGGTGCCGCTGCCGTTCAGCGCGGCTGTGTCGTTATAATCGCCGGCGTAGAGGGTCCAGATGATCGAGAGCTGCTTGAGATTGTTGACGCAACTGATCGCCGTGGCGCGGCCCTTGGCTCGCGACAGGGCGGGCAACAACAACGCCGCCAGGATGGCAATGATGGCGATCACAACGAGCAGTTCGATCAGCGTGAAGGCACGGGGCGCGGGGCGCGGGGCGGAACGGGCGGGCGGGCGATGGCCAGAGGCGAGGGAGGTAGAGTTGAGTGGCTCGCTCATGATGGAGCGATCCTAGGCGTTGGACCGGCAAGCGCAAGCGTGTGTTTGGCCGCCCAGGTTTCTCCTCAGCGCGGCCGAACGAGGATTTCCTCGACGATCACCCGGGGTGGGAGGCTGATGGCGAGCAGGACGCAGGCAGCAACGTCCTCCGGCCGCAGCATCCGGGCGCGGGCCGCCGCGTCCGGTGGGGCGGGGCGATGGTCCAGCAGCGGGGTATCAATGTCGCCCGGGAAAATCGCGCAGGCGCGGATGCCGTGGCCGCGTTCTTCGGCGTTGATGGATTGGGTCAATCCCGCCAGGCCGAATTTGCTCATCACGTAAGCGGGTCCGGCCTTGGGACTCGCCAGCTTGCCGGCGTCGGAAACGATGTTGACGATGGTGCCGGAGCCGCGGGCGCGCATCCCGGGCAGGAAGGCCTGAACGCAATAGAACGCACCGTTCAGGTTGGTGTTCATCATCGCGTGGTAATCCGCGGGCGCGAGCTCGGCCAGTGAGCGCCGGGGCGTGTTGGTGCCGGCGGCGTTCACCAGCACTTCAACCCCGCCGAGTTCCTCCAGGACGCGTTCTGCCATCCGGCTCACGGCCGCCGGATCGCCGATGTCGCAAGGGCAGGGCAACAACCGGTCGGCGGCGGGACCGGCGAGTTGGGCGGTTTCGGCGAGCGCGGCGGCGCGACGACCGACGAGGGCCACGTGCCAGCCCTGTTGCGCGAGGGCGAGGGCGACGGCGCGGCCGACACCACTGCCGGCGCCCGTAACAACGGAAGTTTGGTTCATAGGATTGCCGGCGCCCGCCTTGGCGCGACCGCGCCGCCGGGAGCGCCGATGACGATTACGTGCCGGGTTGTCCGCGGGGGTTAGACCAATTCTTCGTTGCCCTTTGCGGGCGGCGGCACGCTGGGCGCCGGGCCGAGCTTGTAACCGCCCTCCTTGATTTCCTTCGGAGTCAGGTCGAGCTGGGATTCCTTCATCGCAAAGTCCCAGCGCACCGGCTGACCGCTGTAAGCGCTCATGCGCCCGATGATGGCGGTCATGGTGGCCTCGGCCACGTGCTTGCCCTCATTAAGCGGTTGACCGGCGCGGATGCTGGCGATCAGGTCCGCGTGTTCCTGAACGTAGGGATCCGGATTGGCCCCTTCCCATTTCCAGGCATTCGCGCCCTCGATACGGCCGGCGCTGGCCCGGCCCTTGAGTCCGATCAGCCCCTCGCCGACGCGTCCCTCGGTGCCGTTGATCTGCCGGGCCTCGCTCACCAGGATGGCGCCGTTGGCGTAGCGGTAGCGAACGCCGAAATGATCGTAAATGTTTCCATACTGCGGCTCGACCCGCCACTGGCGGCCGCCGACCGCCAGCGCCTCGACCGGCGGCGCGCCAATCGCCCAATTGATCACATCGAGGTTGTGGACATGCTGCTCGACAATGTGATCGCCCGACAACCACGAATAGAAATACCAGTTGCGAATCATGTATTCCATGTCCGTCCAGCCGGCCTGGCGGTCGTGGTAGAAACCGTAGGTGCGCACACACGGACCGTTCCAGTAGGCCTCGCCCGCCACAACGTCGCCGATCGCGCCGTCATGAACGCGCTTCATCAACTCGGTGTAGGCGTTCTGGTGCCGACGCTGGGTGCCGGCCACGATCGCCAGTTTCTTCTGCGTCGCCCGCGCCGCCGAGGCGAGGACCGACCGGATGCCGGCCGGGTCCACGGCGACCGGCTTTTCCATGAACACGTTCTTGCCGGCTTCGATCGCCGCCTTGAGGTGGATCGGCCGGAAGTGGGGCGGCGTCGCCATCAGCACCAGGTCCACCTCGGTCCGGAGCAATTGCTTGTAGGCGTCAAATCCCGTGAAACACGTTTCCTTGGTGGCCGTCACCGCGCCGGGATGGTCCTTCTTCAACTGGCTCAACGCGGCCTCGGTGTGGTCGGGGAAGACGTCGGCGAGGGCGATCAGTTCGACGCCGGGCGAGGAGGCGAGACAATTGGCGGCAGCGCCGGTGCCGCGCGAACCGCAGCCGATCAGGCCGATGCGGATTTTGTCCGAGCCGGCGGCGAAAACGCCGGAGAAACTGGCGGCCGCAGCGCCGGCGGCCGTGACCGCCGCGGAGGTTTTCAGGAAATGGCGACGGGACAGGGGCGAGGATTTTTCACTGGAAGCGTTGTTCATAGGCTATGCCTTCAGCTTGGAACAGACTGGCCGCTTTGGCCAAGCATTTTTGCCGGACCCGAACCATCGCCGCGTGACAAGGTTGCTTTGCCGGCGGCTCAGAGTTCCACCCAGGCACAGGTCTTGGCCGACTGCACTGCCGCATCCATGACCGCCTGGGCGCGGGCGCCATCGTGGAACGTCGCGTCGCAGGGACGCTGATTGCGGATGGCGTCCACGAATTCCCAGGCCTGATCGTAACGAAATGTCACGAGCGGATCGCCGGCGCGCGGGTCGCGGGGGCTGCCGGGCCAGCGCCAGAATTCCTCCGGCACGGGAATTCGTTCCATGCCGGGACCGCCTGCCTTGCCAGCCTGGAGCTCATTCCACGCGCCGGTGGTGAACACGAAGCTGCCCTCGCTGCCGTTGATCTCCACCTGATCGAGACTGCGCCAGCTTTCGTTGCGGCCGCTGGCGAGTTTGCTGCTCTCGAGCACGCCCGTCGCGCCGCCGCGAAACTCGGCCAGGATCGCCACCCAGTCGTCGGTGTCGTTGGGTTGGCCGCCGCGGACCGGCGTCAGGTTCCGGGTGTTGGCGACGAGCCGGCGCATCGGGCCCACGAGCAGGTGCGCAAAATCAATCCGGTGGCTGAGCATGTCGCCGAGTTCGCCGGTGCCGGCGAGCTGCTTCACCTGGCGCCAGCCGAGCGGGCGGGTGCCCCAGTCCTGGAGGCGGCAGGAGCGGTAATGCCAGGGCTGGCCGAGGTCGCCGCGCTGCACCAGATGACGCAGGTAGCGCATCGCCGGAACGAACCGGTAGGTGAAGGCGGTCATGTGCCGGACACCGGCGCGGTCGGCCGCCGCCGCCATCGCCTGGGCATCCGCGGCGGTGAGCGCGAGCGGCTTCTCGCACAGGACATGCTTGCCGTGCGTGATCGCCGCCAGCGCGATGGGTGGGTGGGTGAAGTTCGGCGTGGCGATGATGACGGCCTGAACGTCATCGCGGGCGACGATCTCTTCGTAGCGGGTTGAAGTGACGGCGACGCCGGTCCGCTGGCGGGCCTGTTCGAGGGTGGCGGGGTCGCGGTCGCAGAGGGCAACCAGCTTGGTATCGGGGCAGAGGGCAAGTCCTGGCAGGTGATTCTGCAGCGTGATGCCGCCGCAGCCAATGATGGCGAAATGGAGCGTTGTCATTGCCGTGCTCGGTTAATCGGACCGCAGTTTCGCGCGGAGCCGGGGGATCTGGCAACCTTCAATCGGCTGCTGCGACCACCGCGGACCGGCAGTTGCGGCTTGCCACGCCGCCCGCATTCCGCTACCAACGCGGGACAACACCGCCACCAATATGAAACCGCATCGTGGAACCCTCATTCTCGTCCTGGGCATTCTCTCGCTTGTTCTCTGCGCGCCGCTCGGCATTTTCGCCTGGATCATGGGCGGCAACGACCTCAATGAAATGGCCGCCGGAACGATGGACCCCAGCGGTCGCGACACGACCAAGGCCGGCCGCATCTGCGGCATCATCGGGACGGTGCTATTGGCGCTCAGCGTGCTGATCGGCATCGGTGTCGCCCTGCTGTTCGTGGTCGGCGCGGCGGCGCATCATTAAACGTCGCCGGTCACCCGCGGCAAAAGAAAGGGACGACGCGAACGCCGTCCCCGTGTTGAACCGGTTTCGACCGGTGTTTAGATTTTCGGCGGCATCTTGGTCCAGGCGCCCTTCTTGGCGCCGCTCTTGACGCACGTTTCGATGAAGGCAATGCCCGTCCAGCCGTCCTCGACGTTCGCGTACTTGCTGCCGTCACTGTTGAATTTTTCGCCCGCCTTCCATTTGCGGACGTCGGCCTCGAAGCAGCGGTGCAGCCGGGCAAACGCATCGTGGAACGCCTCGGGATGGCCCGCGGGAATCGTCGGTTCGGCCAGGAGATCGGCCGGCATGTCCTTGGGCAGGAAGCCGTCGCCCGGCGTTACCGCGCCGCGCCAGTAAACCCGGTCGGGCTGGTTGGCGAGGCAGATCGTGATGCTTTCGGGTTCTTCCTGGCGCCAGTGGAGCGAGCCCTTGGTGCCGGCGATGGCGATGCCCAGATCGTTTTTGGAACCGATGCAGATTTGCGAGGCCCGGACGAGCGCCTTGCCGCCGTTGCTGAGCTTGCAATAGATCGTGAAATGATCGTCGAGGGCGCGGCCTTCGACAAAGGTTTCAAGCTGAGCGGACAAGTCGGTGACATCGAGCCCGGTCACATAGCGGAGTTGCATCAGGGCGTGCGTGCCGATGTCGCCGCCGCACCCGGAGCCGCCGGCCCGTTTCGGGTCAACGCGCCACGAGGCCTGCTGCTGGCCGGTGGCTTCGAGCTTGGTGGCGAGCCAGCCCTGGATGTAGTAGCTGTCCACCCAGCGAATGTCGCCCAGCAGTCCGCTGCGCACGATGTAGCGGCTGAACCGGCTGGTCCAGTGGCCGAGGTACGTGTGGGCGACGCCGAAGGGAACGTTCAGCTTGCGCGCGGTCTTTACCAGTTCGTTCGCCTCCTTGAGATTCAGGCAGAGCGGCTTCTCGCAGAACACGGCGATGCCCGCCTTCATCGCCTTCATCGCCGGGTCGAAGTGAACGAAATTCGGCGTGACGATGAGAATGTAGTCGAGCTTCTGGTCCGCCGGCAGAGTCGCGTTGGCGGCGATCATTTCGTCATAGGAACCGTAGCCGCGGATGGGGTAGGGCCAGTTGGCGGCCTCCTCGAGGGCGATCTTGGGATCGGGGAAAAGGGCGCCGGCGACGACGCGGCGGGTGCCGTCGAAGTGGATCGCTTTTTGGTGCGGATGGACGATGAAGGCGCCCTTGCCTCCGCCCACCAGACCGACATTGAGAGGTCGTTTTGACATAGATTCGTGTGCTCCGATTTGTTCCGATGTTCGCTGGTCCCGGCCGAACCAGCCTTGTGACGGGTTGCGCTCCGGGCTTACGGCCGGACAGCGTACGACATCGCCCAAACCGTTCAAGCGTTTTGTCAACCGTTGCAACCCTCCCGCGGCCTCCGTGAAAACACGCTTGCTGCGCGGGGCCGGCCAAGTACTTTCTCCCCCGTGAATTCGATTCCAGAATCCGCGCCCGACATGTCCCCCGCTGCCGCCGCGCCGACGCTTTCGCCCGCCGGGCCGCTTGACGGTTTTGTCCGCCGTCACATCGGCCCCCGCCCCGCCGACATTCAGGCCATGCTGGCCACGCTGGGGTTGGACAGCCTGGAGGCGTTGGCGGACCGCGCGGTGCCGGCGAACATCCGGCTGCGCCGGCCGCTGAACCTGCCCGCCGCGGTCAGCGAGTTCGAGGCGCTACAGCGGTTGCGCGGCCTGGCGGAACAAAACCAGGTCTTTCGCTCCTTCATCGGCCAGGGTTTCTACGACTGCATCACGCCGCCGGTGATCCAGCGCAACATCCTGGAAAACCCGGGTTGGTACACGCAATACACGCCCTATCAGGCCGAGATTTCCCAGGGCCGGCTCGAGATGCTCCTGAACTTCCAGACGATGGTGAGCGACCTCACCGCCCTGCCGGTCGCCAACGCGTCGTTGCTGGATGAGGCTACCGCTTGCGCCGAGGCGATGATGATGGCCCATCGGTTGAAGGCCACGGAGGGGCGCGACACGTTTCTGGTGAGCAGGACCTGTCATCCACAAAACATCGCCGTCGTCCGCACGCGCGCCGCGGCGCTGGGCATCAAGGTGGCCGCCACCGACCCGGCCGCCTTGAAGTTCAGCCGCCAGGTCTTCGGCGTGTTGGTGCAGTATCCGAACACATTCGGCGCGATCCAGGACTTCGCGCCGCTGGTTGAAAAAGCCCATGCCGCCGGCGCGCTGGTGGTGGTCGCGGCGGACTTGCTGGCGCTCACGTTGCTCCGGCCGCCGGGCGAATTCGGCGCCGACATCGCGGTGGGCAGCGCGCAACGGTTTGGCGTGCCGCTGGGCTACGGCGGGCCGCACGCGGCGTTTTTTGCGACGCGCGACGAGTTCAAGCGCCAGATGCCCGGCCGGTTGGTCGGGGTTTCGAAGGATGCGCGGGGCCAGCCGGCGTTGCGGCTGGCGTTGGGCACGCGCGAGCAGCACATCCGGCGCGAGAAGGCGACCAGCAACATCTGCACGGCGCAGGCCCTGCTGGCGAACATGGCCGCGGCTTATGCCGTCTATCATGGGCCGGAGGGGCTGACAGCGATCGCCCGGCGCGTGCATCTGCTGACTCGTTGCCTCGCGAGCGGCCTGGAGAAGCTCGGCTTCCCGCCCGCGACCGCGCCGTTCTTCGACACGTTGCTCGTCGCAACAGGCGCGCAAACGGAGGAAATGCGCCAGCAAGCCGCTGCCCGTGCGATCAACCTCCGGCCGGTTGGCACGGACGCCATGGGGGTCAGCCTCGACGAAACCACGTCGCTGAACGACGTCGCCGATTTGCTCCAGGCCTTTGGCGGCCCGGCGCCCGTGGTCAGCCAATACCTTGGTGAAACCGAAAAGAACCTCGATCAACTTTTGGCCCGGGCCGAGATCGGTGACGCAATTCTGTTCTTCGACGAAGCCGATGCCTTGTTCGGTCAGCGGGCCAGCGTGAAGTCATTCGCCCGCAAAACACCTTTTCTTACGCATCCGGTCTTCCACCGTTACCGCTCGGAGACCGAGATGCTGCGCTATCTGCGGCGGCTGGAGGCGCGCGATCTCTCGCTTTGCCAGGCGATGATCCCGCTCGGCTCGTGCACGATGAAACTCAACGCCGCCAGCGAAATGCTGCCGGTGAGCTGGCCCGAGTTCGCCCGGCTGCATCCGTTTGTGCCGGCGGAGCAGGCCGCCGGTTACCGGCAGTTATTCCACGACCTCGAGACCTGGCTGGCGGAGGTGACGGGATTTGCGGGGATCAGTCTCCAGCCCAACGCCGGATCGCAGGGCGAATACACCGGCCTGCTCGTCATTGGGCGGTATCACGAATCGCGCGGCGAATCCCACCGCCGGGTGTGCCTGATTCCCACCTCGGCGCATGGCACCAATCCGGCCAGCGCGGTGATGGCGGGCATGAGAGTGGTGCCGGTTGCCTGCGACCAGGACGGCAACATTGATGTGGCGGACTTGCGCGCCAAGGCGGCGACGCACCGGTCGGACCTGGCCGCGCTGATGGTGACGTATCCGTCCACGCACGGGGTTTTCGAGGCGGCCATCCGGGAGATTTGCGAGATTGTGCATGCCCACGGCGGGCAGGTGTACCTGGACGGGGCGAACATGAACGCGCAGGTGGGGTTGACGCGGCCGGCCGACATCGGCGCAGACGTGTGCCATTTAAATCTGCACAAAACCTTCTGCATCCCGCACGGTGGTGGCGGGCCGGGCGTCGGTCCCATTGGCGTGACGGCACATCTGGTCGCGTTTCTGCCGGGCCAGGATCAGGCGGCGACGCCACCGGGCGGTTGCATCGGACCGGTGAGCGCCGCGCCGTGGGGCAGCGCGAGCATCCTGCCGATCTCCTGGGTTTACCTGGCCTGCATGGGGCCGGAGGGACTTACCGAGGCCACCGCGGTGGCCATTCTTAATGCGAACTACATCGCCCGGCGTCTGGACGAATACTTTCCGGTGTTGTATCGCGGGCCGGGCGGGTTCGTCGCCCACGAGTGCATCCTGGACGTGCGGCAGTTTTCCAGCGTCACGGTCGAGGACATTGCGAAGCGGCTCATGGATTACGGCTTTCACGCGCCGACGATGTCGTTTCCCGTGCCGGGCACGCTGATGGTCGAACCGACGGAAAGCGAGTCCCGGGAGGAACTGGATCGTTTCTGTGACGCCATGATCGCGATTCATGGCGAGATTCAGGCCGTGGAATCCGGTCGCTGGGACAAGCTCAACAACCCGCTCAAACATGCCCCGCACACGGCGGATGTGGTCACGGCCGAGGATTGGGACCGGCCCTATCCGCGGGCGTTGGGCGCGTTTCCGAGCCGTCACCAGCACGCGTTCAAATTCTGGCCGGCGGTCGGCCGCGTGGACAACGTGTACGGCGACCGGAACCCGGTGTGCACCTGTGTCGGCATGGAGGAAGTCATCTCATGTGCTTCACAAAAGCAGGTCGTCAATCTCAGGCACATCGGCACAACGCTGAAAGGCTGACAGCCGTGAGAAACAGGATTTCTTTGCGCCTTTGAGGCGGCAGGAACCGGGCCCAGATTGACCGACCGGGAGTCCGAAAGGCCCATTGACCAGCCCCGCCGATCGCTTCGGCCCCGACCCCCCTTCCATCTTTTTCTTCGCATCGTGCCTTGGCGTCCGCGTGGCCAGGATGTTGTGGCCAGGATGTTGTTGCGCCGGACAGCCCCGCCAGTTAACACTCCGCCACGCCGCCGGGGCCGGCTTGTCCCTGGCGATGCTTGATCATGGACGCAGCCAGCATGGATTCCCCGGTTTCCTCCTCCCCGCCCGACTCTTGGTTTGCGCTGCAAGAGCATGGGACCAACGTGAGGCGCGAAGTGGTCGCCGGCCTGGCGACCTTCATGACGATGGCGTACATCATTTTCGTCAACCCCATGATTCTGGCCGGCGCAGGCATGCCTGCCGGAGCGGTGGTGGCCGCCACCTGCCTCGGCGCCGCACTGCCGACGCTGGCGATGGGCCTGTGGGCCAATTATCCCTTCGTCCTGGCCAGCGGCATGGGTCTCAACGCTGCGGTCGTCATCGCGGCCACCCACCCCGGCGTCACCTGGCAAACGATGATGGGCGTGATTGTGGTGGAAGGCGCATTGGTGACGCTGTTCGTGCTGGCTGGCGTGCGCGAGCAGGTGATGGCGGCCATTCCGATGAACTTGAAGCGAGCGATTGGCGCTGGCATTGGCCTGTTCATCGCCTTTCTGGGGCTCCAGCAAATGGGCTGGGTGGCGAAGGGCGCCGGCGGCGCGCTGCTGGCGCCGGGCGATTTCACGGTCAAATCCACACTGGTGGCCACCGCCGGGGTCGCCCTGCTCATGGGCCTGCTCGCGTTTCGCGTCCGCGGCGCGATCCTGCTGGGCATTCTCGGCACGGCGGCATTCGCCGGTTTCGGCGATCTGCTGGCACCCGGGTCGGGTCGTCTCGTGCATCTGCCGAACCGCGTGATTGCGATGCCGGATTTCTCGACGCTGGGGCACGCCGATGTGTTGGGGGCGCTGCGGCCGGCCCTGCTGGGCACCATCTTCGCCTTCATGCTCACCGATTTCTTCGACACGATGGGCACGGTGATCGGCATCGGCGGGCAGGCGGGATTCCTCGATGCCGCCGGCCGCCTGCCGCGGCTGAAACACGTGCTGCTGGTGGACTCGGTCGCCGCGATCTGGGGTGGCTTCTGCGGCGCCAGTTCCGTCACCACCTACATCGAAAGCGCCGCCGGTGTCAGCGAAGGCGGCCGGACTGGACTGGTTGCGGTGGTCGTGGCGGGGCTGTTCCTGCTGGCGATGTTTTTCTCCCCGATCATCGGCGCCGTGCCGGCGGTGGCCACCGCCCCCGCCCTGCTCGTCGTCGGGTTCCTGATGATGGGCGTCGTGCGCGAAATGGATCTGAGCACGGCCGAGGACGGATTGCCGGCATTTCTGACGTTGCTGGTGATCCCGCTGACACAAAGCATTTCCTGCGGCATCGGCGTGGGATTCATCGCGCAGGTGGTGGTCAAAGTCCTCCGCGGCCGGGGACGCGAGGTTTCGCCCTGGCTCTACGGAATCGCCGCGCTGTTCGCCCTGAGCTTCGCGCTCGGGAAAGGCTGACCATGCGGGCGGTGCTCCAACGGGTGACGCAGGCCTCGGTCACGATCGCTGGTCGCGTCACGGGCGTGATCGGTCGCGGCCTGCTAGTGCTGGTTGCGGTCGAGGATGCCGATACGACGGAAGACGCAGTCTGGCTCAGCGGCAAAATCGTCCGCCTGCGGATTTTCAACGACGAACAAGGCGTGATGAACCTTTCGGTGCAGGACATCGGCGGTGAGATTCTGGTCGTGAGCCAGTTCACCCTGTTTGCCAGCACGCGGAAAGGCAATCGTCCGTCCTACAGCCGCGCCGCGGGCCCCGAAAGCGCGGTGCCGCGCTACGAGGCGTTCCTGCGACAGTTGGCAGCCGATCTCGGGCGGGCTCTCGCGACCGGGGAATTCGGCGCCGACATGCAGGTGGCACTCGTTAACGACGGACCCGTGACCATCCTGATTGATTCCAAGGCCCGTGAATGATCCCGCTCCCATCCCGCCCGACATTGAGGCCAAGGCAGCCAAGGTCCGCCTCCAGCTCTACTTGATGGTGTTAGCGGTCGTGATCCTCAACGTCTTCTTGTTCCTGTTCTCGCTCCGCGAAAAACCGGGAAAATCGCCGTCGGCCACAAACGCGCCGGCCATCACCAACGCGGCACCGCGCTGAAAACGGCCCCGACTGTCTAACGGGCCGTCAGCCGGCGAACGGAATGGTCAGCGGTCCCTGCGGCAGCACGGCCACCCGCGCCTCGGGTCCCAGCGCAGCCAGCTTCCGCCGCACGGTTTCGCCAATGTCGCGACACGGCGACAGGTGCGCCGCGCGCACGGTTTCGTCCGGCAGGGCGCTGTGGAGTTGTGCCTCCGCCCGGCGCTGGATCAGCGCCTGGATCTGCACCTGCCACTGCTCGGGGCGCTCGGTCGTGGCCGCCGCCAGACGCGCCAGCAGGTCCTCCGGTCCCCTGCCTTCGCGCAGCATCAAGTCAAACGGGCTGCCGGCCGGCGTGCCTTCGCGGCATTCGCAGGCGAGAATCAGGAGACCGCCGGGCTTCACGATCCGGGCGCCGGCACTCAGGCCCTTGACGCCCTGATACAGGTTCAAATCGAGGGGATAACCGCTGTTCGTCGTCACCACGAGGTCGAACAACCCGGCGACCCGTTGCATGGCCGACCGGCGGACGAATTCCGCGCCGGCCTGATGGGCGGCGATCAGGTCGCCGGCGAACACGCCCGTGATCTGCCGCTCTGCATTCAGCGTCACGTTGAGCAGAAAGCTGGGGCCGACCCGCAGGGCCAGCTCGCGCAATTCCTCCCACAGCGGATTGCCGTCCGTCACGCCGAACGTGGCGTTGGGATCGCCGACGTTCCGGGCGCCGTGGTTGCTCATCACCGTCGGCAGGCCGGCGCAGCCAGGCACGATTCCCTTGGGCCCGCCGCTGAACCCGGCGAAGAAATGCGGCTCGATGAACCCGGTCACAATTCGCACATCCGCCTCGGCCACGTGGCGGTTGAACAGCGCCGGCGCGCCGGCGCGCGTCGTCCCGAGCGCGACCAGCGACGGGTCCCGGCAGTCGTGATTGAGCACGCGATACCGCGCCACCACCTCCGGCGTCAGCATCCGCGCCAACTCGGCGGGTGTGTTGGGCCGGTGCGTGCCGGTGGCGTTGAGCAGCGTGATGTGCTCCGCCGGCACGGCGGCCAGTTCGGCCAGCAGCCAGGGGATGATCCGCTCGTTCGGGGTCGCCCGCGTGCTGTCGGTAAAAATGATGCAGATGCGGTCCGAGGGTTTGACCGTCTCCCGCAACGGCGGCGCGCCAATCGGCGAGCGCAACGCCGCCAGCACGGCGGCCGGCTCATCCGGCAAGCCCGGCTCGGGCGTTGGCTCAATGACCGTGGTGCGGCCGTCGGGGAATTCGACCGGCAGCCAGCCCTGGCCATAAGCGAGACGGACATTCATGCGGCAAGCAACAGTAAACCGCCCCGCGCCGCCCCCGCCAAGCGCAATCCCCCGCCAGCAACGTGGCTGGCGGCCGCTTCCGCCAACGAGCCTACACCGCCTTGTACGTGGAAATGACCCGCATGTATTGGGCGCGTTCGAAGGCGCTTGGATCGGGACAGTTTTTCTGGCTCAGGCTGCCCTTGAGCTGGGTGACCGACTCGTATTCATGGACGGTCATCCACTGCTGGATTTCCTGTTCGATGGCGGCGATGTGCGGCATGCCTTTGCGGAAGAGCACCGAACAAAGCATGGTGACGTCGGCGCCGGCCATGAGGATTTTCAGGACATCCTGGGCGGTGTGGATGCCGCTGGTGGCGGCGAGGCTGGCCTGGATGTGACCATGCAGGATGGCCACCCACCGCAGCGGGAGCCGGCGGGCCTGCGGGGTGCTGAGCAACAGGCTGCTTTCCACCTCCAGCGTCTCCAGGTCAATGTCCGGCTGGTAAAACCGGTTGAACAGCACCAGGCCGTTGGCACCGGCCCGGTCCAGTTGGCGGGCCATGTTGGCCATGTTGCTGAAGAACGGGCTCAACTTGACCGCCACCGGGATGGTGATCGCGGCTTTCACCGCCTTGAGGATGTCGAGGTAGGTGTTCTCCACTTCGAGCGCGCTAAGCTGCGGGTCGGTGGGGATGTAATAGATGTTCAGCTCCAGCGCGTCAGCACCCGCCTGTTGAATTTTGCGGGCATAATCGGTCCAGCCGCCGACGGAGGTGCCGTTGAGGCTGGCAATGACGGGAATCTTCAGGGCGGCCTTGGCCTTGGCAATGTATTCGAGGTAATCCTCGGGCCCGAGACGGAACTCACCGAGTTGCGGGAAATAGCTCAGGGCTTCGGCGAAGCTTTCCGTGCCTTGCGTCAGGGCCAGGTCCAGTTCGGCGCTCTCGCGGCGAAGCTGCTCCTCGAAGACCGAGGGCAGGACGACGGCGCCCGCGCCGGCATCCTCGGCCTGCTTGAGGTCGGCCAGTTCGCGCGTCATGGGTGAGGCGGAGGGCACCAGCGGACTGCGCAACTTCATTCCCATGTAAGTGGTGGAAAGATCCATAAGATTTCCTTTCAGATGTGAGAATGGGGCGGTTCAGTTCACCGGCATGACGATGGCAGCCTCGGGTTTGCGGGCGGCCAGGTAGGAGTACAACTGCCACCGGGCGTTGACATCGAGTTGGGCCTGCTCGAACAGGCGTTTGGCGGTGTCCGGCTTGCTCTTGGTCAGCATCTTGAAGCGGTTTTCCGAGAGCAGGAAATCCTGCACCTTGGTTCTGGCCGCCGGAGAATCCAGTTGCAGCGGGTTCTCGCCGCGCGCCGCCCGCTCGGGGTCGTAGCGGTAAAGCAGCCATTGCCCGCAATCCACCAACGTTTTCTGTTCACGCATGCCGGTGGTCATGTTGATGCCGTGCGCGATGCAATGGCTGTAGGCGATGATGAGGGAGGGACCGGGGTAGGCCTCGGCCTCGACGAAGGCCTTGAGCGTATGCTCGTCCTTGGCGCCCATCGCCACGCTGGCCACATAGACGTTGCCGTAACTCATGGCGATCAGGCCGAGGTCCTTCTTTGCCAGCGGCTTGCCGCTGGCGGCGAACTTGGCCACGGCGCCCCGCGGCGTGGCTTTCGACATCTGGCCGCCCGTGTTGGAGTACACCTCGGTGTCCAGCACCAGGACGTTCACGTCGCGACCGCTGGCCAGCACGTGGTCCAGGCCGCCGTAGCCGATGTCATAGGCCCAGCCGTCGCCGCCGATGAGCCAGACGCTGCGCTTGACGAAGTGGTCCGCGAGCGCGAGCAACATGCGGGCCTCGCCGGAATCCACGCCCGCCAGCTTTTGTTTCAGGGCGGCGACGCGTTCGCGCTGTTCGTAGATGTCCGCCTCGTTGCGTTGCCTGGCGGTGAGGATGGCGGTGACGAGATCGTCGCCGATCGTGGCGGCGAGCTTTTGCAGGAGTTCGCCGGCGAACTCCTGTTGCTTGTCAATGGAAACCCGGAAGCCCATGCCGAACTCCGCGCAATCCTCAAAGAGCGAGTTGTTCCACGTCGGGCCACGGCCATGGGCATCCATGGCGTAGGGCGTGGTGGGCAGGTTGCCACCGTAAATCGAGCTGCAGCCGGTGGCATTGGCCATCACGGCGCGGTCGCCGAACAACTGGGTGAGCAGTTTGAGGTACGGCGTCTCGCCGCAACCGGCGCAGGCGCCCGAGAACTCGAAGAGCGGGCGCATCGCCTGCTGCTGACGGAGCTGCGTGACCTTGATCTTGCGACGGTCCAGTTCGGGCAGCGCCAGGAAGAAGTCCCAGTTCGTGCGCTCCTGTTCGCGGAGCGGCGGTTGGGGCCGCATGTTGAGCGCCTTGAGCCGGGCCTCGGTCTTGTTGCGGGCGGGGCAGACATCCACGCAGACACCGCAGCCGGTACAATCCTCGGCCGCGACTTGCAGGGTGAATTTGAGCCCCTTCCACTCGGGCAGCCGCGCATCGCAGCTCTTGAACGCGGCTGGCGCGCCCGCCAGCGCGGGCAGTTCGACGACCTTGAGGCGGATGGTGGCGTGCGGACAGACGGCCACGCATTTGGCGCACTGGATGCACGTCTTCTCGTCCCAGACCGGAATTTCCAGGGCCAGATTGCGCTTCTCGTATTGGGCCGTCGCGGTCGGGAAGCTGCCGTCCGGCGCAAACGCGCTGACGGGCAGGCTGTCGCCGTCGCCGCCACAAATGCGGCCGAGGACGTCGCGGACGTAAGCCGGGGCGTTGGAACTGACCGACGGCAACAGCTCGACGGTGGTGGTAACTCGGGCGGGCACCGACACCTCGTGGAGATTGGCAAGCGTCTGGTCCACTGCGGCGATGTTTTTCTGGACCACGTCCTCGCCTTTACGCCCGTAGGTCTTTTTGATCGAGTACTTGATAGCTTTGATGGCCTCCTCGCGCGGCAACACGCCGGCCAGGGCGAAGAAGCAGACCTGCATGATCGTGTTGATGCGGCCGCCCATGCCGGTTTCCTGCGCGACCTTTGTGGCGTCAATGACGAAGAATTTGGCCTTCTTCTTGATGATCGCCTCCTGTGTCGGCCGCGGCAGCGAATCCCAGACCTGGTCCGGCCCGAACGGGCTGTTCAGCAAAAACGTGCCGCCGGAAATCAGGTCCTTGAGAATGTCGTAACGCTCCAGGAACACCGGCAGGTGGCAGGCGATGAAGTTCGCCCGGCTGACGAGGTAGCATGAGCGGATCGGTATCGGTCCGAAACGCAGGTGCGATACGGTCATCGAACCCGACTTCTTCGAGTCGTAAACAAAGTAACCCTGGGCGTAATTGTCCGTGCCTTCGCCGATGATCTTGATCGAGTTCTTGTTCGCCCCGACGGTGCCGTCCGAGCCAAGACCGTAGAACAGGGAGCGGATGACCTTGTCCGATTCCGTCGAAAACTCGGGGTCGTAGGGAAGACTGAGGTGAGTAACATCGTCGGCGATGCCGACGGTGAAATGGTTTCTCGGCCGGGCGGCGGCGAGGTTGTCGAACACCGCCTTGACCATCGCCGGCGTGAAATCCTTCGAGGACAGCCCGTAGCGCCCGCCGAACACCCGCGGCATCGTATTCAGCGCGCCTGCCCCCGCCGCGAGTCCCTCGGTCAAGGCCGTGATGACATCCTGGTAAAGCGGGTCGCCCAACGCGCCCGGCTCCTTGGTGCGGTCGAGGACAGCGATGACCTTGACCGTGGCGGGCAGCGCTTCGACGAACCGCGCCGCGTCAAACGGCCGGTAAAGCCGGACTTGCAAGACGCCGATCCGGGCGCCTCGCTCATTGAGATAATCCACCGTCTCCAGCGCGGTTTCGCCGCCGGACCCCATGATGACCAGCACGCGTTCCGCTTCCGGGGCGCCGCTGTATTGGAAGAGCTGGTAACGCCGCCCCGTCAACACGGCGAACTTGTCCATCACCTTCTGCGTGATGCCCGCGCAGGCGGCGTGGAAGGAATTGCCCGCCTCCCGCGCCTGGAAAAACACATCGGGATTCTGCGCCGTGCCCCGCAGCACCGGCTGGTCCGGCGACATCGCGCGCGCCCGGTGCGCCAGGACGAGCTGCTCGTCAATCATCGCCCGCATTTGCTCCTCGGACAGCAGTTCGATCTTGGCCACCTCATGGGACGTGCGGAAACCGTCGAAGAAGTGCAGGAACGGCACGCGCGTCTCCAGCGTCGCCGCCTGGGCGATCAGCGCGAAATCCTGCGCCTCCTGCACCGAGGCCGAACTCAGCAGCGCGAACCCGGTCGTCCGCGCCGCCATCACGTCGCTGTGGTCGCCGAAGATGGACAGGGCGTGGGTGGCCAGCGTGCGGGCGCTGATGTGAAACACCGTCGGCGTCAGTTCCCCGGCGATCTTGAACATGTTGGGAATCTTCAGCAGCAGCCCCTGGGAGGCGGTGAAGGTGCAGGTGAGCGCGCCGGTCTGCAGCGCCCCGTGGACCACTCCGGCCGCGCCGGCCTCGCTTTGCATCTCGACCACGCTCGGCACCGTGCCCCAGAGGTTCTTCACCCCCTCCGAGGCCCACTGGTCGCACCACTCCCCCATGTTCGACGAGGGCGTGATCGGGTAGATGCCCATCACTTCGTTGCACCGGTAGGCGACGTAGGCGACCGCCTCGTTGCCGTCAATCGTTGTGAACTCCTTCATGATCAATCCTTGTCTCGTTTACAGAACGACCGGGCGGCGGAACGCAGCCCGCGGACGGGATGGCCGCGGACCGCCCGCCGGCCGGTCGCCGCGCCGGGCGGCTCCGCGCGGGCCGCGCGTGGACCATCACCTGCGCTACTTGCACCGGCATCCCCAAGCATTTCGTCTAACGGCCATCCGCGCTCCACGTAATTTGGTCACTCCTTGCCATTTCTTGTCATGACCGCCCCGCGACTTCCAGACTCGACACTCCGATCGTTCCGCCACCAAACTCCCCGCCGATGGCCCAACTCGTGCTCGATGCCGTCACGAAGACCTACCGCACCGCGGAGGGCGTCGAAGTGGATGCGGTCCGCGGACTCTCCCTGGCGGTGGCGGAGGGCGAGTTCCTGGTCGTGGTGGGGCCCTCCGGTTCCGGCAAGACCACGACCCTCCGCCTGATCGCCGGCCTGGAGGTCCCCTCCGCCGGCCGGATTCTGATCGGCGGCCACGACGTCACCGGCCGGCCGCCCCGCTTCCGCGACCTGGCCATGATCTTCCAGCATGGCGCCCTTTATCCTCATCTGACCGTGCGCGAGAATCTTGCCCTGGGTCTCCGCCTGCGCGGCACGACCGCCGCCGAGACCGCCCAGCGGGTGGCCGGCGTCGCCGAACTGCTCGGGCTCTCCGCGTTGATCGAGCGCCTCCCGCGCGCCCTGTCCGGCGGCGAACGCCAGCGCGTTGCCTTGGGCCGTGCCCTGGTGCGGCCGCCACAGGGATTTCTTTTCGACGAGCCGTTTGCCCATCTCGACACCCTGCTGCGGGCACAATTGCGGCAGGAGCTCCAACGCCTGCGGCCCCGCCTGCCCGCCACCATCCTCGTGACCCATGACCAGGCGGAGGCGATGGCTCTCGGCGATCGGATCGCCGTGCTGCACGCGGGGGTACTGCAACAGGTGGGCGAACCGCTGCAAGTTTACCACGAGCCGGCGAACCTGTTCGTCGCCGGATTCATCGGCTCACCCCCGATGAACCTTCTGCCCGGCCGCCTCACCGCCGCCGCTTCCGGGCTGCAGTTCACTTCCGATCAAGGCTGGCAACTGCCATTGCCGGCGGTGGCCGCGCCGCAGGCCGCCAGGGACGAAACTCCCGTCATTTTCGGTCTGCGTGCCGAGGCGGTCCACCTCGCCGGAGACAAAGCCGCCGATGGGCGGGACGGGCGCGTCGTGGCCATGGTGGAATTGGTGGAGCCGCTGGGCGCCGAAACCCTCGTCCACCTCGACGCGGCGGGGGTTCGGTTGGTTGCCCGCGTCCCGGGGGCTTTTTGCGGTGTCCGCGGTGACCGACTGGCAGTGGAATTCGATCTCGCCCGGGCGCGGTTGTTTGATCCCAAGACGGGGCGGTCGCTGGATTAAGCTGGAGGGCGGCGGTGCCGGGTGCCGGTTTCCGCTTTGAAACGGGTTGTTCCTTCATTAGGCTCGCGACCGTGTCAGTTCCGCAACACACCATGAGCAACCAGTCTGAAACTGCCGCGGCTCCGGGTCCGACCCCCGCGGCGGCGCCCAGCGATTTCATCCGCGACCTGGTGGCCGCCGACCTCGCCGGCGGCAAATACCAGCAGATCGTCACCCGCTTCCCGCCCGAGCCCAATGGCTACCTTCACATCGGCCACGCCAAGAGCATCTGCCTGAATTTCGGCATCGCCCGCGAGTTCGGCGGCATCTGCAACCTCCGCATGGATGACACCAATCCCACCAAGGAGGACGTCGAATATGTGGACTCCATCATCGCGGACGTGCGCTGGCTGATCGGCGGCTGGGCTGACGACCGCCTCGGCCTCAAGGCAGCCGGAGCAACGCCCGCCGCCCAGACGATCCGTGGCCGGCCGGACTTTTACCTTGGCCCGGTTTCCGCGGCGGCCTCGACCACCACCGGGGTTGAACCGTTCTACGCCTCGGATTATTTCGCGCAGCTCTACGAATTTGCCTGCCAGCTCATCCGCCGGAGCAAGGCCTACGTGTGCGATCTGACGCCGGACGACACGGACGAATACCGTCGTCATGCCAAGGAAAGTCCCTTCCGCAGCCGCAGCGTCGAGGAGAATCTCGACCTCTTCGGCCGGATGAAGAACGGCGAGTTCCCCGACGGCACGCGCACGCTCCGGGCGCGGATTAATGTCGCCGCGCCGAACGTCTGGATGCGCGATCCGCTGCTCTACCGCATCCGCCACACCGAGCATCACCACACCGGCGCGCAATGGTGCATCTACCCGATGTACGATTTCGCGCATTGCCTGAGCGATTACCTCGAGGGCATCACCCACTCGATCTGCACGCTCGAGTTCGAGGTGCACCGCCCGCTTTACGACTGGGTGCTCGAAAACCTCGACCTGCCGCGGCCGCTGCCCCACCAGTACGAATTCGCCCGGCTCAGCCTCAGCTACACCATCATGAGCAAGCGGAAACTGCTGCAGCTCGTGAACGAAGGCCTCGTCACCGGCTGGGACGATCCCCGGATGCCCACGATCTCCGGCCTGCGCCGCCGCGGTGTCCCCGCCGGCGCGTTGCGCCGCTTCGCCTACCATATTGGCGTGACCAAGTACAATGGGATCACCGACGTCGCCGTCCTGGAGCATGCCATCCGCGAGGAACTCAACCGGATCGCCTTGCGCCGGCTGGCGGTGCTGCGACCGTTAAAGGTCGTCATCACGAACCTCCCGGAGAACCACGCGGAGAATATCACCGCGGTGAACAACCCGGAGGATCCTGCGGCGGGAATCCGGCCGGTGCCGTTCGGCCGCGAGGTGTTCATCGAACGCGACGACTTCATGGAGACTCCGCCGCCCAAGTATTTCCGGCTGCGCCCCGGCGGCGAGGTGCGGCTGAAATACGCCTACATCATCAAGTGCGACGAGGTGGTGAAGGACGCGGCCGGCCAGGTGATCGAACTCCGCTGCACCGCCGATCTCGGCAGCAAGATCGGCGGCCCGACGGCGAACCGCAAGGTCAAGGGCACGATCCACTGGGTCAGCGCGGGGCACGCGGTGGACGCCGAGGTGCAGTTGTACGACCGCCTGTTCACCGTGCCGGAGCCGGACGCCGAGGGCGATTTCAAGGCGCACCTCAACCCGCATTCGCTGGAAACCGTCACGGCCAAATGCGAGCCCAGCGTGCGCGACGCCCGGCCGGAACTGCGCTACCAGTTCGAGCGGTTGGGCTATTTCGCCCTCGACAAGGACTCACCGCCCGCGCCGGCCCCGGGCCGGTTGCAGGTGTTCAACCGCACGATCACACTGCGGGACACCTGGGCGAAGGAGGCACAGAAGGGTTGACCGATGCCCCACACTTGTTTTCTGCAGGCGAGAACCCAGTTCAGCACACCATCGACACCGGGGGTTACTGGCGGTGACACCCCCGAGGCCAAGGCAATCACTTGATTCAACGCGCTCCTCGATGAAACACCCCAATTCTCGACATGGTGACGGCGCGTTGCTGAGCTTGCGCGAGGGTTACACGCAGTCCGTGCTCGACTTTTTTGAGGCCGCGCCGGAGGTTAAAGACGTTCTTCCCGCACTGGATGTCGTCGGTCACACGTCCAACTTTCTCAACAACATGCGACTGCCGGTTCACCGGTGGTTTCGTTACAGCGCGGGCTTTTCGGCGGAGTGGGTGAAGTGGGTTCTGACCGAACGAACGGGCAGCGAAATCCGGGTGCTTGACCCGTTCGTTGGCTCAGGCACCACCTGCTTGGCGTGTGACGAAATGGGCGTGGAGTCCTACGGTTTGGAGGCTCATCCGTTCGTATATCGGGTGGCGCAGGCCAAATTGAGCTACGCTACGGACCCAGAGCGGTTCATCCACAAGGCGCAGAGGGCATTCGAGTTTGCCAGGAAGGCAGCGGCGCAGACGGAGCATTACCCGGAAATCATCGGGAAGTGTTACGGGCAGGAGACGTTGAATTATTTGGACCGTTTCCGTCAAGCTGTCGAGACTGAGCAGGATGGCTCGCCCGAAGCCGGGTTGCTCTGGATGGCGCTCGTCTCATCGTTACGTGTTGTTTCCGAAGCGGGCACGGCTCCTTGGCAATATGTTCTGCCGGGTCGCCGAAAGACTGTGCCACCGTCGCCCGAAGCCACCCTGCATAGGGCGGTGCAGATGATCGCCGCCGACATTCGGTTCATGGCGCGCCGAGCCAAACCGCTGGCGAAACTGCGACTGGATGACGCGCGCACCTGCGCAACGGTGCCTGACGGTTGGGCCACGTTCGTCATCACGTCGCCGCCTTACGCGAACAACTACGATTACGCAGACGCAACGCGGTTGGAAATGGCATTCATGGGTGAGATTCGCGGCTGGGGCGATCTTCAGGAAAGGGTGAGGCGACACTTGGTGCGGGCTTGTTCCCAGCACGTCCCGCCGAACTCCGTAAATCTCGACGAGGTCCTGGCGGCACCGGAACTTGCGCCCATCCGTGATGAGATTGTGCCCGTCTGCCGCGAGCTTTCGTCGGTGCGATTGAAACGTGGCGGCAAGAAGACCTACAACAACATGGTGGCTTGCTACTTCCTCGACATGGCGCAGACATGGCAGGCCCTCCGTCGCGTCAGCGGGTCGTCCTCAGAGGTCTGCTTCGTCATCGGCGATTCCGCGCCGTATGGCGTTTATGTGCCCGTGATTGAATGGTTCGGGAAGCTTGCTCTGGCCGCTGGCTTCGTTTCGTGGTCGTTCGAGAAACTCCGCGACCGGAACATCAAATGGAAGAACCGTAAACATCGTGTGCCGCTCTGCGAGGGGCATCTGTGGGTGCAAGGATAGCAAGGAATCGTCATGGCCCAATCACTCGCTCACAAGTGGGGACAAATCATCGGGGAGTGTTTCGAGGAGTTCGTCCAAAACATCCTCAGCGAAGTCGCGACAACCCATAACCTCTACCTCGATTTCAAACGACCGCGGAACGTCAGGCACAGCCAGGGGAAAGTGACCTGGCAGGACGGCTACGGCAACAAGCACGACCTCGACTACGTTCTGGAGCGGGGCGGAACTGAGGACAGGCTGGGCGTTCCGATCGCTTTTATCGAGTCAGCGTGGCGGCGATACACCAAACACTCGAAGAACAAAGTTCAAGAAATTGAGGCCGCCGTGATGCCGATTGCTTTGACGTTCTCGCGTCATCAGCCATTCTGCGGTGCTGTACTTGCGGGTGAGTTTACACGTAACGCACTGCACCAATTAGAATCGAAAGGCTTTGGCGTTCTGCACGTTCCCTACGATTCCATTTTGTCTGCGTTCAAGCAACTGGGCATAGATGCTTCGTCGGAAGATGGCGTTGGCGGCACAACCGAAGAGCAGTTTCGTCAGAAGATCGCGACATGGGAATCGTTACCACAGCCACAAGCGACCAACCGCCTCCTGGCAAAACTTCACGCACTGCACGAACGCGAGATCGCCGAGTTCAAACAGCGGCTGGAAGCCGCGCTCGACCGTCAGGTGGTTTCAATCCGGCTAACCGTGCTGCGCGGGCAGTCTGTCGAATGCGCTGACGTTCAAAGCGCGATCGCCTATTTGGTTGAGGAGGAGAAATCGTATCGGTTGCGCGACAGCGGCGAGCAACGGGAAGCGTTTGAAGTCCAGGTGCGATTCAACAATGGTGCGAAAATCGAAGCGACTTTCCCCAAGCGTGCCGAGGCGATCGTGTTCTTACGTGGTTTCGCATAGCGGATTTCTCTGCGTGCCCGAGGCCAAGCCCGCCAGCGAAGCGCTTTGCACGGCCGTGTTGGGTCCAGATTTCATCCGTGAGCCGGACCCGGCGTTGAGGCTGCGCAGATTCAAGGCGTGAAGTGCTCCCAGCCCGGTTCATTCTCCCGCCAATGGGTGGCAAAACGCCGGGAGGAATCGAACGTCACCTGCCCGCAGCGAGACGGCGCAGGAAATCCGCCGGCTTGACAATCGAAATGCCGCGAAACGCTTTCAACGGCAGAAGATGCCGCTTGTCGCCACTCACAATGCAATCGGCCCCCGCCGCGAGCGCGCATTCCAACACCATGGCGTCATCAGGATCGGGTGTGGCGACGCGGGCACTCTCCGTCGGGAAGACCAACGCCGCGGATTCGGCGAGCGCCTTGGCCCACGGCACAAACGGTCGCTCGGGATACGCGGCGCGCAGTTCCTCGGTGGTTTCGTGGTACTCCGTCAGCAGGGCCGGGCTGACGGCGGCTTCGCAGCGACCTTGCGCCCAAGCGGCCAGGCACGCGAAGGGTGCGCCCCGCCAGAAGCTGGCGCTGGCCACCACGTTGGTATCGAACACGGCTTTCACACCGCGACCCGACGGCGCACGCGTTGTAGGGCGCCGGCCACCACGGCTTCGTCGGCTTCGGTCAGAGCGGGCAGCTTGTTCCCGGCGCGCAAGAGGGCACGGACGCGGGCCGGCGTCATCGGTCGGCGCTTCCGCAGCACCACCAGGCCGTCGGCAAAACCCACTTCCAACTCGTCCCCGGCCCGAATCCGGGCTTGTTCGCGGACGGATTCGGGAATGACCATCTGGCCTTTGACGGAAACTTTCGCAATCACGCGGTAAGCCTAGCCTTACCGCGGAGGAATGCAAGCCGTAAAGGACAGCCGGCCTTGGTTGGGGCGGTAGTCCGTGCCGCGGACGGGTCGGAAAACAAACGGTTCCCCACGGATCTCCTGCAGTTGTGACCCACGGCCCGGGGCCTCACCAAATCTTCGCGCGCTGCTCCGGCGCGCGCCACATCGGGTCGGCCGCCGTGATGTTGAAGGCACCAAAGAACTCCGCGAGGTTTACGAGCGGCCCAATGGCCCGGAATTGCCCCGGCGAATGCGGGTCCACACTCAAACGCCGTTTCAGCTCGGCCTCGCGCCAGTTGGTCCGCCAGAGCTGCGCGTGCGACAGGAAGAACCGCTGCTCCGGCGCAAACCCGTCCACCGCCTTGTGCTTCGCCGGGTCCTTCGCCAGCGCGCGCTGGAGGGCCTCGTAGGCCATGCTGTCGCCGCCGAGGTCGGCGATGTTTTCGCCCAGCGTCAGTTCGCCGTTCACGTGCTGGCCCGCCAGGCCCTCATAGGCGCCGTATTGCTCAACCAGTTTGCGGGCGCGCGCCGAAAACTCCTTGGCGTCGGCCTCCGTCCACCAGTCGTTCAGGTTGCCGTCGGCGTCGAATTTCCGGCCCTGATCGTCGTAGCCGTGGGTCATCTCGTGGCCGATGACCACGCCGATGGCGCCGTAGTTGATGGCGTCGTCCATCGCGAGATCGAAGAAGGGCGGTTGCAGGATGCCGGCGGGAAACACAATTTCGTTCTGGGTCGGGTTGAAATAGGCGTTCACGGTCTGCGGGGTCATGCCCCACTCGCTGCGATCCACCGGCTGGCCTAGGCGGGCCAAGCGGCGTTGGGCGTCGAAGGCGGCGGCCCGGCGGACATTGCCCACGTAATCGTCCGGCCGCACCACCACCGCCGAGTAGTCGCGGAACTGGTCCGGGTGACCGATTTTCTGGGTGAACCGGTCGAACTTGGCGAGCGCCCGCTGCCGGGTGGGCTCGGTCATCCATTCGAGCTTGGCGAGGCGGTCGCGAAAGACGGCCTTGAGGTTCCCGACCAGCTCGTTCATCCGCGCCCGCGCCGCCGGCGGAAAATGTTTTTCCACGAACAACTGCCCCAAGGCCTCACCAATGCCGCCGTCAATGACGTGCGCCGCGCGCTGCCAGCGGGGTTCGGGTTCGGGGGTGCCACGCAATGTCGTTTCGTAAAAGGCGAACCACTCCTGCTCGACGGCCGCGTTGAGGAACGGCGCCGCGCCCCGCAACGCGTTCCAGCGAAGATAAACCTTCCAGTCATCCAGCGGCCGTTCCCGGAGCAGGCCGCCCAGCGCGGAAAAAAACTCCGGCTGACGGACAATGAGTTGCTCCGCATTCGTCAGGCCGCAGCCATCGAGGTAGCGCGCCCACGGAACGGCGGGGGCGAGTTCAGCGGCCTGGGCCAGCGTGAGCTTGTGGTAGTTGGCCAGCGCGTCACGCAACTCGGCCGGTTTTTTCGATGTCTTGGCCAGCGCAGTTTCCAGATCGAGAATGGTGTCCGCGTGCTTCGCGGCCTCGGTGTCGCTCTCGCCCAGAAACCGCAGCATCCGCGCGATGTGAGCGCGGTACTGATCGCGGACCTTGGCGAAGGACGCCTCGAAATAATAGTCGCGGCTCGGCAACCCCAGGCCGCCCTGGCTGAAATAGAGGCCGTAGAAGCCGCTGTTCTTCGCGTCGGGGCTCACCCCCATGCCGAAGAGTCCGCCCCGGCCCTGCCGGTGAAAATCGGCCAGCAGGCGGAAGAGGTCGTCGGTCGAGGCCAGCGCGGCAATGCGGGCGAGGTCCGCGTCGAGCGGGTGAACGCCCAGTTGCTCGAGCCGGTTGGTGTCGAGGGCGGAGGCGAAGAAATCGCCGACCTGCCGGACTTCGCGACGAGGGCTGGTGGCGCGTTCCGCGGCGCAGGTGTCCAGGATTTCGCGGATGAGGAACCAGTTGCGCTGCTGGAGTTCCTCGAACCCGGACCAGCGCGACTTGTCGGCCGGCACCGGGTTTTGCCGCACCCAGTCGCCGGCGGCGAAGCGATAGAAGTCCTGGCCGGGCGGCACCGCGCGGTCCATGTAGTTCGTCGAGAAACGTGGCACAGGGGGGATGGCCTCGGCAGCGGCGAGCGTCAGGGCGCACGCGAGCAGCGAGGCAACGGAGAGGGAACCCGCCGGGGGCTTGATTTTCATTGGTGGATGACTTTAGGAGCACGGCGGCGGCGAGCCAAGCCAAAGGTGCAACAAATCATCCCGGCCAGACAGGCTGGAGCGGGCCACGGTGGTGGGTCGCGGACCGCCGGGCCACGACAGCTTCGATGACAAGGCCAAATCCGGTTGACGAAAGCGGTTGACGCGGGTCCCGCCATTGCCTATGTTGCGACGCAATGAATCGGAACGTGAACCTGTATCTGCTGGGTCTGCTGCGGTGGCGCAGCGGGGCGGCCGGGTTCTAGTTTGATCCCAGGATTTCCGAAGCCCCACTGCCCGAACCGGCGGTGGGGCTTCTTCGTTTTGAGAACGTCCCGCGGCGGGCGGCAGTGTGCCGGCGGAACCAGGAAACCAGTGAACGAAACCAACAACACCATGGCAGCAAAGCTGCCCGCCAAACACAGCTCATCATGAAAACACAACGCATCGTCATCTTCGACACCACGCTCCGCGACGGCGAACAATGCCCCGGCGCCTCGATGAATCTCCGCGAGAAACTCGAGGTCGCCCGCCAGCTTGCCCGCTTGAATGTGGACATCATTGAAGCCGGGTTCCCCGTCATCAGCGACGGTGACTTCGCCTCCGTCCAGGCCATCGCCCGCGAGGTCAAGGGCCCGGTCATCTGCGGTCTCGCCCGGTGCGTTCCGCATGACATTGATGCCGCGGCCGAGGCGCTCAAACCGGCCGGCAAACGCGCGCGCATTCACGTCTTCCTCGCCACCTCGAAGATCCATCGTGAATTCAAACTCGGCAAGGCCCAGGGCGAAATCATCCGCCTCGCTGTCGAGGGCGTGAAACAGGCGAAGGGTTACGTGGACAACGTCGAGTTTTCGCCCGAGGACGGTTCGCGCACCGAACCGGACTTCCTCATCAAAGTCTGTCAGGCCGTGGTCGCCGCCGGCGCCACCACGGTGAACATCCCCGACACGGTGGGCTGGGCGGTGCCGGAGCAGTTTGGCGCGCTCATCCGGCAGCTCCACGAGTCCGTGCCCGCCTTTCAGTCGGGCAAGGCGGTGATCAGCGTGCACTGTCACAACGACCTTGGCCTTGCGGTGGCGAACTCGGTCGCCGCGGTTCACGCCGGCGCGCGCCAGATCGAGTGCACCGTCAACGGCATTGGCGAGCGCGCCGGGAACGCCTCGCTCGAGGAGGTCGTCATGGCGCTCAAGACCCGCGCCGATTTTTTCAACGGTTTCTCCCTCGGGATCCAAACGCGCGAAATCGTGCGGTCCTCCCGCCTCGTGGCCCGGATGTCCGGCCTGGCCGTGCAGCGCAACAAGGCCATTGTCGGAGAAAACGCCTTCGCCCACAGCGCGGGCATTCACCAGGATGGCATCCTCAAGAAGCGCGAAACCTACGAGATCATGGATCCGCAGGAGGTCGGCTGGGGGGTGACCGAGTTGCCGCTCACCAAGCACAGCGGCCGGGCCGCCGTGACCCTCCGCCTCAAGACGCTTGGGTTCAAAATGTCGGATGCCGACGTGAACGCGATCTTTGCGCGCTTCAAGGAAATCGGCGACAAGAAGAAGTTTGTTTATGACGACGACCTCGCGGCGCTGGTTGAGGGCCACATCACGGAGGTGTCGGAAACGTGGTTGCTCGACTATTTCAGCGTCACCAGCGGCAGCGGCAGCGTGCCAACCGCCACCGTCCGCCTCCAAAAGGCGAAGATTCAAGACGGCGTCGCCGAAACCGTCCAGGATGCCAGCATCGGCGACGGCCCGGTGGAAGCGGCGCTCCGCGCCATTGACCGGCTCACGGGCACGAGCGGCAAGCTCATGGAATTCAACCTTCGTTCGGTTTCGCCGGGCAAGGACGCGTTGGGCGAAGTGTCAGTGAAGGTGGATTTCGGCGACCGGCAGGTTGTCAACGGCAAGGGCGCGAGCACGGACATCATCGAGGCTGGCGCACGCGCCTATCTTAACGCCGTCAACCGGCATCTTTCGCGACGCCAAACCGCGGTGAAGGCCACCGATCAGCCTTGAACGCGGGGCGGCAACCCACTTCCCAAATCCAGCAAGCCAGGTTCGCGCCGAGGCGCCTCGGGTCAGCCAGGTCGCGCCGCCGATGCCGCAAGACAGCGGTTTCGATGCGGTTCGGCATCGTCATGATGCTTCCCGCCCAACTTCGGCACGGGACGTGCTAGGAAAGGGGGTGTGGTTATGAACAAGTTTCTGACAAAGATCGAGATGCTGGAGGCCATGGCCCGCCGAAATCTGCGCCGCCTCGACCCGGTCCCCAAACCGGTCCGGGTCCAGACCGCAACCGCGCCACCGACGAACGGCAAGGTCGCCACGGTGAGCCGCCCACAAGAGTGGAGTGTGTCGCGCTAAGGACCGCCAGTCTGTGAAACCGGAATCGGCGCCAGCCAAAGCCTCCGCCCGTCAGGGCTGATACCAGTCCCGCAGGCGAACTTCAATGCCCGCATCGCTGCCGACGAGATCCTTGAACTTGTTCAGATCGCTGCCCCGGTAATGATAGGGGTAAACCACCTTCGGCCGGAATTGCCTGACCGCACTCGCCGCCTGTTCCACCGCCATCGTGTAAGGCAGGTTCATGCAGACGAACGCCACGTCAATGTCCTTCAACGCGCGCATCTCGGGAATGTCCTCGGTGTCGCCGCTCAGATAAACCCGGCGGTCCCCAAACACGATCACGTAACCGTTGCCCCGCCCTTTCGTGTGGAACTGGAGCCGTTCCTTGGTCAGGTTGTACATCGGCACCGCGGTGATCGCCAGACCCGCCACAGACTTGTTTGCGCCATTGGTCAGCACCGTCGTGCGTGACCGCAATGCAGGCGGCAACTGGTCGGCCACCGCCGGCGGGGCGACCAATTCCGCACGTTCACCTGCCACCGCCGCGAGCGTTTCCAGGTTGAGATGATCGCCGTGAATGTCGGTGATCAGGATCAAATCCGGCCGCGGCAGGCCGTCGAACCGCTTCGCGCCGCCCACCGGGTCTACATAGACCGTGTGTCCCTTCCAGCCCAACGCGAGCGTGGCGTGGTTGATCGGATGAATGACGAGGTCGCCCGCTTTGGTGGCCAGACGATCGCCGTTCAAGGCCGGCTCCGCCGCGTGGACGCCCGCCGCGAACCCGCCCAGCCAAATCGCCACCGCCACCCCGATAATGCCGCAACCGGCAAGGGTCCGTTGTACCCGCAGAGAGATGTTGTTCATGCGGCAATATTGGCAGCACCCGGCGCGATTTCAAATCTTGTTCCAACTCCGTTCGCCCAGGCACACGACCAGGTGGCGGCGCGGGCGCGGCGAAAAAGGAATCGCCGGCCGATCACTTGGTGGTGAGGACGGGCCAGCCGTCGGCACTCCACGTCGCCCTAATTGGGGCTGAAGCCGCGATAGAACCGCCGGTTGAGACTGGTCGCGCCCTGATCAAGGAATTGCATGGGCACATTGGTAATCGTCACGTTCGTCAATGGCAGCCAATCCACCAGGTTGGTCGAAGCTTGGATCTCCCAAGTGTCGCCCAGCACGCCGTTGACCGTCACGGCCATCGCCCCGCTGGGCAGCGGCGTGACCGGTCCAAGCCTGAGCAGCGTGCCGGCGAGTTGGGCGGACTGGAGGATGGTTCCAGAATACCCGACCACGACAAAGGTCCCGTTGCCGTAGGCGGCCCCCAACAGACCATTGTCCGTTCCTGAACTGCGCGCTATCCAATCCACCCCGTTGGTAGACGTCAGGATCGCTCCGTTGCCTCCGTTGCCTCCGATGGCAACAAACGTGCCTTGCGCGTAACAGACATTGCCAAGCCAGATAGACTGGGAGAACACATTAGCCTGGGCCCAATGCAGGCCGTTCGTCGAATACAGCAGTGCCCCCGTCCCGACAGCCACGAACGTACCGTTCCCATAAGCGAGGCCACCGATGCCGAACGCAGCACTTGCATCCCCACTTTGCCAACTAATGGTATTGGTCGATACGAGAACACCACCGTCGTCAGTCCCAACTATGTACGTGCCCTTTCCATAACAAACACATGCCAATCCATTCCTATACCCAGAGGTGCGAGCAACCCAGTTGAGACCATCAGTCGAACTGAGGATCGTCCCGGCCTCCCCTACCGCGAGAAAGGAATCGCTCCCATGTGTGATGCTACGAAGCGACTTGGTCGTGCCGGAGTTGCAACGAACCCAATCGCTGTTGTTCGTCGATCTGAGGATGACGCCCTGAACGCCAACAGCGACAAAGGCGCCGTCGCCGTAAGCGAGATTCCTGAGAGAGGCGTTCGTGCCTAAGTCCTCTACCGTCCAGCGGATGCCGTCCGGCGAGGTCAATGCCGTCGTGCCATCCTGGCTCAGTGCCACAAATACGCCTTGCCCGTAAGCGATGGCTTGGAGACCTGTAGTTACTCCCGAGCCCGAATTCGTCCAAGTCACGCCATCGGCCGAAACCAACCTCGCGCCGACGCCGGATGCGACAAACCTACCGGCGCCGTACCCCACAGACGAAAGGTCATTCGAGGTCCCGGAGCTGATTGCGGACCAGTTCACGGTGTTGGTGGACCTGAACATCGTCCCCTTACTACCGACTGCCAGATATACGCCATTCCCCCACGCTACACTCTGGAGGTAACCATCGCCACCCGAAAGCCGCTGGGTCCAGTTTGTGCCGTCGGTCGAGGTTACAACTGTTTGCCGGTCTCCCACGGCCACGAATGTTCCGCCGGAGTAAGTGATGGCATCCAAGGATGGTACGCGGGTGCCGGAATCCACCTCCGCCCAAGTGATTCCGTCACGTGAGACGAGCATAAGTGCCTTCGCGCCCGACCAGTCAATGCCCGTGGCGACGAACTGTCCGTTGCCATACGTGACATCCATCAGCTCCCAGTTGTTGGTGCCCAGGTTCTGTCTGGTCCAATCATAGCCATCCGCTGATGTCAAAACTGCGGCAGGGCCCTCGCCTGCCCCAACAACCACGAACGTGCCATTTCCATAAGCCACACCAAAAAGCAGTGAAATGTCGGGCGAAGGGTCTTCTGTCACCCAGGCCATCCCATCCGATGACGCCATGATGGTGCCGAACGATCCGTCGCCCACCAAGACTGGCTGTCCGCCGCCCACCCCCACGAATGTACCGTTGCCATAGACTACTCTGCTGAGGCCAAAAATGCTGCTGGAGTATTGGGTGGTCCAGTCAAAGCCGTCGGGTGATGTTAGCGCCAAATCGCCATAGCCGACGGCAACGAACTGGTTGTTGACGTAGAGGATATCATTAATTGTGTTACCGGACGGCAGCGGATTGCGCCACTGCCATTGATCCAGGGGATCATCTGCCCGGCATAGGGCACAGCACAACGCCACGACCAGCCAGAGCAGCCTTGTGTGATTTGCGCTATTTTCCAGGATGTTTCGCTGACCTAAGGTTCCAAACCGTCCATGTTGAGCATTCATTGTGGTTAGAGCTGCAAGCGCTCTGTGCATTGTGTCTGTGCTGTCTACGGCATGTGCGCCTCTGCGGTTTCCCATCAGAGGGGGACTTCCACGTGAGGTTGATGGTCGTTGTTCCAGCATGGACGGGCCTCTTGCGCCGTCCAGCGATTCGTCTTCGCACATTCGACGTGGGCGTCACAAAACACGGCGTTCGCACACTTGTTGTGCCGGCCGGTCAACCCATAAGAGAATAGCAACTCGGGATGTAGATCACCGTCGCCGTCATCATCGGTGAGGAAGGGGTCATAATCCGTCACGGCGATCATATCGCTGGGGGCAATCACAGCGCTTTCGGGCAGGCATTTCCGGATCATCCCTTCAACGAAGGACAGCGACCAACCGCCGTCCAGGCCAAGCGTCAGGCGTTGCGGTCCATCCGTGTAGTACTCCACTCCCGAGGCATTGTAGCCGTAACTCCGGTTCGGACAGGCATAGAGCACGGGATCTGGGAAGGTCCAATTGTTGTTGGGACTATTGTTCGCCACATTCGCAGGACAACGAAACAGCTCCAAGCTCCCACCTGTGTACTTCAGCAATTTGGCATCCCAGACGTCGGACCGGGCACCCTGCAAAGCGCAAAAGGAGGGAAACCGCTGGGAATCATCCAGATAACAACGCAACGCCAGCCCGATCTGATGCAGGTTGCTCATGCACTTCACCCGGAGGGCAGTGACCTTGCCCCGGCTCAACGCCGGCAGCAGCAGCGCCGCCAGGATGGCAATGATGGCAATCACGACCAGAAGTTCAATGAGCGTGAAGGCCGCGCGGTGAATTCCCCCGCCCGCAGCCTGACTTCCGGCAGGCAGATGCCGGTCAACCGAACGGTCCAGATGCGAAGGGAACTTGGGCGAACCTCGTGCCTTGCGCGGGACTTCTGCCCGAATCGGCCAAGCTGTGAAGTTCATGATGACCTGGCCGATAATCTAGCATTTCTCGGGCCATCTGACCACCGAATCTAACGCGCCCTCCTCAACGCTGGATGCGGGCGGAACCGCCTTCGGCCAAGGCGCGCACCTGTTCGAGCGTGGCCATCGTCGTGTCGCCGGGGAACGTCGTCACCAGTGCGCCATGCGCCCAGCCAAGCCGGACGCAAGTTTCGGGCGATTCGCCCGCCAGGAGCCCGTGGAACAAGCCGGCGGCAAAGCCGTCGCCGCCGCCCACGCGATCCAACACGTCCAGTTCGCAGGTCGGCGCCTGGTACGTTTCGCCATCAATCCAGGCCACCGCGCTCCAGAGATGCCGGTTGGTCGAATGCACTTCCCGCAGGGTGGTCGCGACCACCTTGATGTGCGGGTATTTCCGGACCACCGCATCCATCATCCCGAGGAACGCGGCCGGATCGAGCTTGGACTGGGACTTGATCTCGGGACCGTGCAGGCCGAGGCCGAGTTGCAGGTCCTCCTCGTTGCCGACGAGCACATCCACATGCTGCACGATGCGGTCAAGCACTTCCACCGCGCGATCGTTCCCGCCGGACACCTTCCAAAGCTTGGCACGAAAGTTCAGGTCGAACGAAGTGACAGCGCCCGCCGCCTTCGCCGCCTGCATGGCTTCGAGGATGAGATCGGCCGTGCCCGCGGAAAGCGCGGCGAAGATCCCGCCGCTGTGGAACCACCGCACCCCGCCGGCAAAAATCGCTGGCCAGTCAAAGTCGCCGGGTTTGAGCCGGGCAGCGGCCTCGTTGCAGCGGTTGTAGAAAACGACCGGCGCGCGGACGCCCTGTCCGCGGTCGCTGTAAACCGTGGCCATGTTCGGACCGTGGACGCCGTCGTGCTCGAACCGCTGGTAGAATGCCTGCACGCCCATGGCCCGCACCCGCTCCGCGATCAAGTCACCAATGGGATAATCAACCATGGCGCTGACGATGGCCGTGCGCCGGCGGAAACAGTCGGCCAGGTTGGCCGCGACGTTGAACTCGCCGCCGCTGACGTGGATCTGGCAGGAGTTCGCCTTGCGGAAGGGAATGATGCCGGGGTCCAGACGGTGCACCAGCGCGCCGAGGGACACCAGGTCGAGCGTGCCTTGAGGAAGAATGTTAAATCCGAGTTTCATGGTGCTGGGATTCTGAGGTAATTGGCGGTGCCTGGCTAGAATTCGTTCGGCGTCAACTTGATCGTCACGTCGCGGTGCGCGGGTGGCGAGAGGCGGCGGCGGCCCTCCGGTGTCACCGGACCCAACACGCTGACGCCGCCGGGCGCGCGCCCGCAACGCGCGCCCGCCCGGCGGCCTCTTCCCGCCTTCGCTGTTCCGCTCCGGCAGTGCCGTTGAATTCAGGCGCGGGACCGCTGACGGCCCCACAGCTGCCGCGCAATAAACCCAGCCAGCGCCACGCCCCCCAAGGCCAGCGTGCCAGGCTCGGGCACCTGGGTCGGCACGTTGATTTCCAGCCCCCAACTCGTGAGCTGGCTTTGGCCGCCCCCGGCCGAGACATCCGCGATGAACAGCGTCCAACCGGAG
>JBEKGJ010000052.1:0-36630 GCA_050012855.1 Verrucomicrobiota bacterium | reverse complement strand
AGTCGGGTTGCAGGTGAACCTTCCGCGCTCACGTGAGCGCGGCCCCGTTGAAGCCACTGGTACATGGTTCCGCCGCCGGTGGGATAGCTCAGCCTTCCGCGCTCACGTGAGCGCGGCCCCGTTGAAGCGAGCGGAGGGGCTGGGGCTTGCCGGATGACGAGGGCGTCGCTGGCTTCGCGGTTGGAAAGAGCGGCGGCTTGGTTGCCAGAGCTTCTTTTCCTTCTCGCGTCGGTGGTCGTGCTGTTTTCATTCCGCGTTCATCCGTCCGGCGTCAGTCATTGGCGGCGGCGGAAAGTGGAATCGCATTCTTGACGGGTTTCACCGGTGCCACGGCGAAGCGCTGGTCGTCTTTCAGCGGCTCACGGCCAGTTCCACCCGCGGACGGATGCCCAGGTCCCCGGCGATGCCCTTGACGATCAAACCGAGGTTGCGCGCCGTGGGGTTGCCGTTGCGATTCAACATCCGGTGGAGCGTCTTTTCGCCCAGGCCGGTCTGGCGCGCCAGTTCCTTGAAGGTGATTTGGGCGTGAACCAGGTCGCGCAGCATGGAAAGTCCTTCGGCGGTTTCGCCCCCCAGCAGCGCGCTCAGGGCTTCGGCGTAGAGCGCCCGCGCAAATTGGCGGTCGCCCTTGATCCACGCCATGACGGTTTCCTTGTAATCGCGTGTCAGTGCCGTTTTCACAACATCACGGGCTGTAACGCAACGAGCGGTTCAACTTCGCGCTCAATGGTGCGCGCCTTCTCGTAGCGCACGAGGCGCAAGCCGTAATCGGCCTGCAAGCCGGTCCACATTTCCGCGCTGGTGCCAAAGTAACGCGCCAGGCGCAACGCGGTGTCGGCCGTGATGCCGCGCTTTTCCAAAACGATTTCGTTGATGCGGCGCGGCGGCACGTTCAACGCCCGCGCCAGGGCGTTCTGCGACAGGCCGCGCGGTTTCATGAATTCTTCGCGGAGAATCTCCCCCGGATGAATCGGCGGCAGTTTGTTCGTCTTCATAGTCTTCAATGGTAGTCCACGATTTCCACGTCCAACGCAGCTTCCCCCTGCCAGCGGAAGCAAATCCGCCACTGGTCGTTCACGCGGAGGCTGTGCTGGCCCTCGCGGTCGGCGGCCAGAGCTTCCAGGTGGTTGCCATAGGGCACGCGCAAGTCATTCAGACTCCGCGCCTGATGCAACAGCAGCAGTTTCCGGCGCGCCACGCGCTGAATCTGCTGCGGCAGCCGCCGCGACGGTTCATCGTTGAACAGCCGCTCGGTTTCCTTGCCGGCGAAGCTGCGGATCATCTGCGGCAACTATGACGCTGAGCGTTATACGTGTCAACTCCCCATTCCCGGTCAGGGCGTGGGCGGGCGCAAGACGGTGGACAGCGGGATGACGTTTTCCGCGGACTCCGCCGGTTTCACGGCGAACCATTTCTCCGCCTCGGCTTTCGTGGCCAGTCCCTTGTAGTGCTGGTGAATCATCGCCGGGGAGTTGCCCGCCAGCGCGGCGGTCAGGTTCTCGTTGGCGTGCAGGGCGAAGTGGTAGGTGCAAAAGGCGTGACGCAGTCCGTTCCGCCGGGCCGGAATCTCCCTGGCGTTGCGGAGTGCGGTGAATCCCTCGTGCAATGCATCGGAACTCTTGGACCAAACTGGGCCAGTGTGGGCGCGGTAGGGTTCCAGCCACGCGGAGAGGGCAGGGCCGGTTTCGACCAGTCGCCGCTGGCGGGTCTTCGCCTTGCGAGCGGTGATTTCAATGTGACCCGGCACGCGCCACACGTCCGCCCAGTCCAATCGCGTGATTTCCTCCACCCGGAGGCCGGCCAAACCGCCCAAGACGAGGACGGGCAGCAGGTCGGCGTCCGCCCCGGCCAGCAAGTCGCGCAGTTCCGCCGGGCGGTAGTAGTCAATCTCCTGGGTGTCCACGGTTTCTCGCGCGAGGGCGTCGGCTTCAAAAAGACGGTGGTGGACGGCGAGGTAATCCTGCCGCACGCACCACGTCAGGAACATCTTCGCGACGGCGCGGCGGTCGTTGCGGCTCTTGGCGGAGAGGTTGCCATGCGCCCCGATGTAGGCGGCAAGGTGTTCCTTGGTGAGATCGCAAACGGCGGTGGCGGGGAAGGTGTCCGCGAATTCCTTCAACCACATGGCGACGTTGTAGGCGTAAACCGGGGAGAGTTGCGACCGCTTGCCGTCTTTGGCCTCCGCCTTGGGCTTGCGAACCGCGACGAATTCGGCCACGGCCTCGGCAATGTCCTTTCGCTTGACCGTCACGATGGTCCGCAGAAACCCGGCCACGGCATCGGTGAGGGGAAAGGCGCCGAGTTTGCGCGTGGCGGTCAGGTAGCCGGTCACGGCCTCCAACGCGTTCACGGCGCGGCCGGTGTCGTGGCTGAACGCCTCCAGGGCTTGCCGGATGGCGAGGGCGTCGCTGGCTTCGCGGTTGGAAAGAGCGGCGGCTTGGTTGCCTTCGGCCAGTTCGCGGACCTTGGCTTCCGCCTCCTGGCGGGCCGCCGCGTAGGTGGGGAAGGACCGGACGAAGCGCTTTCCGGCGGCACGGTAGCCGACACGATAGAAAGGGTACGCGGTCGTCTTTCCGTAAATGACGGCCTCTTGCTTCCGGTGCTTGACCCGAACCGGGAATCTCATTTTGCCGCCGGACTGGGCGGGAATCTGTGCGGAATCTGTGCGGGAATCGCAGAATCCACTGATTTCCTCAGTAAAAATGGTGCCCCGGCTAGGACTCGAACCTAGGACCAATTGATTAAGAGTCAACTGCTCTACCAACTGAGCTACCGAGGCAACCTTTGGCTGTCAACCGAACGCTTTGCAAAACCGCAAACTTTTTTACGGCATTGAATTCCGCGTCGCGATACGATGCGCGGTTTCGTTGTCGTCTCCATTGACAGCGCCGTGTTTTTGCCACGGATACGGCCGACAGCGCAAGACCATTTCAACGGATGCCGTTGGCATGAGCAGTGCCCGGGCCGGTCGGGTCCAGTTGGAGGCCACAGACTGCCCGCGCCGCGCAGACGTGGCGCTTGCTTGGGACCTGGAACCTGTCGAAGCCCCGTCACCGCGGATCGCCAGCAGGCATTGCAACACCATAAGGCCGTAGGCCTGCAGAGCCACTTGTGGGATCTGCACTGCCCGGCACCCGTCCTGGGTCGGCTGGCGGTCCGGTTCTGTGCCACCGTCTTCCGGGAGGTGGACCGCCATGCCCATTCGGTGAGCGACACCCTTTACGGCGTGTTTCCTTTTTTTGTCTGTACGTTCCTTTTGCTCGATTGGATCGCCGCCCGAACGTGCCAGCGCGGGGACTGACGCGACTGCTTCACCGGCGCGTCAAAGACGCTTCGAGGAGCCCCAACCGCAGGCGCCGTTTCACTTCGGACTTGAATCTGCGCCGGTTTGTGGCCGTCTTGTGCAAGGTGACCTTGTTCAAGAGCTTTCTCGCCGGCCTTGTGGCTCCGCTCAGGCGGATCGGGCGCCGGGATCCGTCGTCAGCGGTCCAGCGCTGGCTGCTCGTTGCGGCCGTGTTGGGTGGTGCCGGCGGGCGGCTGCACGGCGCCCCGCCCGCGGTGACGTTCGATTACACCGCGGCCGGGCCGGTCAATTCCACTCCGGCGATTGGCGCGGATGGGTCGCTTTATTTTGGCGCGGAGGATAACCGGGTTTACGCCGTGTTGCCGAACGGGACCAACCGCTGGCAGTTCTCCACCGGCGGCAAGGTGTGGTCCTCGCCGGCGCTGGGGGCGGATGAAACCGTGTATTTCGGTTCGCTCGACGGCCAGGTTTATGCGGTGACGCCGGCGGGGCAGAAGGCCTGGTCGTTCAAGACGGGCGGCCAAATCTACGCCTCGCCCGCGGTGGGCGCCGACGGTTCCCTCTACATCACGTCCATGGACCAGGGCCTTTACGCGTTGGGGCCGGATGGAACGAAGCGATGGACCTTCACCGCCGGCGGGAGCATCTTTTCATCGCCCAGCATTGCCGCGGATGGAACCATCTACTTTGGATCGCGGGACAAAAAACTCTACGCGGTGAGTTCCGCGGGCACGAACCAATGGACCTTCCCGACCGGTGACTGGGTGGATGCCACGCCGGCCATCGGCCCGGACGGAACGGTTTATGTCGGCTCGCGCGATTCGCTGCTCTATGCGATCAACCCGGACGGAACCAAGCGCTGGACCTTCCATGGCACCGCGAGTTTCTATGCGTCGGCCGCGGTCGGTTTGGACGGTCGGATTTACGCGGCGGACAGCGCGGGGCAAGTCTTCGCCCTGCAGAGTGACGGCACGCTGCTCTGGCAGACGAATGTGACGGATCAGGTCAGCTACGCCTCGGTGGCAGTGGCGGCCGACGGGACGGTGTTTGTCGGTTCGCAGAACGGGTTGTTGACGGCGATCAGTCCCGCGGGGGCCATCAAGTGGGCCGTGACCAATGGCGGGCCGATCAACAATGGCTCCCCGGCGGTCGCCCCCAACGGTTTCGTTTATTGCGGCGCGCAGGACGGCCACTTGCGGGGGATCGTCGCCGGCGGCGGGCCGATGATCGGTGGCTGGCCGACTTTCCGGCGCGACGCGCGCCACACGGCCAGCGGTTTTGTGAGCCGCGGACTGCCGCCAGGTTATTCCGGCGGGGCGAACCTCGTGGTAACGCTGGCCGCGACCCCCGCCGCCGGCACCAGTTTTTACACGGTGGAGGATACCCCGCCGGCGGGCTGGACCGTCACCGGCACCAACATCAGCGACAACGGCTGGTTTGATTCGGCCAACCGGCGCGTGAAGTTCGGTCCGTTCTTCGACCATCAGCCGCGGCAACTGACATATCATGTCATGCCGCCGATTGGCGCTTCGGGCACGAATGTCTTCACGGGCACGTCGTCGGCCGACGGCGGGGACCGGTTCGTGGGTGGCCTGCAAGTGTTAACTCCCGCGCCGTTGCATCCGGCCGACGCCCTGCCTGCCGACGGTTGGCTGACCTTGATCGAAATGACCGCCTACGGCGCGGCCTGGAAGCGCGGAACAAGCTGGCCCATTGGCCCGAATCCCATCCCGAGCCTTTACCTGGCGCGGGCGATTGATTTGTGGACGGCGGGCGAGGCTTATCATTACGACACGAACTACATCGCGCCGCCGAGCTGGTGGACGCCGCTGGCCGATGGCGGGGCTTCCTTGGCGCCGCCGCCGGTGTTGTTGGCCGGAATCGCCACCACCAACGGCACGGTTAGCGCGGACATGACCGACATCTACGACGCGACCGTTCCGGTTGTGGTCACCCTCGCCGTCACCCCGGCGACGAACGTGATGGTTTACGCCGTCGAGGATCAACCGCCGTCGGGCTGGACGGTTTTCGCGGTGGAGGGCGGCGGGTTTTATGACGCCGTCCGGGGCAAGGTGAAATGGGGACCGTTTTTCGACACCCAGCCCCGACAATTCACTTATCAAGTCACGTCGCCCGCTGGCGAAACGAACCAGGTGTTTTTCTCCGGCCACGCCGCGTTCGACGGCGCGCCGGCCGAGATCGCCGGCCAGCGCGACCTCCTGCCGCGCGGCGCGTTGCTCGCCGGCTTCGCCCGGCGGTTCCTGCCGGATGGCTACTCGGCCGGGGCGACGTTTGCGGTGACGATTGTCAGCCACTCGTTGACCAACGCCTCGTTCTACGTGATCGAGGACACGCCCCCCGTCGGCTGGACCGTGGGGCAGATCAGTGACGACGGCGTTTACGACGCCATCAACCACATCGTTCGTTTCGGGCCGTTCTTCGACGGCCTGGGGCGCACGTTTACCTACGAGGTGACTCCGCCACTTGCACAAACCGGTTCCGTCAGTTTTAGCGGTGACTTTTTCGTGGACAGCATCACGGACACCATTGTGGGTGACTCCCAGCTCGCGCAGAGCCTCCTGCACCCGGCCGACACGCAGCCGGTGGACGGTTGGATGACGATCGGTGAGGTCACCTCCTACACGTTGGCCTGGAAGCAAGGGCAGACGTGGCCGCTGCCGCCCAACCCGATCCCGACCGCTTATGTCCTGACCGCCATTCAGCTCTGGCAAGGCGGCGAATTCTATGGCCTGGACACGAACATCACCAACGCGCCGCAATGGTGGGTGAGCGTGACGAACCCGCCCACGCATTATCAGCCCATCGCTATTGCGCCCGGTGCCACCACGACCAACGGCACCGTTGCTGCCGACCGGCCGAAATTTTTCACCGTGGGCGCGCCTTTCACCGTGACCTTCAACGTCACACCCACGAATGTATTCGCCTATACCAATCCGGTGTCACTCGTCGTCACCTACATCACGAACCTCATGGTGTACGCCGCCGAGGATCAGGTGCCCGCCGGCTGGACGGTTTCGCAAATCAGCGATCCGGGGATTTTCGACGCGTTTCTCGGCAAGGTGAAGTGGGGTCCGTTCTTCGACGCCAATCCGCGGATCCTGACTTATCAGGTCACCCCGCCGACAAACGCGGCGGACATCGTGCAGTTTTACGGCGGCGCGGCGTTTGACACCGGCACGGCCGACGCCGTAGGCCGCGCCCAGATGTTCCGCAGCGATGCCGGGATCAGCCCTTTGCTGGCGACGCCGCAGTACCTGCCGGGCGTCGGTCTGCAGCTCTCGCTCGATGGCATTACGAACGAGGTGTATTTGCTCCAAACTTCGACTGACCTGACCAACTGGACGGCACTCCTGACCTTCACCAACACCGGCGCGCCGTTCATCTACGTTGATTCCGGCGCGACGAACCATCCCTGGGCCTTTTATCGGGCCCTGTGGCCGTGACGGCGCTCACCGGTGTTCCCCAGCCAGAACGTCGCCCGCCTTGAGGGCGAGGGGAAAGGGTTCAAGCGGCATGGGCTGGTCGTGCTCGAGAAAAGTCGCGCTCACGCGGAAGAATGCTGCCTCGGTGGTGACCCGCCGGATTTCGTGGAGGAACCGGCCGGTCGGTTCAACCCCCAACCCGACGTAATTCATGAACTTTTTCATGCGGGTGACGTGGGCGTGTTCGCTAAAGCGCGGTCGCCGTGTTGCCTCGAACAAGGCGCGCAGATACCCGAGCACGTCGCGTCCGCGCGGCACAAACACCGCTTCACCGCGCCAACATTGCCGGCACTGCGTGAACAGCCACGGGTTGCGGATGGCGCCGCGACCGATCATCAATCCCCGCGCCCGAGTTTGCGCGAGCACCTCGGTGGCCTTGCCCGCCGAATAGATGTTGCCGTTCGCCAGCACGGGACACGGGAGGGCGGCCACAGCCCGGGCGATCAAATCGTAATGCACTTCGCTCCGGTACATCTCCCGCACCGTGCGGCCGTGCACGGTCACCAGGTCAAGTGAGTGCCGGGCGAGGATGTTCAGCAGTTCATCGAAGCCGGCTGAGGAATCAAATCCGAGCCGGGTCTTGACGCTGAACCTCGTCGTCACGGCCTCGCGCAGCGCGCCGAGGATCGCGTCCACGCGCTCCGGTTGACGCAGCAGGCCGCCGCCGGCGCACTTGCGATACACCACCGGCGCCGGACAGCCCAGATTCAGGTCCACGGCAGCGATCGGGTATTGTTGCAGCTCGCGGGCCGTGCGGACCAGCGCCGGGGCATCGTTGCCGATGAGTTGCGCCACCACGGGCCGGCCGGTTGGGTTCTCGGTGACCGATCGCAGAACCGTGCGGTCCAGCGCTGAACCGGGATACACGCGGAAATACTCGGTGAAATAGACGTCCGCGCCACCGTAAACGGACAACGGACGCCAGAAGGCCAGGTCGGTCACATCCTGCATCGGCGCGAGCGCCAGGACTGGCTCCGGGCCGGAGAGGGCCGAATCGAGCAAGGCGCTCATCGGGTTGGCGCTCACGCGGTCAGTTTCCCGCGCAGCACGGTGACGGCGCGCCCGCCGAGGCCGACGCGGTCGCCACGGACGCTCACCCGCACGCGGCCGCCGCGGGGGGACGCCTGCCAGGCGAGCAGTTCATCGCGGCCGAGTCGTGCCTGCCAGAAGGGACCGAGCGAGCAGTGCGCCGAGCCGGTCACCGGGTCTTCGTTCACGCCTACCGCCGGGGCGAAGAAGCGGGAGAGGAAATCGAACTGTGGATCGTCCGAGAGGCTGGTGACGATGACCCCGCGCACGGGCAGCGCGGACAGCCGGGCGAAATCCGGCTGCAGCGCGCGCAGCGTGGCGGGCGATTCCAATTCCACGAGGTAATCGAATTCGCTCCGGCTGATCGAGTGGGAGTGGGCGCCGAGGGCGTCGAGGAGCCCGGGTGGCGCCGGGGCGGGCAGCGCGGGCTTGGCGGGGAAATCGAGTTCGATTTCGCCGCCACATCGCTGGGCGGCGAGTCGGCCGCTGAGCGTGTGGAAAACGGCGATTTGACCGCTCTCCAGGGCGCCCGTTTCCCACAGGACGTGGGCGCTGGCCAGGGTGGCGTGGCCGCAGAGTTTGACCTCGGCCGCCGGGGTGAACCACCGCAGGCCCCAGCCGTCGGCGCGCCGTTCGAGAAAGGCAGTTTCCGAGTGCTTCATCTCCGCTGCGACTGCCTGCATCCACTCAATGCCCGCCGGGTCGGGGAGGAGGCAGACGCCGGCGGGGTTGCCACCGAAGGCACTTTCGGAAAACGCGTCCACCACAAAAACAGGCACCGTCATCGTGGTTGTGAAAATGGGATTGCCCGCCGGAGGCTGTCAATCGCATTCACCGCGGCGGTTCTTCGCCCGCGGCGACGTCAATGACGGAAGATGAACTCGTCGCTGTTCAGCAGCGCCCAGGCCAGGTCCACGGCGGCGGACCGCCGGTCACGGCCGCCTGACTGGAAGTAGGCCCCGGCGGTTTCCAGTTCGGCCCTGGCCGGAAAACGCGAGAGAATGCCGAGGTACATGCCCGTGGCGATGTCCTGAGGCGTACGGCCGGCCTGGGTCTGGAACTGGATCATGCGGCTCTGTTCAAGCTTGCGGAGGGTGTGGCTCGAATTCAACAGGTGGAGCCGCTGCTCGGCGGTCAGCCGGCTGTTGCGTTCGGACTCCAGGCCGGTGTCGCGCGGCGACCGGCCGAACATTTCGAGGAAGGCGCCGGTGATGCTGCCGTCGGGCAAGGCAATGGACCGCTCGGTGTCGGGAATGAAGGTGAAGGGTTCGGGGATGCTGCTGGTGTATTTTTCCGTCCCGCCGGTGACCTGGTTCACCGCGTCAACGAGCACTTCCGCTTCCAGCCGGCGAAGCGGGTAAGCGGCGAAGTTGGCGGCGGCCATTGGCTGCGTTGATCGGGGCACGCAGGAAAGCTGATAGGTCTGTGAATTCAGGATCAATCGGAACAGGGCCTTCAGATCATAATGCGCGGCGATGAGCTGTTGCTCCAGATAGGCGAGCAGTTCGGCGTTGGCGGGCGGATTGTCCGGGCGGAAATCGTCCGGCTCCTGGACGATGCCGCGACCGAGCAGCCAGGACCAGAGGCGATTGGCGAAGTTCCGGGTGAACCACGGATTCTTCGGATCAATCAGCCAGTCGGCAAAGACGGCGCGGGGATCACGGTCGCCGGTGAGGCGTGCCGGCGTGCCGTCGGGAAACACCGCACCCTTCGCCAGGTCGTTGGTGGCGCGGCCGGGGTCCCAGAAGACGATTTCCTCCTTCCACTCGCCGGTGGATTTGAAACCAACCTGGGAAAAGAAGGCGGCCATGCCGGCCAGCCGCGGGGCGGGCCACCGTTCCGCGCGCGTGCCCATGAATGTGAGGGCAACGGTTTGGGCCATGCCCGCCGGTTCGCGGTTCTGCATCGCGCGGTAGAAGTTGACCGGCGGGTCACGGAAATTGCTGCCGCTCGCGGTGAGCAATTCCCGGACGAACCGGTCGCAGGGTTCGTTTTCCTTGATTTGTGTCCGGATCCACCGGTGGTACGCCTGGGCCGCGTTGGGCCAGAGGTTGATGGGAAACTCGGCTTTCACCCGCAGCAGGTCGCTCCACTCCATCGCCCAGTAATCGGCGAACTCATCTCGTTCGAGCAGGTGGTCAATGAGGCTGCGCCGCTTGTCCAGGGACGGGTCCAGCAGGAATGTCCGGGCTTCCAGGCCGGTCGGCAATGTGCCGATCACGTCGAGATAGACGCGCCGGATGAACACGCCGTCGGAGCAGAGATTCGCGAGGGGAATGCCCAGTTTCTCGAGTTGACCGAACACCAGCCGGTCAATCTGGCCTTGGGGAGGCCCGGGCGGCCGGCTCTGAAACGGGTCCGGGCCCGCGGCAGGTTGGGGCGGCGCATCAAACGCGGCCAGTTGCCCGACGGTCAGGAACAGCACGGCCCACGAGACGAAATCCTGCAACGGGCCGGCGACAACATTGGCGCGATGCTTCATCCTCTGACCCGGTGAGACGTGGCGTAGGGTGGCGGCGTTATAGCCGCAGGACCGCACCGAACACGGGGTCGGGACGGCCGCCAGAATCATGGCACTTTGCCTTGTTGGTAGCTCGCCAGCCGTTCGCGAATGGCGCGGACTTGATCCTCCCGACCGGCTGCCTGTGCGAGTTGGGCCGCCTTTTCAGCCGCGCGAACGGCCTTCTCAAACTGACCGGCCAGCGCATAATTCTGGGCCAGCAGGTCATGCAGTTTGTATGATGTGTCGGTCCCAGGCTTGAGCGCGACCGCGTTGGTGTAGTGACGCAGGGTTTCCTCGAGCCGGCCCTGCGCGGCGAGCGCCAGGGCGAGCAGATAGTGCGCCTCGGCGTGGGTGGGATCGAGCCGGACAACCTCCTCCAGTTGGGTGATGGCGGCGGGGGCCTGGCCTTGGCGCAGCAACACCTGGGCAAGATTGAGCCGGATGGCCTGGGGCTGGTAGCGCGGTTCGCGGCTGTCGGTGCGGAACCGCAGGGCCTCTGTCAGGTGTTGCGTCGCCTCGTCCAGCCGGCCCATTTGAAAAAACGCCATGCCCAGATCGCTCTGGGCGAAAACATTCCTGGCGTCCAGACGCACCGCCTCTTGCGAGTGCGCCAGCCCCTCCGGCAACTGGTGTTTGATGTTGAAGAGGAGGAACCCGAGCCGCTGATGGACGTTGGCGTTGGCCGGGTTGATTTCGAGCGCCTTGCCGTATTGCCGGATCGCGCCGTCGGAGTCACCGGCGCGGTAAAACTCGTTGCCCGCGCGCTCGAAGGAATAGTCATTGAGGAACTGGTCGTTGATTTTATGGATGGCGCCGGGGCCGAGGTTCACGAATTCCGGTATGTTCGCGGCCCGATCCGGCGCGGTCATCTGCGCCAGCACGATCGGTGGCGCGCTGTTGCCCTCGGCGTCCATGTGCGCCAGCCACAACTGCGTGTAAGCGGAGTTGGCCTTCGAGGAGAAGACCAGCCAGCGGCCGTTGGGCGACCAACTGTGCCACGAGTTCATTCGCGCGGTGTTGCAGCGCAGCCGGCGCGCTTCGCCCCCCGCGGCCGGGATGATGAAGAGCTCGCTGTCGGGCTGCAGCAGCATGTAATTCCGCGCCCGGCAAAAGACGATCCACTTGCCGTCGGGCGAGTATTTCGGGAAGAAGTTGCTCAGGCCGTTGCCCGAGGCGCCGGCCAGCGGTTCCGCCGCGCCGCCCGCGCCGTCGTTGTAAGGAATCCGGTAGAGGTCGAACTGAAACGGTTTGCCGTCCACCAGGAACTCGCGGCACTCCTCGGGGGTCAGCAGGATCGAACCCTTGGCGGCGTTCTGGAGTTGATAGGCCGTGGCCCGGGCGAACACGATGACACGGCCGTCCGGACTCCACCCGGGGTTGCTCTGCACGAATTGCGGGTCGTCCGCGCCCTTGAGGGTCGTAAACGTGCGCGTTTCGCGGTGATAGACGGCCAGGATGCCTTTCACCGGAAAAAAAAGCTGCGAGAATGCCAGGTCCGGCCTGGGCACGAACACGGACTTGTCCTTCACCGTGCTGACCACGTCCCGGCCGTCGGGCGAAACCTGCGAGAGCAGGCCGAACGTGAGCTCGCCGTCCTCGCGCTTGTAATCGTCCCACGTCATGATGTCGCTGGTCGCGAGCACCATTTTCTCCGCGGTGCGCGTGATGACATACGAACCCTTGCTGTTGGCGTAATCCACATCCATGCCCAGCAGCCGGCCATCCTGCGAGAAGGAGTGGCAGTTGCCGCAGACGGGCAGGTTTTCGAGGACGATCGGGGGCGCCTGGGGCGACGAAATCGGTCCGAAACGCCAGCGGATTTTTGAGGGATCCTTCACCGCCTCGATGAACGGCAGGTTCACCTCGCGATAGAACAACGGCGCGCCCACCTCGTCACGCGAGGTGCTGAAGGTCACCCGGCCGCGCGAGCGGATGCGCTTGGGTTCAGCCCGCTCAACGCCCAGCACCACCACCTGGACAGGCCGTTCCGTGGAGTCGTGCTTGATGGCCTCCCAGTCGGCCGGTGCCGGCGACCACTCCGGTCGGTCGGTCGTGAAGGCGCGGGCTTCCGCCGGACCTTGGAATTGGAAGACGATCTGCCAGGTGTTGGCATTGGTCTGGCCATCGCGCCAGGAGAACACGGGCGGAATGCTTTCCGGAGGGAAGACCGCTTCGTTGAGCGGATACGAGATTTCCACCAACGGATAGGTGGCGGTCTCCGGGGCGGCTTCCAGAATTTCGCGGGCGGCGACCCCGGTCGAGGCAGGATTGGCGCGGAGAACCGGGACAAGCAGCACCAGCGATGCGGTGGCGAGCGCGCCAGCAAGACCGGGCGGGTTGGACAGCCCGCGCCCATGCATCACGCGGGCCCGCTGGCGCAAAACCAAGTCAACGCCGGGGACCTTCATGTCAGTGCACCATCTGAATGATCAGTTGGGCGCATGGTTGCCAACAGGTTCCTGGTCCATTGGATAGAGAGAAGGTCTTGGTTTGTCAACCGGCTCGCTGGCCGGTTCGTTGATGTGGATGGAGAATGGATCGCTCCGTCGCCCCCGAGTGCGCGAAACCGCCCCGGGTCGTGTGATCGTTGTGCGGCTACGGATTTGAACAGCAGCTAACCGCGGCAACGAAGGAATCCCCGGTCCTTTCCTTTCCGGCGTAGCGGCTTTCGGCAGAAAGCCGCCATTTCCCGCGCGAACCGAGCGGGCTTCCGCCCCCAATTTCCTCCCTCTTTCCCGAGCCTTCCGGCTGGTTCTGGAAGGGATTTGCGGCGCTCTCCCGAGCCGCCGCTACGAAGCGAGGGCGCGGTCCATCCGCTCGATGGCCTCGTCCACTTCCGCCGTGCTCTTGAAGCCGACCACGATGGCGTCCGCGAGGTCGTTGCGGAGGACGAACTGCATTGCTTTCTCGCGGTCCTCGGCCTTAGTGAACTCGCCGTTGCCGCAGAGTTTCATGCCGAGAACGCCGTGACCCTTGGCGCGCATTTTCTTGATCTGCTCGACCACCGCCGACACGTGCTCGGGACCGCTCTTGGCGTTCCAGGTCTGTTCCGGCGTGTCCATCCAGGCGCCCTGCGGATTGATCCGGACGAGGTGGATTTGGGTCCAGTCCGATTCCTGGGCGCAGGTGAGCGCCGGCAGGCTGTGGCAGGAAACGCCCTTGGCGCGGATCCATTTCTTTTCCTGGGCCTCGTTGAAGCCGTCCATGATCCGCTTGAAATCGTCGGTCCATTTGTCCTTGACCATGCAATGGACGAGCAGGCTGTCGAGATAATCGGTGTCAAAGGCCTTGCGATGGCGGTCAATGGTCTCCATCACCTTCTCCGGCTGGCCGGAGACCTTGGATTGCAGGAAGAGCTTTTCGCGCGGCAGTCCCTTGAGCGCCGGGCCCATCCACTGAAAGGTGGCGTAGCCTTGGGCGCAGTCGAAATACGTGATCCCGTGGTCGTAGGCGTAGTGGATCAGGCGGTTGAACTCCTCCTGGCCGAGCGCCTTCTGGACGTTGCCGCTGTTGCTGCCGGCGCCAAAGCCGAGGCGGCTCGTTTTGATGCCGGTCTTGCCGAGCGTTACCTGGTCAGCGTGGGTTCGTTTTCCGGGGGTGGTTTCCGCCAGCGCCCACGGTGTCAGCAGCGTGCTGCCGGCCAGGGCGGCGGTTTGTCCGAGGAATTCACGGCGGGTGAAGGATGATGGTTTCATGGCAGGCTCCGGTCTTGTTCGGTTTATCGCACGAGTCACAAATTGCGGTTGATGTGCGACCAAGTAAGCACGAACCAGCACGGCCGGCAACCAAGATTCCTGGCGGGTAGTGTCCGAGTTTGCCTTGGTCGGTGGGGAGCGTCCTCGCGAGCCGCAATCAGGTTGATGGTTGATGGTTGAGAGTTGAGCGACTGGAGGAGGGTCGCGGCAAACCTCCCACGCCGACCTCACGAACCCTCGCGAACTCGCAACTCGCAACTCGAAATTCTCTGGTGGAACTGAACACTTCAAACTTGAAACTTGAAACTCAGAACTTCTTTCCGGCTCGTCAAAGCCCCACCAAATTAGGACACTACCTCCTGGCGGGCTTTCAACGCGGCTGAGGTCCGGCCCGGCTGAAATCTAGGGTGGGGATGCCCAGTTTGATGGCCGGCGACTCCGCCCGGAAGCGGTAATCGCCGTGCTGCCAGTCCACAAACAGCGGATCGGCCACCGTCGTGTCGCCCGGGGCGGCGTTGGTCTGCCCGGCGGCCGAGTAATCCTGCAGCACCACGGATTCGATGCTGCCCGCGCCGCTGAAGAAGAGGTTGCGCGACCAGCGCGGAATGTAGTTCACGCCTTCGATCCGGATCTTGCCCGTGGCGTAGATCACATTTTGTTCGAGGGCGAATTCACGACAGCGCGGGAAGGTGAGTTTGGCGTCGCCCTCGGCGATGAAGAGGTTCTGCCGGATGACATTGTTGGTGGCCATGTGATTGTGCGACGGCCAGTTCACCCGCACCGCCAGATTCTGCTCGACCACGCAATTCGTGCTGCGTTCGTCCAGGTAATAGGCGCAGACGGGATAGCCGCCGCGGTCGGCGAGGTCGCGCGTGACGTTGCGGCGGAGCACGCACTGGTCGGCGGCAAAGACGTAGATTGCCGCGCCGTCGTGGAGCACCTGCATGCAATCGTGGAGCAGATTGTCCTCGATGAGATTCCGCCGGCCGCCGTAATTGATGGCGGAATAGGAACAGTCGCGGACTTCGTTGTGGCTGACGACGCAGTCGGTGCCGCCTTCGTAGATGCCAATGGCGCTGGGATAGGCCAGGCCCACGCCGGCGATTATGTTGTTCCTGATCAGAGCCTCCCGGCCGCCGAGATAAATCCCGCCAGCGCCACAGTTGCTGATCCGGCAGTCCTCGACCCGCGTCCGACTCACGTCGCCGCGGGCCCGGATGGCGTGCCCGGCGACCATCGCGATGGCGAGTTGCTCGAAACGGCAGTCCTCGGCATGGGCCAGGGAAATGGCGCCGTCGAACGCCGCGGCGGCGAATCCGCCGGCGATCAACGGCACCGTGGTGGCCGCGAAACTCAGGCCGCGGACCGTAACGCCTTTGATTTTGCGGTCAGCGTTGCCCGCCAACCGGAGGATCGTGGTGACGGTCGGCGCGATGATCTGGACACGCCGCAAATCCTCGCCCGGAAGCGGCCAATAGACCAGTCGCCCGCGGGCGCGGTCCTGAAACCACTGGCCCGGGCGGGTCATGCCTTCGCGCGTGTTCCAGAGGACGAACTTCTTCACCCCGAAGGCGCCCGGGGGATGACCGCACTCAGGCGCCAGCGTGAGGACGCCCGCCGCCGCGTCGTGCGCGACCACCCCGACACAGGACTCGTCCCACATGTGGAAAACGGTGATCTCCGCGTTGCGGACTTCGAGTCCAGCCGGCAGCAGGCCGGGCTGGTAACGAAGGGTGGTAAGTTCGGCGTGGGTGGGCGGACGCTTCCAGCCGCCGCCCGTGCTGCTCATCCAGGGCACGTCGAATGTGGTGAGGTGGGGCAGGGCGTTGGTTGCCGGAAAACGGGCGCGGGGACGGAGTGCGCCGTTGACGATGAGCAGTCGGACCTCGGCGGGCCGGCCCTCCGCGGACTGCGGCGCGGACCAGAAGGGGTCGCCGTCCTTCTCCCAGCCGGTGACCGGCTGGCCACCATGGAGGATCGCAGGTTGCGGGTCAGACGGCCAGTTCTGGAGCACCAATTCGGAGTCGGCGGGTTCGAGCGTCAGCGACACATTGAAGTAGCTACCGCCGCGAACCATGATACGGCGCGGTTCGCCCGGGCTGACGGAACGGGCGGCGTCGCGGGCGCGGGTGAGGGTGGCAAAAGGTTGATCCAGGGTCCCGGTCGCGTGGTCGTTGCCGTTGGTGGCCACGAAAAAGTCGGCGGCGCCGATCGGCGGCAGCAGGGCGCCGGCGAGGAACAGAGCCGCCGCGAGCGACCGGCCGGTGCGCCGGCAGCGGGGCATCAGGCGTCGGCCGGTTCGTTCGTCGCCGGCAGCCACACGATGGGGGCGTGGCTGGGCGGAGGCGCGGGCGCGAGCTTCGTGGGCGGGCAGGGGGACGCGTTGCATGGCGCGATTGTGGGCCGGTTGCGACCGGCAGGCAAACGGCTTTTGGCGGCGATTCGGCTTCCCTGGTGCCTCGCGGGGCTTGGATTGCCGTGTTCCGGAACGTGCGGGATGGCGCCTTTTTACCGGAGTTTTAACGTGCAGAAGGGGTACTTTGCGTTACAACTACGCGCGAATTACACAACATGAAGCCCCTGCGCAACCACACTTGGGTTCCGATCCGGTTCGGTGCCCGGACTGCGCTGGGCCACTCCCGGCGCCCCGCCGCTGATTTTCCATGATCTGGATCGCCCCTTCGGACAAGGCCACCGCCAGCGCCGCCCTGGAGAAGCGCCTCTGGTACGCCGCCGACGTCGCGTGCGTCTTGACTGATGCGTTCATTGCTGAGGCAAGCGCGACCGCCAACGGCGCGAAAATGCCCCGCGCAAATTGGGATGTGCTGGAGAAATACCAGGTCGCGATTCCGAAACACAAAGTGGCCGAGACATTCTCCGCGCTGATCGCCGACATCATCACGCAGCAACAGGCGAGCATTTTCCAAATCGGAAACCTCCGCCGGACGCACGACCTGCTACTGCTGCGTCTGCTGTCGGGACAACTTACCCTCTGACCTATGGCACACGCTGCAATTACCCAAATCCAGAAGAGAATCGACTCTGCGAAGCAAGATTCTGACTTTACTTACTTTTATGCTCTGCTACTCGAAGGAGAAGCACTGCTTAAAACAACCGTCCTCGGTTTCCTTGGTTGTCTGGTCAACGACAACGATCCAGACCGACACCGATACAGGCTGGAATACAAGATTCTGAGAGCGGACGGGTTTGGGCCGTGGTCAGTGGCGCTGGACGATGCGTTGATCGGTCCAGCGTCACAATTCCTGCTAACCGACCTCAGTCCTGAAAAAAATGAACTGACGAAGCTCTGCGGTGAGGGCACTTGGCAGTTTGAGGCAGTGTCGTCGTTGAAACATTGCTTGGAAGCGCTGGGAATCGAGGCAGAGGAAGTGCCGACCCAGACGGACATGAGGCGCTGGTTCAGTCTTTTTGCCATTCTGCGCAACAAAACACGCGGGCATGGCGCGACGATGCCCGGCAAGGTTGCAAACGCGGCAATATGCCTGAAACACAGCATCACGCAATTCCACGGCAACCATGCACTCTTCAAAAGGGAGTGGGCCTACCTCTATCGCAACCTCTCCGGAAAATACAAAGTCACGCGCATCACCGAGAAGTCAGACGCGTTCGACGAGCTCAAGAAAGCGTCGGACAAGTCATATCCGAATGGTGTTTACCTGTTCGCTGGCGCACCGCGACATGTTCCGTTTCTTGAATCAGACGCCGATCTCACGGACTTCTTCTTCCCCAACGGGAGCTTCGCTAAGGGAAAGTACGAGTGCTTGTCGTATGCGACAAACAACAAGAAAGAAGGGGACGGATCGTTGCACATGTCACCACCCGGAACGCTTCCCCAAAGCGAAACACAAGGGCTTGGGGAGTTGGAAGTGTTAGAGAATTGCTTCTCAAATGCACCGACTCTCCCAGGTGACTACGTTTCGCGTCCGGTTCTTGAAGCAGAGATTGAGACGCTCACCGCAGATGATAGGCATCCTATCGTTACACTGCTTGGGCGCGGGGGAATTGGAAAAACATCACTCGCACTCAAAGTCCTCAACCAACTTGCGAAAGGACATCGATTCGGCGCCTTGGTCTGGTTTAGTGCACGAGACGTTGACCTGAAGTTCACAGGGCCAAAACCGGTGAAGCCGCACGTGCTGTCCCCCGAGGACGTCAGCCGACTTTATGTCACACTCGTTGCACCGGGGCGCCTCAAGGAGAAAGGATTTCGCTGTCGCGAGTTTTTTGAATGTCAACTCAACAAGAACGATTTAGGGTCTTGCCTGTTTGTCTTTGATAACTTCGAGACGACTCAGAACCCAGAAGACCTGTTTTCGTGGATTGATACTCATATTCGAATACCAAACAAGGTCTTGATCACAACACGCCTCAGAAACTTCAAGGGCGATTATCCGGTGGAGGTGGGAGGCATGACCGAAGCTGAGGTAAGAGAACTGATTAGAATCACAGCGGCCCACTTGGCCATCGGTCATCTACTGACTGACGCCTACTGTGGGGAACTCATCAAGCAGGCGGAAGGACATCCATACGTTATCAAGATTCTGCTCGGTGAGGTTGCCAAGGACAAGCGCGCTGGGCACATCGAGCGTCTCGTGGCGGAGAGGGATGAGATTCTGACCGCACTTTTCGAGCGGACATACGCTTCGCTTAGCCCGTGTGGTCAACGCGCTTTCATGACGCTTGCCGCATGGAACTCGGCGGTGCCGAGGGTGGCGCTCGAGGCAGTGCTCCAGAAGTCGATTGGTGAAATCGCAGAAGTCGAGCGCGGTATTGACCTGTTGCTGCAGTTTTCGCTGGCGGAGCGGCAGAGCTCGATTGAGGGCATGGACTTCATCCAGCTTCCGCTTGTTGCGTTGATGTTTGGGCGGAAGAAGCTCAACGTGAGCCCGTTCCAAGCCGCCATAAAAGCTGACGCAGACCTGCTTCAGATGTTGGGCACAGTCCATCGCGGCGAAGTTCACTTCAGCCTTGCGAAGCGGATCGATTATTTCCTGGGCAGCATCGCGCGCCGTATTGAGAAGGGTGAAACGTTTGAGAAATACGCCCCCATTGTCGAGATGATCGGCCGCCATTTTCCGCCAGCATGGCTCTCACTAGCACGACTTCACATGGAGGAGGGCACTACGGCCGGTTTTGAGAGAGCCATGAGTGAACTCCGCCGCTTTCTTGAGCAGGATTCAACGAGTTCTGTGGCTGCTGAGGCGTGGCGTAGCTTAGCACATTGCTGCTTCAAGACCGGTGACCTCCTTGGCGACGTTCATGCGTTTGTGCAGCGGAGTAAAGTATCATCTGTGCCGTTTGCTGACTTGACCAATACAGCACGACTCCTTAACGACCTGATTCGCAAGAATATGTTGGAAGCGGGGCCTGATGAAAAGCGAACTTTAGGCGAAGAACTCCTCCAAGTGATGCAGAAGCGAATCGGCGAGGCCAAGGCAGACGATTTGGCTCAGATGGCCTGGCTTGCCTTGCGTTTGAGGGACTATGAACGGGCCAGCGAATGTGTGAGACGGGGCTTGGCTTTGGAGAGTGATAATTTATACCTGTTGAATCTTGCCCAAGAGCCGAACATTTCAATCTGAAATGCCCCACGCCGACATTGAAGACCAACTTGTCGAACAGCCCGCCATCGGGCTGTTCGCGGAACTCGGCTGGAGCACGGTGTCGGCGTTGGAGGCAACTTTCGGCGCACCCTCACCCGGCCTGGCGGCGAATCCCGTAACCCTCACCCGACCTTCGACCGCGCTCTCCCGTCCGACGGGCGAGGGACAATTGGCCAGCACCTCCGCCGTGGATGAATTGACCCGTGACCGTGCCGCCATGAGTCTGCTGTCGGGGCAGGTGGCATTGAGTTTTCCCGCTGCGCCGGTATCCTCGAAAGAATGACCACGTCCTATCTCGTCGAACCTTTGTCCGCCGCGAAGCATCGCCGGGACGAATTTGCGTGCGAATCCCCGGAGTTGGCGGAATTCCTCCGGACGCGGGCGCGGAAGGAAATGCAGGCGCGCGCCTCGGCGTGTTTTGTGCTGGTGGCAGAAGCTGATCCGGGACGGATTGTGGGTTTTTACACATTGTCAGCTACGACCATCCGCTTGTCGGAGCTTCCGCCGGAACTGGCGAAACGGTTTCCCCGCTACCCCAACCTGCCCGCGACGCTCCTGGGCCGGCTGGCGCGCGATTCGGCATTTCGCGGGGCTGGTTTGGGCGATTACCTGCTGACGGACGCCTTGCAGCGGGCGTTCAACAACACGGTCGTCATCGGGTCGGTGGCCGTGGTGACCGATCCAAAGGACGAAAAAGCCGGGGCGTTTTACCAGCAATATGGTTTCCGCGCGAGCGGGGCGGCGGGCGGGCGGTTGATGCTGCCGATGACCGAGATTGCCGCGTCCTTGCAGCAAGGAGGCATCCGGTGAAGTCTTTAGATCGAGGTCACATCGCGCCGGTAGCGCGCCATCGCCCGTTTCAACGCGGCGGTGGGCGGGCGCGGCGGGGCGAGCAGCGCTTCAACAAACCGCCGGGATTGGGCGGCGTCGAGTTGAATCTGGTGGCTTTGAGCAACAATCTGGCGGGCCACTTCACGCGCGTGCACGGTAATGAATTTGGCCAGCGAGCGGCTCTCGATGGCGGCGGCTTTCTGGAAAAGCTGTTTGTCCGCCACGGTTACCCGGGCGACGAAGCGCTGGCTTTTGGGTTCTTTCCGTGTCGCAGGCACGCGTCAAATGTATGCCTCCGTGGCACACAAATCAAGAACTGATTTTCATGTCCCACGCCCGCACCGAAGACCAGCTTGTCGAGCAGCCCGCCATCGCCCATGAACAATCGGCGGTGAGGAAATCATGCTGAACACTTGCTTCGCGAAGAGAGCACAGCCAGGCCGCAGCCTGCCCGTGATCGTTGCCTGCCTCCTGTTGTCCGCGCCGGACTTCCGCGCCGCGGCAGCCAACGTCGCCGATACACTGAAACCGATCCGCGGGCAGGTCATCATCAGCCGAACGGCCGCGGCCTGGGAATCGCAGCAGGTGCAGGAGCCGTGCATCCTGCCCAACCCGAAAGACCCGGCGCGCCTGGTGATGTTCTACTCCGGTGTGCCCGCGACGAACCGGAACCTGTGCTTCATCGGCAAGGCCTGGGCGCTCAAGTCCGATCCGTTCACCTGGCACCAGGACGAACACAATCCGGTGTTCAGCCCCGGAAAGCAGGGCTGGGACTCCGGGAGCATCCGGCTTGACGCCGTGCTCTACATCCGGGAGGAGAATGCTTACTACATCTACTATTCCGGCACCACCGCCTCGGTTCAGGACCGGATCGGACTGGCCGTCTGCCCCGTCGGGAGCGATGGATATTCCGGCATCACCCCCGCCGCCGTCCGGCGCGTCGGTGGGGAACCGGTCCTCACGCCCGAGCCGGCGGCGCCGTATTGCGAGGAGATGGCCTCGCAGGCGGCCGTGTTGCGCGAGTGGGATGCGCCGGCGCAGCGATGGAACTGGTTCATGTATTACTCCTACCGCGGCAAGGACGGCATCCTCCCCGGCCTGCGGTTGGCGACCTCCCACGACGGGAAAACCTGGACGCGTCACTACAACGAAAAGGACCCCCGCGGCATGGGTCAGATTTTCCGGTCCACGCCCGGCGCCTACTACGAATGGCACCAGGTGTCCAAGATCGGGGGCACGTATGTTCTTTCCATCGAAGTTGGCATCGCGGCCGGCAGACGCTGGCGACCTGTCATCGCGGTGAGCCAACACCCCGCCGCCGGCTGGGAGCAGACCGACGTGGACGCGCTGCTCCAGACGCAGTGGGCGGGCTTGTATCACGACGACACCATCTACCACGTCGCCACGCCGGCGCTGTACCAGATCGCGGGCAAGTGGTATCTCTACGCGCAAGCCTGCCCGCTGCCCGACAACGGCAACTACATTGACGGCCACTGGGACCTGTGGTGCATCGCGTGCGACCGGCTGATCCCGACGTTGACTGGTTGCGCCAGCATCCACATCCCCGGGCAGCCATCGGCCGCCGAAGCCGGGCGCAAGCGCAACGCCAGCCGCCCGCCCTGATGGAGAAGGTCCGTCTTGTGGCACAGCGGCGTGCTTTGATACAAAACGGGGCATGAGGTCTTACCCAGCGATGGGCCATGCGGTTGCCTTGCTGCTCGTGTTGGCGGGTTGGGCCGGGGCTGCCCGCGCCGCGGACTGGCCCCAGCTTCAAGGCAACTCCATGCGCACGGGGCGGACCGCGGATTCCGTGGCACCGCCTTACCGCGCGCGGTGGATTTGGTGCGGACCCAACCTGACTTTGCGCAACCGGGACAGCCAGGCCGGGTGGACCAATGACCTGCGGACGCGGGAAGGCTACTCGTATCCGATGCCGCGGACGGTGGGCTTTACGCTGGCGAACTCAGTGCAACCCATCCTGGCCGCGGGCCGGGTCTTCGTCGGGTCGCTGGAGGGCCAGGCGTACGCCCTCGACGCCAACGATGGCGCGACGCTCTGGTCGGCGCCACTGCCCGGCGGGACGTCGGTCGCCGGCGCCGGCGTGGGGGATGCGGTCGTGTTCGTCACGTTGTCCGGCGGGGTTCACGGCCTGGCGGCGGCCGACGGCCAGCCCCGGTGGAGGATGCAGACGCGCAAGTCAATCACGAGCGCGCCCTGTGTGGTTGGCAACTCGGTGTTCGTCGCCAGCCAGGATCGCCAGGTCTATGCCCTCGACGCCCGGAGCGGGCAGCCACTCTGGATTTCGCCGCGGTTGAGTGCGCCCGTGCAGGGCGGTCTCGCAGCCGATCGGGCAAGCGTGTTCGTCGGGACGGAGGACATGACGGTTTACGCCTTGCGCCAGAGCGACGGGGGCGTTCGCGCCACGAACCGGGTGCGCGGACAGAGTTTTCGCCTGACCCATCCGGTGGTGCATGACGGTTTCGTGTTGTTCACGAGTGGCATGACGCCAATGATGGGGAGCGAGTTCATCAATGGACCGATGCTGGGCGACGCGAAGGACATCGAGGACGAGGATGCCATTTACGCCCGCTGGTTGACTGGGGATTCCAATGGTGGCCGGTGGCCGCAGGCATCCGTGGATTTCCAGCATCTGTTCGCGCTGCGCACCGCCGACCTGTCGGCCCCCTTTCTCATCCCGTGCGGACCGAGCGAAGGGGTTGGACTGCCACCGGACCCGCCGGTCGTGGACAACTCCGGCAGGGTGCTTTGCTGGTGGCCGACGAAGTTTCCCAAGTTCACCAAGGTGGGCGCGTTTGGCACGAAATACTCCCTGGACATCTGCGGCGTGAACCTCGCCAGCGGCCGCCGGGTTCCCCTCGACAACGGACGGCTCTCGAACATGTGGCCGGGGCCGGAAGCGGACAACCTCTACGCGCTGAGCGTGGGCGGCGACTACCTTTGGTTGCGCCAGGCGTTTCGCGGCACGCAGAACATCCGGCTCAGCGACACCCAACATCATCATGTCTCGGCCCGGGTCCGTCATGAGGATGGCGGCAACTTCGGAGCCGACGTGGTTTACTTCGATCAACCCACGCGCCAAACCGCGACCCCCAACGCGGTGGTGGACGGAGCCTCCGGCGCGGTCGTTTCCCAGAGCAATTTCGAAGGCCGGACCGCGGCGGTCATCGCCGGGGACTGCGTCTATCTGGCCGAGCGCTTCGGCGTCACCGCGCTGGAACACCGGCCATGAAAAGAACCGGGTGTTCCTGGTGGGCCGGCGTGCTCGGTTGCGGGCTGGCGTGCGCGGTGACGAGTGTGGCGCAGGAAATCGCCGTCAACCGTTACGCGTGGGAGTTTCCGGTCATCACCAACATCAGGGGCGCGGAGGACCTGGTGCAAGAACTGCGGGAGGAAGTTCAGACCATTCTCGACGCCGGACATCTGGCGCCGCTGAACTGTCGCTACGGGGATTTGATGCCCTCGCCGACGGAATCGCATTTCGTGTATCAGGAACCCGGCCGGATCATCACCACGCTGGCTTGGGCCTACCCGCACCTCGACGCCGGCCAGCAACAGGCCGTGCGCCGCTACATCGCGGCGGAGCTGGCCGACCGGCGCTTCGCTCCCTGGGGTGAGCACCCCATGCCGCGCGCCGTGGGCGCCCGACGCGAGTTGCATCCGATGGACCGCGTCTGGGGCGCGGAGGAGCAGTTCGGCGTGAACCGGCCTTCCGTGCATACGCTCTATGGTCTGTGGCTCTATGCGTTCAGGAGCGATGACTGGGCGTTGGTGGAATCCAAGTGGCCCGAACTCCGCGCGGCCTACACGCGGCGGGCCGGTGAGGGCAACCTGTATGGAACGATGGGCGCGCATGTTGGCGTGGCGCGTCTCGCCGATCGCTTTCAAGACGCTGAAACCCGCGCGGCCGCATTGGACCGGCTACAAAGGGAACTTCAGGCCGGGACAAACTTCGCTGCCGTGGAGAACCTCTGCCGGTCCAATTATTACCGCGAATACTACACGCCACGAAATGCCGATGGTGGCGCTCTCTACCATGGCGCGATGTTCCTGAACGTTACCCCGGAGATCGGACGCTATTTGCACGACCATGTGCGTGAAGCCGCGCTGCGGCGACATGAGGAGGGAAAGCAGCGATTTCCCCTGTGGTGGCTGGTGCAGGCGCCTTATTTCTGCCGCTGGACGGGCGACGAGAGCGTGGGACTCTCCCCGGAAGCCGTGGGCATGATCGCGCCCTTGGAGCGCTGGTTGGTCCAGGTCGACGCCGCTACGCTGCGCAGTTACACGCGCAGCGTTCCCACCGGCAAAGGCGATTGTTACTGGCTCGAAATGCTGGTCCAGGCCATCGAGGCGCACGGTTTCTTGCAGTGGACGGATGTGCGGAACATCCACTTGGGCAGCCGCCCATCGTCTCCCTGATTCCCTGCCGAGGTTGCAGCCGTCGAAAGCCGAATAAGTGGCTCAGAAGTGGCTCCGTGAAAATGTTCCCATCAAATTGCCCGTTGAGGAATAGGCGAATAACCCATTGATGCTATGATGAGTTTCGAAGATTGGCGCACCCATCAGGAGTTGAACCTGAAACCTTGTGATCCGTAGTTCTAAAAGCGGGTTTTTTCCCGATTTGGACCAGAACGGACCAATGGAGACATATTTTTGGTAATCAAGGGGTTGGAACCTGGCCTCGTTTGTCCCAAGTGGCCGGCCGCGGACCGAATTTCGGGCCACCAGTATCAGATCCCAGTATCCGACAGAGCACATCTGATTCCGTCAGAACCGGCTCACTCTCCCGCACCACTCGCCGCGGTCAACACCTACCACGTCTCCCCAGTCACAGACGACGCAGTGCCGCCCTGGGTCAACGGATCAAAAGCCATCCAAGCCTTGAAGGGGCGACAGAATCATGTCCGAGCTTGAGCAGGCCATTGATGAATTTCGCCAAGAGCGATTGAAAGTTAATCGGATTGCTCCTGACCAAATCACGAGAGATGCAAACAGTGCAAACGAGACGGTTCGTGACCACGTGGGGCGCTGGATTTACGAATTGATTCAGAGCTCTGACGACGCTGAAGTTTCTGAACTACTCGTTCGGGTGACGCTTCCGTCACCCGGCTTGCCCGCGCGCGGCGTTCGACGAAAACCTCACGAGCTGCAAACCTCCAACAGATCGGGATCACAGCGCAAAAATCCGGTCCATCCGCTGCGCCAGGTCGCGTGCGGTTTCCACGTCCGCCGCCTGGTTGCTGGGCTGCTCGGAAGTCGCCCAGCCGGTGTAGCCGGCGTTGTCCAGGGCCTTCATCACCGCCGGCCAGTTGGTGTCGCCATCGAGCAGTTTGGGAGGCGCGCTCCTCTTGGCTGCCGGGTCCGCGGGTCTCGCCCTGTAGTCCTTAATGTGAATGCGGAAGATGCGTTTGCCAATCACCTGAATCCAGCGTTCGGCTGGTCCGATGCGGCCCGCGTTTCCGATGTCGAAATGCCAGCCTACCCACTCGCTGTTGATGGCGTCGAGGTATTCGACCGCCTGCTCGGGTGACATGATGAAATTGTTGCCGACATTTTCGATGGCGATCCGCACGCCGGCCTCCTTTGCGACAGGAATCGCCTTCCTGATCTCGACGATAGAGCGCTCGAAACACTGCTGGTAGGTAACGCCGTTACGGGCGACGCCCGGCACCAGCAGCACGCTTGTGGCGCTGTAGGCGTGCGCATCGCGCAGACTGAGCAAGAGCCCTTCCAACCCGAGCTTGCGCGTCGCTTCATCCGGGGCCGAGAGAGGCTTTTCCCAGTGCGTGTGGCAGCAGACACCCGCGGCTTGCAAGCCGGTCGCCTTGAACGCGGCGAGCACTTCGTCCCGGTCCATGCCGCCCATCGGCTCCACGCCTTCGAATCCCGCTTCCTTCATGGCGCGGAATTTCGCGAGGACGGTGCCCGTCATGCCGATGGTCGAATACATGATGGCCTTGCGGAGGTTGCGCTTGGGCGCGGCGGCCTGACCGTGCGGGACCAAAGCGGCCGTGGCCGCGGCGCCCGTGACGACTTTCAGGAAGGAGCGGCGGTTCATGGGATTGGCAGGAAGTTGAGAGTTGATGGTTGAGAGTTGATTCCTTCGGTGCTCGGCGGCCATCACGCCCTGAGGATGCCTTCCCAGCCTTTGCGATACACGGGCCGCTTGATGAAGGGGGCGGTCGCTGGTGCGTTGGTTGCCCGCATCGCCCGGTAATCCCATTCGATCTTTTTTCCTGTGCGGTAAGCCACATTGCCGAGGTGGTTGGTCTCGGTCGTCCAGCCGGAATACTGGAAGTTCGAACCCGGCACCGGACCGTTGCCCTTGGCGTAATTGACCCACTCCACCCAATGGCCGGGCGAACGGGGTAGCGTTGCCGGCGGCGGTGTGAAATCCCGGAAGCGCTCTTCGGGCAGGAGTTTTCCGTTGCCGAGGAGCATGCCTTTCTCGCCCATGAACACGCACGAGCGTTCGCCCCACGATTCCACCCAGCCCGGCGGTTTGCTGTCGCCCTGATGCCACACCAGCTTGAGCGCCGGCTGTGCGCCCACGGCCGCAAACTGGAAGATCGCCTGCAGTGTCGCCGGTGCCAGTTCCGGGTGCGGCACCGGCACGTTGGGAGAAACCGACTCGACGGTAAGCGGGGCCAGCACGCGCCGGCCCTTGCCGTCCGGCCGCCAGAGATCGAGCACGGTGAAGGGCACGTCGTTGTCGTGGCTGCCCAGGTCGCTCATCGTGCCGTTGCCGAAATCCCACCACCGATACCATCGCGGGCCGGGGATATAGGTGGCGTGGAACGGCCGTTCGGGCGCGGGGCCGAGCCACAGCTCCCAGTCGAGCGTGGACGGAACGGGCATCGTCTCCTTGAAGCGCTCGACGATCTGGATGCCGTTGTAAAAACCGTACGGCTTGTCGAATTTCTCCGCCGACGCGGCATCCTGCAACCCCCAGGCGCGGTCGGCCCAGACGTGGACTTCCCGCACCGGACCGATGACGCCCGTGTTCAGGATCTCCCGGATAGTGCGCCGCGCCGCCGAGGCGTGTCCCTGGTTGCCCATTTGCGTGGACAGCTTCGGATATTTCGCGGCGGTTTCGCGAATGATGCGTGTTTCCCAAATATTGTAGGCGAGAGGTTTCTCGCAATAGACGTGCTTGCCATGGGTCAGCGCGAGGTAGGTGGCCATCGCGTGCGCGTGCTCAGCGGTGGAAACCACGACGGCATCGAAATCGTTGGGCTGATCGAAGACGCGCCGGAGGTCCATCACTTTCCTAGCCTTCGGATAACGCTGCGACGCGGAATCGAGCGCGAGTTGGTCGACGTCGCAGAGCACGGTGACATTCTCATCTGGATGCGGCGCCACGGGGCCGCCCGCCGCTGAATTAGCCCGCCCGCCCCTTGAGGCCGTGCGTCCCGGCACGATAGTGAGTTCGCCCAGGCTTGCGTTGGCGCGCCCGCCGCAGGCGATGAACGCGAGGTTGAGCTTGTTGTTCAGATTCTGGCCGCGCAGGAACGCGGGCGCGCCGGCAATGACGGTAGTCGTCGCCAGGGTGCGGCCGACAAATTCGCGTCGCGTGATTGGGTTCGGTGGTGTCATCTTCGCAGAAAGTTTCATGTGGCGTGCCTGCAAGAGATGACAGCCTTTCAAGAACGAGTCCAGGATCAATTACGCCTGGGCAATTCGCCCGAACAAGACCCGCACCGATTTCGCCTGGAAATTTGAGGAGGACCGTTTATCCCGTTGGCGCAAACACTCGCCTCACCGTCCGTCGTTCTGAAAGACTTGCGTGGCGGTTTTGAGGAACAAGTCGCGGGCGGCCCACTGGTCGGGGCCGGGGCATTGCACCATGAAGACAGCTACCATGCCGTTGGTCGGGTTCACCGACAAATCGGTGCCATACGCGCCGTCGTGGCCGAACATGCCGTTGCGCAGATGGTAGCCGAGGCTGTAGTTGACTTTGGTCGCTCCGGTTTGTTCCTTCCGCAACTCCTCCATGGCGGCATGCGACAGGTACACCCGACGCGAACCGGCGGCACACGTAGACGCGAGTCCCGCCGACACGGTACAGTTCCTCGACGATGTGCGCCTGCCCGTTGGCCCGCCGGATCGGCTCCGCCCGCAGCACCCAACCCACCACCACCCCGAAGAGCAGATCGGCGGCCAACCGACTTCGGCGGCCGGTGAAGGCATGTCTTGGGGCACGATCCATCTACGTCTGGATTTGGAACAACCAGCAGAAGGCAACCTCGCTTCGTCCAAACGAAATCAGACGAGGTCCAGCTTCGGGCTTGCGCGTTTCGGCTTGGCGGGCTGCTGGGGTGAACCGTCGTCTTCCCGCTGGTTCAGGTTAGGTGCCGTCCTGGCCGTCGCCAAGGCGATGCGTTCCGACAGGTTCTTCACGCTCTGGGCACGGAAGGCTTTTTTGTGCGGGGTTGAACAAGCCCGGTGGTGGACGCGCTCAAGCGCCTGCAAGCCGGGACCGCCGCCGAACTGGACGCCTTGTTCCGGGCCATCCTCGGCCGCGCCTTCAAAGGAGAATGGTGACATGCGCACGAACGTCCCCGAAAAACTCCCGAAGATCGCCGACGACATCGCCGCGCAGGGCAACGTGCCGTTGACGCGATAGACGGTGTTGAAGAAAATGGTTCGAGCGACCAGGACGGCTACCAGCCTTCGCGGTGTGGGTCGCGTCGCGAGCCGGTTCGCGCAAGGGCAAGACCGGCGGCGAGGCGGCGGCGTTGTTCCAAGCGAGCCGGACGTTACTCGCCGGGCTGAACCCTTACCATCCGTGTCTGGATCGTGCGCCGGCACGAACCTTGCACGACCGGAGGCAGCGTTCCTGCGGCCAAGTTCTTACAGCCGATGCAGCCGGAAGAAGAGCGGTGGGCCTGAATGTCCGAGCGTCACCCAGTAGTTCGTGCCGTCATCCGGGACCAGAACGTTGGCAGCCGTCCATTGCGGGGGCGTCAGGCTGGCGGTGGCCTGATTTGGGAATGGGACAGGCAAGGCCGGCCAGCAGGCCCAACCCCCTTCACCAGCTTCCCGGAGTGGGCCAGGGTGGCGGCTGGAATCCTGGTTGCCTGCGGGCTGGGTGATCCGTGCCTGCCGCAGAACGACGGCACGTTCACCCGGGACACGGTGACCGATGACATGACCACGCTGTTCAGGCTGGCAGATTCGATTCACGGGGACGATTGGATCACCAGCCGCGACCTGCGCGAGTTGGTGTCGCCCGGGATAACCTACGGCGCTGATCGGGACAACGACCTGTTCCCGCAATGGGATCTCCGGGATCGCAAAGGCCAGACCGCTTTCGGCATGGCCCTGCAGCGCTACAAGGGGAGGATTCTTGGATGCGTGCGCATGGAGGTGGACGAAAGCGACCGGAATCGCCGGCGGTACCGGTTCCAACTCCAGGATTCTAGCCAGGCAGGAAACGGCCTTCCAGAAGATCAATCTTGTGGACCTTGTAGACCTTGTGGACCTCAAACTCAAGCGGAGGGGGAGGGGGGTGTCCCCACGCGCAGTGGGAAACAGGTCTCCGAGGTCCACAAGGTCCACAGACTTGGGAGGCTTGAGCCCCTGCTCGGTCAGTCAGACGGGGTAGCAATTGACCCTGACGCGTCAACGGGTGAACAGCCTGGCCCAAAGGCTGGCCGCTCACAACCGCCATGTCTGCCTCCCGAGTTGCAGCGGTTGGTTGCCTCTGGAGCCCCGACTCTCACCCCAGCCTTGCTGCCTGACCCGGCTTTGAATTGAGGGCGCATTTCTATCTGCTCATGGGGAGCCGGGTACTGCGTACCGGGCTCTCCATTGGCAGCATTGGCAGCAGGAGCAACCGTCAGGTGCAGCAAGGGCGCGAAGCCCAGAACGGCTCGACCAGGATGAGACGTGGGGACTGGAGATGTGCCGCTGGCCTGCCAGGTCAACGCTTGCGCACTTCCGCCGCTTTGACCTCCTCCGGCGTCGCCGGCATGGGCCAGACCAGATCGCGACCGGAATAGAAGCGGGCCGTCCTCTGGTTCTGGTCGCGTGGTGTTGGATCACCGCCATCGTCTCGGCCATCCTCACCGACTGAATACAGCAGGTAGCTGCCGTCGGCGTTGGGCCGGTAGTGCAGCGACTGACCATTGTACCAATCGCGCGGCACCTCGCGCACGATTTCCGGCACCAGAGCGGTCAGCTTCTCCGGCAACCGCCCGTGCCGAAGCTGGTAACGCTTGAGCGCGACCGCCGCCAGCGTCAGCTCCCGCACTGTCTCCGCTTGGATGGCCTTCTGTAGCTGCTCCTGGGTGCCGAAGAAGATCCAAGGTGTCAGCAGGTAGCGCATGCGGTTGTAGGCGCTCATCGGCGGCAATCCTATCGTGCTGAAAAGCGGATCGTCGTCCGCGACCGTCCCGGGAGGATGACCCAACGGCGATTTGCGCCCTGCCACCGCCCTGCGCCCGGAATCAATCAACCGCTGGACGGACTCGCAATAGACCAACTGGTCCTGATCCGCCCACGCAAGCCGCCAAACCGCGATCTCTAGTTTCGCTCGCACGGGCTTGCTGGCATCATCCAAGCCACCGAGCAACTCCGTTAACAGATTTTCCGATGCCCTGCCCGGGTTGATGGAGCCGAGCCCGTGGGGATTCAGCACCGTCTCGATCAACTTGCGGTTGGAACAGCGATCGCGGTCGTAATAATAGGTGCATGACATCGCCCGCTCCATGCCATAAGCTTGCAGCAAGCTTTCGATCAAGTCGGGCGATTCCCAGCCAGCCTGGATGGCGGAGAGCTGCGCGTCAGTCCAGCCATCGGCCTGTAAAGTCTCCCACGTAGCCCCCTGGAGGAGTTCCGTGGCCACATGGCAAAGCAGATGACTTTTCATGAACCGTTCCTCCTTCATCAACCGTACCAGTGCAGCACCCGCGACCAGGTTCTCCGTGGCCTCGTCCAACCGGTGTTCGTGCAACGCCAAGACCGTGTCCGCTCTCAAGGCGTGCGCCGCCTTGTAGTAACCCACGACGTGTGCATGCATTAGCCTGGGGTCAAAGCCCTGCTCGTAATCAACCCCGATGATGAATGCGCGGTTGGTCAAATCGCTACGCAGGGCGGGCAACACCTCACGCAGCGACCTGAAAGCGCTGGCCAAACTAGGCGCGTTCCAGTCGTTGGTGAACCTGCTCCCGTTCTCGCTCCGCCAGTTCGACAGCGCCCAGGCGACGCGCGCCTTGCCGGGAGCCACGATCTGCATCGCCGTGGGACAATCCTGCGGAGCGGTGGCGCGCCCCAATAATCCCGCCGCCTCGCCCGGAGCGATTACCCGGCTGGCGAGGTTGGTGATCACCGGCGTGAGTTCCGCAATGGTGAGCTTCTCGCCCTTGGCCCGCATCGCGCGCTGCCAAGCGTGCAGTTCGAGCGCACCTCGAATATGTTCCTCGGCCAGAAAGACGACTCCGACGCCTAGGAGAATCCCCGCTCCAATGGCAAACCGCCGTGTCGTCTTGGTCATGCGGACATTGGACTCGGCTCGGCTTCAAAAGTCACGCCCAACCAGGGTGGCGAGATCCTCCAATGACAGGGGGAGCCAAGCCCGATGGACAACGGCATCGGGCAAGTACCAGCGGCAAAAGTACCGGATCGGCGGCGGATGAAATGTCGCCAATTGGCGACATTCTGGTTTTGACCAGATGTCCTGTTTTCCCTCAAGACGGGGAGCGTCGTTTTGTCGCCAATTGGCGACACGGGATGCTGCGCCATTGCCAACCCGATATCCACGGGCCTCTCTTCACCCCCTTCCAGACCCGGCGTTGAATTGAGGGTGCTTCTCCACCTGCTCATGGCGAGCCTCGTACCGCGTACCGGGCTCTCCATTGACAGCATTGGCAGCATCGGCAGCATTGGCAGCAAGAGGCACCACTGGTCAACCCATCCACGGGTCAACCCATCCACGGGTCAACCCATCCACGGGTCAACCCATCCACGGGTCAACCCATCCACGGGTCAACCCATCCGTAGATCACCACCTGCCGGGCTGGCAGTTGGCCAGTGGTAGGTTTGTCGCCAATTGGCGACACGGGATTCCCCGCCTGAGCGGTGGCGCCACCGAGTTGACATGCACGGCTGCCGGGCCTAGAAGTTGGACTGTAACTGGAAGAGCAGAACCAGAAATCAACGCGGAGAAACGCGATGAAGCGATTTCTTTTCATCCTTTCGGTGCTGTTGGCCGACATCGGGGCGTTCGCCCAAGGCACGGTGAACTTCAGCAACTACGCGCTTGAGAGTGGCGTGAATGCACCCATGACGGGTGAAACAGGAAACGGACTGTCCCTGCTCGGCAGCGCTTACCTGGCACAGCTCTACGCCGGTTCCACGGAGAGCAGCCTCTATTCGGTGGGCACCGCCGTCTTCTTTCGCAATTCGATCACGACCGGCATGGGCACCGGCTGTTTCACGGGTGGCGAGGTGTACATAGCGTCTCTGCAGCCGCAAACGGGCGGCTATTTCCAGGTGAGGTTTTGGTTGGCATCGGCGGGAGCAACTTACGAATCCGCGTTGGCGACCGGCGGACTGTTCGGGTTGTCCAATGTTTTTCACTTGGCCCCCCTTGGTGACCCCAATGCCCGGCCGCCCGGCCTGCCGGTGGATTTGGTGGGCCTGCAGCCAGCCAGTATTGAGTGGATTCCCGAACCGTCCACCCTTGCGCTCGGCTTGCTTGGTGTCGCCGCGTTCGCGCTGCGACGGCATAAGTCATGCTGAGGCACCACGGGTCAACCCATCCGTAGATCACCACCTGCCGGCGTGGCAAGAGCATTGAATCCACGGCGGATGAAATGTTGCCAATTGGCAACATTCTGGTTTTGGATCCGCAACCGGCGATACGTCGCGAGATTCACCTCCGAAGGTGCTTCAGGATTTGCCGACTGCATCCGGTTGGTGGCCTGTTGCGGGGCGCGGCGCAACGAGGCGCTGCGCCGCCGTTGGTCGGATGTGGACTCGACACAGGGCCGGTTGACCATCGGTGCAGACGGCCTCACTTCACGACTGCCGACACGACTTCATCAGCAGGTCGGGCAGAACCCCGCAAAATCACTTGACTTCAAATCGGCGGGTGATAACATCCACTCAGTACAGCATCAGACTCCCTTCTGCCACTCGTTGGCTTGAAGCAGGGCATGTTCAAGGAAATGCATGAAAGCAAAGCTCGCCTTTGAAACCAGGCAATCCGACCGCGTTGGCCGTCTGTTTGAGCCGGCCCTGCGCCGCCAGGCTGCGGCCCGCCCGAACTACGGCAGCCGGTTCCAAATGAAGCCGCTGCTTCTCCTCCTTTGCTGTGCAGGGCTTCTTACAGGACATACCGTCCTGGCCGCAAATTCATGGATCTGGTGGGAAGGGGAAAAGCCCACTTCCTCCAACATTCCTGCGACCACCTGGCTCTCCCCGTCCAGCCAAAGCGAACGCGATGCCTTGTCGGGGGGAAACATCCTCACCGCCGCGAACATCGCAACCACTGGTCCGTACTGGGCCAACTACACCGTCAACGTGGCGGCCGCGGGCACTTACCGGCTCTACGCGCGCAAGCTTTGGGCATACGGACCGTTCAAGTGGTGCTTCGACAGTGCCGCCTGGACCTATGCCAGCTCCCAATTGCAGTTGATGGACAACGCTGACTACAAACAATACTTCCCGCTCAACTGGGTTTATCTCGGCGATGTGACTCTGGCTGCGGGCTGGCATACCTTCAGCGTTCGATTGGATGTCGCGGACTGGTCAAATGAGCCGTCGAACATACAGGGAGCGGACTTGGGCGGATTCGACGCGTTCATTCTTTCGACGCAGCCGTTCATCCCGCGCGGCAAGTTACAGCCCAACCAGAAGTATAATCTCGCCGAGCCGGGCAAATGGAATTTTGAATCGCTGGCGGACGATTTCAACCCGACTGCCCTGCTCGATTTGCGTTCGCTCAATGAAACTGTCGCGGGCCAATCCGGCTTTGTCGGCGTTGCCGCCGACCACAGCGGCAAGTACGTTCTGGGCGATGGCACGCCGGTGCGGTTCTGGGGTGTCAATGTGGGCAACGAGTCTTCAGACTTTGATTCCCTTTCGATGCAGGCCAGGTTCCTGGCGAAACGGGGCATCAACCTGGTCCGTTTTTTCCATCCGTTGCCGACCAGCAATCCGACCAACATCAACGCGGTGGACCCCGCTTACATTGATGGCGCTCAACGGACCGTAGCCGCCTTCAAGCAGGCAGGAATTTATACCGAACTGGGCCTCTTCTGGGAGGTTCCCTTCACCATCAGAGCGGGGTGGGGTGTCGCCGGTTACACCAATGACGTGGCTTCACCTACCGTCATTCTGATGTTCGACGACACCTTAAAGGCGGCCTACAAAGAGTGGGCACGCCAGTTGTTCACGGCCACCAATTCCTATACGGGGCTCACCTTGGCACAAGACCCCGCCGTGGCGGTCATCGAGATACAGAACGAGGATGGCTTTTTCTGGTGGAGCTTCGACCCAACCTCCTTTCCCCCGGCCCAGTGCGAAAACCTCGAAGCCAAGTTCGGAGCGTTCCTGATCGCCAAGTACGGCAGCCTGGATGTTGCCCAGTCGCTCTGGGAAGGGTTCACGCTTCCTGACGACGCCCCCGCGAGCGGGCGCATGGGGCTGGCCGTCGCCTGGTTCATGACGGACGATAACGTCATTGGTGGTGGTGACGCCTCGTGGTTTGGCTATACCCCGCGCATGGCCGACCAGATTGAGTTTCTTACCGGGCTCCAGCGCGGCTTTTACCAGGAAATGCGCGATTATTTGCGCAACACGCTCGGCTGCCAGAGCCTGATCGAGTCGTGCAATTGGACGACGGCGGACACGCGGATTCTGACCGACGCCGAACGTTACACCTACACGGCCAACGACGTCATTGATCACCACCCCTACTTTAACACGATCCATGTTAATCCCATTACGCCCGCCAACAGCTCATGGGAGGTAAGTGTGGGCGATTATTACCAGAGCATTGCGGCCGTCCAGAATCCGCGCTTGCTGCCGCCGGGCTACAAAAAGGTCGCAGGCTTTCCCCACAACGTCTCCGAGTGCACGTGGGTCAATCCGAATCGTTTCAAGGCCGAGGGGCCCATGCTCATTGCCGCCTACAGTGCGATGGCGGATGTCAATAGTTTCATCTGGTATGGCACGAGCACCCTGAATTATGAGGACGTGATGAACGCGTTCCAGGTTTCCGTGCCCTCGCTTCTGGGGCAGTTTCCCGGGGCCGCCCTGTTATACCGCCGGGGCGACGTGGCGGAGGCGCCGGTGGCGGTGCGGGAAGAGCGCAGCCTTTCCGGGATTTACAACAAGGAATTGGCCCTAATTTCGGAGTTTGACCCCAATCTAAGTCCACCGGACAACCCCGTGTATGATCCCCAGACCGGGACCGGCCGGATTGATCCGCTGGCCATGCTGGCAGGCAAAGTCGAGTGCGATTATGTGACCAACAGCGCCGCCAGCTATGTGTCTCCGCTGTTATTCGAGCAGATGGACACGACGAATGAAATTGTCCACAGCCTGCCGGTGAACGGCAATACTAATGGACAACTCACATTGGACTGGGGCAAGGGCCTTTTCCAAATGAACAGCCCGTGCAGCCAGGGGATCGCCGGCTTCCTCAGCAGCGTGCCCCAGGTTGACCTAAACGATGTCTCGATTGCCTCCAGCAATGCGTTTGGCGCCATCCTGGTCATTTCCCTGGATAATCTGCCCATTGCTCAATCGCAAAAGATATTGATCCAGGCCATGACCGAAGACAATCCCTATGGCTGGCAGGAACGGGACCAGGTCTTCACGAACGGCGGAGTGGTTTATAGCGGCAAGGAAATCATTTCCATGGGGCAGCCCCCCATGAATGTGGTGAATGTGGCGGGAACGGTCACCCTGAAAGGTCTGGGCCAGGGCCGGAATTTTGCCGTCCGGGTCCTGGATGAAAACGGGTACGACCGGAATCCGGGTGAGCTCCAGGCGATGGGCGCGGATTTGAGAATTACTTTGCCCAGCAACTCACTTTACACGGTTTACCTGGGCGGCCTGGCGCCGCTGCCGCCGGTCATTGTTGTGCAGCCCGAATCAGTGGCGCTTGAAT
>JBEKGJ010000051.1:0-36799 GCA_050012855.1 Verrucomicrobiota bacterium | reverse complement strand
CACTCAACAGGGGCTTGGTGGATGGTTTCATGCCCACCAGCGTAAAAGAGTGCGCCGCGGGTGTCCAGCTCTTTCGCCAATCCACCTCCCCCTCCGTCACTTAGCTCCATCGGAAATCCGCCCTGGGTCGAGCAAGCGTCTCCGCGCACCCGGCTCTGACGCATTGCCGCTTGTACGATCAGGCCGTGAAAGGAGAACGGGGACCGCGCCCGCCTCGGGTGCCGTTTCCCGCGGCCTCGCGGAAAACAAGCCGGAAACGAGCGCCCATTTCCCCGGCCATGCTCGGGCGGCGGAGGGCGGGACGCGAGGCGCGTCCCGCAACACCCGAGGCGGGCGTGCTCCCCCGATTCCCGCCGCGAGCAGCACGGTGGGTCGCGGACTGCTGGGCCGTGGGCCGCGCTGCGCCGCGGCCCAAGCTCATTGTCTGGCAGTTGGGGCGCCGACGCAGCAGCGCCCGCTTCGCCACGCGTCCTCGCCCGCTGTCTTCGGCGTCTCGCCGAAGACTCCGGGCCAATCGAAGCATCCAGCGAGACGCGGGCTGCAGGCAACGGGGCCGGTCGCGTTCCCGATCTGAAACCGCTCATTGACGGCTTAGGGGCGGGGATTGATCGTCGGGGGTGCCAGCGGTTGAACGCCGGCCAGACGCTTTCCATGTCCAACGAAACCGCGACCAGTAACAGCAGGCCCGCCAGGCGCCGAGCGCTTTGGCGGCTGATAGGGCTGGTCGTCGTCGTGGGGTTCGGTTTGCTCGCTGCCTTCGTCTGGCTCAGTGGCGAGCGAACGCCGGAGTTCCAGCACCGGCCTTTGATGGACTGGGCCGCGGACCTGAATCTCGGGGACCCGGTGAAGCATGGGGCAGCGGAGCAGGCCATCCGGGTCATTGGCACCAATGGCCTGCCCACGGTGGTCCGCGCCCTGCAGGAACGCGATTCCCACCTCGGCCAGGCGATCCTGGGCGCCCGGCTTCGTTTGTCGCCGCGCCTTTACCATTTCCTTTATCGCCGGATCAAACCCGAGCAGGCCGCGCTGCACCGGCGCGCAGCGGCGCGGGCGCTGGAGGTTTTAGGACCGGACGCTGCCCCGGCCGCCGACGCGTTGGGCGCGGCGTTGTCCGATCCGCAGATGATGGTCAGCACGGCCGCGGTCGAAGCGTTGGCGGCGATGGGCAAGGCGGGCGTTCCGGCGCTGGCCGGCGCATTGGGGTCGGCCTCCCCAGCGATGCAGACGGCGATCCTGGATGTGTTGGGACGATTGGGGCCTGAGGCGGCGGCCGCAAGTCCGGCGGTGAAACAATTGATGATGACGGCACCCGATGAGAACGTGACCGTCCAGGCGGCACGAACACTGGGACGGCTGGACGGCGAGGATGCAATCGCGCCGCTGCTGGAACTGCTGGGGGCCGAGGCGGCGGCGGTGCGGGTGCGCGGCGGGCAGGGGTTGCTGGCCCTGGTGAACAACGATCCTCGGCTGTTGCGGTCGCTCCTGGATCGTTTTCCGACGCTTTCCGTGCCGGCACGACGTGGGGCGGCGCAGGTGCTCAGCCAGGTGACGACCTTTCGCCGACCGATTGCGCTCACGCTGGCCCGGGCGCTGACGGATCCGGACGAGGAGGTGCGGCGCATTGCCGCCATCTGGTTGCGGACGAATTTCAACGAGGCCGACCTGGGCAAGTTGGTCAAAAACGAACCGACGCCCGTTCAGCAACAGGTTCACGCGCTGTTCGCCGAACCAACCGCGGCGGCGGTCCCTCGAAGCCCACCATGAAGATGAGGCCAATTTCGAGGTTCGAGGTTTCAGGTTCGAGGTTTCAGGTGGTTCGGGCTCCGTGGTTGATTTTGGAAACCACACTGCGACTTGCGAATGACGAAGGGGAATCGGTTTCGCCATGAACATTCCTGAAATCTTGATCCAGAAGCTGCGGGCCGCCCGCCACGTGCTCGCGTTCACGGGGGCGGGGATTTCCGCCGAGAGCGGCCTGGCAACCTATCGCGATCCTCAGACCGGGCTGTGGTCGAAGTTCCTGCCGCAGGAACTGGCCACGCCGGAGGCGTTCCAGCGCCGGCCGGACATGATCTGGGCCTGGTATGCCTCGCGGCGGCAAGCGGTCGAGCGCGCGGAACCGAATCCGGGACATCGGGCGCTGGTCGCCCTCGAAAATCGGGTGCCGCGGCTGACGCTGGTGACGCAGAATGTTGACGGCCTGCATCAGCGGGCCGGCAATCGGCGGGTCATCGAACTGCATGGCAACCTCACCCGCACGCGCTGTTCCGAGGGTGCGCATCGGGTCGAGACGTGGCCGGCGACGGAGGAAGTGCCGCCGCGCTGTCCGGTCTGCGGCGCGCGGTTGCGGCCGGACGTGGTGTGGTTCGGCGAGACGTTGCCGCTGGACGCATGGGAGGCGGCGGTGGCGGCGACCCAGGACTGCGACGTCTGCATGGCCATCGGCACCTCGGCGGTGGTGCGACCGGCGGCGCTGCTGCCCGAGTTGGCCCAGAAGTCCGGCGCGTTGCTGGTCGAGATCAACCCCGAACCGACGCCACTCAGTACCCACAGCGATGTGACGCTGGCGGGCAAGGCGGGCGAAGTTTTGCCGGCGGTGGTGCGCGTAGCGTGGCCTGCGTAGCGGCAAACTGGCGTTTGCCGCCATTGGCGGCTCTCGCCCGAGAGCCGCTACGCCAGCAGGCCGCGGCGGTGGAGTTCGAAATAGTAGAGTGCGACGACCACGAGTGAATGACGGATTCGGCCGGTGGCCACGAGGGCGGGGATTTCATCCACGGGAACGAGCCGGGTGGCAACATCCTCGGTCTGGTCCAGCTCGAGCGGATGCTGGAGGGTGCAATGCTCGATGAGGATGGTGTGACAGGTGTTGCTGAAGAGGGCGGGGTTGGAGGCGACGCCGGCAAGCCGCCGGGCCGTTTCCCCCTCGTAGCCGGTCTCCTCCCGCAGTTCGCGGATGCCGGTCGCAATCGGCGACCCATCGCCGGGGTCCATCACGCCGCCGGGGATTTCGAGTTCCACGGTGTTGGTGCCGTGGCGGAATTGTTCGACCATGATGAGCTGCCGGTCGCGGGTCAACGCGATCACATTGACCCAGTCCGGGCAGTCGAGCACGAAGAAGTCATGCGGCTGGCCGGTGCGTGGCGAGGTTTTGTGGTCGCGCCGGATCGTGAAGACGCGGTAATCGGCGAGGTGCTCCGAGTTCGTGGTGGGCCACGGGGCGATCATGGGCGAAGTCGTTCTCGGCCCGGCGACCTGGCGCGGCGGGCGCCCGGGCGCGGGTCATCACCGGGCAACCGTGGTGGCCACGGGCGCCGCGGGTTTGGGCGTGTTTCCAAGGGCGATAAGGTCAGCCAGAATCCGTTGTGTCTCTTCCAACATCGTATCCAGGGCCGGGGTCTTGTCGTCCTCGGCGTTGTCGGCGGTTTCGGTGTCGCCGGGCGGTTTCACGGCGCCGTCAAGTTTTGCCGGCGGCTCGTTTGTCCGGGCGAGGGGCGCGGGCAGTCCTGGCTCCTCCGCCAGCTTGAGCGTGATTTCGTAAATCTTGTCCTTGGGCTCGCCCCGCGCCTTGTGCTCCGCCCGGCGGGCCTTCAGGCGCGCCTCGTTCTCCTCTTTTTCCTGCAACCTTGCCTGCTCGTTCAAGGAGACGGTTTTGTCGGCGAGGAGTTTTTGGTACCGGGCAATGTCCTCGCGAATGTACGCGAAGTCCTTGTCGCCGGCCTGTCGCGCTTCAGCGCGCCGGCGCAGCTCAGGGAGCAGCGGGGCGACGCGGTCAAGCGGCTTGAAACCCTTGGCGCTTTCGATGGTGTCCCACGGGAGGGCATAATCGTCCACTTCCTCGCCGGTTTCCAGGAAGTTGGCCACGGAGGAGAGCACGATGTCCGGCGTCACGCCCTTCAACTGGGTCGAGGCCCCGTTGACCCGGTAGAATTTGCGGATGGTGACCTTGAGCGCACCCGGGTTGACGTCCTTCGGGAAGGCCTCCTTGTTCATGAACCGGTTCAATTCGTAGATGGTCTGCACGGTCCCCTTGCCGTGCGTGTTCCGGTCGCCAACGACCACCGCGCGTCCGTGGTCCTGGAGGGCGGCGGCGAGAATTTCGGATGCCGAGGCGCTGAAGCGGCTGGTCAACACGATCAACGGACCGTCATAGGCGATGCCTTCGTCGGGATCCGTCTCTTCGCTGACCTCGCCCTGGGCGTCGCGCACCTGCACCACCGGGCCGTCTTTGATGAACAGGCCGGTCAACCGAATAGCCTCTTCGAGGGAACCGCCGCCATTGCGCCGGAGGTCGAGAATCACCCCGCCCACCTTTTCGGCGACGAGTTTCTTGAGGAGCTTGGCCACGTCCGCCGAGCAACTGCGCGGCTCGGACTTCGGTTTGTCCTTGCCGCCGCCCAAATCGAAGCCGGCGTAAAACGAGGGCAGGTCAATCACGCCCAGCCGCAACGGCTGGCCGTCGGCCCCCGGCAGTTCCACGATCTTCGCCTTGGCCGCCTGGTCCTCCAGTGGAATCTCGTCGCGAATGAGCGTCAGCGTCCGGCGAACGGAGGTGTCGGTGGAATCCGCCGGGATGACGGTGAGCGTGACCGGCGTGGCTTTCTGGCCGCGGATGAGTTCGACGACCTTGTTCAGTTTCCAGCCGATGATGTCCACCGGTTCCTGGTCCTTTTGCTGGACGGCGATGATCCGGTCGCCCGGCTTGAGCTGTTTGCTGCGCTCGGCCGGCCCGGCCGTGATGAGGCTTTCGATCTTGCAGTACCCGTCGTCATCGCGGAGCAGGGCGCCGATGCCGACCAGGGACAGTCTCATGGCAATGGCGAAGTTTTCGAGCATGGCCTTGCCCATGTAATCCGAATGCGGATCATAGCCTTGGGCGAGGGCGGTGAGGTAGAGCTGGAGGATGTCGTCACTGTCGAGTTCGCCCCAACTGCGGAGCAGGCGCTTGTAGCGGGCCGACAGTTTCTTGATGATCTCGTCGGGCTTCTGCTTGTTGAGCTTCTCCTCCAGGTATTCGTAGCGGACGTATTGGCGCCAGAGTTCGTGGGCGGCGTCAACATCCTTGGGCCAGGCGGCATGCTTGCGATCCGTGTCGAAACGGTCGCTGCCGGCAAACTCGAAATGATTGTCCTGCAGCAGGCCGGCCACGAACTCGACGCGTTCCTCCACGCGCTCCATGAAGCGGGCGAAGATTTCCCGCGCGGGCAGCGTGCTGCCCGCCTTGAGCGTCAGTTCGGCCAGTTTCGGTTGGAACCGGGCGAACTCATCCACGTCCGTCTGCAGAAACAGACTGTGCGTGGGATCGAGCGTGTCGAGGTAACGCCGCAGGAACCGCCGCGCCATCTCGTCGTCCAACGGATGCTGCAAGTATTGCGCGCGCTCAAGCAGGTTGGCCACGAGGCGGGCGATCTTCGGGTCGCTTGGTCCCGGGATCAGCGGCACAATCGTGGCGTACTTGCTGGAATACGTGATCAGGTCCTTGACCGGGTCGGCGGGGATGCGGGTCTGTGCGACCTTCGGCGGTTCATCGGCGCGGCCGAGGGCCAGGGAGCCCAGCAGGAACACGCCGGTTGCGAGGCACACGAGCCAACGGACTGGCGCGGCCAGAGTTTGCGATTTCTTCACGGTATTGACCGCGGGCCACCCGCCCACGAACGGGGCTAACATAGCCGACCTGGCCCGCGCGGCAAGTGGATTGCGGCGGCCGGCCTGGGGCGGCTGGCGTCAACCCACATTACCAAGCTTGCCAAATCATCGCCTCCACGGCAAAATGTGACAGGATGAAATCGAAACTGCCCATTGTGATTCTGCTGCTCCTCAGTCTGGCTCTCGCGGCCGGGTTGTTGTTCCGACACAACGCCGCCGTCAAGGAACGGAGGGATTTCGAGGAGAAGGTCGGCTACCTCTCCAATCAGTGGAACCAGACGACCGGCGAGTTGGCCAAACAGAAGGAAGAAGCCACCCGATTGCAGGCGAATCTCGAGTCGAAGACCGCCGAGCTGGTCAAAACCGACACGCTCCTGACCGAAACCAAATCCACCCTGGAGAAGACCGAAGGCGTGGTGAAGCTCACCCAGGAGCAACTCGAGGCGGCCAAGGCGGAAATCGCCAGGCACGAGGCCAAGATCAAGGAGCTCGAGGACCAAAACCTGTCCCTTGACAAGCAGGCCGCCGACCTGAAGGGCTCCATCACGTCGCTCGAGGGCAAGATTGCCGATACGCAGAAGAAACTGGCCGCCTCCGAGGGTGATCGCGATTTCCTGCTCAAGGAACTCAAGCGGTTGCAGGCCGAGAAGGCCGATCTCGAACGCCAGTTCAACGACATCGTCGTCCTGCGCGCCCAGGTCAAGAAGCTCCGGGAAGAGCTGGCCGTGTCGCGGCGAATCGAATGGCTGCGTCATGGCCTCATGGGCAATCGCAAGGGGGCCGAACTGCTCCAGAATGGCATCTGGACGACGAACGGGCCGGCCACGACCAACGGTGAGCTGAACGTCGAGATCAAACGCGACGGCTCGGCCACGGTGGTGCCCGCGCCAGTGAAATAATGGCGCCGCCGCGACCCGCTCCGGCTGGAGCGGAATTCGTTGAACCGTTCTTGTCGCCCGCTGGCCGTCGTGCTAGCCTCGAGGCCATGAACTTCAACGCTGAGGACGTTCGCCGGATCCGCCGACCGGCCTTCGATTTTGTCCGCCTGCTCGTTATCGCCGCGGGGGTCTGCGTTGCGGCCGGCCGCCCGGCGGAGGCCAAGGAGTTGACGGAACATGCGCGCGAGTTTCGCGAGCAGCTCATCGGCAAGGTGCTCCCGTACTGGTATGACACCGCGGTGGATTGGAAGCGGGGCGGTTACCTGCTCGCCGACAACGCCACGAAGACCGCGCCGCCGGCCAGCGACCGCATGATCGTGACCCAGGCGCGGATGGTGTGGGGCTTTTCGCACGTCTTCAACCAGGGCTACCGTGATCCCCAGCGCGATTACGTCAAGGCGGCGCGCGTGGGCTACGAGTACCTCGTTGCTCACTTTCTCGACCCACAGAACGGCGGCTATTACTGGAAGACCGACCTCGACGGCAAACCCATCAACGACCGGAAATACCTCTACGGCCAGTCCTTTGTGATCTATGCGTTCGTCGAGTATTATCGCGCCAGCCACGATCGCGAGGCCCTCGAACGCGCGTTGAGCCTTTACCGCACCCTCCAGCTTAACTGCCACGACGTCGAACACGGCGGCTGGGGCGAGCACTACACCGCCGATTGGAAGCTCATCACCCGCCAGGACGACCGGATTGAAATCGAGATCGCGGGCCTCAAGAGCGCCAACTCGCACCTCCACTGGATGGAGGCCTTGACTGAACTTTACAACGCGAGCCGCAACGACGACGTCAAAATCTCGCTCGCCGAAGCCCTGCGGATCAACATGACCTATTTTTACCCGCCCCAGCCGGATCGCTGCGCCTTCCACCGAAACCCGGACTGGAGCTTCGTCACGGACCCGCGCAGCGCCGGCTTGTCCTACGGCCACAACGTCGAGTTCGCCTGGCTGATGGTCCGCGCGCAGCAGACGCTGGGCGAGACGCCCTCCTGGGATCATTTCAGCGCTTTGCTCGAACATGCGTTGGCGCACGGTTTCGACCATGAGCGCGGCGGCCTATACTCGCGGGGGATCGAAAACCTGGCGCCCACCGATACCGACAAGGTGTGGTGGGCGCAGGCAGAGATGCTGGCGGCGCTGACCGAGAGCATCCATCATCAGTGGAACATCCGCCACGAGCAGGCGCTGCACAAACTCATCAACTTTCTACAGGCCTTTGTGATTGATGAGCGCGATGGCATCTGGGTCGAAAGCGTCACAGCCGACGGTCACCCGCGCAGCCAGTCCAAGGCCAACGACTGGAAGGCCAATTACCATGATGTGCGGGCGCTGGTGAAATTCGTCGAGGCGTTCGGCGAGGCTCCCAAACGCTGATCGCCAACCCTGGATGCTTATGAAAGCGATTTCTTTTCTGATTTTGGGCCTGATCATCACCGTGGCGGGTCTGGCCCAAACCGCCGGCGAAAAAGGCGTGGTCGCGCCCGGCGCCAAGCTGGAAAAATTGGCGGGCGGCTTTGAGTTCACCGAAGGCCCCACGTGTGACGCGGACGGCAATGTCTTCTTCACCGACCAGCCGAACAACCGCATCCTCAAGTGGAGCATCGAGGGTAAGCTGACCACCTTCATGCAACCGGCCGGCCGCGCCAACGGGATGTACTTCGACGCGAAAGGCAATCTGATCGTCTGCGCGGACGAGCACGACCAGCTCTGGGCGATTGCGCCGGACAAGCAGGTCACCGTGCTCGTGAAGGATTACCAGGGCAAGCTGTTGTGCGGTCCGAACGATGTCTGGGTACACCCCAACGGCAGCCTTTACCTCACCGATCCGTTTTACAAACGCTCGTGGTGGGATCATCAAGATCGCCCGCAGGACGGCGAGCATGTGTATTGGCTCTCCGCCGAGCGCAAGGAACTCATCCGGGTGACCGAAGACCTCAAGCAGCCCAACGGCATCACCGGCACACCCGACGGCAAATCGCTGTTCGTCGCCGACATCGGCGCCAACAAGACCTACCGCTACGCCATCCAAAAGGACGGCCGCCTCGCCGACAAGAAGCTTATCTGTAACCTCGGCTCCGACGGCATGACGATTGACGCCGACGGCAACCTTTACCTGACCGGTCGCGGTGTCACGGTCTTCGATGCCACCGGTCGCCAGATTGACCACATTGACGTGGCCGAGCCGTGGACAGCGAACGTCTCGTTCGGTGGCAAGGACCGCCAGACGCTGTTCATCACGGCCAGCAAGAACCTCTACTCGATCCGCCTCCGGACCAAGGCCGCCAACCCGGCAAAATGAGCCGCCGCTGACGCCATGAACCACGCAAACACAGCCCCGGCGATTCTCGCGGTCAGTCTGACCGTCGGGGCGCTGGCCGGGGCGCGGGCGGCCGACCAACCGCAATGGGGTGAACTCCATTCGCGCAACCAGGTCTCCACCGAGACCGGCCTCCCGGACAGCTTCGATCCCGCCACGGGCCGCAACGTCAAGTGGAGCGTTGAACTGGGGACTTCGACCTACTCCACCCCGGTCATTGCCGGCGGCCGGGTGCTGATCGGCACCAACAACGGCACGCCCCGCGATTCCCGGCGCAAGGGCGACCGCGGGGTGCTCATGTGCTTCGACGCGGAGGACGGTCATCTCGTGTGGCAGCTTGTCGTGCCCAAGCGGTCCGAGGACAAGTATCTCGACTGGCCGAACACCGGCATCACGGGGCCAGCCACCGTCGTGGGCGACCGCGTTTACCTTGTCAACAACCGCAACGAGGTGATGTGCCTCGATCTCGCCGGCCTGGCCAATGGCAATGATGGTCCGTTCACCGACGAGGCGCGCCATGCCGAGCCCGCGGGCGCCCCGCCGGTCGAACTGGGCCCGCTCGATGCCGACGTTATCTGGATTTTTAACACCCCGGCCGAACTCGGCGTCCACAACCACGACTCGGCCCACAACTCGCCGCTGATCCTCGGCGATTTTCTTTACGTGGCGACGGGCAACGGCGTGGACAGCACCCACCTCCACATTCTTGCCCCGGAGGCGCCCAGCCTGCTCGTGCTCGACCGCCGCACCGGCCGGTTGGTGGCCACCGACGCCGAACGCATGGGGCCGCGCACCATCCACAGCTCGTGGTCCTCGCCGGCGGCGGGCGAGGTCAACGGCCGCACGCTCGTTTTCTTTGGCGGCGGCGACGGCGTGGTCTATGCCTTCGAGGCGGTCAAGGAGGCGGCCGCGACGCCCGCCACGCTCAAGAAGGTGTGGTCGTTCGATTGCGATCCGGAGGCGCCCAAGGAAAATGTTCACCGCTGGCAGGACAACTTCAAGGAAGGCCCCAGCAACATCAGCGGCATGGCGGTCTTCCATGACCACCGGGTCTATGTCACCGCCGGGGGCGACGTCTGGCACGGCAAACCGCATGGCTGGTTGAAGTGCATTGACGCCACCCGCACCGGCGACATCACCCGCACGGGCGAAGTCTGGTCGTTCCCGCTCAACGGGCATTGCCTCGCCACCCCGGCGATTCACGACGGTCTGGTCTATGTCGCGGACCTCAGTGGGGAGGTCAACTGCGTGGACGATCGCACCGGCCGGCTGGTCTGGAAGCACAAGGCCGGCGCCGATATCTGGAGTTCGCCTCTGGTGGCCGATGGCCGGGTGTACGTCTGCACCCAGCAGGGCGAAGTCCTGGCGCTCGCGGCGGGCCGCGAGAAGCGACTGATCGCCACCTCGGAGGTGTCGGGCGCCATCAACGCCACACCCGTCGCGGCCAACGGCACCATCTTCATCGCCAGCATGGGCCGGCTCTACGCGGTCAAGCGTTGACCCGTCCGACCGCCTTCAGCGCTTCGCCGGGGCGAAGCGGATGATGTGCGTTCACGGCTCGTCAGAACCTCGCCCCACCCAACTGGGACATTACCGATGGCACCCTCCGTCTTGAAACTTGGGGACTTGAAACTTGAAACTGATCGGCCATTCTGGCGCTGTGCCGCGCCTATGAATACACAACCTCCCGCCATCCCCGTCGGCCTTTTTGGCATCGGTCTCGACACCTACTGGCCGCAGTTTCCGGGCCTCCGCCCGCGGCTCGAAGGCTACCAGCAGCGCATCCGCGACCGGCTCGCAGGAAGCGGCGTCCAGGTGGTGGACGGCGGGCTCGTGGACTCGCCGGAACAAGCGCGCGTCGTTGCCGACCAGTTCCAGCGCGCCGGCGTGCAATTGATTTATTTGTATGTCTCGACCTACGCGCTGAGTTCGACCGTGCTGCCCGTGGTCCAGCAGACCAAGGCGCCGGTGGTGGTGCTGAATTTGCAGCCGGTGCGGGCGATTGACTACGAGGCGTTCAACCGCCTGGGCGACCGGGGCGCGATGACGGGCGAATGGCTCGCGCACTGCCAGGCCTGTTCCGCGCCCGAGATCGCCTGCGTCTTCAACCGCGCCGGCATTGACTACCACCTCGTCACCGGAACGCTCGATGACGCCGAGGCCTGGCAGGAAATCACCGCCTGGGCCGACGCCGCGCGCGTCGCCGCCGTCATGCGGGCCAACCGCGTGGGCCTGCTCGGCCATTATTATTGCGGGATGCTCGATGTTTACAGCGACCTCACCCAGCAGGCGGCGGCCTTTGGCTGTCATTTCGAGCTGCTGGAAATGTGCGAGCTCCGGCGGCTCCGGGAGGCCGTCACTGCGCGGCAGATCGCCGAAAAGCTGGCCGCGTTCCGCCGCGAATTCGACGTTGCGCCCGAGTGCGGCGAAACGGAACTGCGCCGCGCCGCGCAGACCAGTTGCGCGCTCGACCAGTTGGTGGAGGCGCACCGGCTCGGGTCGCTGGCTTACTATTACGAAGGCCAGCCGGGCAACGAATACGAGAACATCGTCACTTCCGTCATCGCCGGCAATTCGCTCCTCACCGCCCACGGCGTGCCCGTCGCGGGCGAGTGCGAGGTCAAAAATGTCCAGGCCATGAAAATGCTCGACGTCCTCGGCGCGGGCGGGTCGTTCTCCGAGTTCTATGCGATGGATTTCGACCACGACGTCGTCCTGCTGGGCCACGACGGGCCGGGGCACATGGTGATTGCCGAGGGGCGGGTCAAGCTGGTGCCGCTGCCGCTCTATCACGGCAAGCCGGGCCTCGGCCTCTCGATCGAAATGCGCGTGAAACACGGACCGGTGACGCTGCTGTCGGTCGTGCAGGACGGCCGGGGCAAGCTGAGCCTCCTGGTGGCGGAAGGCGAGTCGGTGCCGGGGCCGATCCTGCACATCGGGAACACGAACAGCCGTTACCGGTTCAGCCTCGGCGCGAAGGCGTTCGTGAACGCGTGGTCGAAGGCCGGCCCGGCGCACCACTGCGCCATCGGGCTGGGCCATGTGGCGCACAAGCTGGAGAAACTCGCCGCGCTGCTCAAACTCGATTACCTTCGCGTGTGCTGAGGCGCGTGCCCGCGTAGTTTGAACAACGTCCGCTGCCCGAGCCGTGCCGCTAATGTTTGCCGACGCGTGACCATTCTGTTCCTGCTCGCCCTCGGGCTCATGGGGTTCGTCATGAAACTCGTGGCGCTGCTCGTGTCCTGGCGCGACCGCCAGCCCGACTGGGCGTTTGTGCTCTCGCCGGTGGTTTCGCCCAGCACGCTGCGCCGCGCCCGCCCGTCGGATCGGGTTGCGCTGCTGGCGAGGCGCGCTGGGCTGATGGTCGTCGCCTCGGCGCTGTTTTACGCGGCTTACTGGGCGCTCGTTCGTGGCTTTAATTTGCGCGGGGTGGTCCTGAGCTACCTCGCGATACCCATCATGCAGATCTTGGGCGAAACGGGTGTCAGCCTGCTCAGCCTGCTGTGGTCGCCGAGCGGGATCGTGCTGCCGCCGCTCCTCCACCAACCGGTGTTCGCCCGCGGCATCGGAGACTTCTGGGGCAACCGGTGGAACCTGTGGTTCCGCGACTGGTTCCGCTTTGCGATTTTCGACCGGTGGCGCGACCGACCCGGGCTGGCGCTCTGGACCACGTTTGCCGTTTCGGGCGTCATGCACGAATGGGTCATCAACCTGATGCTCTACTTCGTCACCGGCCGGGTGCTGTTCGGCACGATGATGCTCTACTTCCTGTTGCAGGCGGCCGGGGTGCAGGCGGAGCACCGGTTCCTAAAGGGCCAGCCGCGGGCGAAGATCGCCGCAGCCTGGCTGGTGGTGTTCGTGCCGTCGCCCCTGGTCATCAACGAAGGTCTCCTGCGCGCCCTTTGCCTCTGGCCGGGATGACGCGATGGCAGACCGTCCGGGGGCAGGGGAATTCGAGCACGCACCGCCCTGATTGAAGGAAGACATGCTGAATACACCCGAACGGCGTAAAAAACTCCTGTGGACAACTTCGGCTCAAGTGTGGTAATGTTACTACCACAACGAAAGGCAAGTCCATGTTTGGCAGATTCATCAAGGAACTGCGGGCGCGGCGGCGGCTTGGCCTGCGCGAGTTTTGCCTGGAGCACGGCCACGACCCGAGCAACTGGAGCAAGATCGAGCGCGAAGTCTTCCAGCCGCCACGCGACGAGGAAACGCTCCGCGACTGGGCAAAACAACTCGGCCTCAAGCATGGCTCGGACGACTGGCTGAAATTCTTCGACTACGCCGCCGTGGACGCCGGCCGCATTCCCGACCACGTGCTCAAGGACGAGGAACTGGTGGAGAAACTCCCCGCCTTCTTCCGCACGCTTTCGGGGCACAAGCCGTCCGACGAGGAACTGGAAAACCTGATCAAGTTGTTGCGCGAGCGCTGAACGAACGGGCACGCATGGACGCGCCGCCATCATCGCCAATCACATTTGCCGCCGGCTCGGCGTGTCCGCCGAGGTCATCGGCCGATGCCTGCGGATTGAGGAATTCTGGCCGCCCGAGTAAAGCCATGAACAACCGATCGTCCACCACTCAAACCGCACAAACCGCCGGCTACGCCGACTGGCCGGCTGCCGACGAAGCCGCGGCCGATTACATCGCCACGCGCGTCGCGCCAGAGTTCGGCGTCTCGGCGGAAGTGATTGCTAGACGCCTGCGCGCGGAAAAAATCTACCGCCAACCAAAACACGACAATGAGAATACTGCGACTAAACATTGAAGGCTTCCGAGGGGTTCAACACGCGCAGATCGATTTCGGTGACCATACTGTTATGATCGGCCCAAACGGCTGTGGCAAGAGCACAGTCGTTGATGCGCTCGCCCTAATCTTCGGACGCGAAAGAATTGTCAGGACGTTAACCGAACACGATTTTTCAGGGAGTGACCCAAAACCCGCGCAGCGGATTCGGTTAACCGCAACGGTTGCAGGTTTCCCAGGGAACGAACCGGATCAGAACGAAAACTGGTTTCGAGATGGGCGGGCGGTGGACAAGTGGTGGTGTACCAAAGATCGCTCCATCCGCGGTCAAAAGGCTGAAGCCACCGATGTATTGTGCGCCCAAATCGGATTTGCAGCGCGATTCGACCAGGAAACGCTTTCCGTGGAAACCATTCGGTATTTCCACGACGACGATAGCGTCGCCGACCCGTTCGATGAAGGCGCAGTTACGTTGGTGCCGGGACGGTTGCTGTCGGAAGTCGGCTTCTTCGTCGTGCCATCGACACGGACTTGGGATCGTGTGGGTTCCTTTGATTCGGAGATCTTTCGACGTATCATCAAGGAACTTGAAGGATTGCCTTCTGAGGAAATTCTGAAGGAACGGGACCGGCTCCGCACACCAGAAGAGCCATTTAAATCAATCGGTGAATTGAAGGAAATCGTCACTCGAATCAATGCAGAGTTCGGGCGAATCGTCCCGGGCCAGCCCCAATTTCAGCTCAGAGTGACAAGCACAGATAGCGACTCGTTACTACACGCTTTGGTGCCGCATTACAAGTATGGAGAGACTGTCTCACTACCCGCAATTCGACATGGCACAGGATTACTCTCCCTTCAAACGCTGATTTTATTGCTAGAATTCGGACGCGCAAGAAAAGCAAAAGGCAAGAACTTCATCTTGGCTATAGAGGAGCCCGAACTTCATTTGCCACCGCCATTACAGCGGCGCGCGATTTTCCGGGCTCAAGCTGCCACAGACCAGACAATCTGCACCAGCCATGCGCCGAATATCGCATCTTACTACCCCGCTATGCAGATACGAGTTTTGGAGAACAGGAAAGGCCAACTTAAATCGCTGCCTTTGCTTGCGGAAGGTCTCACGGCGGAATCGGCGGCCTCCTTGCGGAAGCTTTACCTCGATAATCGGTTCCACTTGGTTGAAGCACTGATGCATTCGAATCTTCTTGTGCCGGAAGGTCGGATCGATTTCGAGTGGCTGCGTCTTCTGTCCGACTGCGCTGAAACAGCAGAGGCGATGGCCGTTGGTCCTCCTGAAGATCTCGCGTTTGGGACGACCGTGGGCGTCATACCAACACACAATGCTTCTTTGGCTGATACATTTCGACGGCTGTCCGCGTTGCGAACTGACATCACTGTCTTGGTTGATGGAGATAACCGCGGGATGGAATACGTCAAAGAACTTTTGAAAGGCGCGATCAAGCCCCGTTGCATAATTCAGTGGCCGAAGGATTGGGCCATTGAGGATGTGGTCGGTTGGATTCTTGAGGCTGATGCTGCTGCGGTCCTTCCAAAGATCAATCAATATGTCGCACCGAAAGCGGTGGACCTCGGCGATCTTCTTCAAAGGTGGAAAAAGGATACGAAGTCTGGGGGGCTGAAGACAGATTACTTGGCGTATCAGGAAATTGCCGGTGCCATCCGTGATTCTGAAAACTGTATGCAGCGGGTGCGTTTGGTGTTGGCCAGTATTCGCGACGTGACGCAGAACCGCATCGCGGCTGATGCCAACCTCGAAAAAGACGCCGCGAGTGTCGAAGATTGCAACATCGTCAGGTGGAAGCCGTGAACTTCACGTTTTTCGAGGGTCCAGCAGGGACGGGCAAAACCTGCGCGTTGATCAGAGAACTTGCTTCCCTTCTCAAACGGCAGCCGCTGAAAGAAGGGCAGCGGGTACTCGGCTTAACCTATATGCATGGTGCACGTCGGCGACTGGAGGAACGCCTGCAAAAGGCCGAGGGACTTTCCGGCAGATTCGTTTGCACGACTGTTGACAGCTTCGCGTGGCACTTGCTCTATCGCAGGCGCACACTCGCGCGTGAGTTGCACGGTGACGTCGATGAGTTGGTAGCGACTGATTTTGAAACCGTGTGTCAGCACGCTGCGTCGCTGCTCGCGAAGGAAACCGTTCGCCGATGGCTTGGGCGCGCTTACCCGATAGTCATCGTGGACGAACTGCAAGACATCAAGCAAGGTCGCCTCGATATCCTCAAAGAGCTGTCACCAGCAGTCTCCTTCATCGGCGCGGCCGACGAGTTTCAAGACCTCTTTGAAACAGGGCCGAATACGGCCGTCGCTTGGGCGAGATCGCTCTGCAAACCAGTTCCTTTGCTTCACTGCCACCGCACCGAACAATTGAGCCTTCTTGAAGCAGCGAAGCTTTTGCGGTCCGGTCAGGCCGTACCACAGAAGATCAATTCCAGATTTCAGGTGCTCAAGCCGATGAATGCAAATGTTGGCGCGTCGTTCGTTGCCAGTAACCTTCATTGGTATGGCGCTACCAATACGGTAATCCTGTCACCAACCAAGCAAGAAAACTCAACGTTTGTACACGACGTGATCAAGAGACTGAAAGGCGCGCCCATTAAGCCCTCGCGCATCGGAAAAGACATCGGACCATACAACGTAGTTTGGGAAGCCGACCAAGCTGGTGAAGAAAGTGCTCTCTTTGATGCACTTGGACTGCACGGCGATTCGGAGACAGTCGTTGCGACAGCACAATTGCACTTCGAGCGTGATATTCGCGGAGCTTCCGCGCTTGAGGAATATTTAGAAAAAAGGCGTCGGTTGGTCGGACAACTCAGTTTCTCTCTTGGCGATTTGAGGACGGAAAGCTCCCGAGTGCTCCAGCGATTGCGGTCGCGCTCATCACGCAACTTCAGAGGAACCGCGGCAATGACGATTCATCAAGCTAAGAATCGAGAATTTCAGAACGTCATAATCCTTTGGCCGGTCGAAGTGGCTGGAAAACCGGAATCACTGAGACGGCTGCTTTACAACGGCGTAACAAGGGCCAAATCCCGCGTATTGGTTATTGTGCATTCTCCACCAGACAAAAAAGGACAGGTAAAGGACCGACTCGCATCTCCACCGTTTTCGAAGTAGAGAATTCGCTCTGAGTCGTTGTGGAGTCGTCTGAGCGCGATTTGCGATCAGCAGGATGGCAGCATTGCGGCCGGATAAGAGACTGCCCGGAACCGACATTCCGAAGTGGGGATTCAAGGCCGCGACGCCCTCCGATCGAAACCACCTCGCCCCGGCCCTCACCCCCAATGGCGGAGAGGGAGTCAGAGCCGCGGCAACGACCCGTTCCCATTGCTAGGCCGGCGCAAAACAAAGCGGGCCGGCGTTGCGGCCGGCCCGGACGGTGACGGTGAAATCGTCTGTGTCGTTCGGTAATGTCCCAATTTGACCTGTCCTCGAGGATTCCCCGTGAACCGGCTCGTCAGAGCCTCCACCAAATCAGGACACTGCCTCACGCGCTATTTCTTCAACTGCGGCGGCGTGGGCGTGTAAACCTTCAGCAGATATGCTTTCGGCGTCATGCTGCCGGCATACACCGTGATGCCAAAGTACTTGGTAATCTGGTCGGAGGGCGGCAGCAGCGAGAAATCCACCCACTCCTTGAGCACGCTGCCGCCGTTGTCGGACTTGACCTTGGCCGCCAGCGGCGTGAGCGCGAACATCTTGTCGAAGAGATCGGCGTTGCTGCGCAGGGCTTCGAGCGCGGACCGGACGGTTTCCGCGTCGTTCTGATAGCCGAAGAGCCCGGTGGCGGTGCCGCCGACCTTTTGCGCGGCGTCGGCCAGGCCGGGGGTTTCGGCGAGCGGTTTGGGCTTGGTTTCGCTCGAACGGAGGTATTCCTCGAGGATGGCGGCGTCCATGCTCAGCGCCACGTAGCCGCCACTGGCCGCCATCATGATGGCGCGTTCGGCGGGTTTGTTGCCGCCCACGCCGGGCGTCGTGGGCAGGGGCAACGAGTAAATCTTCCGGCCCAGGAATTCGCGTTCCTTGATCTCCGCGCCGGCGATCGGCAGCATGGGCAACGAGAGGACACCATTGATCAGTCCACGGATGCCCTGCAGCAACTGCTCGGCGTTGGCCGAACCGATCAGGCTGATGGCGGGTGGCGAGCCCAACTCTTCGAGCGAGGTCCCGCGCGGTGATTGCTTGTAGCTGACCACGTCGTCGCCGAGGTTCGCGATCACGTTCTTCTGGAGGTCAAAATTGGGGTCTTTCTGCTTGGCCGCGGCTTCGAGTGTCGCCACGATCATGTTCTGAAAGGTACCCGGACTGATGTCATTCACGGTGGCGGTGAGCGCGGCCCAGACTTTCTGTCCATCCAAACGCCAGCGGCTGAACTGAGTGGCGCTGGCGGGCACGAAGGCGGGCACGCTGGCGTCCTTGGGGTCGGTGGCGATCAGCTTGAAAATGCCCTTCCGCTGGTCGGCCGGAACCGACATGGACATGTCAACGGTGGCGCCGTCGGGTCCCTGACGGGCGCCGAAGGCGAGGGTCTTGACGCCGGTGAGTCCCAGGGCGGCGATGATCTTGTCCGGCTTGGGACCCTCGGCATTGCCCGTGGGGGCCTGGGCGGCGAGCTTGACGCCAACCGCGACCGCCGGGGTGACGTTGATCCAGCCATAGGTCAGGGCCTCGCGAATCACCGGTTGATCGGCTTGGAAATCGGCCTGATCGGCGAGCGCGCCGCCGCCGCCGCCCGCCAGGCGGGCGAGGACCTGTTCGAGCGCCTTGGGATTGGTCCCAACCAACAGCAGCGACCCCGACTGCCCGAAGCTGATCTGCGGCAGGTCGGGGCTGGCGTTGGTGGCGTCGAGCGCGAGCGTGGTGAATTCGACGTCGCGGATCTTGTCGCTGCGGAACTTCTTGTTGGCGTCGGTGAGTTTCTTGCGCACTTCGGCGAGGGTTTTCTTGAGCTGGTCGCTCTGGTCGCGGGTGTCGAGCAGGAGGAGCAGGGCGGGCAGGGGATCTTTGGTGCCCTGCCATCCGTTCTGGGTCAGGGCAAGGGTGACCTGGCCCTGGGCCAGCGCGCTGTAATCGGCGAGCTTGATGCCCAGTTCACGTTCGAGGGGTTCGATGGCCTCCTTGGTGAGCTTGGCCATGAGTTTGTCGCGGAACGGGCGCATGGCCGGGTCGTTCCACAGGCGCATGGCCGGGGAGTCCTTGCAGGTGGCCACGTATTTGGTGGCATCGGGCACGCTCAGGACGGCGAGCGTGTCCGCGGGCAGCAATTGTTCCGCGGGGGGAACGGCCGCCATGGTGGGGAGAGCCAGGCCGAGAAGGAGGGCCAGGAGCGAGGTGGGGTGACGCATAGTGTTTTTGGTATTAGACGACCCGAACGACCAAGAGTGTCGCGGAATCGCGGGTTTGGCAAGCCGGGAGGCGCGGAAAATCGGAGGCGGGCGGGTCAGGGTTTGGCCGCCTCGGCGCGCAGGAACCGTCGGGGCGGCTCAAGGTAGCGGTAGGCGTTGAAGGGATTGTCGTTGTCGTAGGCGAAGGCGTCGCGGTGCTGGAGGAAATAGCGCACCTGTTCGACCGGGATCGCAAAGCCGAGGCCCTCGCCGAAGGTGAGCTTCATGTTGGTCACGCCCACGACCTCACCCTGCAGGTTGAAGAGCGGTCCGCCACTGTTGCCGGGGTTGATCTGGGCGGTGGTTTGCAGATACAGTTCGCCCTGCATCGCGCGGGTCTTGGTGCTGAGGATGCCCTCGGTCACCGTGCGCTCGAGCCCCATCGGGCTGCCGATGGCGAACACGCGTTCACCCACGGCGAGGCTGTCCGTCTGGCCCAGGGGGACGCGGGCGAATTTCGGCGCGCCGGGATCCTCGATCTTGAGCAGGGCGAGGTCGGCGAACTTGTTGATGGCAACGATGCGGACCTGGCGGTAGGCCTTGCGCTCGAGCTGCCCGCTGCGCTGCGGGTAAACCTCGACGGAAATCTGGGTTTCGCCTTCGATGACGTGGAAGTTCGTGATCAGGTAACCGGTGTCGTTGATGATGAAACCGGAGCCGAGCCCGCCGGGCGTGCGGACCTGAACCACGGCTTCGCCCAACTGGTTGACGAGTTCGCGCACCGAACGCTCCGGCGCGCTGCCCGAGCCCGTCACAAAGAGGGCTGAAGTGCTGGACGGGCTGGCCGCGGGTTCGGAGGCAACGGGCTTGCCGGGAGCCGGTTTGGCAGGCGGGGCAGTTTTGTTGTGCGTCGGATCCGCCGGACGCGCCGGGCGCGGGGCGTCCTCGGCGGTCTGAACGCTGACGATTTGCGATCGCGGCACGACCAGCACCGTGAAACCGAGATCCACGATCAACTGGTCCTTCTTTTCCGCCAGGACCTTCCCGATGACCGCGGCGTTGTCTTTGAGCCGGATCACCTCCGCATTGACGTCCACGAGTGACAGCGCCAGCAACGCGGTCAGGAGCCCAGCCGTGCGATTTACCATGAGGCGAAGGGTAGTCGAGGCCGGCGGGTGTGGCAAGCCGGGTCTGGCTGGGTCTGGCGTGAGACCCAAGTGGGCTCGGCACCATTGGGGCACGGTTGGCGCGGCAGCCCCGGGTTGCCGTAGGCATGGGTTTTTGCTATACTCCGCGGAATGAGTACTCGCAAATGCGCCTCACTCGGCCGATGGCAAATTCTCGCAATGTCGTTGTTGTTGACGGGATTGCTTCAGGCTGGGCCAATCCAGTTGGGCGATCCGCCGCATGGGCACGGTTGGCCGGTGACGAAGCGGTTGCCGTCTCCCCCACATGGCAACGACGGCACGAACCAATCGGCTGCCTCGGGGTTCTCCATCAACATTGCCAGCCGGGAGATCGTGCGGAACTGGTTCCTCGCGGTGTATAACGCCGCCGAGGATCCGACCATGGACTGGCAAGGCGACTATGGAACCTGTGAAGCGGGGACCACGACGGCCAATTTCCGGGCGCTCGTGGCGCTGCGGATCAATTATTTCCGGGCGATGGCGGGGGTGCCGGCCGCGATCACGCTGGACGACGATTACAATAAGGCGGCCCAAGAGGCGGCCCTGATGATGAGTGCCAACAACTCGCTCGATCACAACCCGCCACCCACCTGGAGTTGCTACACCCAGGCCGGCGGTGACGCGGCTGGCAGCGCGAACCTGGCACTGGGGGTATCCGGGCCGGAGGCGATCCGCGGCTACATCGAGGATCCCGGCCTCTACAACGGCGAAGTGGGGCACCGGCGCTGGCTGCTCTACCCGCAAACCCAGCAGATGGGCACGGGCGACGTGCCGGGAACGAGCACCAACTGGCCCGCCAATGCCACCCAGGTGGTGGACCCCAACTTCGGCGGTCCGCGGCCGGCGACGCGTGACGGTTTTGTGAGCTGGCCGCCGCCCGGTTTCGTCCCGTACTCGCTGGTTTACCCGCGCTGGTCGGTGTCGTTCCCCGGCGCGGACTTCACCACGGCCCAGGTGTCGCTCTCCAGCAACGGCGTGCCCGTCCCCGTGGTGCTCGAACAAGTTTTGGACGGTTACGGCGAGAACACGCTCGTGTGGTATCCGGCCGGACTCGACCCGACGCAATCCTTTGCCTGGCCGCAGCCAGCAGCCGACACGACCTACACCGTCATGGTGGACAATGTCGGTCTGAGTAGCGGCGGCGTGACCAATTTTCATTATGCCGTCACGATCATGGACCCGGCAGTGCCCGGGGCGGACACCGTGACCCCGCAGATCTCCGGCCCCGACCGGGCTTGGGTGAATCAACCCAACATCTATTCGGTTTCCGCGATCCCGGCCGCCACCAGCTACCAATGGCGGCTCAGCCAACGTGTCGCCTTCAACCCGACCGATACTGCCGCCGGAGGAATGCCGGACTTCTCAATCAACACGACTCCGGGTTATGAGGTCCTCACCAACGGCCCCCTGTGGATCGGCCACCCGCTGGTCCACCTGCAGCATCCTCAACCCGCCGCATTGGGGGCTCTGCCAGCCGACCAGACTCTGCTCTGCACCCAGCTCCTGCTGGCCGGCACCAACAGCCAGCTCCGCTTCGGAAGCTGGGTTGGCTACGGAACCACCAACCAGTTGGCCGAAGTTCAGGTGTCGCTGGATCAGGGAATGTCCTGGACCAACGTGTTTCAGCGGGCGGGAAACGGGACCAACGCCCCGGCCGATGGCGCCGTGCTGAACCTGCACCCGATCACCGTCTCCCTCGCGAGCTTCGCCGGCCATTCCTTCCAAATTCGGTTCAATTACCACTGCAATTTGGGGGATTATTTCATGGTGTCCGACTTCGACGGCTGGTATTTCGACAGCGTCGTGTTCAGCGGATTGCAGGCGGTGACGGTGCCGGTCACAGCGATCAGCGCCACTACCAACTTCAATGTGGTCCCGCCGGCGACGGGCGATTATCTGGTTGAGGCGTGTGGCCTGGTAGGCGGCGCCTGGCCACTGGCGTGGAGTCAGGGCAAGAGCATTACGGTGGCGGTCGTGCCTTTCGTTACTCAGGTCACCTGGGCGGCTCCGGCGGCTATCGTGTACGGCACGGCCCTGGGTGCGAGCCAGTTTAACGCCACCGCCAATGTGCCGGGCCGCTTTGACTACGACCCGCCGCTGGGAACGATGCTCGGCGCGGGCGCGGGCCAGACCCTGGAACTAACATTCATCCCCACCGACACGGCGAATTACGCAACGGCGATCAGGACGGTAAGCCTGGACGTCTTGAAAGCCCTCCTGACGGTGACGGCCAACGACCGGAGCAAGACCTATGGGGAGACGGTGACTTTCGCCGGGACCGAGTTCACGGCCGCTGGCTTGCAGAATTCCGAGTCGGTGGGGACGGTGACGTTGACCAGCAGCGGCGCCGTGCCAACGGCGACGGTGGCGGGTTCGCCCTACAGCATCGTGCCCAGCGCGGCCAGCGGCGGGACGTTCAACCCGGCCAATTACTTGATCACTTATGCAAACGGCACTCTGACGATCAACCCGGTCACGGTGACGGTGGCCGGGATCACTGCGGCCAGCAAGGTGTATGACGGCACGACCACCGCGACGATCAACACCAGCGGCGCCACGCTCAACGGTGTGCTGTCTGCCGACAAGGGTGACGTGACGCTGATGACCAGCGGGGTCACCGGCTCGTTTGCCGACCCGAGCGTGGGCACGAACAAGCTCGTCACGATCAGCGGAGTGACGTTGAGTGGCATTGAGGCGGGCAACTATGCGCTGACCCAACCGACGACCACGGCCGACATCGTTCCGATTCCGCCACCCACCGTTGCCAATCCAGCCTTGGTCGGCCAAACCTTCAGCGTGTTGGTCACCGCGGCGCCCGGACTAAATTATACCCTCGAATACAAGAATGCGTTCACGGACACGGCTTGGACGGCGGTTCAGACGTTGTCCTGCACAGGCGGCACGATCACACTGAGCGACGGCACCGCAACGAACCCGACGCGGTTTTACCGGGTCCGCGTAGAATAGGACGCGGCTTCGGCCAAGGCCCAAGCAAAGAGAATGCGGCTCACGGCGATGTTCGCCGGTATGGGCAACGAGGGCTCAAGTTTCAAGTTTCAGGGTTACAGCAAGTGCGTGGGGCGATTTGCGAGGTTCGTTCTTCCGCGGCTGAATCAGGCGATGGGCGGCACCGGGGCGGCCGGCCCGGAAAAAACAGGGCGAGCCTCCCGCTGAGCCGCAAGGTCTCGGTTGGCCTGGAACTTAAAACTTGAAACTCGAAACTTGAAACTCGGCCCGGTTGTGCCTCCTTGCATAAGCGCGCCGTCCGCGTAGAGTCGTTCCATGCGCCTGCCGAGCGAAGTGCCAGTGATGACGTTGCCCAACGTCATTCTGTTTCCGCAGGTGATGCAGCCGCTACACATTTTTGAGCCGCGGTATCGGCGGATGCTGGCTGACGCGCTGGCTTCCCATCGGATGTTTGCGATTGCAATGTCCCAGCGCGGGCACCGGCGCAACCTTGCGGCACGGGTGGCGGGCCTGGGCCTGATTCGCGCCTCGGTGGAAGGGCGGGACGGCACCTCGAACCTCATTTTGCAGGGCATTGCCCGCGTTGAGCTGGGCGAGGTGGTGCGCCGGCGTCCCTACAACCTGCACCGGATGCGGCCGCTGCCGCCCACCGGGCGGGGCAGCCTGGAAGCCGCCGCCCTGGCGGCCAAGGTCATGGAACTGGTGGGCGAGCGGCTCGAACTCGGCTTTGAACCTTCGCCCGCGGTGTCCGGGGCTCTGGGCGAGCCGGCGGCGGTGCAGGCGCTCCGCGAGGTGCTTAAGCATCTGGCGCACCTCGAGGATCCCGAACAACTCGCCGACCTCGTTTCGGCGACGTTGCTCCCCGACGCCCGCGAGCGGCAGGTGATTCTCGAGACCCGCCGGCTCGAGGAGCGGCTTCGCTTTTTAATTGTTTTCCTGCGGCACGACATTGAAACCAGGCGCAACTCCCAGTCCGAATGAACTCAGCCAACCCACCTTCGTCCGCCGCTGTCCCGGCGCCCGCCGAGGCCCGCTCCGCGCTTTTTGCCAACCTGGTGCTGCAGCAGACCAACATGGCCCTGATGTTCCTGGGCAAGGCCCCGGGACCGGAGGGGATGACGCCGCCGCGGGACCTCGAAGCGGCCAGCCTCTTCATTGACACGCTGGAAATGCTCGCGGAGAGGACCAAGGGCAATCTGAGTTCGCACGAGGCCGAATTCCTCCAGCAGAGCCTGACCACGCTGCGGCTGTATTACGTCGAGGCGGTCGAAGCCCCGGCCGTTCCACCCGCCCAGCCCGGCGCCGCAATCACGCCGCCTTCGCCCGCGTCGGCGTCGGCGCCGGAGTCCGCGAAGCGGTTCACCAAAAAGTACTGACCGCCTCGCTGCGCGCGTCCGGTGTTCAGACCGGTTTGAAGTGGAACAACTGGGCGTTGTAGGCCGGCACGTCGAGGTAGAGCCCCCGATTCTTCAAGTCCTCGCCGTACCGCTCATGGGCTTCGTCGCCCAGCAGGTCTTCGAGCTGCCAGTTGAATTTCGCCAGGTCGGGCGCAGTCAACGGGGCATAACATTGACCGCGGTGTGGCGCGAGGTTCACCACCACCAGGTCGAACTCCGGCCGTGCCTGTTGCCACTGGACGAGGACGAAACTCCGGCCGGAGGGGTTGTCGTTCCAGGCGGCTTTGGGCGCGAGCAGGGTCGCCTCGCCCTGGCCCACCGCCGTGCCGTCGAGGGCGCCGAGCAGGTGATGATAGAGGGTTTCAAGGGCGGGCTGGACCAGTTCAACGGGGCGGCGGGTGAGATGGACGGGCAACTGCACCCGCGCGCCGGTGAGCTGGCCTTCGTGCAGAAGCCGGAGCCCGGGCAGGCCGAGCAGAAGCAGCGCGGCGGCGCGATGTTCCGGCAGGCTCAGCAGACTCGCGATGCGCGGCTCGTCGTGGTTCTCGAGGAAGTGCGCGCTCCGGGCCACGAATTCCGGTGGATGACCGAGCAGGTCGGCACAGAGACCCGCTGAATCGCGTGCGATCAAGGCGTCATACCACCGTTTGTCGTAGGTGTAATCGAAACCGAGCCGCTGCAGTTCCGCCTCCAATCCCCAATACGCCTCCGCCAGCAGCAAGTGAGCGGGATAGCGGGCGCGGAGGGCGGCGATGGCCTCGGTCCAGAACTCCGTGGCGGGCTGGGGCGCGCTGGCCGGGAGATCGCCCAAAGTCTGCGCAAAAACGTCGTTAAGCAGGAGCATGGCCATGTCGCAGCGCAGGCCGTCGCAACGGTCCGCGACCGCGAGCATTTCCTCGATCAAGGCCGCCCGCGTGTCCGAGCGACGCAGGTCAAGCTGGGCCGTGTCGGTCCACGGCGGAAAGGAAGGATCGCGGCCGTGGAGCAACCAGGGCGCGCCGGGGGTGTTGGCGGACTTGAAGGCGCCGGGGGTGCCGGGCGCGGCGCAAACAAAGCGCTCCGGCGCGGTGGTGACCCACGGGTGATCGAGGCCGACGTGGTTCGGAATGAAATCCAGAATGAGCTGGAGGCCGCGTTGCCGAAGTTGTCGCCGGAAGGCGGCCAGGCCCGCCTCGCCGCCGAGTTCGCGCGCGACGCGGTAGCCGGCGATGGCGTAGGGCGAGCCGGTGAGGTCCTGGTCCCGGAAGTCCGGCAGCGCGGCGCGCGCGCGGCGGATCAAGTCCGGGTTGCCGGCCGCCTCGGCCCGACTGCGCGGCCCGACCTCCCACACACCCAAGAGCCAGATGTGCGTGAAGCGGGCGTCGAGCCAGGGTTCCAGTTCAGTATCGGGGACGGAGCCCAGCCGGACCTTGGTCCCGGTCCGTTGGGAGACTTCGCGCAGCCAGCAGCGCGGGTTGACTTCGTAAACCAAGGGGAAGCTCATGGGCGAAAAGCCAGGTTGCCTTGGGAAGACGGGCGCGGGTCAAGTGGCTGGCCGACGAGTCACTTGCGGGAGCCGCGGAGAAGCTTGATGGCCTTGGGGGCGTCGGAAACCCGCAACACCAGCAGGCTCTGTCCCGCGGCGGGGCGGGCGGAGCCGTAAAGGTACTCGATGTTCACATTGCCGGCGGCCAGCCGGTCGGCCAGCATCGCCAGCGTGCCGGGGTGGTTGTCGCTCTCGATCAACACGACTTCGCTCTCGACCACGAGGGTGCCGCGCTCCTCGAAAAGAAACATCGCCCGGTGCGGGTCGCTTAACACCAGGCGGACGACGGAATGGTCCACCGTGTCGCTGATCGAGATGGCATGGATGTTGATGCCCGCAGCCGCGAGCGCCTCGCAGACGCGGGCGAGGGCGCCAGGCCGGTTTTCCAGGAACACGGCAAGCTGGGTGGCAACCTGCAAGGAAGGGGTGGGTTTTGAGGCTTTCACAGCGAAGTCAACCTATCGCACCCGCGCCGGTCTGCCAAATACAAACTATGCCGCGGCGTTGTGTTTCCACTTGGAAAGGGGCAACGCGGCTGGCAGGTTGGCCACATGAAGACTGCCGAGGCCGCGTGGCGGCGCTGGTTCGGGTTATTGTTTCTGATCCTGGCCGGCGGCATGTTGATTTGGGGGCTGACCCTCCTCCGCTCCCAGCTCCACCGCTGGGGATTCATCATTTACTGGACCGTGTGTTTCGTCTTCACCGCCCTGGCCATCCTCACCGCGTTGCTGGACCTCGTCGCCGTTCGCCGTGCCGCCCTCCTCGAACGCCGCGCCCTGCTTGAACGCGCCGCGGCGGAAATGGCCGCGCGGGTCGGCTCCGAACATGAGCGCCGTCAAGATACCGCGTCGGACCCGGCCCGGGTGGCGGAGGCGGACGACGGAGGTGTGACATGACCCTGTATGACACTCATGCCCACCTCGACGATCCGGTTTTTGCGGCCGACCTGCCGGCGGTGGTCGCGCGGGCCGAGGCGGCGGGGGTGAAGCGGATCATCACGATCGGCACCGACCTGGAGAGCAGCCGGCGCGCCGTGGCGCTGGCGGAAGCCCACTCCGGGCTGTTTGCGGCGGTGGGCTGGCATCCGGGCGAGGTCGAGCGCGCGCCGGATGATTTTTGCGAGGAACTGCGGGCGCTGGCGGTTCATCCGAAGGTGGTTGCCATCGGCGAAATCGGCCTGGACTACTATCGCTTGCCCAGTGCCAGTGGCGATACGGCCGAGGCGGACGTCCAAGTCAAAGCCCGGCAGGCGGCGGTATTTCAACAGCAGTTGGAGGTCGCTGCCGAACTCGGCCTGAATTGCGTCGTACACCAGCGGCAAAGCCTGGAGGACACGCTCCGCCTCCTGACGCCCTTCGTGGGGCGCGTGCGGGGCCAGTTCCACTGTTTTGTGGATGATTCTGCCGCACTGAAGGGTGTGCTGGCGGACGGGCACGTTGTCAGCTTCACGGGGATTGTCACGTTCCGCAACGCCGCGACGGTGCGACAGGCGCTGGCGGAGGTTCCCGCCGACCGGTTCATGCTGGAAACCGACAGCCCCTACCTGGCGCCGGTTCCGCACCGGGGACGGCGCTGCGAACCCGCGTTCGTCGCCGACACCGCCGCGGCCGTCGCGGTCGTACGCGATCTTTCGCCTCTCGAACTGGCCACCGTGACCTGTGCCACGGCGCATCGCTTTTTCCCGAAGCTGACGTGATCAGCGCCGCTGATCGATCGGCGGGTAGTGACTCAGGGTTGGACCGGTGTAGATCTGGCGCGGCCGGCTGATGCGACTTTTCGGATCGTCCATGATCTCCTTGAAGTTGGCGATCCAGCCGGGCATGCGACCGATGGCGAAGATGACCGTAAACATTTCGAGCGGCAGGCCGATGGCGCGCATGATGATGCCGCTGTAGAAGTCCACGTTCGGATACAACTTGCGCTCGACGAAATAGGATTCGCGGAGGGCGGCTTCCTCGAGGTGTTTGGCGATGTCGAGGAGGGGATCGCTGATGTGGAGCGTCTGCAGCAACTGGTCGCAGGCCTTCTTGATGATTTTGGCGCGCGGGTCGTAGTTTTTGTAGATCCGGTGGCCAAAGCCCATCAGGCGGCGTCCGCTGCTCTTGTCCTTGGCGGCGGCGATGAAGCGGGAGCCGTCGTCGCCGGAATCGTGAATCTGCTGGAGCATCTCGATGACCGCCTGGTTGGCGCCGCCGTGCAAGGGACCCCAGAGGGCGCAGACGCCGGCGGCGGCGGACGCGAACAGGTTCGCCTGGCTCGACGCCACCATCCGCACGGTCGCGGTGGAACAGTTCTGCTCGTGATCCGCATGGAGCAGGAAGATCAGGTCGAGCGCCCGCACCACCTCCGGCTTCAGTTCGTAATCGCGGTACGGCTCCGAATACATCATGTGGAGAAAGTTCGCCGTGTATTTGTACATCGGCTTGGGGTAGATGATCGGCAGGCCGAGGGACTTGCGGTAGGAAAAGGCGGCGATGGTGCGGACCTGCGAGATAAGGCGCGCGGACTGCACCTCGAAGCGGGCGGGGTTGCGTCCCGTCATCAACCCGGGATAAAAGCAACTGCTGGCATTGATCATCGAGGACAGGATCGCCATCGGGTGGGCCGATGACGGGAAGCCCTCGAAATGGTACTTCATGTCCTCGTGCAGGTTTTCGTTCTCGGTGAGGAGGTCCGAGAAACGCCGGAGTTCAGCGTGGTTGGGCAGGTGGCCGTAGATGAGCAGGAAGGCGGTTTCGACGAACGTGGAGTGTTCGGCAAGGTCCTCGATCGGGATGCCCCGGTAGCGCAGAATGCCCTTCTCGCCGTCGATGAAGGTGATGCGGCTCTGACATGAGCCCGTGTTTCCATAACCATCATCGAGGGTGATGAAACCGGTTTCCGCCCGGAGATTTGCGATGTCCACCGCCCGTTCGCCCTCGCTGCCCTCGATGACCGGCAGGGTGTACACCTTGCCGTCCAGCTCCAGATTTGCTGTCTTGTTCATGTGCTTGTGGCTTATTCGCTTTGCACGACTGGCGCCTAATTTGGAAGGAAACCGCGACCTTGACAAGCACGGAACCGAAGAAGCCCGGCAAATTCCCGCCCGACGGATCCCGGCGGTGGCGATCGGCGGACCCTCAGCGCGGGTGACGCGAAAGTCAAAACTTGCCAATAACCCGCTCGAATGACAGAGTTTCAGGAGTGAAAGCCGAATCACGGTTCACAAAAACATCTGGTGTCGAGGTCTTTACAGGCAACGAGCTGCTCGTCAAGGGGTGCCTGGAAACCGAAGGCGGTACGCATTTATGGACCGGATATCCTGGGTCGCCGGTGGCGGGGTTCTTTGACACCGCGCAGGAAATTCAGGAGTTGCTGAACGCCCACGGCATCCGCGCGACGATGGCCAACAACGAAGCTTTGGGCGTGGCCATGGTCAACGGTTCGCAGATGCACGGCCTCCGGGCCATCGCGGTGCAGAAGAGCGTGGGGGTTCACGTGGCGGCCGACGCCCTGGCCTTGGGCAACCTGGTCGGCGCCCACCCGGAAGGGGGCGCGGTGATCGTGCTCGGGGACGACCCGTGGAGCGATTCCACGCAAGTTCCCGCCGATTCGCGTTACCTCTGCAAGCATCTCATGATCCCGATCCTCGAGCCGAGCGATCCGCAGGAACTCAAGGACTGGATCAACCTCGCCTTTTCTCTTTCCCGCGAAAGCGAGCTCTACATTGGTTACCTCGTGACGACGAACCAGGCCGACGGCGGCGGCTCAGTCGAGGTGCGCCCGAACCATTTTCCGGAAATCAACAGCCGGAACCGGTTTACCTTCGACACGTCCAAGGTGGATTTCGAGCGGAGCGTCCTGCTTCCACCACGCACCTGGCGCAAGGAGCAGGGACTGCCGGAGCGTTTTGGCCGGTTGTGGGCCAGTGCCCGCCGCCTGGGCGTTAACCGTACCTTCCGCCCGGCCAACAACACCAATGAGCTTGCCGACATCGGTTTCATTACGTCGGCTGCGGCGCATGGTCACCTGCGCCACGCCCTGGTCGAGCTCGGGCTGGACGGTTGTTTCCCGATCCTCAAGCTCGGCATCACCTATCCGCTGGATCCCGCCGTCATCACCGAGTTCGCCACCGGCCTGCGGAACTTGTTCGTCGTGGAGGAACGGCGGGGATTCCTCGAGGAGCAGGTGGTGGAAATCATCAGCCGGGCGCACCAGAACGCCGACCACGAGTCGTCGCCGCTGGCACGCAACGTCTGGGGGAAGCAGTTTCCTTTTGGCCTGACGGGCATTCCCGACACGCGCGGTCTGCACCCGAGCAAATTGATTGACCGGCTCGGGCCTTTGTTTCTCGCGACGCCGGGGCTGGCCGGGAGAGTTGACCGGGCCCGGATCGAACGCGAACTGGCCCTGATCCGCGAGGTCAAGGTCGTTGACTTCAAGGTCGCCGCGCGGACCCCCACGTTCTGCCCGGGCTGCCCGCATCGCGACTCGGCGAGTGTGCTGATTGAGATCAAGAAGCAGTTCCGTGATCCGCTCTACATGCAGCGCACGCACGGGGTCGGGCCGGTGGACCTCGTGTTTCACGGCGATACGGGCTGCTACACGATGCTGATGTTCGAGCCGACCAAGGACCTCATGCACAATTACAGCGGCATGGGATTGGGCGGCGGAACCGGGGCGGGCATTGATCCCTTCATCCACAACAAGCAGGTCGTTTTCATGGGGGACTCGACCTTCTTCCACAGCGGTCAACTGGCCATCTCGAACTCGCTCAAGAACGGTCACGACATCACCTACATTCTGCTCGACAACAAGACAACCGCGATGACCGGTCACCAGACCACCCCGGCGCTGGAGGAGGGGCTGACGGGCGAACGGACGTTTGCGCAGAACATTGACGCGATCATTGCCGGTATTGTGGACACGGCCAATTCGGGCGTGGCCGTGGTGCGGGTGAATCCCGCCGAGCGCGAGAGTTATCGGGAATTGCTGGAGAAGACGATCCTCCAGGACGGGGTGAAGGTGGTGGTGGCCGACAAGGAGTGTGGCATCACCTTCCACCGGCGGGAGGCGCGGGAGGAGCGTCGTGAGTTGAAAGCCCGCGGGTTCCTGGCCCACAAGCGCCTGATCAACATCACGCCCGAGGTTTGCGAGAACTGCCTCGAATGCACCAAGGCCACCGGGTGTCCCGGACTGACGTTGGAACAAACACCCTACGGGCGCAAAGTCCAGATTGACCCGTCGTGGTGCGTCGCCGATGGCGCCTGCACGCGCTTCGTGGTGACGCCTGATGCGGCCGGTTTGCGCGTCAAAGCCTGCCCGGCTTTTGAGGAGGTCATCGTCACGCGCACCCAGGCGCCCGCGTCCCCGCTCGACCGCCTGGACTTTGCCAGCCTGCCGCTGCCGGCGACGCCGCCGCTGACGCAGACCTGGCGGGGCTACCTCGCCGGAGTCGGCGGCATGGGCATCGGCACGGCCACGGCCATTCTGGTTTTGGCGGGTTCGCAGGCGGGTCACCGGGTTTTGTTCTGCGACAAGAAGGGGCTGGCGATTCGCAACGGCGGCGTGTATTCGCAGATCACGTTGCGGCCGGCGGACGCGCCCTTCAGCTCGAACCTGATCCCCTATGGCAAGGCGGACCTGATTGTGGGGGTGGACGTTCTCGAAGCGGCGCGCGCCTTCGACCCGGCGGTCAACCAGCAGGTGGGGAGCCGGGGTCGAACCGCCGTGGTGGTCAACACGCACAAGACCCCCACGATCCTGACCCTGCTCGGCCAGGACGATTTTGCGGTGGAGCAGCTCGTCGAGCAGTTGCGGCGGCATTCGCGGGAGGACGCCTTTTTTGCGGGCGACGCCTCGGCGCTGAGCGAGCGCTTCTTTGGCACGCAGCTTTATGCCAACCTCCTGATGCTCGGCATCGCCTTCCAGCGCGGCCTGATCCCGCTCAGCCTCGACCACTTCGTATGGGCGATCGAAGAAGGCTTCGGCGGCGCCGCGGCCGAAAACCTCAAGGCATTCCATCTGGGCCGGCTCATTGCCCATGATCCGGCGGCCGTCGAGCGGGCCGCCCAGATGAGTCGCGAGCCGGCCACGTTCGCCGAAGTGGTGGCCGACAAGGTGGACATCCTGGCGCGAACCCGCGTCAACGGCACCGCCCTGGCGGAGCGCTACCGGCAGCTCGTGGCGGACGCGGCTGGACAACTGGCACTGCCCGACGATTCCCGCCGTGACTTTGCGTTGCGGGTCTATGATCTGGTGCAATATGGGGATCTGGACTATGCGCGCCGTTATAGCGACGCGGTGCTCGAAATCCACCGGAGGGACAGCCCGGAACGGGGGCATGACGCCACCAAGGCCGTGATCTGGAACCTCCACAAGGTGATGTTGATCAAAGATGAGGTCTATGTGGCCCACTTGCTGACCAGCGAGGAAAAAAGGCGGCGCGACCGGAGCCGGCACAACATTGATCCGCAGCGCGGCGACCGCCTCGAATATCGCCACCTCAACCGCCCGCAATTCACATTCTGGGGACGGAATTTCGCCTGGGACATGAAAACCCGCGACTGGATGCTCGACCTGCTCAAACACATGCGCTGGCTCCGGCGGGCCTTGCCGGAGTGGCATCGGCCGGAGAAGGAGTTTCGGGACTGGTACCAGGCCCTGCTCCCACGCTTCCGCGATGCGGCGGGCGAAACCGGCCGCTACGACCTCTTCGTACGCGTCCTGCGCCTGCCCGAGTCGGTCAGCGGATACCGGGAGATTCGCTACCCAAAAATGCACGCGGCCCAGACCCAGGCGGAGGCCTGGCTTGGGCAATTGGCGGCGATGGGCACCCGCGAGGCGCGGCTCGTGCACGCGTGAGAGACGAAGGTGAGGCCACCTCCCCAGAACGAACATGGCCGATTCTCTTGCCCCTCCGCCGAGCCAGGTTACTGGTCCGGCGATGCTGCAGGCGGTGAGCGAACCGGTGATGGCAGAAATGTTGCCGGCGCTCGTCCGCCTGGCCGCCATCGCGGCCGGAACCGCGGCTGCGGCCGTCGCGTTCGTTGAGGCCGGGCGTCTGGTGGTCCGCGCCAGGGTGGGAATCCAGATCACGGAACTGCCGGCCGACCTGCCTGGATTACGCGAGTTGCTGGACGGCGTGGCGTCCGCCGCGCTCGGCGGCGAGGTTCTCGAACCGGATGGGCGTCGAATGACGATGCTGGCCGCCACTCCCGTCCGGGCGCCGGAGGGCAGGGTGGTGGGGTTGTTGGTCGTCTTCGACGAGCGACCGCGGGTGCTGGACCCGGAGCGTCAGGAGGCTCTGGCAACGCTCGCCCGCCAGATTGACTGCCAGCTTGCACTGCAGTGGAACCGCCGGGAACTGGAGGAACGCATCGGCAGCCATGAGCGCAGCGAAGCCGCCCTGCGCCAGAGCGAGACGAACTACCGAAGCATCTTCGAAAATGTCGTCGAAGGCATCTTCCAGACGACACCCGAAGGGCGGTACATCTCGGCGAATCCCCGGTTGGCGCGGATTTACGGCTACGACTCCGCGGGCGAACTCATCCACGCCGTCCAAAACATCGGCCGGCAGCTCTATGTGGAGGACGGCCGCCGCGAGGAATTCATCCGTCAGATTCAGACGACGGGCGAGGTCAACAACTTCGAATCGCGCATCCACCGCAAGGACGGGAGCGTCATCTGGATTTCCGAGAATGCCCGGGCAGTCCCCGATGCCAGTGGTCGCGTGGTCTATTATGAGGGCACGGTGCAGGACATCACGGATCGCAAACGCGCCGAGGCCGCCTTGCACGATTCGGAGATGCTCTACCATTCCCTGGTCGAGTGCCTGCCCCAAAACATTTTCCGCAAGGACCTCGAGGGGCGGTTCACGTTCGTCAACCGGCTCTTCTGCCGCACCGTTGACCGCCCCCCCGAGGAGATTCTGGGGCGGACCGATTTCGATCTCTTCCCGCGGCCCCTGGCGGAGAAATACCAGACCGATGACCGTCGCGTCGTGGAAACGCTCGAAGGAGTGGATACGGTCGAGGAACACGTGCGGCCGGACGGCGGAACAATCTACGTCCACGTGTTGAAGACGCCGCTCTACGACGCCCTCGGGAAGGTGATCGGCGTCCAGGGCATCTTTTGGGACGTGACCGAGCGGCGGCGGATCGAGGAGGCCCTGGCCTACGAGCGCGACCTCCTGCAGGCGCTGCTCGACAAGGTCCCCGACGCCATCTACTTCAAGGATGACCAGTCGCGCTTCGTGCGCGTCAGCCGGGCGCTCGCGCTACGCTTCGGCGTCGGCGATCCGGCCGGGCTGGTGGGCCGCACGGATTTCGATTTCTTCAGCGAGGAACACGCGCGGCACGCTTTTCAGGACGAGCAGCGGATCATGCGCACCGGCCAGGCGATCATCGGCATGACCGAAAAGGAAACCTGGCCCGACGGTCGCGTCACCTGGGTGCTTACCTCGAAGATGCCTTATCGCGACCACCAGGGGAAAATCGTCGGCACGTTCGGAGTTTCGAAAGACATCACCGACCTGATCGTCGCCGAGCAGGATCTGGAAAAGGCGGCGAAGGCGGCGCTCGAGATGGCCCAGGTGAAGGCGCAGTTCCTGGCCAACATGAGCCACGAAATCCGCACGCCCATGAACGCCATCATTGGGTGGACCGCCCAGTTGCTGGACACGCCGCTCACGCTGGAACAGCGCGAGTTCGCCGCCACGGTCCAACGCAGCGCCGACGCGCTGCTGGACATCATCAACAGCATCCTCGATTTTTCACGGCTCGAGGCCGGCCGGATGACGCTGGACAGCGTGGATTTTGACCTCGGCGAGGTGGTGGAGGGCACGGTGGAGTTTCTGGCCGAGCGGGCTCACGCCAGCGGGCTGGAGCTGGTCTGCCAATTGCCCGATGACCTGCCGGATCACGTGCGGGGCGACCCCGGCCGTTTGCGCCAGGTGCTCACCAACCTGATCGGCAACGCCGTCAAATTCACCCCGGCGGGCGAGATCGTCGTCCGTGTCTTCGCGCTGTTGGAAACCGCCAACCAGGTCACGTTGCGGGGCGAGGTTCAGGACACCGGGATCGGCATCAGTCCGGAGGATCCTGACCGCCTGTTCGAGGCGTTCGTGCAGGCGGATGGCTCGACGAGCCGTCGCTATGGCGGCACCGGGCTGGGCCTGGCCATCTCGAAACAGATCATCACACTGATGGACGGACGCATTGGGTTTACAAGCCAGTCCGGCCAGGGCTCGACCTTCTGGTTTGAAATCAGCCTGCCGAAACAGGCGGGCGCGCCAAGAGTCGCAACGGGTGCCGACCCGGTCCTGACGGGCCGCCGCGTCCTGGTGGTCGCCGCCAGCGCGGCGCAGCGCACTGCGCTGACCGCGCACCTGGAGCACTGGGGGATGACGACCGCCGAGTCGGCCAGCGGTCACGAAGGACTCACCCGCCTGCGTGATGCGGCCAGTTCGTCTGCGCCGTTCGACCTGGTGCTCCTGGATCTGCAACTGCCGGACGTGGATGGACTCACGTTCGCAGAATCCATCAAGGCAGACCCGGTGCTCGCGGGCTTGCGGCTCGTGGTGTTGACCTCCTTGCGGCAGCGTCTGGATGCGGAAGTCGTGGCCAGCACCGGGTTCTCCGCCTGTTTGATCAAGCCGCCGCGGCGGGCGCGTTTGCGCGACACGGTGGTGCGAGTCATGACGGCGGTGTCGGCGGCCCCGCCAACTCCCCCGCTTGCGGAGGTGGCTGGCCCGGCCGGTGAGCCGCAACCGTTGCGGTTGTTGCTGGCCGAGGACAACGTGGTGAACCAGCGACTGGCGCTCCGCCAACTGCACAAGCTCGGTTACACCGCCGACGCCGTGGGCAACGGGCACGAGGTGCTCGCGGCGGTGGCGAAACAGGGCTACGACACGCTGCTGCTGGACTGCCAGATGCCGGGGCTCGACGGTTATGAAACCGCGCGCGCCCTCCGGCATCGCGATGAGCCGGGCGGACCCGCCGTCAAGCGGCCGCCACTCTACATCATCGCCATGACGGCGAACGCCATGCACGACGACCGCGAGAAATGCCTCGCCGCCGGCATGGACGATTACATCAGCAAGCCGGTGCGTCTGGCCGACCTCGAGGCTGCGCTCCTGCGCGCCTTCCGCCGCCGGTCGCTCGTGGCCGGACCGGAAGCAGGCGCAGAAACGCCAATCGAACCGCCGAGCCTGGATCTCGCGGTTCTCGAGGGCCTGCGCGAGTTGAATGTGCCGGGCGAGGCCGATGCCGCCACCGAACTGATCCAGCTCTTTCTCCGCGAAACGGAACCGGCGTGCGCGCGTCTGCAGGCGGCGCTGGCGGCTGGTGACGCCGGGGCATTGCGCGCAGCGGCCCACAGCCTGAAAGGTTCCGCGGGCAACCTGGGCGCCCGACGGCTGGCCACCCTCGCGGCCGCCCTCGAACAGCAGGCTGGAAACGGAGCGCTGGGGGAGGCGCCGGCCACGCTGGCGTCCTTGGTGGCGGAGTTCCAAACCGTCCGCGAGCAACTGGCCGCAGAACTGTCGGCCGGTGCCGGCTCGCCCCACGGCTGACGCCAGAAGGGACGCACCGGCGTTGCGCGTCCTTGCGTCCCGCGTTGACTCAAATGAAAAGGTAACCCGGGGGTTTTTGCCTCAGGCCTTCGTTGACTCATCAATCAGGTTACCGGCGCGGAGTTGATCGAACAGGTTTCGGAGCTGGATTTCAAGCTCCTCCTTGA
>JBEKGJ010000050.1:0-38316 GCA_050012855.1 Verrucomicrobiota bacterium | reverse complement strand
GCGCCGCACATTCTCTTTCGCCAACACGGCGGCGCTCTGCCGAGACGCCGCTACGAGAATGGGGGGCCTGGCCAACCGGCACTTTGCTCCTCGCGCTGACGCTCGCCGTGGGCGCGGGTTTGCTCGCGTGGATTCTGCTGGCCCGGCCGGACGTGTCTTCAACGGCACGACAGTTTCCCGGACAACGCCTGCTCTTTCGCGGAAACTCGCCCTACGGCCGCCTGATCGTAACCGCGTCGGGCGACCAGACGAACTTCATTGAGAACGGCGTGGTGGTGGCCTTCACGCCCAACATCGAACAGGCCGAGGAAAGCGTCCACTTCGCGCTCGCGCAACGGCCCGGCGCGAAACGCGTTCTGCTCATCGGCGGCGCGTTGTCGGGCGCGACGCGCGAGATTCTCCGCTACGGTGTGACGGCGCTCGACGGCGTGGAACTGGACCCGCTGGTGGCCGCGCTGGGCCGCCGGTTCCTGCCGGCGGAGTTCAGCGACGCGCGGCTGCGCCTTTGCGAGGCGGATGCGCGGCAGTTCGTGCGGCGGGCCGGCGCGAACTACGAGGTCGTCATCGTGGCCCTGCCGGACCCCACGACGGCCCAGCTCAACCGTTTTTTCACGCACGAGTTTTTCCAGGAAGTCCGCCGGGTTCTGCGGCCTGGGGGCGTGTTGAGCTTTGCGGTGGGGCGGTACGAAAACTACGCCGGCCCGGAGCTGTCACGGCTGCTGAGTTGCGCCCGGCAGACCGCGGTGCGCTCGTTCCACAACGTGCTGCTCCTTCCCGGTGGACGGACTTATTTCCTGGCGTCCGACGGGCCGCTGACGACGGACATCGCCCCCGCGCTCGAACGGTCAGGCGTGGCCACGCGTTGGGTGACCCGCCCCTACCTCGCAGCGACGCTCGCCCCGGATCGCCTCGCCGATCTTGAACGGGCGGCCGCGTCGGCGGCACCGGTGAACCGCGATTTCGCGCCGGTGCTCTATTATCTGCACCTGCGGTACTGGGCGAGCCAGTTTGAAGGCGGCTCGCGCGGGCTGGCGATGGCGCTCGTGGTGGTCGCGACGATCTATCTGGCGCGATTGCGCGGCGCGGCGGGCGTGATCTTCGCGTCCGGTTTTGCCGGCTCGGCGCTGGAGCTGGTGCTGTTGCTCGCCGTGCAGATTGTGACCGGCGCCGTTTATCGGCAACTTGCGTGGGTGGTGACCCTCTTCATGGCAGGCCTGGCCGTGGGCGCGTTGGCGGCGACACACTGGCTTTTGAAGCCGCAGCCGGGAACAGGACGTAGCGGCGCTTGGCCAAGCGCGACTGATCAGCCCGGAGAGACGGTGCGGCGCTCTGCCGAGACGCCGCCACCTTGGGCAAGCCGCATCCACCCCAGCTCCTTGCTTTGCCTCCTGGCGCTGGGTGTTGCCGTGTTCGCGTTGCTTCTGCCGGTGTTGCTGCTGGCGCTGGCACGGCTGGCCACACTGGGCGCCGGCGGGACCGCGATGCTGGCGATCATACTCGTATTCACCTTCGGTCTGGCGGTGCTGGTCGGAGCGCAGTTCCCGCTCGCCAACGCCCTGGCGACGGGCGTCCGTCATGCCGCGGCGCGCCTCTACACCGCCGACTTTGTTGGCGCGTCCATCGGCGCGCTGTTGACCAGCGTCTGGCTCCTGCCGGCGGCGGGCGTGGCCGGCGTTTGTTGGATCACCGGCGGATTAAGCCTGCTCGCCGCGCTCATCGCTCTTGGGAGGAAACGATCCCCATGCACAAACTCAACCTGATTTGTCTGAAGACCGTCCGCTGGAGCAGTTGGCCGCTGCTCCCGGTGATCGGCGCGTTCCTCTTCACCGGCTATGCCATCACCGGTCAATGCGGGTTGGGCCGGTTGTGCGACGAGAAGACCGCGCTGACCCTGCACCGGATGCTGCACTGGCCGCTGATCGTACTCGTGCTGGTTCACAGCCTGCCGGCGGTGTATCTTGCGTTCCAACGATGGGGCTGGATCAAACATCGCGAGGAAACGGAACCGTGAAGTCCAAAGAGCGAGAACCTGAGTTTGAAGGCGCGGGCGGGCCCGGCCGGTTCGCCTCGCCGAGACGAATTCCGCGGCGCGCGGCCATTGGCGTGGGCGTGGCCGGCGTGGCGGGTCTTGCGGGGGCGTCGTCGCTTTTCGATTTCTTCGGCAAGTGGCGTGCGGCCGAGGCGCCGGCCGACACCTTCAAGGGCGACGCGCCGAAAGGCGATCTCTGGGAATTGTGGCAGAAGCGCGGCTGGGTTAAGGAAGGACGCCACTACCTCAAGCTCGGCCGCAACGTGCAGTGCAAGGTCTGCCCGAATAATTGCGTGCTCGAACCCGGCGACCGCAGCCATTGCCGCAACCGCATTAATCGCGACGGCACCCTCTACACGCTCGCTTACGGCAACCCTTGCACGTTCCACGTTGATCCGGTCGAGAAGAAGCCACTGTTCCATTTTCTGCCCGGCACGCGCACGTTTTCGCTGGCCACGTCCGGCTGTGTCTTCCGCTGCCTCAATTGCCAGAACTGGGAGATTTCCCAGAAGAAGCCGGAGGAAACCAAGGACCCGCGCGGCGCCGAGTTCCGGCTCCGCCCGCCGTTGCCCGCCGGCCTGACGCAGGAGCAGATGGCCCGCCTGAGCTTGTTTCCGGACGATGTTGTGGCCGTGACCGCCGCGCTGGGCTGCCCGTCCATTTCCTGCACTTATTCCGAGCCGACCGCGTTCTACGAATATACGCAGGACATCTGCCAGGCCGCGCACGAGCGCCAGCTCAAAAACATCGTCGTGTCGTGCGGCTCCATCGAGGAACGCGCGGCGCGCGACCTTTATCAGTTCGTGGATGCTGCGCACGTTGACCTCAAGGGCTTCGATGAGGACATCTACCGGAAACTCAACTCCGGCAAACTCGCGGCCATCTTGCGCACGCTGAAGGTGCTGCGCGAACTCGGCGTGTGGTTCGAGATCATCAACCTTATCGTGCCGACTTACACCGACGACCTCGACATGATCCGGCGCATGTGCGGTTGGATTGTGAAGGAACTGGGGCCGGACCAGCCGCTGCACTTCTCGCGCTTCCATCCGCAACACAAACTCACGCATCTCCCGCCCACGCCCATTGAAACCCTGGTGAAAGCGCGCGACGCCGCCCGCGCCGGGGGCCTGCGCTTTGCCTACATCGGGAATGTGCCCGGCCTCGCCGACGCCGGCACCACGTGGTGCCCCGGCTGCAAAAGAGCGATCGTCGAGCGCGACATTTTCGCCGTCACGCGCCTCGACGTGATCGGAGGCAAGTGCCGCTTTTGCGGGGTGAAGATTCCCGGCGTGTGGAGTTAGTTGTGGGTGGCCAGTGGTAACCATCGCGACCCAGCGGTCCACGACCCACCCAGGTCAAATCCGGTAGGGACGCGCTGCGCCGCGTCCGTAGAAGTGGGCCGAGTCGCAGCTCAGCCCAGCCCAGCGGTCCACGACCCACCGTTCGTCATTCGTCATTCGTCATTCGCACTTCACACTTCGCACGGGTGGCTGCCCGACGGCCGGGCGGGCAGGGGTGGTGTGCGGCCTGTGGCCTCAGTCGCGGCCCGGCGATCCGCGACTCACCACAGCCAAATCCGGTAGGGACGCGCTGCGCGTGTTCCCATTCTGACTTGAGGCGCTGGCTGTCGTGAGCGGCGTGTGGGCATGCCGATGAACTCCCGCGTGACTGATGGAAGCTTGGGCCGCGACGCAGCACGGCCCTACCGCTGCCGCGCGCGTTCGTGACGTTTGGACTTGCACCCGCCCCGGTTCGCAGCGTGATATTCCGGGGGACAAGCATGCGGACGAACCGGAATTACACGCTCCTTTTGGCGAGCCAGTTCCTCGGCGCGTTTGGCGACAACGCCATTCTGGCCGTGATCCTGGGCCAGTTGACCTTCCAGCAGCGGGCCGGGCTCATCAGCCACAGCCAGTTGGGCGCGGCCAGCGCGGTGTACACCAGCCTGCTCTTCATTCCCTATGTCGTCCTGGCCCCGCTGGCGGGCTACCTGAACGACCGTTTCGCCAAGTCGCGCTGGCTGCTGGGCGGCAACCTCCTCAAGGTGCTGGGGACGGCGATCGCCATGCTCGGCGTCTGGCACGGCGGCTATTGGCAGGGAGTCGGCTACCTGATCGTCGGCGTCGGCGGCTGTTTTTATTCGCCGGCGAAATACGGGATTTTGCCCGAGATCGTGTCCCATGCGCGGTTGGTGAAGGCGAACGGCACGATGGAGTTTCTCACGCTGGTGGCCATCCTCATGGGGTTCATCGGCGGGGCCGAGATGATTGACCGGCTCCCGGTGGTCACGTGCTACGGCCTCCTCCTCGGGTTGTTTGGCGCGGCCGTCCTGCTGAACGCGGGCATGACGCTGACCCCGGTTCACCGGCAGGTGCCGCTGAAGGGGAGCGTGGACGAGTTTCTCGGGAACTTCGGCAACCTCCTGGGCGATCCCCGGCTGGCGCGCGTGTTGTGCGGGACCGGCTTGTTCTGGGTTTGCGGCGCGGTGACGAAGATGAATTTTCCCCCGTGGGGCCTGAACGTGCTGCGGCAGCAGAGCAACACGCAGATCGCGTTGCTCGGACTCTGGCTGAGCCTGGGCATGATGGTCGGCGCGGTGCTGGCGGGGCAGTTGCACGCGGTGGGCGACCTCCGGCGGGTGCGGACCTACGGCTGGGGCATGGCGGCGTTGATCGCGGTGCTGGGGCTGGTGGAGTTGCTCACGGGCGCCGGGTTGCTTAATATCGATCCGATGAACTTCGGCGTGCATCACCCCGGGCGGATGGAGGCGTGGGCGCACGCGGCGGGGCTGGGCGGGGGCCGCTGGAAAGTGGCGCTGATGCTGATCATGACCGGTGTGCTGGCGGGGTTGTTCCTCATCCCGCTCAACGCGGCGCTGCAGTCCGAATCCGACCGCGGCAAACTCGGAAAAACCATCGCGACCCAGAACTTTGTGGACAACCTGGGCCAGCTCGCGGCGGGCATGATGGTTTTCAGCGGCGTGAAGGCCGGTCTGGACGCCTCGGGGATTTTCCTGTTCCTGAGCGCGCTACTGGCGCTGGTGGTCACCGTGCTCAAAGTGCCGCCACCCCGGCCGGCGACGGAGGGTGAATCGCTCGACCCGGATTTGTGAAGCCGGTCAATCCCAGTGCGGCCGCGCCGTCGCTGAGCCTGCTCAAGGCCGTGCCACTGGCCTTCCTGACCGCAGTCGCCTTTCACGTCGCGTTCACGTATCCGGCCTGGTCCTGGCTGGTGCTGGCCTTCCTCGGCGGTCTGTTTGCCTTGCGGCGGCTCGGGACGGCGCGCCGGGCGTTCTACGCCGGGCTGGCGGTGGGCCTGGGAATCTACGGACCGCAACTGGCGTTTTTCTGGCGCATGTTCGGCCCGGCGGCCATCGCGTTGTGGCTGGTGGCGGCCTTCTGGCTCGGCGCGTTCGTCCTGCTCATGCACCATGTCCAGCACCGCTGGGGCAGCCGGTGGGCGGTCGTGCTGGTGCCGGTGGTCTGGCTCGGGCTGGAGTTTTTTCGGAGCGAACTTTATTACTTGCGTTTCGCCTGGTTCACGGCGGGGAGTGTTTTGCCGGTGGGTTGGTCGCGGCCGCTGCTCTCGCTGTTCGGTGTCTATGGTTGCGGCGCGGTTCTGATGGGAATTGGCGCCATGGTGGCCAGCGTGCTTGAAGGACCACGGCGTTTTCAGCAGCGTGTTTTCGTTGGGTGCCTGATCCTGGGCGTCGCCGGTTGCTGCCTGGTCGCGGGGATTTGGCTCCTGTTTCTGGCCCGGACCAGGCCGGACAGCGGTCCGCGGCCGAACATCCACGTCGCCGGCCTGCAACTGGAGTTTGCCGGCGAATCGGAAATCATCGAGCACCTTCGCCACCTCGCCAAGGAGCATCCCGAGGCTGAACTCGTGGTGCTCAGTGAGTATGCGTTTGTCTGGCAGGTTCCCGACGGGGTCAAGGAATGGTGCCGCAAGAACCGGCGCTGGCTCATTGCCGGCGGCAAGGAACCCCTGCTGAAGCACGACTTCTATGACACCGCCTATGTCATCAGCACGAACGGCGAGGTCGTGTTCCAGCAGGGGAAGATGGTGCCGGTGCAGATGTTCAAGGACGGCCTGCCGGCGCCGGAGCAGCGCGTCTGGGATTCCCCGTGGGGCAAGGTCGGCATCTGCATTTGTTACGATCTGAATTACTCGCGGGTCGTGGACGGTTTGATTCGGCAGGGCGCGCGGGCATTGATCGTGCCGACGATGGACGTGGAATCGTGGGGGCTTCACGAGCATGAGCTTGCCGCGCGGCTCACCCCGATTCGCGCGGCCGAGCATCGCGTGCCGGTCTTCCGACTGGCCAGTTCGGGGATCTCGCAACTGGTTTCTTATGACGGAGAGCTGCTGGCGCAAACGCCTGTTCCCGGCCAGGGCGAGATTTTGGCCGGCGAGTTATCCTGGCGCGGTCGCGACGCGACGCGACTCCCACTGGACCGTTACTTGGCGCCCGTTTGCGTGGCGGCCACGATTGCGCTGATCCTGGTTCTTCTCTGCCTGCATTGGCGCGACCGCCGTGCCCATCCCTCAACCCTCAACGCTCAACGCTCAACTTCCCCGTGATGCGCGCGCTGCTCCTTTTCCTGCTTCGCCGGTTGTTCCGGTTCCGGGCCTACAACACCGAAGCGCTCCAGACGCCCGGTCCCGTCCTGCTGATCCCCAACCACGTCTCCTGGCTTGACTGGTTGTTTGTGGGAGCCCTGCTGGAGCGTGACTGGCGGTTCGTCGTTTCCAGCGTGGCCGCGAACTACAGTTGGCTGCACCGGAAAATCATGATCAACCGGCGCACGTTCGCGATTGACCCGGCCTCGCCTTATGCGGCGAAACACCTGGCCGAGCTGCTGGGACAGGGCGGCCGCCTCGTTCTTTTTGCCGAGGGCCAGATCAGCCAGACCGGTTCCCTGATGAAACTCTACGACGGCACCGGCTTTCTCCTCCACAAGACCCGTGCCCGGGTGATCACCTGCTATCTCCGCGGCGCCAACCGCCTGCGCTGGTCGCGGCAGCCCGGCTGGCGGCGCTGGTGGCCGCGCGTGACCGCGCACTTCAGCCCCGTTCTCACCGCGCCCAAGCTCGAGAATATTACCGTGGCCCGGGCGCGCGGCCGGCTCACCAACTGGCTGCGTGACCAGATGATCCGGCAACAGTTCGAGACGGAGATGGAATTCGGCCCGACCCACGTGCTGGACGCCATCCTCGCCGCGGCCCGGCAGACGCCGGGCCGGGTGATCGTGCAGGACGCGACCATGCAGGAACTAACCTATCGGCGGCTGCTGGTCGGCGCCGAACTGCTGGCCGGCCGGCTCGGTCCGCAGTTGGCGGCGGGTCCCGAGCGGGTGGGCGTGCTGCTCCCGAACGTCAACGCCCTGCCCGCGCTCGTGCTCGGCTTGTGGTCCCTCGGCAAGGTTCCGGCCATGCTCAATTACTCCACCGGCGTGAGCACGATGCTGGCGTGCGCGCAACTGGCCGGTTTGAAGCACATCGTCACGTCGCACGCCTTTCTCTCCCGGGTCCGGCTCAAGCTCGAGCCGCTCACCGAGGCGGGCATGGAACTGATCTACCTCGAGGATGTGCGCGCCGAGATTTCCGGCGTTGCGAAGGCGGCGGCTGTGGTGCGTCACCGGGTGCGCACCGGCGGTCGTTTGCGGGCCCACGGCGGCGCGGCAGACCCGGCGGCGGTGCTCTTCACCAGCGGGTCGGAGGGAATGCCCAAGGGGGTCGAACTCACCCACGGCAACTTGCTGGCCAACATCCGGCAGATGCTCGCGATCATTGATGTGACCGACGACGACCGGATTCTGAACGCGATGCCCACGTTCCACAGTTTCGGCCTCACGGTGGGCACCCTGCTCGGCCTGGTGCGCGGCCTCTACGCGTTCCACTATCCGTCGCCCCTGCATTTCCGCATCGTCCCCAATGTGCTCTACGACCGTTGCTGCACCCTGTTCATTGGCACGAACACGTTCCTGAACGGCTACGCGCGCCGGGCGCATTCCTACGATTTCCGCTCGCTGCGTTATCTTTTTGCGGGCGCCGAGAAACTGCAGGAGGACACCTCGCGTGTCTGGGCCCAGAAGTTCGGAGTGCGTGTGCTCGAAGGCTACGGGGTAACCGAATGCAGCCCCGCGGTGAGCGTCAACACGCCGATGTATCCGCGGCACGGCTCGGCCGGGCGCCTGGTGCCCGGCATGGAATACCGGCTCGAACCGGTTGATGGCGTGGCCGACGCCGGGCGGTTGCTGCTCCGCGGTCCAAACGTGATGCGCGGCTACCTCAATCCCGACGCGAACGCGAAGTTCCAGGCCCTCGGCGGCTGGTATGACACGGGCGACATCGCCAGTGTGGACGCCGATGGTTTCCTGTTCATTCGCGGCCGGCTGAAGCGCTTTGCCAAGATCAGCGGCGAAATGGTGAGCCTCACCGCGGTCGAGGACGCGCTGGCGGGCGCTTTCGTGAGATACGGTCTGCGCTGCGAGGTCGCCGTGCTCGCCCAACCCGATGCCGACAAGGGCGAGGTGCTCGTCGCGGTCACCAACGAGCCGCACCTCAAGCTCGACGACCTCCGCGCCGTCATCAAGGCCCGGGGCTTGAGCAACCTGTGCGCGCCGCGCGAGCTGAAATGTCTTCGCGACATTCCGAAACTCGGCACCGGCAAGGTGGATTATCGCGCGCTGGAGCAGGCCCTCCGAAAGCCAGACCCGCCGGTGGCGGGCTGAGACTGTCACCGGTCAAAACGGCAGTTGCGGCTGGCCGGCGCCTGCGGGTGGTTCGTCCCCGGGCGGCTCGGACGAAGGCGCGGCCGGGTCGGCCGGCGCTGCGGTCGCAGGTGTCGCAGCCGGGGCTTCGCCGGCGGCCGGGGTTTCGGCGGCGACCTCAGCCGGTGGCGGCGCGGGCGCGTCCGTCGGTTCCGGGGTGGCCGCGTCCGGCAGGGACGGCACCACGTTCGCTTCGACCGGTGGCGGCGCCAATCCCTGCAGGCTCACCAGCACCGGGCGGACCATCTGGCCTTGAAACGCATAGCCAGTGGCCAGCGTTTCGGCGACCAGGGCGGGTTCGGGGATGACCGTGTTTACGTCCGGGAGTTGCTGCACCTTGGGATCGAACGGCGTGCCCGGTTCCGCGACCACCGGCACGAGGCCAAGGCGTCGGGCGGTGTCGCGACACGCCGCCTGGAAATGGCCGAGCTGTTCGATGATGCCCGGCTGACCCGAGCGGACCGCGGCAACGTAGAGCGCATAGACATGGTCGAGGATGCGCACGAGTACCTGGAGCCACTCGGCCTCGGTGCGCCGCAATTTCTCCACCTCCAGCCGCAGATGCGTGCGCTCGATGTCGCTGGCCTTTTCCAGGAAGGCCCGGAAGCTCGACTGCTCCGCGGTCATGCGTTCGGCGATCTCGCGGGCCGCGGTGGTCACCTTGGTGGCGTGTTCCTGGGCGATCTGCCACTGGCCGGTGGCGCGGCCAATGCGTTCCGCCACTTCTTCGAGCTGCTGGATTTGCGCCAGCGTGTCGGTGAGCGAGGACGTTTCCGCCAGTTTCAAGGCCGCCTGGTGGCGCAGGATGAAGGGCCACACGCCGAGCCACGCGCCGAGGGCGACACAGGCGGCGAAACCGGCGATTTCGTAGGGCGTCATGGGACGCCGGGCCTGGTAGAAAATGAGGAACGCGGCGGCCAGCAACAGCAGGTCACCCACAATAAACGGCGCCAGGAACGTGAGGCCGCGCGGCGCGACCGGAGTTGGCTCGGACATAACACGGCCAGATTAGGGCAGTTGCCCGACGCGAGGCGAGCACTTGTTGCACAGCGCGCGTTGACACTCCGCCGGCCGGCCATTAGCGTCTTTCCAGCATGAACGTATTGCAGGATTCGTTGGTTGAATTGATCCGCCGGGCGTCGGCCGAAATCCCGGAGGATGTGCAGGGCGCCATCCTCCAGGCCCTCGAGCAGGAGAAGAAAGGCACCATCGCCGAGTCGGCCTTCAAAATCATCGAACAGAACATCGCGCTGGCGAAGCGGAAGTCGCAGCCCATCTGCCAGGACACCGGCAGCGTGTTGTTTTATGTGGATTGCCCGGTGGGCTATGACGAGATGGCATTCACCGAGACCGCCCGGGCCGCGGTCACGCAGGCGACGAAGAAGGGTTATCTGCGGCAGAATTCCGTGGATTCCCTCACCGGCAAAAACGACGGCACCAATGTCGGGCCCGGCGCGCCCACGGTTCATTTTCACCAGCACCGTGCGGCCGAGGTCACGGTGCGGCTGGCGCTCAAGGGCGGTGGCTGCGAGAACGTCGGCGCCCAGTACTCCCTGCCGGTGGAGAAGCTCAAGGCCGATCGCGACCTGGACGGGTGTCGCAAGGTGATTCTGGACGCGGTGCTGCAGGCGCAGGGCAAAGGTTGCGGACCCGGCGTGCTGGGCGTGTGCATCGGCGGCGACCGCGCCACCGGCTATGAGCTGTCGAAGACGCAGTTCCTGCGCAAGCTCGACGACCGCAATCCGCTGCCGGCGCTTGACGCGCTGGAGCAGGACATTCTCAAGACCGCAAATGAACTCGGCATCGGGCCGATGGGGTTTGGCGGCAAAACCACCCTGCTCGGAGTCAAGGTCTGCGCGGCGAACCGCGTGCCGGCGTCCTTTTTTGTCAGCGTCAGCTACATGTGCTGGGCCTTCCGCCGGCAGGGGGTGACGCTCGATGCCCAAAGCAACATCGTGAATTGGCTCTACTGATTTGCTCCCATGATCCACCTCACTGCTCCCTTGACCGAAGAAAAAATCCGCGCGTTGAAAGTCGGCGACGCGGTTTTGATTTTCGGCGGTGGGTTCACCGGCGCACTGCCGCCGGGCTTGTCAGCATCTTCCCTTGGCGTTAAATTGGCACTATGAGTGCGGCGGAAATCATTCGGGAACTGCCCAAGTTGACAGCGGACGAGCGATCCATCATCCGCCAACGGCTGCGCGAGCTGGAGGCGCAGGACGAAGGGGAGTTTCTCAACGATGCTGCGCTGACCATGTTTCAGGAGTTGGACCAGCAGGAGGCCGAGGATGCCCGCCGCAAAGCCCGGTGACGTCTGGCTGGTTGACCTCGGCATGGCTGCCAAGGTTCGTCCCTGCCTGATTGTCACGCGCCAACCCCAAAGCGATGAACTGGATGTTTTCACCATCGTCGCCCACACGACCTCGCTTCGCGGCAATCACTGGGAAATGCCCATTCCCAAGTCGTTTCTTAGAGACGAGGGTGCGTTTGACGTGCAGCGAATCGCGACCGTTGCCCGGGTAAAGCTGGAACGCAAACTCGGCGAGTTGACACCCGCCGAGTTGGACCCGATTCTCGCCTTGCTGGCGGAACGATTGGGGCTTTAGATTTTTAACCAGCCATGCTTAAACTATCCTCTCCCTTCACCGAAGAAAAAATCCGCGCGCTGAAAGTCGGCGACGCGGTGGAAATCACCGGCGTGCTGTTCACCGGCCGCGACGCGGTCCACAAGTATCTGGCCACGGGCGGCGAACTTCCCGCGGGCGTGGACCTGCGCGACGGCATCATCTACCACTGCGGCCCCGTGGTGCTGAAGGACGATGCGGGCCGCTGGAAGGTGGTTGCGGCCGGGCCGACCACTTCGATCCGCGAGGAGCCCTACCAGGCGGGCATCATCGAGAAATTCGGCGTGCGCGGGGTGATCGGCAAGGGGGGCATGGGCGACCGGACGCTGGCGGCCTGCCAGGGTTCGGGGGCGGTCTATCTCCACGCCATCGGCGGTGCCGCGCAGGTGCTGGCCGAGCGGATCACGGCCGTGAGGAACGTTTATCTGCTGGAGAAGTTCGGCTCGCCCGAGGCGATCTGGGAGCTCGCGGTCGAGCGGTTCCCGGTGGTGGTGACGATGGACTCGCACGGTCGCTCGCTCCACGCCGAGGTGTATGCCGCCAGTGCCGCCGAACTGGCGAAGCGGGTCTGACGGGCGCCCCGGGCGCGCCGGCACGGGCGATGCACGAGGTTGGCCTCATCCAGAATGCCGTGGCCCTGGCGCTGGCCACCGCCCGCGAGCGGGGCGCGCGGCAGGTGCATCGCCTGCGGCTGCGGGTCGGCGCCATGAGCGGCGTGGTTCCCGAGGCGTTGCAGTTCGCCTTCGAGGTGGTCTGCCGGGGCACTCCGGCCGAAGGCGCCACCCTCGAGGTTGAGCGCGTGCCGGCGATTTGCTGGTGCGCCGCCTGCGCCGCCGAATTCCCCTCCGACGATTTTCTGGGCGAATGCCCGCGCTGCCATGCCATCAGCGGCGAACTGCGGCACGGGACCGAGGTGGAACTGGCCGCCGTCGAGGTTTCCTGAGCCACGGCGGTACCCGCTTGACTTCCCGCCTTGCACGAACGACTTATTATAAGGAGTGAAAATGCTGATACATTCTCTGTGGATCCTGGCCGCGGCGTTCGTTCTGGCCCTGACGGCCGTGGCCATGGCGGCGGACGGTGCGGGTGGAGCCCAGGCGCCGGCGGTCGCCCCCCCGGTCCCGGCGGGTGACGAGGTCATCACGCTGGGGGCGGGCTGCTTCTGGTGCACGGAGGCGGTGTTCCAGCAGATCCCCGGCGTGGTTTCCGTCACTTCGGGCTACATGGGCGGCACGGTGAAGCATCCCACTTATCGCCAGGTCTGCACGGGCACGACCGGTCATGCCGAGGTTTCGCGCATCGTGTTCGATCCCCAAAAGGCCGGCCTGGAGCGCATCCTGGAGGTCTTCTGGGAGGCCCACGACCCGACCTCGCTGAACCTTCAGGGACCCGACGCGGGAACGCAATACCGGTCGGCGATCTTCTATGAAACCGAGGCGCAGCAGGCCGTGGCGGAAAAGTCGAAGGCGGCGGCCGCCCGGAAGTTCGCGCGGCCCATGGTGACGGAGATTGTCAAGGCGGGTGAGTTCTACCCGGCGGAGAACTACCATCAGGACTATTACCGGCTGAACAAGGACCGCAACCCGTACTGCCGGGCGGTGATTGCGCCCAAGTTGCAGCACCTCGGGCTCAAGGACTGACCGGCTTTATGCGCGTGTTGCGTTGGTGGATGAGCAGTTTGGCGGTGGGAGGCCTGCTGGTGGCGTGGGCGCAACCTTCCGGGGTTGGCCCGGCGTCCGCGCCGGGCTCGAGTTTGAAGCCTATGGTGGTGGTACGCTTGTTGGACGAACAGGGAAAGTTGCTGCCCAAGGCGGCGGTGCCCAAGGTGATCAAGACCGAGGCCGAATGGCAGCGGCAACTGACCGCCGAACAGTACCAAATTGCCCGCGGCAAGGGCACGGAACGCGCGTTCTGCGGCGTGTTTTACGACAATCACAAGCCGGGCGTTTACTATTGCGTCTGTTGTGATCTGCCGCTGTTCACTTCGGAGACAAAGTTCGATTCGGGCACCGGCTGGCCGAGCTTCTTCCAACCGGTGGCCGCGGAGAATGTGCTGACCAAGGTTGACTCCAGTTTCGGCCTGCGCCGCGTCGAGGTTCTCTGTGCCCGGTGCGAGGCGCATCTCGGACACGTTTTCGAGGACGGGCCCAGGCCCACCGGCCTGCGCTATTGCATGAACTCGGCGTCGTTCACCTTCAAGGACAACCAGCACCTGTCCGACGCCACGAGTGGCGCGAAGAAGTGAGGTGGCGTCCCTTCAGGGCGCGTTCGTTTCCTCGATCGTTTCCCGGATGAGCTTCTTGAAGCGGTCAATGCCCTCGTCGAACGCCGCCGCGATCGGAAGTACCGGTGTCCGGGGCACGCGCCGCTTGAACTTGCGCAGGTTGGCCTCCGCGGCCGGCTCGTCCATTTTGTTCGCCACGACAAGGCGCGGCTTCTCCAGCAACTTCGGATCGTAGAGGCCGAGCTCGTTCACGAGCTGCTGGTGATCGTCCCAGGGCGCGCGGCCGTCAGTGCCCGCCATGTCGAGCAGGAGCACCAGCACCTGGCAGCGCTGGATGTGGCGGAGGAAGGCGTGGCCGAGGCCGACGTTGCGGTGCGCACCCTCGATGAGACCGGGCACATCACAGACCGTGAGCCGCTTCCAGTCGGGAAAATCCACGATGCCGATCTGCGGGTGGAGTGTGGTGAAGGGATAGGGGGCGATCCTGGGTCGCGCCTGCGAAATTGCGGTGAGCAGTGTGGATTTGCCGGCGTTGGGATAACCCACGAGGCCGACCTCGGCGATCAGGCGCAGTTCGAGCAGGAAGTCGCCTTCTTCGCCGGGTTCCCCGGGTTGGGCGAAGCGCGGTGTCTGCCGGCGGGAGGTCGCGAAGTTCCGGTTGCCCAGTCCGCCGCGACCGCCCCGACAGAGGACGAATCGCTGCCCGTGGTTGGTGAGGTCGGTGACCAATGCGCCACGCGTTTCGTCCTTGGCCGCCGGACTGGCATGTTCGGCAGCAAGATCGAATTCAATCGCCCGCGCGCTGCGGGCGGAGCGCAAGACCGGTCGCTGGCTGGCGCTGACGGGCAGTCGGGGCGTTACGCCGGGTTTGGCTTCCGGCGGCGGCGCCCCTTTCAGCCGCCAGACCATCGTGCCGCAGGGTACCTTCACGATGCGGTCCGCGCCCGCCCGGCCGTCCATGCCCTTGCCCTTGCCGCCCTCGCCGGGTTCGGCGATCAGGCGCGGCGTGTAATACTGGGCGATGAGGTTGTTGAGGTCGTGGTCCGCCTCGAGGATGACGTCACCGCCGCGGCCGCCGTTGCCGCCGGAGGGACCGCCTTTGGGGCGGAAGGTTTCGCGCAGGAAGGCGACGCAGCCCTTGCCGCCGTGGCCGGCGCGGGCGAACACCTTGATTTCGTCGATGAACATGAACGTCGCTGGGAGACTATCCCGGATGGCGCGGGTCGCGCCACCGATGCCGGCGCGGTGACGCCCCGCGGCCAACAAAAAAGGCGAGGTGCGCGACCTCGCCCGGGAAGATGCCTGCCGCGGTCAGTTTTTGGCGGCGGTGGCGGGCGCCGCCGGGGGCACGACCACGTTGATCCGCTTGCTATCCTTGTCGAACTTGACCTGGCCGTCAATCAGGGCGTAGAGCGTCCAATCCCGGCCCACGCCGACATTGGCGCCGGCCATGAACTTCGTGCCGCGCTGGCGGACGAGGATGCTGCCGGCGGTGACGGTTTCGCCGCCGAATTCCTTTACGCCCAGCCTTTTGCCGTGGCTGTCACGACCGTTGCGGACGCTGCCGCCGCCTTTTTTGTGTGCCATAAAAGTCTAGAGTTTGATTTCGGTGACCTTGACCACGGTCAGTTCCTGGCGATGGCCCACCTTGCGGTGGTAGCCTTTGCGGCGCTTCATCTTCCAGGCGATCTTCTTCTCGTCGCGGATGTGTTCGACGACGTCGGCGACGACCGTGGCGCCCGCCACCGTCGGCTGGCCCACGCTGAGCTTGCCGTCGTTGTTCACCAGCAGCACGCGGTCGAACGTCACCGGTTTCCCGGCTTCGGTTTCCAACCGCTCGACCTGCAACCGGTCGCCCGCGGCGACCCGATATTGTTTTCCACCCGTTTCCAGAACAGCGTACATAAAGTCCGAATCGAAAGACCGTGAACTAGACCAGAGCGGACGGAGGGTGTCAATCCTCCATTTTTCGTCCATTTTCCGTCGAAGTTCCCGGCGCGGTGGATGGGCCGGAAACCCGGTGGCGCAGACGATGGGCCTGGGCTCGCGACGCGCCCGGATTTCTCGTTGACGGTCCGCCGTCCGCCGGTAAAGTCAACCGCTTACGGATCGGTTACTGATGAACTGAACTTGAACCAGAAGGAAAACGAATCATGCCAGTCAAAGTTGCAATCAATGGATTCGGCCGCATCGGCCGTTTGGTCTTCCGCGCGATGGTGGAGCAGGGACTCGTCGGCCGGGAGGTCCAGGTCGTGGCCGTCGGCGACATCGTGCCCGCGGACAACCTCGCCTACTTGCTCAAGTACGATTCCACGCAAGGTCGCTTCACTGGCACCGTCGGCTCCGAGAAATCCGCCGCCGACAAACCCGAAGACGATGTGCTGATCGTCAACGGGGCGAAGATCAAGGTGGTCAGCGCGAAGACTCCGGCCGAACTGCCGTGGAAGGCGCTCGGGGTGGACGTGGTCATCGAATCCACCGGCCTGTTCACCGAGGTCGAGAAGGCCAAGGGCCACCTCACCGCCGGCGCCAAAAAGGTCATCATCAGCGCCCCGGCCAAGGGTGACTGCCCGACGATCGTTATGGGCGTCAACCAGGACAAATATAATCCCGCCCAGCACCACGTCGTGTCGAACGCCTCCTGCACGACCAACTGCCTGGCGCCGATCGTCTATGTGCTGCTCAAGGAAGGGTTCGGCATCGAGGAAGGTCTGATGACCACGGTGCATTCCTACACCGCCACGCAGAAAACCGTGGACGGTCCGAGCAAGAAGGACTGGAAGGGTGGCCGCAGCGCGGCGCTGAACCTGATCCCGTCCACCACCGGCGCCGCCAAGGCGGTGGGCCTGGTGCTGCCCGAGGTCAAGGGCAAGCTCACCGGCATGTCCTTTCGCGTGCCGACGCCCACGGTTTCGGTGGTGGACCTCACCGTCAAGACCGTGAAGGAAACCAGCTATGCCGAGATCAGCGCGGCCATGAAAAGGGCCAGTGAAACCTACCTCAAGGGCATCCTGGGCCACACCACGGACGAAGTCGTGAGCAGCGACTTCATCCACTGCTCGCTTTCGTCCATCTTCGATGCCGGCTCCGGCATCGAGCTGAACAAGAAGTTCTTCAAGCTGGTGAGCTGGTATGACAACGAGTGGGGCTATAGCTGCCGCGTCTCCGAACTCCTGAAGTTCATCCTTGGCAAGGGGCTCTAAGGCAGTCCTTCATCATTTCGGCAGACGGCGGTCTGGAAACGGGCCGCCGTTTTGTTTTGCCAGGCGGCGAAATCCGCTTTTCTCCGGCCGGCAAACCGGGTTCCATCGGCAGATGCGTATCATCGGTGGCAGCGCGGCCGGCCGGTTGCTCAAGGCGCCGAAGGGCTTCGCCGTCCGCCCCACGCCTGACCTGGTCAAGCAGGCCGTCTTCAACCGGCTCGGCGCTGGCGTCGTCGGCGCGCGGGTGCTCGAACTGTTTGCGGGCTCGGGGGCGCTCGGCCTGGAATGCCTCAGCCGGGGCGCGGACTCGGTGGTGGCCGTCGAAAAGACCCCGCGCCACGCGGCCTTTATCCGCGAGAACCTCGCCGCGCTGGGGTTGCCGGCCGACCGGTACGAATTGCGGACGCAGGACGTTTTCGCGGCGCTGCCGCAACTCATCGCGGCCGGGCGACAGTTCGATCTCATCCTGGCTGACCCGCCGTTTGGGGAGAAGAACATTGGCCGGCGGTCGGATTCGCTTTCCCAGCAACTGCTCGATCATCCGGAGCTGCCGCGGTTGCTGGCGGGCGAAGGCTGGTTTGTCCTTGGCCACACGCAGCGCGACACGCTGACCCTGACTGCGGGTTGGATTGAGGAGAAACGCATGCGGCACGGGGACTCGGTGATGTGGTTTTTGCGCGCGGCCGTGGCGGTGTAGGCGTCAGGGCCGGTAGGGTGCGGCTGCGTCGGCGCCCCCGCCAACTTTCCAGAGGAAGTCAGGATGGCGGAGCGCTGTCAGCCGGGGGGCGCAGGCGGCTCGCGTGCGGCGTTCGGCGGCCCGCCGGACGCCTTGCCTGCCTTGCTGGGGCAGTTTTCGGCGAGCCGCCGAAAACCACACGCCGGCGGCCTGTGCTCCCCGACCGTCGCGGCCCGGCGGTCCACGACCCACCTTTCGTCACTCGCCATTCGCACTTCATCATTCGCCCTTCGTATGTCGGCGGTTGACAGGCGCTCTCGGTGGCGCATCCTTGTGCCAACACCACCATGCACCGGGGATTGAGCATTATTGGCTATCTGGCGATGGCCGGCGGATTGCTGGGCCTGATTTACATGCGCAGCGTTCTCTCGGTGTCGCCGGTGGTGATCGCGGTTCAGCTTGCGGCCGTGGCGCTGATGGTTTGGGCCCGGGTAACGTTCGGCCGGCGCAGCTTTCACGCGGTGGCCAACCCCACCGACGGCGGACTGGTCACGACCGGACCCTACCGCCACATCCGGCATCCGATCTACACGGCCGTCTGTCTGTTCACCGTCGCCGCTGTGGCGGGCAACTGGTCGTGGCACGCTGCGATCCTGGGCGGCGTGGTGCTGGCCGGCGCGGGCGTGCGGATTTTCTGCGAGGAGACGCTGCTGGTGGTGCGGTATCCGGCGTATCGCGAGTACGCGGCGAAAACGCCGCGGATGATCCCGTTCCTTTTCTGAGCCGCCCTTCCGGGCGAATCGCGCGGTCCGCTTCGCGCATCCCCTCGGGGTGCCCGGATGATCGGCTCCGCGCACGGCAACGGTGCCGCCACGCGAGGCAGGGTTCGTTCAGCCACGCATTGCCTCGAGGCTCGCCGACTCGCTCAAGGCGATGCCTTGGTGTGGGCCGCATCATTTCTATGCTCACACTTCTCTGTTGCATACCCCAAATGGCCACACACGCCAGCCAAGACAGCGGAACTGTAATCCATACGGTAGGCTGGCTCAATTTCCCACTGCCGACCCGCAAAGCCAAGACAACCGAGGCGACGAACGGAATGAGAAAAGCCTGGCAACGGTGGAAATGCCAACTGTGGAGCTGGCCAGTTTCGCGTTGTGGGCGACTCCTGCCAACCACTTGAAGAAATAGAACAATGCTAGGGCTAGCAAGAACGGGCGCGAAGAAAGGGGAAATGAAAGGACAGCCAAATACCACAAGACGAGAATCAACAACTCCAAGACTAACGCCCAAAACGATGTCGGGGCGTCTGAGACCTTGCCTGCAATCTGAGTGTGGAACAGGTAAAAGTCTTCAAGAATCACAATGATGAGGAAGAGCAAACCTATGAGGCGAAAGCTCGCGTCAAATGGTGCAAGGAAGGGGAAAGTGGAACCGACGACTACAGCGTAGATGAAATCTACAAATGATGTTCGGGTGGATTCTTGGACGCGATGTGGCATGTGACCCTCGATGTGGCCGTAATGTTACGGCTCTAATGCGGAGGGTACGCCGTCGCCTGTAGCGGGTTGTTCAACGGTCTTTCCCGGTGTGTATATCAGGGATATCTTTCTGAGTGCTTCTGTCGAGTCCGGTTTCCAGAATTCGACGATCTGCAACTCACGGCGTTTTCGAGCACCGGCATACTGACTCAGGTCAAGCATGTATGCTTCGTAGATGCGTCCACGCCTGCCACTTACCGTGACCCGGGAACGCACAAGATGAACCAGCTTGAGGTCAACAAGCTCATGTATGAGATCAACCTCGACATGGTGTTGTTCTTTGTCCAAGAGGAGGCAGTTTGTGTTGTTCTCTTCCAAACAGAACTGACGAATCTTCTGGAATTCAGAATCCAGAGGTGTACTATCATCCAGCGTATCGCGTTTGAAGTCCTCCCTTTTCGTGGAGTCATATTCCCCCGCAGCCATATTGACGTCCTCCACGCCAACCTTGTCCCCACGGGGTCCGCCGCCTCGCTCGCGTGCGACAACAACGGACCGCCGGAATATCGACAGGAAGTCCCGGGCGACCCCACCGCAAGCCAGCACCAAACGGTCTAATGCGCCATCGGTCAGAAAACCATCGAGGCGTCCCACACCGGTACTCGTGGCGAAGTTAGTCAGTATTCTCGTCAGGAATCCTTTTGCTAGGGAATACTTCTCCAGAGTCAGATCAAGGTCAATTTCATCAGCGTCATCGGCAATCTTCATGCCGACCGGTGGATCACCATGAACGTACCAGTTTGTTCTGTGCCTAATTGTGCCCACCTTTAACCAAAGGCGATGGTCTTTGGCCAGTCGGTGGAAGTAGTCAAGGACGCGGGCTTGGTCAGAGCGGCGAATGTGATATAGGTCGTCGAGGAAGAGGTAGGCATCGCCGTTGGACAGGCCGCCCAAGTCGCCAAAGAGGCGCTGAAAATCGAGGATGTGCCGATGCAGAAAATCGGTCTTTGATCGTTTGAACCTCTGCTCCACCTCTTGCTTTTGCGTTTGCGAACTGGCGGCAGTAGCTTCACCCTGCCCCGAGACAACAGGGAAGTCTGCTCTGACCTTGACCCCAACCGAATCGCTTGCGCTGGTTTCGGCTCCATCGGTAACCCGCATTTCGGCGTCGTCCGAGCGGTGCAACTCGGTTTCGAGGGCTTCTATGTGTTTCTTGAACTGAGCAGAGAGTTGAGCCGACTTTGCCCGGTTGAAGGATGAGCGCCTTGGAGTCGTTCCGAATAATTTTTGCCAAAAGGTCGTTCGTGTTGACGGATGGATTGCGGCTGAGTCCATCCACTTCCGGAATTCCTCAAACGTGGATATCAAAACACTGATGAGGACATCTGGGTAACTGTGCCCCTTGAATGCTTCGAGATTCACATAGGCGATTGGACGCCTGTCGACGGTGAGGTCAGCCGCCGCCTTGCGCAACAGACTCGACTTCCCCGATCCACGGCGTCCGAACACGATATGGTGGCGCCTGTTGGTTGTACGCTGCAAGGTCCCGGGGGCTGGCTCAACGAAATGCTTGACGCCTTCTTCCGTGGATCGAGCGGCCTCCTCTACGCGAGTCAGGAGATCGGCCATCTCCGGTGTATCCAGAATGCTGCTCATTGTGTCCCTCGTTCTTCGTTCTCGCCTCGTCGAACATTTTATTGAGCGACGGGGATTGCGGCTTCGTCTCGCCGCGTCAGATTGGGCGACAGGTTCCTGCCTCCGGCCAACGCACTGGGTTTCATCGCGTTGCAGTTTGGCCCCGTCGCATATCAGGGGACGATGCGAGGGGGCATTTTGCGAAGGCAGTCTGTGCCGCGTCGGAAACCTGTCAAGGCGTTTTTGGCGATTCCGGCTGCCCGTTCGGGCCGCGCGTTACTCCTTCTTCGCGACCTTCAGTTCGAGGTGCAGGTCGCGCAGTTGCTTTGGGTCCACCGCACCGGGCGAATCGGTCATCAAGTCCGCGCCCTTCGCCGTCTTGGGGAACGCAATCACGTCGCGAATGCTCGGCGTGCCGCACAGGATCGCGATCATCCGGTCGAAGCCCAGCGCGATGCCGCCGTGCGGGGGGGCGCCGTAGCGGAAGGCCTCGAGCATGTACCCGAACCGGGCCTGCGCGATGTCCGGCGGGATCTGGAGGACTTCCTCGAAGATCATTTTCTGCACGTCGGGCTGGTGAATGCGGATCGAGCCGCCGCCCAGTTCGACGCCGTTGACCACCACGTCGTAATGCTGCCCGCGGACCTTGCGCGGCTCGGTCTTGAGCAGCGGGATGTCCTCGGCCACCGGGGCGGTGAACGGATGATGGCTCGAGTACCAGCGGTTCTGCTCCTTGTCGAAGCTCAGCAACGGGAAATCCACCACCCACAGGAAATCGAAGCGGTCGGCGGGAATCACGAGCTGGCCGGCAGCCTTGAGGACGTCGGCGGCGTAAAGGCGGATGCGGCCGAGGATTTCACAGGCGGCGAGCCATTCGCCGGCGGCAAACAGGATCAGGTCGCCTTCCGCAATGGCGAGCTTGGTTTGCAGCGCGGTCTTTTCGGCTTCGGTGAAGAAGCGAACGATGGGCGATTTCCATTCGCCGTTCTCGACCTTGATGAAGGCGAGTCCCTTCGCGCCGAAACTCTTCGCCAGCTCGGTCATGGTTTCGATCTGGCCCTGCGTGGCGCAGGCGAGGCCCTTGACGTTGATGGCCTTGACCACGCCGCCGGCGGCCACGGCGCCGCCGAAGACCTTGAACTGGCTGCCGCGGAATTCCTCGGTGAAATCCGCCAGTTCCATGCCGGGCCGCGTGTCGGGCTTGTCGCTGCCAAAGCGGTTGAGCGCCTCCACGAACGCCATCCGTTTGAACGGCGTTATGATGTCCTGGCCGAGCGCGGTTTTCCAGACGCGTTTCAGCAGTCCTTCGATCAGCGCATAAATGTCCTCGCGTTCGATGAAGCTCATCTCGAGGTCAATCTGCGTGAACTCCGGTTGGCGGTCGGCGCGCAGGTCCTCGTCGCGATAGCACTTGGCGAGCTGGAAATAGCGCTCGACACCGGCGACCATGAGGATTTGCTTGAACTGCTGGGGCGACTGCGGCAGCGCGTAGAACAGGCCGGGATGATTGCGGCCGGGCACGAGAAACTCGCGCGCGCCCTCGGGCGTGGACTTGAACAGCGTCGGCGTCTCGACCTCGAGGAAGCCCTCTTCGTCGAAATAGCGGCGGGTGGCCGAGGCGACCTGGTGACGCAGGCGGAGGTTGCGCGCCATCTCGGGCCGGCGCAGATCGAGGTAGCGGTACTTGAGGCGCAGTTCCTCGTTGACCCTGGCGGCGGCCTCAGGATCGTCAATCTGGAAGGGCAGGGGATCGGCCAGGTTGAGGACCGCGAGTTCGCGGGCCATGACTTCGACCTCGCCGGTGGCGATCTTCGGATTGTTGGTGCCGGCGGGGCGCTCGCGGACGCGGCCGCTGACGCGGACGACGCTTTCGTTGCGGAGCGCGGCGGCCTGGTCGAAGACCTCCTTCGGCAGGTCGGACGGGTCAAACACGGTCTGCGTGCGGCCTTCGCGGTCGCGGATGTCAATGAAGATGACGCCGCCCAGGTCGCGGCGGGAGTGGACCCAGCCACAAAGCGTGACCGTCTGGCCGATGTGTGCCGGCCGGAGTTCGTTGCAATGGTGTGTGCGGTTCATGCGTAACGGAGCACGGGGCCTCAGAATGCGGCACCCGGCTTCCGATGTGAGGGCGGATATTGGGGGGGCCGGGGCCGGAGTCCAAGCAGATTTTATAGTCGAATGCGGGCTGGCGCGTCCGGACACTGCCCGCGGACCGCGGCTGTGCTGAAGGCCAGCCGCAGCGCCACAGAAGAAGTGGCGTGTTGGAATGCACTTGGTGTCGTGGAACTTCTCCACCTGACTTCCGCCGCAGGAATGGCCGCGTAGAGGCACAAACGGCACAAAACAACAGGGTGAGGGAAGATTCGGCACCGCTACCTTCTTCACCGGTCAGCGGAAGCACAATCCCGGCTCAATAGGGTGAATGGAGCCAGTGCCTCGGCGCTCATTGCGCGTTTTTGGGGCGATTCAATTGCCGTGTTTAGGTTCAATGCGCTGCGGCTGGTGCCGGGCTCAACGCCATGATCCAATCCGGTTGCGGTCGTGGGCTCTGTGCCTGATCGCACTTGACCGCCACCCGGTGTGCCATAGAGTCGCTCCGAAGCCCGCGGACGAACAGGATTGCTTTCCGGAGTCGGAACATTGAAGACCGAATCTTATCAGGGTGTATGAGAACGAATCGTGGGACAGCCGTTGTTGCGTGTGGTGCTTTGGCCGCATCCTGGTGGTGTTGCTTCGTGTTGCGGCAAGGACCCTGAACACCGAGGATCGCGTCATGCCCTACGGCAGCATTATTTTTCCGATTTGCTGTGCGGTCTTCTACTACCGCGTCGGTGAGGCGGAATACGATGGGGGTTGGTTGCTGGCCCTCGTGAGTGTGGCGCTGTGGCTGGTGGGGAGCATGGTCCTCGGCCTCGGCTCGTTGGCCAATCTGCTGTTGCAGGTGTTGCCGTTTGTCGCGCTCACGTTCTGGAACATGTTTCGGTGCCGCCGCAAGTAGGTGGGCCGGGCGTTCGCACTTGCCGGGGCTCACCGCTGCCGCCCGCGCGGCCCGACTCCGCTCCCGCTCCTTGCTCGCGAAACGAAGCTGCTCACCCGGATCAGATTATGCGCGGGCGCTTCCGAAGGCCGCCTCCGGGCTTGCGTGGTGTGGGCCAACCTGTCAGAAAAGCGAAAGAACATCCGCAACCGGGCGCGGGTTCCATGCGGAATTAGCGCGTTGCCGGCGGCTGCCGAACGTAACATTGCCCCGCTTATGAAACGATTCATCCCGTTGTTCCTTCTGGTCATGGTCTGCGGCGCGGTGGACCGGACACCTTCCGCGCTGCCACGGAGTACGCCGGAGGCGGAGGGCATTCCCTCGGTTGCCATTCTTGACTTCATTGCGGCGGCGGAGCAGCAAGTGGACGCGCTGCACAGCTTCGTGCTGGTCCGTCATGGCCACGTGGTCGCCGAGGGTTGGTGGTCGCCCTATGGCGCCGCCAGCCCGCACGAGCTCTATTCCTTGAGCAAGAGTTTCACGTCCACGGCCGTGGGACTGGCGGTGGCCGAGGGGCGGATGAGCCTGGATGACCCCGTGCTCTCCTGGTTTCCGGGCGATGCCCCCGCGGAACCGAGCGCGAACTTGAAGGCCATGCGCGTCCGCGACCTGCTCTGCATGTCCACGGGGCACGACAAGGAGCCGCCGACGGGGGCCGACGTCGTTTCGCCGAAGGCGTTCCTCGCGCAGCCGGTGACGTTCAAACCGGGCACGCACTTCCTCTACAACACCGCCGCCACGTTCATGCTCTCGGCGATCGTCGAGAAGGCCACCGGCCAGCACCTGCTCGACTATCTCAAACCACGCTTGTTCACGCCGCTGGGCATCGCCGACCCCACTTGGGCGACCAACTTCCAGGGCACGGCGTTGGGCGGTTACGGCCTAAGCGTGCGTACCGAGGACATCGCCCGCTTCGGCCAGCTTTACTTGCGGAAGGGCCGGTGGCAGGGGAAGGAGTTGCTCCCCGCAAGCTGGGTGGCGATGGCCACCGCGCGCCAGACCTCCAACGGCAGCAATCCGAACAGCGATTGGGATCAGGGCTACGGGTTTCAGTTCTGGCGCTGCCGGCATGGTGCCTATCGCGGCGACGGCGCCTTCGGGCAGTATTGCCTCGTCATGCCGGAGCAGGACGCGGTGCTGGCCATTACCAGCGGCTTGGGCGACATGCCGGCGGTGTTGAACCTGGTGTGGACGAAACTGCTGCCAGCGATGCAGCCCCACCTTCCGCGCAACGCGCCCGCCCAGAACGCGCTGCGGCAGAAGCTGGCCTCGCTGAAGCTCCGCCCGCCGGCGGGTTCAGCCACCACACCGCGGCTGGCCCCGATCAATGGCCGGCAATACGTCTTCCCAGCCAACGACCAGCGGTTGGAGTCGCTCACGTTGCAGGCGGCCGATGGCAGGGAAGCGGTGACGCTGCTGGCCCGCGTGGGCGGGGTCGAACAGCGCCTCGTTTGCGGTTACGGGGACTGGGTCAAGGGGCAGTTCCCACTTGGGATCGGCCCGGCCCAACCCGCCGCCGGCGCCGGCGCCTGGACGACCGAGGATACCTACACGGCGAAGGTCCATTACTATGAGACGCCCTTCTGCGTCACGATGACGCTGCGCTTTACGGGCGACCAGCTCTTCCTGGATTGGCAGCGTAATGTGGCGTTCGGTCCCACGCGCCCGCCGCAACTCGTCGGGCAGGCGAAATAGCGGGCGGCTTGTTTCCCCCGGTTGCGGCCTGGTCCTGGCAAAGGCAGAGGCTCTTCCCATGAACACCACCCGTCGTGATTTCATCGGCCGATGTGCCGTCACCCTTGCCGCCGCGAAGCTGGCCCCACGGGGGTGGGCGGTAGCCGAGCCCAAGTCCAAGGCCGCCCACCCGTTGCGGATTCTCATTCTCGGTGGCACGGGTTTTCTGGGCCCAGCCTGCACCGAATCCGCCTTGGCGCGCGGCCACACGGTGACGCATTTCAACAGCGGCCGCACCGAGGAGCGCCGACACGAGGCCGGCCGGCCTTCCGTCGTGCCTCCCGGCGTCGAACAGCTTCATGGCAACCGCGATCCGAACAAGACGGCGGACGATCGCAAGGCCGAAGGCGCAGCAACCGGCGCGCGCACGGATCCCGATAGTCCGAAGGGGTTGGCGCAACTGGCCGGTCGGGAGTGGGACGCGGTCATTGACACCAGCGGCTACTTCCCGCGCATGGTGCGGGCGTCGGCCGAATTGCTCGCGCCCCGGGTAAAACAGTATCTGTTCATTTCCACCATCTCCGTTTACAAGCGGAACGACGTGCCCAACTACGACGAGACGGCGGAGCTGGCCACGCTTGATGATCCCGCCACGGAGGACCTGGGCAAGGACTTTGCGAACTACGGCGGCAGCAAAGCGCTGTGTGAAAAGGCCGCCGAAGCCGCCATGCCCGGTCGCGTCACGGTCATCCGTCCCGGTTTCATCGTCGGTCCGCGCGACACGTCCGGCCGCTTCATTTACTGGCCGGTCCGCTGTTCGCTGGGCGGCGAGATGATGGTCCCCGGAGCGCCGGGCGATCCGATCCAGATCATTGACGTTCGCGATCTGGCCGACTGGATCGTCCACTGTCTCGAGTTCAAGATTGTCGGCGTCTTCAACGCGACCGGGCCGGCGCGGGAGCTTTCGATGCGGGCCATGCTCGCCGGCGTGCGCCAGGGCACGAAGTCCAAGGTGGCGTTCGTCTGGCTCGCCAACGATTTTCTCAAGGTGCAGGGCGTCGGTGAGGATCGCTTTCCCCTTTATGCGCCACCGGTGGGCGAGACGGCGGGCTTCCACCGGGCGAACATCGCGCGCGCGCTGGCCCACGGGCTCAAGTTCCGCCCGGTGGCCGATACGGCGGCAGCGACGCTCACCTGGTACCAGAGCCTGCCGGCGGATCTGCAGGCGCGGATCGCTCCCCAATTTGAGAAGCGTCCCAACGAGACGCCCTGGCTCGAAACCGAACAACGAGTGCTGGCCGCCTCGCGTAAGCGCCGGTGAAGTTTGGACCACCGCGGCCCTTTGTTTTGCGGCGGGCGGGCGATGACCGGCAGTTCAGGTCTTCAGGCCGCGGGTATCGAACTCTAGTTTCTCGGCCCGCTTCATCATGTCGGCCCAGGTGACCTCGCGGTTGCCGCGGGCGGCCAGGCGGCCGAGGATGGTCGTGAGGTTGCTGCGCACGCTGGGCGGAACCGTGGCGTTCGTGAAATCGCCGTTGGTGACCGCCTGGTGGAAGGACGCGATGTTCCGCACCGCGCCATCCTCGTAGAGGTTGCGGGTGTCCCCGTTGAAGGTGTCATCCTTGGTGCGCAGGGTGACCTTGCCGGCGTAATGCGTTTCCACGGTGCCGTTCATGCCATAAGCCCGGCACATGATGTCGTCGTAGGCAAAACCCACCTGCTTCGAACTGAAACTCACGATGACGTCGTTCGGGAATTGGAAGATGACCGCGAAATGGTCCCAGCAGTCGCCCAGGAACGGGCGGGCGCGGCCCCCGGTGCCGTAGGCGTGGACGGGCGCGGCGTTGGCGAACCACGCGGCCACATCGAGCGAGTGGATGTTTTGCTCGGTGATGACGTCGCCGGAAAGGACGCGGTCAATGGCCCACGCGCGCAGGCGGGCCTCGGCGCCCCGATCGCTTTTCCGGAAGTCGGCGTCCATGCCCTCGAAGGAGGTGTCGCATTGATAGCCGGCGTCCAGGGAGATCAGGCGACCGAGCTGGCCCGCGTGAATCCGGCGGGCCACTTCCTGGTAGGCCGGGTGGGCGCGGGTCTGGAAATCCACGAGAAAACACTGCTTGCGGGCGGTCGCTTTCCGGCCGCTTTCCTCGACGGTCAGACAACCGGGCACGTCCACGGCGATGGGCTTGGCCAGATAGACGTGTTTGCCGGCGGCCACGGCGGCGGCGGCCTGGATCGGGTGAAAGTAGGGCGGGCTGATGATGGCGACAGCGTCGAGGCCTTTCTGTTCGAGCAGGCGCTGGTAACCGTTCAGGCCGGTGTAACGACGGGCTGCCTCCACTTTGAACTGATCGCCCGCCTCGTTGGCGCGGTCGGCGAAATAATCGAAGACACCGGCGATGTTATAGCCGCCATGCCGGGCGAAGAGGCCGGCGATCCACTTGCCGCGGCCGCCGCAGCCGATCAGGCCGAGATTCAGTTTGGCGTCGGCGTCGGCGCCGCGGACCGTTTGCGGTTGGAGGACGGTGAAGCCCAGCGCGGCGGCGCCGGTGCCGGCCAGGAAATGCCGACGGTTCATGGACGAGGAAGTGGAGTTGGTTGACATGACGGGTGGTGGTTGGGCGGCAAAGCCGGGAGGGCCGGGCCGGCCGGAGGCGTTGGCGGCGGTTTGACGCATGATTGATCTGCCGGGGATTAGAAGCCGAACCCGATGCCGACGCAATCGCAAATCGGCTGCGTTGGCGCGTTGAGCGCTCCCCGGCGCGGGCGCCGCGGATCAATGGCTGGCCCCGGTCGCGTCGGTGCGGTCCTGCACGGCGCGGGCGGCGGTCGTGGCGGCCTGGTTCAGATTCTGGTCGCGTTCGAGCATTTGGGCCTTGAGCGGTTCCAGGCTGCGCGCACCGCCCACCTGCCGCAGAATGTCACAAGCGTAGCGCCGGGTTTCCAGATTCCGTTCCTTCAGCAATTGGAGCGCCGCCTCCTCCGCTGCCGGGCCAAAACTGCCGAGGATTTCAGTCGCACCCTGGGCGTCGAAACCGCCCCGGGCGACCAGATCGGCGAGAGGTTCAATCGCCCGGCTGTCCTTCAGGCGCCGCAGACCGTCCATGAGTTCCCGCCGGTTCCCTTGCTCGGCCCGGCGCAGGAGCCGGATCATCACGGGCACCTGTTCGGCCTGGCCATAACGACCGAGGATGTGCACCGCCATCATGCGGAAGGTCGTGTCCTCGTCGTCAATCCGCCGGACGACCGCTTCGAACAATTCAGGCGTGGGCGACTCGATTTCCGCCGACATCAGGCGGCTCGCGGCGCCGATTCGTTTGCCCTGATCATCCGATGTCAGATCCGGCAACAGGGCTTCCAGTTCGGCGGCCTTGAGGGTGGTTGGCGCCTCGGGCTTGGGTGGTTGCAGGGCCTTCGCGAGTTCATCGCCTTCCAAGGACTCGACCCGCAAAGTGAACGGGATTCGCCGCACGGTTGTTTCCGTGGTCGTCAGCGACTCGCACTGCATCTGGATGCTCCGCACCCGGCCCAGTCGGCAATCCAACACGATGTCCCCTTCGCCGGTGGCGTCGAAGCGCGGTTTGTTGCCGGTCAGCCACAGGCTGCGCACCGTCACCCGCTTGTGGAGTGTGACCGTTTGCGAATCCGTCTTGGTGAGCCGGTATTCGGTCGTCTGGACGGCGCTCAGCCGAACCAGATTGCGCCCGTCGCCGTAATAGCCGCCCATGTTGCCGATCGGCCCGTTCGCCGTGATGGCAAGGGCGGGATCCTCGGCGATGGAGATTTCGTTGCGGGTTTGCCAATGCGCCGTCGGTGGCGTGGGCAGCGGTTCGAAGAACAGACGCCCCAGGTTGCCCAGCGGTGGCGGAAGTTCGCCGCTGGTTGAACGCTCCCGCAACACGCGGCCCTGTCCGTCCACCTCGACGGCCAGGGGGCCGGGATAGGCCGACAGATAGATTGGGCGGGACCACCATTGCTGTTCGAGCATGGGGCGGAAGTTCCTACGCGCGCCTTTGGGGGAGAGGCTGCCGGTGAAGCCCACCGCCGCCACGCCGCCGGCACCCAGGCTCGACACCTTGACAAGGATGTTGCCGGTCAATGTCGGGCGATCGTCGTCGAGCGTGGCGGTGAGGGTCACGCGGTAGGCGTTGGTGGTTTGGGGAGTGAAGGCGTAGTGCAGAGTGGGCGCCGGTGCGCCACGGACACCGACCGGGCCGTGAACAAGACCAGCCAGCAGGAGCAGTGGGATGAGTCTCCGTGGGTTCATGGATTGGAGCTTAACCGGAACCCGCGCTGAGTCAAGCCTCGCTCGATTGGAGGTCCTTGCGGCTGGAGGCAAGCCCGCTCGGCTTGGACCGGCGAGGGCTCGTGTCCGGACAGGCCAGGTCAGACCGTGCGCAGGCTGATCAAGGTGATTGCGCCCGCTGCTTTTCGAGCGCATCAATCTCCGCCAGGGGCAGCAACCGGGTGGCGCGCAGCCGGCCCTTGCCGTCGGGCCAGACCGTGCCGCCCAAGAGTCCCCGCGTGGGCGGCATGTCGAGCCACCAAAAGGAGTCGTCGCTTCCGGCCAGCACGGTGGTCTGGCTGGGCACCAGCACCTGCGGCAAAGTCAGCATCAACCGATGGCTGGCGAGCTGCCACACGAAGAGTGTCCAATCGTCGGCCGCCGCCATCAGAGATCGGCCGTCCTGTGCGAATTGAAGGAAATAGACTCCGGTTCGCGAACCGCGGAGCGGGGGCAGGTCGGGCTGGCCGGTGTCGGCGTCCCACAGTTGAACCTCGCCGTTCCAGGTGGCCGTGGCCACGGTGCGACTGTCGGGCGAAAACGCCATGGTGGACAACGCGCGTTCGAACCCGGTGAGCATCGCCTGCGGTTTGCGCCGGTCCACATTCCAAACCATGCCGGTGAAATCGCCCGGCCGGCGCGACATCAATCCGAGCCGCCGGCCATCCGCGGAAAAGGTGGCCCCATAGGGTGGCACGCTCCCGCCCGAGTCGGGCGCGAAGTTGCGGGGCAGGGGATCCACCGTGCCCGCGTCCAGGTGCCAGATGGCGGATTGGACGGTGTTGCTGGCCGTGATGAAGGAACCGGCCAGCAACCGTCCGTCCCGCGAGACCGTCCAGTAGTTGCCCGCCGGGCCCGGCAGTTCTACGCGATGCACCTTTGACGGATTTTCGAGGTCCATGACCGCGATGGACGTGTTCGTGCCCAGCCAGCACAGCCAGCGTCCGTGTCGCAGCGAATAAGGAAACACAAACAGCCCGGCCAGATTGCTCCGGCCGGCCAGGTTGAGGACGCGGACCGGGTTGGTCGTCATGGCATCCCAAAGCTGCAACGCCCGGGGCGATTCCGAACAAGTCCACAGACCATCCCCCTGCCACGCTGGACCCAGCACCATGTTCTCGGTCGTCAACGGGAGGATGTGCTGGGGCGCCGGCGGCGGGTGCGCGGGGAATTGCCGCGCCGTCCCGTCCGCGCTGCCGGCGAAGAGCGACAGCCCGTCTGCGGCGTACGCCAATCCCCAGACCTGGTGTTCGAGCCCGGTCAATTCGCCTTCCGGCTCCCAGGTGCCGGTCCGCCAAAGGCGGATGACCTGGTCGCTGCCGCCGCTGGCCAGCGTTCGTCCATCGGGCGAGAAGGCCAGACCGTAAACGTAGCGCGGGTGAGCGCCCCAGTTGGTAACCGGCTGACCACCGGGAAAGGCGAAGATGGCGATGTTTCCCTCCGAAGTGCCGGCTGCCAGCCAGCGGCCGTCGGGAGAAACCCGCAGCGACCGCAATTCAGAACCCGCGGGAACGTCGGTCAACGGTTTCGGCTCGCTGGTGTCCTCCAGGCCCACAACCAACGTCGTGGGTGGTTCGCCCTCCGCCGTCTCGGTCGCAACTGCTTCGCGGTTTCCGTAAACGACAAAGCGGCTGTCGGGCGTGAAAGCGAGCAAGGAACTCCCGGACGGGCAGCCCGTCGCCAGAACGCGCGGGCTCCACGAGCCGACCTTCCAGGCGACGAGGTTGGTGCGCTGCACCGCCACCAGCCAGCGGCCGTCCGGGGAGAACTGCAGCGGCGGTTCGCCTTCAGCGAGATTGGTGACAACCTGCCGGTTGGAGAGGTCATGAATGGCAATGCCACTGGCGGTTGACGCGGCCACCAACTCCTGCTGCGGGCAGACATCGGCCAGTTGCGCCGGGCTGGCCACCTGTCGCAGGTCGAGTTCCGTGATTTTCCGGCGGGCGGCGACATCCCACACCGCCAGGCGATGATTGAGACCGCCGGTCAGCAGCCAGCGTTGGTTCGGCGCCAGGGCGATGGTGACAACTGGACTGCCGAGGCGGAACACCTGGTGATCCTGACCTTCGGCCGCCTGCCAAAGGAGCCGCCACTCCACCCCGCGCAGTTCCGGCGTGCCCAGGCGGGGCAAATAATGGCCCAACAAACCCCGGGCTTGTGCATGGTCCTGCTTCTGTAGCGCGCCGGCCGCTGCGCTCATGTCTGCCGCGTAGGCCTGTTGTCGGGCCTGGAATTCCTGATTTCTGGCTTCGCGCAATCCGTAGCCGAGCGCGCCGGCGACGGCGAGCAGGGCGACGCCGATCGCGCCGGTGCCCAGGAGCAACCGCCGCCGGTGTTCCGCTTGGGCGGCCAGGCGCTGCCGTTCCGCCTGTTCGGCGCGCTGCCGGGCGAGTTCAGCGCGGCGGGCTTCCCAGTGGCGCAGGTTGTCGGCCAGTTGTCCGGCCGCCGTGAATCGTTCTTCCGGGTTCCCGGCGAAGCAGCGTTGCAGATCCTCACGCAGCAGCGGATCGTCAATTGACCTGGCCCAGTCGGTGGTCACCGGTCGCCGGAAATCACCCACGAGCAGTTGGTAGAGCACGACGCCCAGCGAGTAGATGTCCGAGCGGGTCGAGGCCGGCCGGCCTGCGAGCAACTCCGGCGCGAGGTACAATTGCGTGCCGGTCTGCGTCGAGGTGGTCGGGAGCATCGTCTGGGTGAAGCCGGCCCGCGTGACCCCGGCGAGGTATTCCTCCGAGATGACCTGTCCAATGCCGAAATCGGTCAGCTTCACCTGGACCGGCGGGCTGCGCCCGTCGAGCTTGGGCCGGCCCATGAGGATGTTGGCCGGCTTGACGTCGCGGTGGATCACGCCCGCCTCGTGCGCCGCCTGCAGCGCGTCGGCCGCCTGGGCCACGATCTCGAGCCGCAATGCCCGCGGTACCTGCTCCACGCCACCCTGCGCCGCGCACCACCGGGCCAGGTCGCGGCCCTCGACATAATCCTCCTCGAGGAAGAACGGCGGTTCGTCCAGATGAACCTCATGCAGGCGCACGATGTTCGGATGCTCGCCGACGCGCGCCTTCAGCAACCGAAACAAGGTGAGCTCGCGTTTGAGGCTCCGGACCAGGTCGGCCTGGAAGCAGAACTTGAACACGCGTCGCTCCTTGAGCCGGTCGTGCCGGCCCAGCCAGACCTCGCCGAACCCGCCTTCGCCCAGCTTCTCCTCGAGCCGCCAGTCGGTGGTGCCAACCTGCTGGCCGACGGCCGGCCGCCAGCCCAGCACCGGCTCCTCGCCGTCGGCAACATGCCGGGCCTTGTCCGAGGTTTTGGGCGGCCCCAGAATTCCCAACGTGGCGCTCCGCACCTCGCAAATCTCCACCGGTTCCTCGACGCCCTTGAGTTCGTAGCGACCGTGGTTGAGCCACTCCAAAGCGCCGACGCCTTCGATTTCCTCGCCGCGCAACGACTGGCGCGCGTTGTCGAAAACCGGTCGCGTCATCAGGATCTGGTTCGCCTCTGCCAGGCCCATGACCCGCGCGGCGGTGTCCACCTGCATGCCATGCACATCGCGCTGGCTGCCGCCCAGGTCCTCGATCACCACTTCGCCCAGGTGCAGCCCCACGCGGTCGGGCACGGGCGGGTTGCGCCCTTCGTTGAACTGCCGGAGGCGGGATTGGAGCACCAACGCGAACCGCACCGCATCGGAGGGTTTGGGAAAAATCACCAGGAACGAATCGCCCGCCGTCGAGATCTCCTCTGCGCCCGCGAACCGTCGCAGGGTGTCACGGACGATTTGATGGTGCTGTTGCATGATCTCGACTCCAACGCGGTCGCCCAGCAACTGTTTCATCGCCGTGGAACCGACCACGTCGGTAAATAGGAGGGTGAAAACCCCGGTGGTGTGGCCGTGCGCCTGCTGGCCACTTTCCACGCCGGGAGCCGGTTGATCGGACATGCTGCCATTGGGGTAGCACAAGCGCAGGGCAGGGGCCAGCAGGAAACCGCTCCGCACGAGGCGGGAAAGGCCGCTCCATTGCGGATTGCGGATAGCAGACTGAACCCGCGCCCGACGCGGCGTTAACCGAAGAGGAAACGCAACCCGAAAAGACAAAAACCGCTTTTAATATGAAAACTCAATGAACTGAGGTCATCCGCCCACTTGACATACCCCATAGCAGCCGCGCTCCCGGACACGGCAAATCAGGAGACTACCTGCCCCGGCCCCGGCTTGCCGCTGACGCCACGTCCGCCTAGACTGGCCGCATGAAGCGATCCTCCGCTCGTTCGACCGTGACGCTGGGCCTCGTTCAGACCGCCTGCACGGCCGACCCCGCCGCGAATCTGAAATCCACGCTCGCCGCCGTGACCCGCGCCGCCCGCGACGGCGCCCAGATCATCTGCACGCAGGAACTCTTCCGGTCCCAGTATTTCTGCCAGAGCGAGGACGCCGCGAACTTCGTGCTCGCCGAGCCCATCCCTGGTCCCAGCACGCAGGCGTTTCAGAAATTGGCGAAACGGCACGCCGTCGTCATCATTGCCTCCCTGTTCGAGCGGCGCGCCGCCGGTCTCTACCACAACACGGCGGTGGTCATTGACGCGGACGGTTCCTTGCTCGGACGGTATCGCAAAATGCACATTCCCGACGACCCGCTTTACTACGAGAAGTTCTACTTCACGCCGGGCGACCTCGGCTTCCGGGCCTGGCAAACGCGGTATGCCAAGGTCGGCGTCTTGATTTGCTGGGACCAATGGTATCCTGAGGCCGCGCGGCTGACCGCGCTGCAGGGTGCGGAAATCCTGTTTTACCCGACGGCGATCGGCTGGCATCCGTCTGAGAAGGCCGCGAACGGAGGCCGACAGCACGACGCGTGGGAAACCGTTCAGCGCGCCCATGCCGTCGCCAACGGTTGTTATGTCGCGGCGGTCAACCGCGTGGGATTTGAGAAGCCGGCCGGTGTGGCGGGCGACGGCCTCGAGTTTTGGGGGCAAAGTTTCGTGGCCGGCACGTCCGGTGAGATTGCGGCCAAAGCCAGCGTGGCCGAGGAAACGAATCTGCTGGTGCCGGTGGACCTCGCGCAGGTCAACGCCACGCGCGTCCAATGGCCGTTTTTGCGCGACCGGCGGATTGATGCGTATGGCGACCTGATGAAACGGCTCGCGGACTGAAGGCGGAGTCCAACGTCAGTCTGAAGTCTGCCCGAGCGGCAGCCTGGTTGCACCGGATCCCAGAGCGATGCTCGCCTGCTTGCCCGACACCTGTCGCGGGTTTCCCGACTTGACGTTTCCCGGAGCGCGGCTGTGCTCGAAGCGTCAGCCGCAGCAGTCAGTAAACGCTGCGGCTGGTCTCTGACACAGCCGCGCTCCATTCAAATTGGGACCCCGGCCGCGTCTTGGCTTTACAAAGCCTGGCCCGCTGTGCAGCTTCGCGTCAACTCGTCCCGATCCGAAAACTATGAAGGCGTTTTTCCCGATTCCTCTCGCCGCCGGTCTGGCCGTCCTCACGGTGGCCCTAGCTGCGTTCGCCGCCGACCAGGTGTTGTTCGACTTCGCACCCGGTTTTGACCTGGCGAACGTGCGCACGGCGGATGCGGCCGTGTCCGCCACCAACACCAGCACGGGTTTGGCATTGCGGGTGATTACCGGCCACAACACGGAATGGCCCGGCATTACGCTGCCCGCGTCCGGCGGGCATTGGGATTTGTCCGCGCGAGGAGCGGTGGCCCTCAAACTGCGCAATGCCGGGACGAACCCGGTCACCGTGTCCTGCCGCGTGGATAATCCCGGCGCCGACGGCACCAAGAACTGCCTGACCGGTTCCTTGAAGCTTGAGGCCGGTCAAGCCGGCACGCTGGAGGTCGCCTTGACGAGCGTCGCCAGCAGCACGTTGGAGGGGAAACTTTTCGGAATGCGGGGATACCCGGTGGCCACGGGCGGAGCGGGAACGATTGATCCCAAAAACGTCACGCAGCTTCTCGTGTTCGTCAGCCAGCCAACCAAGAGCCACTTCTTTGAAATTCACGACATCCGCGCCACCGGCGATTATACGCCGCCCACCGCGTGGGTCACCGATGCCGATCCGTTCTTCCCCTTCATGGACACCCTGGGCCAGTACCGGCACAAAGACTGGCCGGGCAAAACGCACTCGGTTGCCGAACTCGCGGAGAAGCGAACCGCGGAGGCCGAAGACTTGACGCGTCGGCCTGGTCCCGCGGGCTGGGACAAATACGGCGGCTGGGCGAACGGGCCGCAACTGGAAGCGACCGGGTTTTTCCGCGCCCAGAAGTACGAAGGCAAGTGGTGGCTGGTGGACCCGGACGGGCGGCTGTTCTTCTCCCAGGGCATTGATTGCGTTCGCATGCTCGACGCCACACCGATCGAGGAGCGCGAAACCTGGTTCGCCGATTTCCCCGGCCGCCAGCCCGAGTTCGCGCCGTTCCTTTCGCGCGGCTATGTCCTCAAGGGCCATTACGCGGGGCGCACGGTGGACACTTTTTCGTTCAGCGGCGCCAATCTCGTTCGCAAATACGGCGCGGACTGGCAGCGCGTCTGCCCGGCGCTCATCCACCAACGCCTGCGGAGCTGGGGCATCAACACGATCGGCAACTGGTCGGATGCCGCCACCTGCCGGTTGCGCCGCACACCCTACACCGACGCCGTCAACTCGGGGCGCGTTCGCATGATCGAGGGTAGCGAAGGTTACTGGGGCAAGTTCCCGGACGTGTTCGACGCGAGTTTTGCGGCGAGCGCACAGCGCGGCATGGCGGCCAAATCCGGCGGCAGCGCCAACGACCCCTGGTGTCTCGGCTATTTCTCCGACAACGAGATGTCCTGGGGCGATGAAACCTCGCTAGGGCTGGCGGCGCTGCGGTCGCCGGCGGACCAGGCGGCGAAAAAGACGCTGGTCGCCGATTTACAGGCGAAATACGGCGACATCGAACGCCTCAACCAAGCGTGGGGCACTCATCACGCGTCGTGGGACGTCCTGCTGCAAAGCCGCGAGGCGCCCGACAAGACGCGGGCGACGGCGGACCTCACGGCGTTTTACACCCGCACGGCGGAGCAGTATTTCCGGATTGTGCGCGAGGCGATCAAGGCCGTTGCGCCACACCAGCTTTATCTCGGGTGCCGCTTTGCGTGGGTGAATCCGCTGGCGGCCGCGGCGGCGGCGAAGTACTGCGACGTGGTCAGCTACAACCTCTATCATCGCAGCGTGGCGGATTTCCGATTCAACGGCGGCGCGGACGTGCCGTTGATCATTGGCGAATTCCATTTCGGGGCGCTGGATCGCGGTCAGTTTCACACCGGGCTGGTGCCGACGGCAAGCCAGGCGGCGCGGGCCCAGGCTTACCGGGATTACGTGCGCGGCGCATTGCGGCATCCGCAGTTCGTCGGCTGCCATTGGTTCCAATACCAGGACGAACCCACCACCGGCCGGGTCTATGACGAGGAGAATTACCAGATTGGTTTTGTGGACGTCGCCGACACGCCCTACGCCGAACTGATCGTCGCGAGCCGCGGGCTGGCCGATGAACTTTATCAATACCACCGGGGCCGGAACTGATAATTCGCCTCAGCGCTGCAACCGAAGCGACCACCCAACCTCCCGACTCGTCGCGGAGCGGATTGTGACGCGAACAAGGTCCGGACTGGTTCCAGCGTTGACGTCGATCATCACGCCCGCAGCCCGATCGGTTGCTGAAAGTCCGGCCCCGGCGACGGACCAGGGTTGGCCGGTTGCGGGCAGGACGATGCGCAGTTCATACGGATCGTTGGCGACGACCTGGCTGCGGCCGGTCAGGGTCTTCGCGCCGCGGTTCCATTTCTCCGCCAGCACATCTACAATGCCCTGCGTGACATGCCGCGAGGTGCTCAGCAACTGCGGCCAGTCCGACACCGGGCGGACTGCCAGAATGCGGCACGATTGCGCCGGCACGGACACGTCCAGCCGGCCCTTCGCCAGCGGGAGTAGTTGGTTGCCCCAGAAATCAAACGCCATGTAGTCGCCGTCTGCCGGCAGGCCGATGCGCTCAAGCGATGTGTCGAAAGTTGCGTTGGTGTTGCCCCAGTTGAACAGACCGATGACGTCGCGGCGGGGAGCGCGGCGCGTGTCGGTGAGCAGCCAGACGCGCGGCAACGGTTCGTCGAACAAATCCACGGGCCGCGGCTTGAGGCCGTGTGGTGGCATGGTGCGTCTGAGAATGTCGAGCCGTTCCGGCGGCAGGCCGGGCAGCCATTCGCTGCTTAAGTTCAATTGTCCGCTCAGGGCAACCCACGAGCAGATGAGTTGCGCCTGGTTCAACGGGATGCTCGTGCGGACATAGACGGGATCAGGATCATTGAACCAGACGCGGCCGTTCAGGAAGTAATGCCGCGTGCCGAACGTGGGACCGCGCTTCAACCCTTCCCAGTCCGCGCCGTTGTCCGGGCCGATGCGCATGGCGTCCACGAGGCCGAAGGCGCCGCCGTAGGAACGCATGTTTTGCGGAATGCAGCAGCCGAGGATGAAGGCGTCCGGGTCCGTCTCGCGCACCAGCCGCAACCCGATGCGGTAGGCCTCCGGATTGGTGACGTTCGGGTTGTGGAACACCGCGTCGCCCATGCCGTCGTCGCGATAGCCCTCGTTGACGTATTGCTGCCGCGTGGCGGAACCGGTCCAGAGGACGTCCATTTTGAAGTAGCAAAAACCCCATTTG
>JBEKGJ010000049.1:0-38641 GCA_050012855.1 Verrucomicrobiota bacterium | reverse complement strand
CGGCGGGACTTTTCTTGCTCTCGTGGCCGGTCACCCAGCCTTGAAAGGCCGGGCTATTGTCGGAGCTGGCCGATCGCAGCAGCCTGCCCGTGGCTGCCGTCGCGGTCCGGCTCCGCCCTCCCCACCCGGACCGGGCCAATCCGTGGGTCCGCTCACACCCCGCCAATCCACTTCCGCTCCTCCCACACGGCGCGGAGGGACGTCAGGTTGCGGCGGTCGAGCACGTTCTTCGCCGCCGCGATCAATTTGCCGCGCTTCGCGTTGTGCCACGCGTCGCTGGCGTTGACGGCGATGAATTGCAGCACGCTCGGGTCGCGGTAGCAGTCAATCATGCACCGCGTGCAGCCGTCGCGGATCAGCTTCGAGGCGTCGAAGTCGTAGATGTTGCACATCGGCGTCTCCCAGAAGTGGCAGCGGTAGAGGTCGAGCTTCCAGTCGAGGTAGAAATACTTGTGCCCGCCCAGGCAGCCGAAATGCTCGCGCTCACCCCGCAGGTGCCGTTGCATTTCGTCCAGCGATTCCGTGGGATTGACCACCGGGAAAGGGCTGCCCCGCTTCATCCGCTTGATCTTCTCGAACACCTCGATCAGTTCGTCCTTCGTGTAGCTCACCAGGCCGCTGTCGCTGAAGCTGAGATAGCTGCTGGCCAGCGCGGTGAGCGGATAGCTGAACGTGCAACTGCGGAAACCGAGCGACTCGAGGAACGCCGGCAGCCGGTCGTAGTCCTCGATCAACCGGCTGGCCGTGACGCTCGCCGTGGTCTGGACGCCGGCGGCCAGGAAAAACTCGTTCGCGCGTTTGATCTTCCGGCAGACATCGGGCAGCCCGCGGTTTTGCTCGTGCCTGCCGATGTCGTGCGCGTCAATGGACATGATGACGCTGGTCAAGCCATCGTCCACGAGCCCGCGCATATTGTCCTCGGTCCACAGCCCGCCGTTGGTGCAGACCATCGGGTGAACACCGCGTTCGGCGGCATAGCGGGTCATCGCGCGGAGGTCGCGGTGGACCATCGGCTCGCCGCCAACGAACAGCAGGTAGCCGATGTGGTTCTTGACGCAGATGTCAACGACGTCGCGGGCCTCGGCCAGGGTCACGCTGCGGCGGGCCTTGGGGTCGAACTTCGAGCGGGCGAAACCGCAAAAACCGCAATCCGCGTTGCAGATGTTCGTGATGGCAAACTGGAGGTAACCGGGGCCGCCGTGATCGAGCACGTCGCGCAAAAGCTGGAACCGGCCGGTCTTGGGCCGGACCACCGGTCCTGGCGATGGCGGTTTGGGCGGCGACGGCGGGACGGCCGCGGGTGGAGACTCCGTGGTGACGACACTCATGCGACGGTCAGTGCTCCACGGGCAAACCCGCCTGTTGCCAGGCCTGGAACCCGCCGTCGAGGTGGACGACGGACTTGAAGCCGAGTTGCTGGAAGGTGGCCAGCGACTGGGTGCTCCGACCTCCGCGGGCACAATGCACGAGGCAAACCTGGTTGCGGTCCACCCGCCCCAGTTGCTGGGCGAAGTCGGGGGCGTTGAAATTGATTTCGCGGGCGCCGGCGATGTGCCCGGCGGCGTATTCGGCCGGGGTGCGCACATCCACCACCAGCACCTTTTTGGCCCCGATGAGGCGCGCCGCGCCGGCCGCGTCCACATGGGTGATCTGCGTGGCGACGGGGGCGACGGGCTTCGTCTCCGGCGCGCCGGCGGAGGCCGGGTTGGCACCGGGCGAACGGCAACCCGTTCCCAGCCAGCCTGCCAGGAGCACCAGCACTACGATGCGTTTCATTCCGGCCAGTCTGCCACGCGTGGCGGCGTTTTCAACTTCTTCGGCGGCCGCGGGCGATTATCGGCGGGGCTGAATGTGACGCGCCGCGGCGGCGTCTATCCTCCCGGCTATTCAACAATCTGACGTTTGGACAACTCCGATGGCGACAAAAGTTGCCACGCGGGGTGGATTTGCATTAGCCTCGACCGGACTCAACCAATGAAGAAATGGATTGTATTGATCGTGGTCGCTGTCGCCGGCTACGTGGGCTTCACCCAGTGGCACGCGTGGCGGGCCGCCAACCTCGCCGCGGACAGCGGATCGCGCATCGCGACGGCTCCGGTCATCGAAACCAACATCAACTTCGCCGTGAACGCCGCCGGCACCATCACGCCCGCGGAGCAGGTGTCCGTCCGTCCCCAGGTCAACGGCATCATCAAGACGCTGTCCGTGGACATTGGCAACACGGTGAAGACCGGTGACCCGCTCTTCACGCTCGACGATCAGGACCTCCAGACCGAGCGTTCCAGCAAACAGATTGAGATCGAGGCGGCGAGACTGCAATTGGAGAAGGCGGAACGCGATTACAAGCGGGCGCAGGAACTGGTGAACAGCAAGCTCATTTCCCAGGAAACCTTCGACGACACCAAAACCACCTTCGAACTGGCCAAAAACACTGTGGAGCAGAAACTCAAGGAACTGCACCTGATCGAATACCAGATCACGCTGACCCAGATCCTGGCGCCGTTCAATTGCACGATCCTCACCCGGCCCGTGTCGGTTGGCCAGGCGGTGTCCGGCTCCGGCGGGTTCAACAGCGGCACCGAGGTGCTCACCGTGGCGGACCTGAACGCCATGGTCATTGACGCCCACGTCAACCAGGCCGATGTGCCGCGGCTGAAAGTGGACCAAAAAGTTGAGATCACGGTGGAAGCCGTGCCCGGGTTGCAGTTGACCGGCCTGGTCCAGCGCGTCGCGCCCCAGGCGACGATCGTGAACAACATCAAAGGATTCGACGCGCGCATCCTGCTCCGTAACGTGGACCCGCGCATCCGTCCCGGGATGACCGCCAACGTCCGCATTCCGGTCGCCGCTGTTGCCCACGTCATGGCGGTGCCCCTTTCGGCGGTCTTCACCGAGAAGGATCCCGAGAAGGACCAGATGGAGCGGTTTGTTTATGTCCAGAAGGGGGAACATTTTGAAAAGCGCAACGTGCAGGTGGGGGTTTCCGACTATTTCTACGCCGAAATCCAAAGCGGTCTGACGGGCAACGAGATGGTTTCCCTGGAAATGCCGCCGGAAGAACGCGACCGGCAGACCAAGGCGCTCGTCGCCATGAAGACGGGCGGCGGCGGTTTCGCGGCCCAGGCCGGCCAAAACACCAACGCCCGGCCGGGTGTCCTGCTCGCGCCCGCCGGCGCGACCAACGCGCCACGGGTGCTCACCAGTGCCGGCGGCGCCGGGGCCGCCGCCCGGTAGCCGTCCCGCCGCCGCGCTCATCTCATGGCCCTCGTCGAACTTCGCAGCGTCAGCAAGGTGTACCACCTCGGCGGCGAGGAAATCCGCGCCCTTGACGGCGTCACGCTCGACATCGAGGAGGGCGAGTTCATCTCGATCATCGGTCCGTCCGGCAGTGGCAAATCCACCTTGATGCATATCTTGGGCTGTCTGGATTCGCCCAGCCACGGCACCATCAAGCTCGACGGCGTCATGATCCAGGACGCCAGCCCGCGCCAGCTCGCCGCGATCCGCAACCGCAAGATCGGGTTTGTGTTCCAGTTCTTCAATCTGCTGCCGAAGCTCAACGTCGTGCAGAACGTGGAATTGCCGATGATCTACAGCGGCGTCTCCGGCCGGGAGCGTCGGCAGCGGGCGCAGCAGTCCCTCGAGGCCGTCGAACTCGCCAACCGCAGCAAGCACCGCCCCAGCCAGCTCTCCGGCGGCCAGCAACAGCGCGTCGCCATCGCCCGCGCCCTCGTCAACAGCCCGCGCATCATTTTCGCCGACGAACCCACCGGCAACCTCGATTCCCACACCGGCGAGGCCATCCTCGCCCTCTTCCGCAAACTCAGCGCCGAAGGCCGCACCATCGTCCTCGTCACTCACGATCCCGAGATTGCCGCCGTCACCCCGCGGCGCATCGAAATCCGCGACGGCCGGATCGCCGACAAAGTGGACGCCGAGCTGGCGGGATTACACCGGCCGGCCCAGGCGGCCGCCGCGCCCGGCACATGAACGCACCCGGCGCCACCTGGCAACGTTCAGGGATCATGCGGCCTGATGGACCGTTCCGCGGGCGGCAAGGCTGACGTCATGAATCCGCTGCGGACACCGCTCGCGAACGAGGCGTTGCAGACGTCGTCGCTGAATATCGTGGTGACGATCGGTGTGGGCCTGCGCGAAATCTGGGCGCACAAGTTCCGTTCGCTGCTGACCATGCTGGGCATCATCCTCGGCGTCTCCAGCCTGGTGGCGATGTCCGCGCTCGTGAAAGGCCGGGAAAAGGCCGAGAAGGAGGCGTTGATCGCCATCGGTGGTCTCGCGGAGGTCCGGATCGAGGCGCAGGAACTGCCGGTCGAACAGCAGAGTTCGAAGGACCAGGCGGTCGGCATCACCATCAACGACGTTTATGCGCTGGCCGCCAGCGCCCCGCTGGTGACCCGGCTCTCCCCGGAGATGCGCGTGCCGGCCACGGTTTCCGCCAACGGCAAGACCTTCCGACCTCCCTTTTGCAGCGGCGTCTGGCCGGTGGCGCTCGAAATGAACGAACACGTGGTCCAGTACGGCCGCATGTTCAACGAAATTGACGACGAACTTGCGCGCAGCGTCTGCGTGATCGGCACCGAGACGCGGGACCAGCTCTGGGGCAAACCCGAGGAAGTGGGGCAGGAGATCATCCCGGTGGGCGAAACCATGTTCATCAACGGACAGCCCTTCACGATCATCGGGATGTTTCAACACTACGAAAGCGAGCAGGAACGCAAGCAACATGCGCTCGAAAAACTGGAGGAACAACGACATGGCAAAAAGCCGATCGGCACCACTCGGAACCGCGGCTGGGGCGGCCGCAGCGGCGGGTGGGCGTTCTGGATCAAGAATGCGACCATCTACATGCCGCTCAACACGGCCTGGATGAAGTATCGTTCCGGGGTCAGTCGCGTGGCCACGAGCAACACCGGCGCCGGTCCGAGCGGCGCCACCGGCGATCCCCGCCTCTCCGCCCTCGTCGTGCGGGTTGCCGACGCTGAGCAGCTTGGCACGGCGCTCCAGCAGATCCGCAACGTGCTCATGTGTACGCACCGGGGCCTCGAGGATTTCGCCTTTCGCACGCAGGAGGATTGGGCGGAGGGCATCGCGACCTTCGTTCGCAACCTGCGGCTCAGCGGCGGCGTCATCGCCGGCATCAGCCTGCTGGTGGGCGGCATCGGCATCATGAACATCATGCTGGCCAGCATTTCCGAACGGGTGCGCGAGATCGGCATTCGCAAATCCATCGGGGCCACCACCGGCGACATTTTCGTGCAAATCCTTGTCGAGAGCCTGGTCATTGCCATGCTGGGCGGCCTGGCCGGCCTGGTGGCGTCGTGGGGGTTGCTGCAGTTGATCACGTGGTTCTCGCCCACGGACAACGCGCCGATCATGAGCTTGAGCGCCATGGCGCTGGCGTTCAGCTTCAGCCTGCTGGTCGGCGTGCTGGCCGGGCTGTTCCCCGCGTTCAAGGCGTCCCGGCTCAACCCGATTCAGGCCTTGCGGTATGACTAGCCCGATCACCCAACCCGGCAACGACCGGCGCGGACGCTCGCTCGTTTTCGTTCGGCAGCACGCGGCGGCATTCACGGCATGAACCTGCTCAATACCATTCTCGTCGGGCTGAAGGAGGTGTGGTCGCACAAGTTCCGGTCGCTCCTCACCATGTTGGGTATCATCCTTGGCGTCGCGAGCCTGGTCGCCATGGCCGCGATCATCAAGGGCATGGAAAACGGAATGAAGGAGGCGATGATCGCCATGGGCGGCGCCAACAAGGTGCAGCTCCAGGATCAGGATGTGCCCGCGTATCAGGAGCACCTGTCCGACCAGGCGCCCGGTCGCACCATGACCGACGTCCAGGCGCTCCGGCAATGCGCGTCGCTGGTGCCCCTCATCTCGCCGCAAATGGCGGTTTCCGGCATGACCCTCAACCTCGGCGCGAAGGCGGTCAATCCCTCCGAATGCGTCGGCGTCTGGCCGACGGTGATCGAAATGAATCTCCACACCCTCGAACACGGACGCTTTTTCACCGACCTGGACGAGGAGTATGCGAATCCGGTGTGCGTGATTGGCACCGGCATTCGGGACGAGTTGTTCGGCGCGCCGGAAGACGTCGGCCACGAAATCATCCCCATCGGCGAGGTGATTCGCCTCAACGGTCAACCCTTCACCATTGTGGGCATGTTCGCCCATTACGAAAGCGAGCAGGAGAAAAAGCAACGGGCGCTGGAAAAGGCGCGCGGGCCGCAAAAGCAGGAAGGACCGGCCCGGCGGCGCGGATGGGGAAGGCGCGGCGGTTGGGCCTTCTGGCGGAAGAATTACACGGTTTACATGCCGTTGAACACCGCGTGGGTCCGCTTCCGTTCCGCCTCGGGATCGAACAACATTCCCGACCCGCGCCTCACCGACCTCGACATCAAGATTGCCGACGTGGAGAAACTGGAGCCGGCCCTGCAACAGGCGCGGAACATTCTCATGCTCACCCACCACACGATCCAGGACTTCAATTTCCAGACCCAGGAGAACCGGCTCGACAGCATCAACCAGCAGATTCGCAATGCCCGGCTCAGCGGCGGCATCATCGCCGCCATCAGCCTGCTTGTCGGCGGCATCGGCATCATGAACATCATGCTGGCCAGCATCAACGAACGCATCCGTGAGATCGGCATCTGCAAGGCTGTCGGGGCCACCGGGCTCGCCATCTTCACGCAGATTCTCATCGAGAGCGTCGTCATCGCCCTGCTCGGCGCCGCCCTCGGGGTGGGCGCCTCCTACGCGCTGGTGGGATTGCTCGAGATCATCACCCCCACCGCCAACGCCCCCGTCATCACCACCCTGGCCCTGGCCGTCGCCGTCGCCTTCAGCGCCGTGGTCGGCGTCCTCGCCGGCCTGTTCCCCGCCTTCAAAGCGGCCCGGCTGAATCCGATCGAATCGTTGCGCTACGAATAGCTTTTTCCTTGTTGATTCACCCCATTCCCTGGATAAACCAACCATGCAACCGCACCTGATCTCCCGCGGAACCCTGACCCGGGTTCTCGTTTCAACTTTGCTCGCCGGCAGTCTCTTCACCGCCCTGGCCGGCCGCGATGAATTCCTCGGCCGCTGGGCGCTGACCATCCCGGGCGGAGGCGCCGGCTGGCTGGAAATCAAGAAGGAATCCGGTTGGTACGACGGCTCGATCCTCTGGGGCGGCGGCAGCGTGGTGCCCGTCGCGAGCGTGTTCTTCGGCGATGACGACCTCTACGTCACGCGCACCCGCGACGTGCGGCGCAAGGATGCCTCCGGCAAGACCATCCGCACTCAGCAAATCCCCGAGGTGATCCTCGCCCGGGTGGACGGCGACACCTTGAGACTGGTTCAGATGAATCCGCGGGACGATGGCACGGCCGTGGACCGCGCCGAGTTCTCCGGCAAACGCACGCCGCCGGTAGGGCCGGCACCCGACCTTGCCAGCGTCAAATTCGGCGAACCCATCACGCTGTTCAACGGCCAAAGCCTGGACGGCTGGAAGCTGACCGATCCCAACGCGGTCAGCGGCTGGAGCGTCAAGGACGGCCTGCTCGTGAACACGGTGGTGCAAGTCGAGGGCCAGCCGCACAAGAACTATGGCAACCTGCGCACCGAGCGCGAATTCGAGGATTTCAACCTGAAGGTCGAGACCCGCGTGGGCAAGGGGGGCAACAGCGGAATCTACCTCCGCGGCATCTACGAGGTGCAGGTGGCGGACACCTACGGGCACAACCTTGACCCGCACAACATGGGCGCCATCTACAGCCGCCTCTGCCCGACCGAAGCCGCCGAAAAGCCCGCTGGCGAATGGCAGACCCTCGACATCACCCTGGTGGACCGCCACGCCACCGTCATCTTGAACGGCAAAAAGATCATTGATAACCAGCCGCTGCTCGGCTGCACCGGCGGCGCCCTCTGGTCCGACCAGTTCCGGCCCGGCCCCATCTATCTCCAGGGTGATCACACTGGCATCGAATATCGCACCGTCGTGCTGCGCCCCGTGGTGAAATAGCGGTCCGCTTTCGGCCATCTCCCACGGATACGGCGCTGGACCGCCGGCGCCGTTCTTCAATCGGAGGCGTGACGATTTTCGGGTGGCTTGGTCCAACAAACAAGCCGGACGCCGGCCCGATGATGCGCGACAACTTTTGCGCTAAAGGGGTGTTAATCCGCTGAAAGCACAAACCAGATCGCTTTTCGGCGGGTATCACCGCGAGGTTATTGCGGCGGGCACTGAACGCCCATGACGGGTTAGCAGTCTATAAAAAACATGTTCCACTTCGTGCGCGGCAGGCTTTCACCGCTGATCCTGGCCTTGGGATCGGTGTTGGTGCTGCTCGCGGCGGGCTGCGGCACCAACTACTACCGCAAATCCGCAGACAACGAGGCCTACCAGACCATCACCTCCCGGGCGCCCCGCGTCCCCAACATGCAAACCAATTTCACGATCGAGCAGACCAACCAGTTGGATCTGGCCGGGCTGCCCGTGGCCGAGCAGGCCCAGGCTTTCCTCGGTCCGGCCGGCACCAATGAAACGGGCGCCACCCGCCTCTCGCTCGAAGAAGCGTTGGACCTTGCCGTCAAGCACAGCCGCAGTTACCAGAGCGCCAAGGAGCAGCTCTTCCTTTCCGCCCTGTCCCTGACGCTGGCGCGCTATCAGTTCACTCCCATGTTCAGCGGCGGTGGCAACGCCAACATCAACGGTCAGCAGTACTTCGCGCCCGGCACGACGTTCCAGCCCGATCCGAACAACCCCACCAACCTGGTTCCCGTCGTGTCTGACAACCTCGTGGAGCAGAACCAGCTCAACGCCAATGGCACGGTCAACGCGAGCTGGCTCATCCGCGACGTCGGTCGCCTCACCGCCGCGTTCACCGCCGATTTCTCGCGGTTCATCTCCGGCGGCCCCAGCACGCTGGTCGCCTCCCAGCTCGGCGGCACCTTCACCCGCCCGCTGCTGCGCAACTCCGGCTTCAAGCAGGAGCAGGAAAACCTGACCCAGTCCGAGCACAACCTGCTCTACGCCCTCCGGACGTTCACCTTGTTCCGGAAGAACTTCAGCGTTCAGATCGCGACCGCCTACTACGGCGTCCTCGGCGCCCGGGACGCCGTCCGCAACAGCTACCTCAACGTGCAAAGCTCCAAAATCATGGGCGACCGCACCCGCGCGCTCAGCCAGGAAGGCCGCAACACCCAGGCCGACCTCGGGCGCATCGAACAGCAGGAGCTGTCCGCCGAAAGCGCCTGGATCAACGCCATTCGCAACTACAAGCAATCTCTCGACAACTTCAAAATCCAGCTCGGCCTTTCCACCGACGCCCGGATCGTGCTCGACGATCGTGACCTCGCCCAGTTGTCCATCCGGCATCCTGCCATTGCGCCGGACGACGCCATCCGGGTGGCCCTGGCCGCCCGGCTGGACTACCAAAACTCCAAGGACCAGGCGGAGGATTCCAAGCGCCAGATCAAGCTCGCGGCGGACAGTTTGAAGACCCAGCTCGACTTGGTGGCCAGCGCCAACATCACGAGCCAGCCCAACCAGTCCTCCGGCTTTCCCGTCCCCAAGCCCGAACTCTACAACTGGAATGCTGGCTTCAACCTCGATCTGCCGCTCAACCGCAAATCACAAAGGAACAGCTACCGCGCCGCCCTCATCTCCGCCGGTCAGGCTGCCCGCGCCGTGATCCAGCTCGAGGATGACATCAAGAACCAGGTGCGCGACAATCTCCGGGCACTCGAACAGGCCAAACGGAACTATGAAATCGGCGTGATCGGCGTGAAGCTGGCCGAGCGGCGCGTCGAGGAGCAGAACCTCCTGGCCGAGCTGGGCCGCGCCCGCGCCCAGGACCAGGTGGACGCCCAGAATGCGCTGGTGGACTCGAAGAACCAGCTCACCCAGGCCCTCGTCAACCACACGATCACCCGGCTTCAGTTCTGGAACAGCATGGGCATTCTCTATATCAAGGACAACGGTCAATGGCAGGAGGTTTCCGATGGCAAACGCGACTAGTTTTCTCACCTTCGTGCGCCGCCAGCCGCGCTGGCGCTTCGCGCTCGTGCTCGTGGTAGCCGCCGCGGGCTTCTACTTCTTCCGCCACCATGGCCCCACCGCCGGCCAGGGCATCACTTTCCCCGCCCGTCATGGACCGCTCGACATCACCGTGCTTGAAGGGGGCAGCATCCAGGCCCTCGAATCCCAGGAGATCAAATGCGAAGTGCGCGTCGGCTACCAGGGCCTCAAAATCCTCAAAATCGTCGAGGAAGGCTATCAAGTCACCGAAGAAGACATCCGCACCAACAAGGTGCTGGTGGAACTGGATTCGTCCGACCTCCGGAAACAGCTGGCACAGCAGGAAATCCAATACCAAACCGCCATGGCGTCGCTCACCGACGGTCAGCAGGGTTATGACATCCAGTTGAACCAGAACCTCAGCGACATCAAGGCGGCCGAGCAGAAGGCCCGCTTCGCCCGCATGGACTTCGCCAAGTTCCTCGGGGACGAAGTCGCCGACACCGTCATCAACCGCCTGGAAGTGGACAAGGAACTCGAAGCCGAGGAAACCAACAGCCGGCCCGCGTCAGTCGCGGCGCCCGAGACGCCGGTGTTCGCCGGAGCCGCCGCCCCGGCCGACCCAACGCTCCCTGCCGGCGCCGTGCGCGTGGCCGTGGTCACCGCCGCCGATGGGCCCGCCGACCCGCCCACCACGGCCGGCGGCACCCCAGCGCAACCCGCCCCGCGAACACCGGGATCCGCCACCAACGCACCCCCGCCCCCGAAACCGGCCTCCGCCGCCACCAACGCGCTGACCGTTGATTTCATGCAGTTCGCCAGCGTCGAGAAACTCGGCAACGGCGAAGCCAAACAGAAACTGCGCGAGCTCGAGGACACCCTCCAAGTCTCGAAAAAGGAAGAAGGCCAGGCCGAGTCCACCGCCGCCGGCACGAAGCGGCTCTTTGAAAAGGGCTTCGTCACCAAGATTGATCAGGAACGCGACGACATCGCCGCCGAGAACGCCCGGCTGAAGGTGCAGAAGGCTGATACCGCCCGCGATCTTTACCTGAAGTATGAGTTCTCCAAGACCGGTGAGGAGAATCTCTCCAAGTACGTCGAGGCGGTGCGGGAACTCAACCGCGCCCGCAAGGCGGCCGTTTCCAAACTCGCCCAGGCCGAGGCCCGGCTCCATTCCGCACAGGGCCAATATGATGTCCAGCTCCAGCAACGGAACGAAATGAAGGACCAGTTGACCAAGTGCATCATCACCGCCAAGAAACCCGGCCTCGTGGTCTATGGCGGCGGTGGCGACGAAATGTTCTACTATGGCGACCAGGAACGCATCCGCGAAGGCGGCACGGTCCGCGAACGCCAGTCCATCATCACCATCCCGGACATGACCAAAATGTCCGTGAAAGTCAAAATCCACGAAAGCTACATCAAGAAGGTCAGGAAGGGCGAAAAGGCCCGCGTGACCATTGATGCGTTTCCTGACCAGAAGCTCGACGGCGAGGTCACCAAGGTCGGCGTCCTTCCCGACTCCCAAAACCGCTGGATGAATCCGGACCTGAAGGTCTATCTCACCACGATCACGATCAGCGGCAGCTCCGATTGGATCAAGCCCGGCATGAGCGCCAAGGTCGAGATCCTGGTGGACCGGTTGCCGGATGTCATCTATGTCCCGGTGCAGGCCGTGGCACCTCATGAGGGGAAGCAGATCTGCTACCTCCCCGGCCGCGTGAAACCGGAGATTCGTGAAGTTGAAGTCGGCCAGTTCAACGATGAATTCATCGAGATCAAGAAAGGCCTGAAGGAGGGCGACAAAGTCCTGCTTCATCCGCCCGTGGCTAATGAGTCCGAGGAAGGCGAAACCGGGAAAGCGCCGGCCGGCATTCCAGCCGAGAAGCCCAAGACCACACCCGCCCAGCCCGCGAAAGCCACGCCCACCGGCAAAGCCTGACGCCCGTGCCCACGCCCATCGTCCAGTTCGACGCCGTCAGCAAGACCTACCAGATGGGGGCGGTCGTCGTGCCCGCGTTGCACGAAGTCTCCTTTGCCATCCACGCCGGCGAGTACGTCAGCATCATGGGGCCGTCCGGTTGCGGCAAATCCACCATCCTCAACCTCCTTGGCTGCCTCGACCGCCCCTCCGCCGGGCGCTATTTGCTCGGCGGCGACGACGTCTCGCAACTCGATGACGATGCTCTGTCGGCCACGCGCGGCGCCCGTCTCGGGTTCATCTTCCAATCCTACAACCTTATCCAACAGCTCACCGTCGTCGAAAACATCGAAGTGCCGCTCTACTATCAGGGTCTGACGGAACACGAAAGCCGCGCCCGCGCCCGCGAACTCGCCGAGCGCGTCGGCTTGAACCATCGCCTCGACCACAAACCCTTCGAACTCTCCGGCGGCCAGCAGCAACGCGTCGCCATCGCCCGCGCGCTGGTCAACGATCCGCTGATCGTCCTCGCCGATGAGCCCACCGGCAACCTCGACTCCACCTCGGGCGTCGAGATCCTTGCCGTCTTCGACCAGTTGAACGACCAGGGCAAAACGCTGATTTTGGTCACCCACGATTCCAACGTCTCCAGCCACGCCCACCGCACCATCCGGCTGCGTGACGGCCAGATTGAAAGCGATGTCCGCTGCTAGCCCCCAGCTCGCCGTCCGCCCCGCCGGGCTCTCGCTCACGCGTCTGGGCCGCGCCGTGCGCCTCGGCGTGAAGAGCCTCTGGCTGCACCGGCTGCGCTCGCTTCTCACCGTTCTGGGCATCGTCTTCGGCGTCTGCTCCGTCATCGCCATGCTCGCCATCGGCGAGGGCGCGAGTTACGAGGCCCAGGAACAGATCAAAAACCTCGGCAGCCAGAACATCATCCTCCAAAGCGTCAAACCGCCGGAGGAACAAAAGGTTTCCGACAAGGGCAGCCAGAGCTACGTCCTCGAATACGGCCTCACCTATGCCGACATTCGCCGCATCCAGTTCACCATCCCCGGCGTGACTGTCCTCGTGCCCGAGCGCATCATGCGCGAGTACGCGTGGAACATCAGCCGGCGCGTGGACTGCGACGTGCTGGCCACCGTCCCGTGGTTTCCCACCATGCGCAACCAGCGCGTTCTCCAGGGCCGTTTCTTCGATGACCGGGAGATGGCCGCCAGCGCCAACGTCTGCGTCCTCGGCGCCGAGATGGTGCCCCTGCTCTTTCCGTTGGACTCCCCGCTCGGTCGCGATGTCCGCGTCGGCGGCGATTACTACCGGGTCATCGGCGTCATGGAAGCGCTCGGCCGCCGCGCCAAAACCACCGCCGCCAACAACTCGGCGGCGTACCGCATGTTCATCCCGCTCGAAACCGCCAAAACCCGCTACGGCGAAATCCTGATCAACCGGCGCTCGGGCAGTTTCGAGGCCCAGCGCATCCAGCTCCATGAAGTCACCGTCAAGGTGGCCCGTCGCGAGCAGGTGCTGCCGGTGGCCGACGCCATCAAGCAACTCATGGAGCACAACCACCAGAAAAAGGACTACGAGATGGTCGTGCCGCTCGAAATGCTCCGCGAAGCCGAGCGCACCAAGCAGATCTTCAACATCGTCCTGGGTTCGATCGCCGCCATCTCGCTCTTGGTCGGCGGCATTGGCATCATGAACATCATGCTGGCCAGCGTCACCGAGCGCACCCGCGAAATTGGCATCCGCCGCGCCCTCGGCGCCAAACGCCGGGACATCATCACCCAGTTCCTCGTCGAATCCGTCATGTTGTCCGGCGCCGGCGGCATTATTGGCGTCGGCCTGGGTGTGGCCATCCCCTGGCTCGTGACCCGGTTCGCCGAAATGCGGACCATCGTCACGTTCTGGTCGCCGCTGGTGGCCTTTGGCATCTCCGCCCTTGTCGGCATCGTGTTCGGCATTTACCCTGCATTCCGGGCCGCCCGCATGGACCCAGTCGAGGCCCTCCGCCACGAGTAAGCACCCGCCCTACCATCCACCCGGTTCGGACGCGCTGCGCCGTGTCCCCATCTGTCGAACCGGAAGTATGGGCCGCGGAGCACCGCAGCCCTACCATTCACCCTTCAACTTTCAACCTTCGTCACTCGCCCTTCGCCTGGGTGGCCGCCGGACCACCGGGCCGCCGGAGGGTAGGGCGCTGCTGCGACGGCGCCCCATCTTTCGTTTAAGGCGGCGGTGGAACGAGCAGTCAGGGCCGCCGGGCGCGGCAGTCCAATGATCCGGTAAGGACGCGCTGCGCCGTGTTCCCATCTGCCGAACCGGAAGTATGGGCCGCGGAGCACCGCAGCCCTACCGTGCGCCCAGCCGTCGCCCCCGACCGTCGGACGTTACGGCTGGCGAAAAAGTGTCAAAAGTGAGGACTGACAGTCGCGCCGTTCGGTGTGCAGCGAGTAATGGTGCAAGCGCATCACCTGCCGCACCTGACCCAACAGCTTCGGCGTTTTGCCTTGACTGTCCATCCGGTTCCAAGCATTCTCCTGCTTAAACATGAACCTGATATCGCCGCCGGTCAAGAAGGGGCTGAAACCCCGCCAATATCACGTTATCCGGTCAAACTGACCTGTTAATCAATGGTTAGGCGGCAGAGCGCGCGATGCAAATAATCCATCTCACCGCCGTATCCGAACGGGAGATTAGGTCTCCAAAAGGGAAATACCACAGTTTCATGAAAGAGGTGTCGGTCGCATTGGGACGCGAGCCAACCTCACTGGACATGCGAAAAAGACATCCCTTTGATCTGGCAGTCGTGCGAATCCCTCCAGGCGCGACGAACTGTCCTTACCACGCCCATTCAGCACAGTGGGAACTTTACGTGATCATCGCAGGAGGCGGAAGCGTGCGGCATGAAGGAGGTACAAGCGCCGTGTCCGCTGGCGATGCGTTTCTCTTTGGCCCCGGAGAGGCGCACCAAATCAGTAGTGACGGCCAGGCTGACCTCGTTTATTACGTGATTGCCGACAATCCATTTGGCACGTCGTGCTACTATCCAGATAGTAAGAAATGGATGGTAGGTCAGCCTTCAAAGCGGCTTACGCTGAAAGGGGAGAAGGTCGATTACTATGACGGCGAAGAATGAAAGCCCAAGGTCACTGGGGCGGGCGGGCCACGGCAGTTGCCTATGCGGACGCGTGGGACGGCCCGCGTCGCTCAGTTCGCTAGGCGTCGCTCGCGCACCGTGAAAATCGAATACCTTGCAGACCGACCAGAGTACGTGTCGGCACTTGCAGTGTGGCATCGGCGAGAGTGGGGCCATCTCCGACCTGAGGAATCTGTGGAGGCACGCGCAGCCAAGCTGCGCGCCTGGAGCGGTCATCGGCAGATCCCGACCGTCTTTATTGCGACGGTCGAGCGTACTTTACTCGGCTCTGCCATGCTCGTGGCACACGACATGGACACCCGCATGCAATGGACGCCGTGGCTGGCTGGCGTCGTCGTTGCACCCGAGCACCGCCGACGGAGCATCGGCGCATCCTTGGCCGAACACGCTGCCGCAGAGGCTAGCGCGCTCGGCTTCCCGACGCTTTATCTCTACACGTTAAGCACTGAGCAGTATTACGAGCGTTTGGGCTGGGAGCCCATCGAACGCGACAGTTATCTCGGAGCCGCTGTCACCATCATGTCGCGCAATCTCAAATGACAACACCCGCAACGCCTAACCCGATCACTTCACTGGACGCCGCGAGTCCGTTCTGGTTGCATATCTAACGTTTTTGGCGCGGCGCCAGTGAGTTTTTGCGTTCGGCATAGCCCATGAACACGTTATTGAACTGGTTGTCCGCGTTGCCGGGCATTGTGTATCTTCTGTTAGTAGTATTTTCCCTGCTGCTGCCGTGGGGTGTCGGACACTGGCGGAAAGGGGTCGCCCATTATAATCAACAATCGTGGCGGGGTCATGGCGGGATGGGTCAGTGGTATTGACAATTTCTCTCTGCTTGCGCGGTTGGCTGGTCGTCAACCCGCCGACAACTCATCCAAAACCAACTCGGCAAAGGCTTCGTACACGGTGGACCGAGGCCCGGCGAAGAGACACTGGATCTGCCGCGCGCCGCGCACCGAGGCTTCGGCGAAGATCACCCGATGCCCGCCCACGCGCAACCGGACGTAGCCGGTCAGTTCGTCTTCCAGGAAGCGAATCCGCGGCGGATCGGCCCGACCATACTGCGTCCCGTCCGGCAGTGCGAGAACGGTAAGGCGCCGCCAGAGTTCTGGGAATGCATCCACGCCCCGCATTCTGGCCATGATGTCCACGCGCACCCGCAACGCTTCCGGGTGCTGGCAGCGGAAGCGGAGCGCGTGGCCGCGGCGGAGAAAGCTCAATCCAAACGGCGGAACGGCGATGAGTTCGGCCTGTAAATCGGCCAGCGCCCGTCGGAGTCGCCCGAGGTTGGTGGCGTCGGCCAGGATGGCGAAGTCCGCGTCGCGGCTAAACTCGGCCGCGCCGTAGAACACGCACGCCTGTCCGCCCATGAGCAGGGCGCGGACGCGGTGCGCGCGCATCGAAGAAAGGACTCTGCGTATCGGGTTCGGGATCAAGGGAACCTCCGAGCGCGAGGAACGTCTGCCAGAGTTTCTCGCTCTCCAGCCAGCGCTGAACGGGGGTCAGCCGATACCACTCGGCCCACTCGTCTTCAACCACCTGTTCCGGCTGAACCATGAAGAATTAATAACCGTTCCAGAGTCCGTTGTAAACCTCTCCCTCGGCGAAACGACTAGGCGGCCATGCCCGACAAACGCTGACGCTCCCGCCTCGACAGCGCCAGCCCCATGTGCAAAATCCAGTGCATGACTTCCATGCACCCGCTCCTGCCCGGGACTCCGACCCGCCGGCAGTTCCTCCAGCTTTCCAGCAAGGCGGCCGCGGGCACAGCCATCGCCGCCGCTGTGGCCCGGCCCGGTTACGCCGCCGAGAATGACACCATTCAGGTCGCCCTTGTCGGCTGTGGCGGTCGCGGCACCGGGGCCGCCGCCAACGCCCTGGCCGTGAAAAACGGCCCCATCAAACTCGTCGCCATGGCCGATGTGTTTGAGGAACGGCTCAACCGCAGTTACGAAACGCTCCGCAACGCCGCTACCCGCACCGAAGGCTCCGCCGATTCCTGGGTCATGGGCTTCTCCGGCGACCAGGTGGATGCGCCCGCCGACCGCCGTTTCCTTGGTTTCGACGCCTATCAGAAGGCCATGGACTGTTTGAAGCCCGGCGACGTGGTCATTCTCACCACACCCGTTGCCTTCCGCTGGGTGCATTTCACTTACGCCATCGCCAAGGGGCTGAACGTCTTTATGGAGAAACCCATCTCAGTGGACGGCCCGACCACCCGTCGCATGATCCAGCTTGCGGAGAAGGCCGCGGCGAAAAACCTCAAGGTGGGCGTCGGCCTGATGTGCCGTCATTGCGCGGCCCGGCTGGAACTCCTTGACCGCATCAAGTCTGGCCAGATCGGCGACCTCACGCTGTTGCGCACCTATCGTCTGGTGGCGCCCGCGGGAGCGGTCGGTCCCCGACCGTCGGGCATCAGCGAACTTCTGTTCCAGGTCCAGCGCTACCTCGGCTTTTTCTGGGCCAGCGGCGGCATTTTCCACGATTTTGTGGCCCATAACGTGGACGAATGTTGCTGGATGAAGGGCTCCTGGCCGGTCCGGGCCGAGGGCCAGGGCGGCCGGCTCTACCGCGGCGACGCCGTGGACCAGAACTTCGATCATTACTCGGTGGAATACACCTTCGCCGACGGCGCCAAGCTGTTCCTCAACTCGCGCTACGAGCCGGGCTGCCACGAGGAATTCGCCAGCTATGCGCACGGGACGAAGGGGGCGGCGGTGATCTCGACCTTCATGCACACGCCGGCCAAGTGCCGGGTTTTCAAGACCCAGAACGTGACCCGCCGGGCGGACATGACGTGGGCGTTTCCGCAACCCGAGCCGAACCCCTACCAGCTCGAATGGGACCACCTCATTGACGCGATCCGGCAGGACAAGCCCTACAACGAGGTGAAACGCGGCGCCGAGGCCAGCCTGGTGGTGCTGATGGGCCGCAAGGCGGTGCACACCGGCCAGATCATCACCTTCGAGGACCTGCTCAACGGAACGGAGGAATTCGCGCCCGGGTTGGATCAACTGACGATGGACTCGCCGGCGCCGGTGCTGCTGGCCAAGGACGGCCGTTATCCCGCGCCGCAGCCGGGCATCCTCCGCGACCGCGAGTATTAAGTGTCGGAGTCACCTTTAATCCACGGTCCAGGCAGTCGGTCCCCGTCGGCAAGCTGAAGTCACCGGCCAGGAAGAGTTGCGCCTGGCTGTCACGCAAAGCTTCCGGCCGACGAAAGCCTGGCGAAGGCAGAACCGAGGGTTTCAAAAAGCGATCCGATCCCGGTCAACGGCACTTGCCGGCATCCGCCGCACAACGCACACTGCGGACATGAACTTGGAAGACCACCTTGGCGACATCCTCCGAAAGGGCCGCCTTCATGCCGGCGTGACGCTCGAGGCCACCGCGCAGGCAGCCGGGCTCAGTCCCGCGGCGCTCGCCGCCCTCGAAGAAACCGGCACCCTGGCCGAGCGGCCGAATTTCGCGGCCCTGGCCAGGCTGCTTTCCCTGGACGCCGCGAAGCTTGAACGCGTCGCCGGAGGCTGGCTGCCCAACCCAACGCCGACGGATCCATGGCGCGAGCTGCGGTTGATTTCCACGACCCAGCAGGGCTACGCCGTCAACAACTACCTGATCTGGGACGAAGTCACGCGTGACGCCGCCCTGTTCGACACCGGCTTCGACGCCGCGCCATCCATCCGGCTCATCGAAGAGAACCAACTGGCCTTGCGCTACCTCTTCATCACCCACGGCCACGGGGATCATGTCGCCGGCCTGCCGCAATTGCGCGAGCGCTTCCCCAAGGCCCGCGTTCGATCCGGCACCGCCGCCGCGCCACCCGACCAACGCAATCGGGCCAACGACTGTCTCCAGCTCGGCAGCCTGCGCGTCATGAACCGGGCCACGCCCGGACACGCCGACGACGGCGTCAGCTATGTCATCGGCAACTGGCCGGACGACGCCCCGCACGTCATTATTGTGGGCGACGCCCTGTTCGCCGGCTCCATGGGCAAGGCCGGGGGTGCCGCGGCACAGGCACGACAGCATATCCGGGAACAGATCCTTTCCCTGCCACCGACCACGCTGATCTGCCCCGGCCACGGCCCGTTGACAACGGTCGCGCAGGAACTGGCCAACAACCCGTTCTTCCCTTGAGCCGTGTCCTCACGTTTTCACGTTGCACGTTTTCACGTTTTCACGTTTGACGCTGCCGGCCTTTTCCGCTTTCTTGGCACCAAGACACCGCACCATTCATCCGCGGAGGTCACAACTGCCTTGCCATGAACAACTCGCTCTCCCGCCGCTCCGCCCTTCGCAACCTCGCCGGCAGCGCCGCGCTCCTTGGCGCCGCCAGCGCCACGCCGGAACTCGCCCTCGCCGAGGACGACACCCCGCTCAAGGGCCATATCCACCACTCGGTCTGTCAGTGGTGCTATGGAAAACTCTCCCTCGACGAACTTTGCCAGGCCGCCAAGAAGATCGGCATTGAATCCATTGACCTGCTGGGCGCGGATCAGTGGGCGACCGCCAGGAAATACGGCCTGATCTGCGCCATGTGCAACGGGCCCGACAACATCGGCTACGGCTGGAATCGCGTGGAACACCACGACAAACTCGTGGCAGCGTTCGAGAAGGCCGTCCCGCAGGTGGCCGAAGCCGGCAATCCCAGCATCATCACCTTCTCCGGCAACCGCAAAGGCAAGGACGGCACCGTGGCCTACACCGTCAGCGATGAAGAGGGCATCGAAACCTGCGTCAAGGGGCTGAAACGCATCGTCGGCGTCGCCGAGAAAAACAAGGTCAACCTCGTGCTCGAACTGCTCAACAGCAAGGTGGACCACAAGGACTACATGGCGGACCACACGGCGTGGGGTGTCGAAGTCTGCAAGCGGGTCGGCTCGGAGCGGCTGAAACTCCTCTATGACATCTACCACATGCAGATCATGGAAGGCGATGTCATCCGGACGATCCGCGAGAACATCCAGTATATCGCCCACTTTCACACCGGCGGTGTGCCGGGACGCAACGAGATTGACGACTCGCAGGAACTTTTCTACCCGGCGGTGATGCGGGCCATCGTGGCCACGGGCTACAAAGGCTACGTCGCCCAGGAATTCATTCCGAAGAACAGGGACGCCGTCGCGTCCCTCCGTGCAGCGATTCATATCTGCGACGTGTAGAGGCTGCTCCTCTGCGGATTGAAGGGCCGGCGCCTGCCGGCCCTTTTTCGTTTCAACCTGAATTCTGCTGCTGGGAACAGCCAGAAGGGCGATGGACCACAGATTCACACAGATTTCGGTCGGCGTGGCCCGCTCATCTCAGCGGTGATTCGATGGATTCGTGCAAGTGCCTTGTATCTGTGTCCATCTGCGTCCATCTGTGGTTGAACTGCGTTTTCCAGGTTCAACCCGGAACCCGATCAGTGCCGACCGATTTCCGTTTGCCCGTGGGGCTTCGGTGAGTTCGTCCGGACCAATTCCGGCTGCACACGAAAAACGAACTTGCGGCCGCGATGCACTGCAATGGTGAAATCGAGTGTCTTCGCGTCCGCAGCGATGTCGCGAAAGCCGAAGGTCAGCTCCGTTCCCCCAATCGAACTCGACACGGGAACCGACTTCCGGCCCCGGTCGTCCGTGACCCTCACCACGTCCACGTAGCTGCCCTCCGGCAACGGTGACGCGGTCAAGGACAGTTCCGAAAGCTGCATCGAAGAGTAAGAGCCGTCGCTGATCGCCACCCGGCGGATGAACTGTTTGAACACAAGCTGAATGCCGTTGCGTTGGAACTCCTGCCCAAGTTTCAGGGTCTCCTCCGCTTTCGACAACCGCACGCCCTTCAGTTCAACCAACTCGTCGGAGCCGAAAGCCGCCTCCGCTGTTCGCTTCGCCCAGAACCCGACCTCCCACACCTCGGAAGGCCAGAGCGACGGGGCGAACAGGAAGTGGATGCCATCATCCGACAAGGCCAAGCTGGTGGAACCGCTCTCGACATGGTTGCCCGTGGCGTCCTGCAGCTCAGCCCTCGCCAAGGTCCAGTGCTTCGTCGGTTGACCATCTTCGGCAAAGCGCGCGACCACGCCTACGTGCCTTTCCTCGCCCTCCGCGGCTGGGTCGGCGATCACGGTCGAGCCGTCCGAGTTGCCGCGAAACGTCATTCCGTTCCCGAGGCCGGCCTGCAGGCTTACGAGAATACACTGGAGGTTGCCGTTGGTCCGCACCGTCGGCGACGGATCGCCGCGCCAGGCGGGCCAGGAAGTCCCCAGCGGATTGCGCAGGCGGATGCGCGTCAACGGGGTGGACGAGACAATCCCAGGGTTTCGTTGGAGCACCACGAGATCGAACTCGGTCAACCGGCGGGGAAACGCCATCACGTCCACGGACATGGCTCCGGCACCGGGAATTGGGGCGAACCAATGAGCCACACCCACCGGAAAACCCGCCGCGTCGGCCACGCTCACTTCCAGATCAAGCACGGGGCCAGGCGCAGCAAACGGCCCGCCCCTTGCGACCGCACGGGGATCGCTTCGCTCAAACCAGGCCTTCAGCACGGACTTCGGCGTGGTCAGCCGCGCCGGCGGCTGCCAGTGGAAGACGTGGCCGAAAACAAACTGCACCGGCCGGGGCAGATGGCTCATCAGCGGGAAGCGCCCCGGAGCGACGTGGTTGGTGCCGTAGGTCGTGCCCAGAAACCGCAGCGTCGTGCCATCTGAAAGCGTGCTCTCAGCCGAAGGTCCGCGGCGAATCGCCCAGACCCCGCCAAGGAAAAGAGCGGCGAGGAGGATGATCGTTCCGGCGCATCCCAGCCGAACCATCCAGCGGCGCGAGCGTGCCATGGCCGGCAAGAGTTGGCTGGCGCGGCGGACCACGCAAGCGGATTTCCTCGGTCGTGGGCCGCGAACCGCTGGGCCGCGGTTTGAGAATGGGGAGCGCGACCGTCGCGGGCGCAGCCGCCGGCGTCCCGCCGACGGCCGGCTGGGGCGGACCACCCTTGCGAAGTGCGAATGACGAAGTGCGAATGACGAATGAGGAACGGCCGGGCGCGAACCGCACGGAGCGGAGTCTCCGGCGGGACGCCTACGCTCCCCCAATTCCCGCAACCGGCCACCACCGGCGCATGGCTACTCCCGCTGGAACACCGCCACGCCCAGGGGCGGCAGCGTGAACAACGCGGAGAACGACTGATTCTGCACCGAGTAAGGCTCGGCGATCACGCGGCCTGCATTGCCCACGTTGGACCCACCGTAAATGGCGGCATCCGTGTTGAGCACCTCGCGCCAGGCGCCCTCGCGCGGGAGGCCCACGCGATAGCGCTCGCGCGGCACCGGCGTCAGATTGAGGATGACCACGGTTTCACTCGCGGCTCCGACCGGCCGGCGCAGGAAGGACAGGACCGAGTGCTCGTGGTCCGCGCAATCAATCCATTGGAATCCCTGCGGTTCGTAATCTCCCTCCCAGAGCGACGGGCTGGCGGCATAGAGCCGGTTGAGGTCGGCGACCAAGCGTTGAAGGCCCGCGTGGAACGGGCCGGCCTGTAGCAGCCACCAGTCGAGTTCGCCGTTCTCGCTCCATTCGCTCTTCTGGCCAAACTCGCCTCCCATGAACAGGAGTTGCTTGCCCGGGAAAAACCACTGGTAGGCGAGGAGCGCGCGGAGATTGGCAAAGGCCTGCCAGTCGTCACCCGGCATCTTCCCGCGCAAGGAACCCTTGCCATGCACCACCTCGTCGTGCGAGAGCGGCAGCACGAAGTTCTCGTGGTGGTGGTAGAGCATCGCAAACGTCAAATCGTTTTGATGGAATCGCCGATGGATTGGCTCCCGCTGGAAATACCCGAGGGTGTCGTGCATCCAGCCCATGTTCCACTTGAAGGTGAAACCGAGCCCGCCCAGGTACGGCGGCCGGGTCACCTGCGGCCAGGCGGTGGATTCCTCCGCGATCGTGATGACCCCCGGATGCCCGGTCTGCACGAGGTGATTGAACTCGCGAAGAAAGGCGACCGCCTCAAGGTTCTCGCGTCCGCCGTATTGGTTGGGGACCCATTCCCCGGCTCGGCGCGAATAATCGAGGTACAGCATCGAGGCGACGGCGTCCACCCTCAGGCCGTCCACGTGGAACCGTTCGCACCAGAACAGCGCGTTCGCCGTCAGGAAATTCCGCACCTCGTGCCGGCCATAGTTGAAGATCAAGGTACCCCAGTCCTGGTGGGCGCCCTTGCGCGGATCCTCATGCTCGTACAGGGCGGTGCCGTCGAAGTGCGCCAGGGCCCATTCGTCGCGCGGAAAATGGGCCGGCACCCAGTCCACAATCACGCCGATCCCCGCCTCGTGCAGCGCGTTCACCAGAAACTGAAAATCGTCCGGCGTGCCATAGCGGCTCGACGGGGCGTAGAAACCGGTGACCTGGTAACCCCAGCTCGGATAAAACGCGTGCTCGGCCACCGGCAGGAATTCGACGTGGGTGAACCCGAGCCGTCGCACGTAATCCACCAGGGCGCCAGCCAGTTCACGGTAGCCAAGCGACTCGTTCATGGACTTCTTGCGCCAGGAGCCAAGGTGGACTTCGTAGATGCTCAGGGGCGACTGGAACGGGTTCTGGGTCCGCCGGCGTTGCAGCCAGGGCTCGTCCGTCCAGGCGAATTTGCCTTCGTTCCACACCACCGCTGCGTTCAGAGGCGCCACCTCGAAAAAAGTCCCATAAGGATCGCTTTTCAGCACGAGGTGGCTGTGGGCATCCAGCAACTCGAACTTGTAGAGGGTGCCCTCCCCCAGCCCGGGCACGAACAACTCCCAGACGCCCGAAGGCCCGAGCAGCCGCATGGGGTGTCGGCGCCCGTCCCAGCGGTTGAAGTCGCCCACGACGCTCACCCGCCGGGCATTGGGCGCCCAGACGGCAAAGCTGACCCCGGGTGTCCCGTCGATCACCCGCCAGTGCGCGCCGAGCTTCTCGTAAATCCGCCGTTCGTTTCCCTGGGCGAGGAGGAACACGTCGGTTTCGCCCAGCGTGGGCAGGAAGGAATAGGGATCACGACCCTGCTGCGGTCGGCCGTCGTGGCCCGTGACCACGAGATCGTAAGCGAAGACGCGCTTCACCTGCTGGCTGACCCCCTCGAACAGGCCCGACTCATGGATGCATTTGAGGCGGATCGCGGGCAGGTTCCGCTCGACCGTCGGCACGGCCTCGACCTTGGCGGCGTCGGGCAGGAACGCGCGGACCACCACGCCGGAGCCGTCGCCCAGCGGGTGCATGCCGAGCAGGTCATGGGGAGAACGGTGGAGCGTCGTCACCAAGCTCTCAAGTTCAGCGACAGACAGGATCATTCAGGGAGAATGTGGCACGGCGCACGCCGGTTGCCACGGAAAAAGAAGCGGCCGGAGGCGGAGCGAACGGCCGTGAAGGCAAACGGGCCGCGACACTGCGAGTCACAGCCGCTTCGCCGGTGGGAAAACCGTTGGCAGATCCCAACACGGTGCTGCTTGTGATCGTGCTGCGGGCCGCAGACCCGCGCCCCGGGGGCAGCGCCCGGATGTGACCGGCGGCCGCTCAAGCCAGGTTCGCTTTTGCGACCGGCACGGGCGCTAGAAGATCGAGCTGCGCGCGGAGCACGTCGAGCCCGGCCTCGTTCCAGAGGACGAAGGTCGAACGGGCCATTTTCTTCTCGACCGGCCATTGCGCCCGGTTGCGCGCCGCGATTTCCTCGTCCGACCAACCGCGCTCGCGCAGCCGCGTCTGCTGGGTCGCCGGGGAGCAGGCCACACAAATCGTGGCATCAAGTTCGGTTTCCGCGCCGGTTTCAAACAACAAGGGGATCACGACGACGGCGTAGGCGACGCGGCTCGCGCGCCAGCGTCCGGCTTCGGCCTGCCAGAGCTCGCGGATGCGCGGGTGGAGGAGCGCTTCCAGGCGGCGACGCGCGGCGGGGTCGCTGAAAACCAGGCGGGCGAGCGCTTCCCGGCGGAGTTCGCCCCGGGCGTTCAGCACGGACGCCCCGAACTCCGCGGTGATTTCACGCAAGCCGGGCTGCCCGGACGCGACCACCTGGCGCGCGAGCTGGTCGGTGTCCACCACCCGCCAGCCGCGGTCGCGCAGCATGTCGGCAACAGTGGACTTGCCCATGCCAGCGCCGCCGGTCAGGCCGAAGAACTTCATGTGCCCGGACGGGGATCCGCCCGTAAACGCCTACGGCGCCACCAGCGCGCGATAGAAGCGATGCGTGACATTCACGGGGACAAGCAGGTGAACCTGCCCGCGAACGGCCACATTGGTGGAGAAGGGCTGCCAGTGGGCGAGGTCCGCCGAGGATTGGGTGAGATAGACCTGGTTGGTCTGGCCTTGCAGGGTCAGCGCGAGCTGCCCGCTCAAATCCGGCTGGAGGCTCAAGAGGGCCGGGCTGCTTCCGTCCGGCGCCACCGCGAACGGCAGGTCCACATTGTCAATGAAGACGGCGTCCAATCCGAGGCTGTTCGCCGGGTCCTTGCTGTAGCGCCATTCCAGGCTGTGCGTGCCCGCGGACGTGGGGAACAGGAACTGCGTCCAATTGACCTCACCCGACCATCGCCCGAGCTGTTGCCCGTCGAGGTAAAACTCGAACCAGTCCCAGCCCGGCTCCGAGCTGACACGGTACATGAAACTGCCCGTGCCGTCGCGAAACGGCGCCGACAGGAGCAGCGAACTGGTCTGGCTGTCGCCGATGGCGCCGGAGCGTGCCGAGTACTGGCCGGCGAACGCGACCGAGCTGGTCACCGTCCACGGCAGGTTGCCGGCAAACTGCCACGGCACCGCCGGCGAAAAGCCGCCGCTCTCGAAGTCGTCCGTGAACAGGTGCGGCTGGAACACCGCATTGAGCGTCACGTTCGATTTGACCGTGAACGAAAGGGGATTGGCGAACGAAGTGACACTTCCCTGCCACTCGATGAAATCGAAAGCGTTCGACGGCGAGGCGAGGAAGGTTTGGGCCGAGTTCACCGGCACCGTGAAGGTGCCGGTCGCGGGAGTCACAATCCCACCCGGGGTGGCGCCGACCGCCACCAACACCAGGTTCGTCGGGGCGAATTTATAGTTCATGACGACGGTGCCCGAGACGCCGCCGAAGCCGTCAACCGCGATATGATAGGCCTGGCCGGCTTGCACGCCGAACGCCGCCTTGCTCCACTTCACATTAGGGAGGGCGTCGTCGTTGCTGGCGACGGTGGTCAGCGCATAGACATAGATGCCCGTGTAGATTCCCAGCAACGTGTCAAAATTAGATCCCTGCGTGTCCACGGTCAGGACGCCATTCACCGGCGCCTGCCAGGCCCACCAAACCGACTTGCCACCGTTGTTGCCGGCGTGGTCGGGTTCGCCGGTTTCCTTGGTGGCGGCGACGTTTGTGACCGTGCTGGAACCCGAAGTCGCGCGCAGGTAATACGGGCTGGACGGGTCCGTGGTCGGGCCAAAGATGTCGTTCGGCGCCATGACGGGCTGATAGGTGACAATGATGCTGCTGACCAACGAGTCGTTGCCGGCGTAGTCCTGCGCAAACACCTTGATGGTGTTGGCGCCCTTCTGCAGCGTCACCGGGCTGGACCAATTGGTCGTCCCCGTGGTGCCGGCGGGCAACCCGGTATTCACGCTGAGCAAAACCTGCTTGACGCCGGAGGCATTCGGCGCCGGATCCGAGGCGGTGCCGGTGACGGTGATTTTCGGGCTGGTAACGACTTTGCCGTTCAAGGGATCACCGATGATCGCGATGGGCGGGGTGGCATCGAGTTGACCATTGGGCTGGATGCGGAGCCGGATGTTGCCGAACTGGTTGGTGTCAGCGCCGGCCACGACGATGCGATAGGTCGCCCCCTGCTGGGCACTGAAGGTCAGGTTGGCCTTCTGCGCGCCGCTCACCCCCGCAGCCACCTGGGTCAACTGGCCCACACTGTTGCCCGTGTACACCGCCACGACGGTGTCGAAGCTGCTGCCGGCGGTATCCACCAGCGTCGGCGCGCTGACGGCTGGCGACCAGTTCCACCAGAGTGAGAAGGACGAGTTCACCAGCCCGCCGTGCGCCGGTTCGCCAGGCTCGATCGTGGCATAGGTGTTCGTCGCCAGAATGAGCGTGTCGGCGAACGCGCCCGCGGCCGGCACCTTGTCCCCATTGGCGAAGTTGTCGTTCTCCGGCGGGCCGACGATGTAATAAACGACGGTGTTGGTGCCGTGGGCCACCGTGTTCGTTTGCGGGAAGTTGTTGGTCGCCACCGCCGTCACAATCATGGTGAGGACGTTCGAGAAGGGCGCATTGGTGTAGGGCGTCACATCCACGAACGTGCTGTAAACATTGTCGTTCGAGAGCACGTCGGGCTTAAGGCCGTCATTGTGGAACGTCACCGTGTTGGTCGAGCCGACGATCTGGCCGGTGACCACGGCGTTGGTGACCGGGAACAGGTCGTTGATGCTGACGAAGACTGGCAGGTTGGTCGAAAGCAGCACCACGGTGTTGGTAACCGGGGTGAAGTTCATCTTCAGGATGCCGTCTGCCTTCGCGGTGAGGGCGCGATAGGCGTTCACCCGGCCGCCGGTCACCGATTTGTTCTGGAGGTCGCTCACGGGGACGGCGGATCCGAGGATGCGCTGGCGGACCTCGGCAACGGAGGCGTTGGGCGCCACGCTGTAGATCAGCGCCGCCACCCCCGTCACGTGCGGCGTGGCCATGCTGGTGCCATCCAGCACGGCATAATCGGTGTCGGACCCGTTGAAGCAGGAGAAAATCTCCACGCCCGGACCGCCGATATGCACCGTGGTGAGGCCATAATCCGAGAACGACGCCAGATTGTCCTTCCGGTCCAGCGCCGCCACCGCGATCACGTTCGGCGATTGAAAATTTGCCGGATAAAAATCATTGAGGTCGTTGTCGAGTCCGCTGTTGCCGGCCGCGGCAAAGAACATCACGTTGTTGGTGGAGGCCGCAATGATGGCGTCGAGCATGACCTGGTCAAAGCCGCCGCCGCCCCAACTGTTGTTCATGGCCTTGGCGCCATGACCCACCGCATACTCGATGCAGGTGATGGCGTCGCTATCGTAACCGCCATTCGGTCCAATGAACTTGCAGGCCATGATCTGCACATTCCAGGTCACGCCCACGTGCGGGTAACCGTTGTTGGCCGCCGCGCCGATCGTGCCCGAAACGTGCGTCCCGTGCCCGACATCGTCCTGCGGGTCGCCGGAACCGGTCATGGCGTTGATGCCATGCACGTCCTGCATGATGGGATCGGGATGGGGATTGATCCACATCTGGCTGGCGAGGTCCTTGTGGGTGTAACGCACGCCGGTGTCAATGACCGCGATGACCACGCTTGCGTTGCCAGTGGTGATGTCCCAGGCGTTGGTGCTGCTGCCGCTCGGATCATGGATGACATCCGCCCCCGGCTTGCCGCCGTTCTGGCCGTAATTGTTCAACCCCCACAAGGTGCCGTCCTGATAACGCGCGTCATCCGGCTCGGTGAGCAACGTGTGCTCCCAATAGTCGGGACCCACATAGGAGAACAAACCCGAGTTGCGCAGGGCCGTCATCTTCGCCGCGAGTGCCCGGGCCTGCTCCTGCGGGCTGGCCGGTTGGGTGGACATCACGGTCACGGTCGGCTTGAGTTCCAGCACGACGCCGCCGGGAACCGACTGATAGTGCCGGCTCACGGTCAACCCTTCCGCCTTGAGCGTCGAGAGCGTGGAAAGGGCGGTGGCTTGCAGTGGCTCGGCGAACCGGGCCAGGATGCGGGTGGGGTGAACCTTGTGAGTTCCCAGGACAACCGGGTCCGGCGCCTGCGCCCCGACGGTGAACGCCGCCAGACCGGAGGCCAGCGCCAGCCAGTAAACTCGCGATATCAGCATACTTCGTATCCGTGTGTCATTTGCCGCAACGGCACCTCATTCCGCCGCCCCGATCACAACCCCGTTCCGTAGGGCGAATAGCTCACGCGATAGTAGCGTGGGGCATTGGTCCCGCCCGCCGGATCGTAAATCGTCGCATTGGTCGCGGTGTTGAGCGTGTTCGTATAGGTCACCAGCGGCTGCCAGTTGGCGCTCCCCAACTGCGTGGCGTAGTCCACATAATAAACCGTTTGCGCCGCGACGTTCCACGTAATGGCCACGCTCAAGGGCGGCAGGTTCGTGAGCGCGACCGACATTTTCGGCCCTTTGAACGGATCGAGCTCGTAGCCATTCGCGGTGCCGTTGCCATCGGAATCAATCGTCGTGCTGTTCCGGAGCAGGGTGTTGACATACACGGAAAGCTGCTTGGGCGGGTTGCTGTTGGGATCGAGCGTGACCACCACCGGCATCCCACTGTGCGGACCGACGAAGTCCAGCACCGGCTGCATCTGGTTGCCGAACGCCGCCGTCAGTTGGTCCACGGTGAGGTTCGCCGAGGCATAGTAGATCGTGAAGCCGGGTTTGACGAGGACGCTGTCTTTCAGGTCGGCCTGCGCGGTGGGGGAGAACTCGAGGTAATCCACGTACATCGCGTTGGCCGCGCCCACGGGGCCAAAGGTCACCTGACCGTCGCGGCCCGGATTGAGGAACAGATGGCCGACCGCGGCATTGTTGGTGAAGCCGCGGGCGTGGGCGCCGCGGTCCTCGGCGGCCCAGACCGAGTCCACCGACTGGAAGTTGGGGGCATTGACATTGATGGTGGTGCCCAGCAGGGCGCCCGTGGCTGGCTTGGTGGTCAATTGGATGCCCTCTGCGCAGTCGAGGACCACGTTCGCATCGGGACCGCTATCGCTCAGATCGCCGGTGACGGCGAGTTGGATGACCCCGCCGGCGGTGTTGGTGGCATTGCGCATCTTGAGCGAGCCCGCGGTCAGGACGATGTCGTAATAGGCGTCGAGGACGCCGTTCTCGAGCTTCGCGGTGTTCGCATTGACCTGGATCGAGCCGGGGGCGCTGTACGTAATCAGGCTCCCATCCGAGGCGACCCCGATCACCCAGGTGGCCGTGGTGCCACCCAGTTGGACATCATTGGCGTAGTAATGCACGGCGAAGGCGGCGTTGGTGCCCGTATTGACGATCTCCTGGTAGGGGCGTGCCGCCGTGCCGAAATCGGCGACGTTCGGCACGGCGATCAACCCGTTGTTGGTCAGGTACAGCAGATTCGGGAAATCCAAGGCGTTCCAGTCCTGGATGGCCCCGGCGGTAAAGTAATCACCGGCGAAAAACTGGCCGTTCGTGCCGACCGTAAGGCTCGTCCCGTCCACATAGAGGCTGTCAATGACGCGCATGGTGTCGTCCAGGAAGACGTTGGTGCTGCGTGTGGCCAGACCGTTGACCGTGGTGGGCCAGCGGGTCTGGAGGGTGGTGCCGTCCACCATGCTGACGTTGAGGTTCACCTGGACGGTGTTGGTATAGAAGGTATTCGTGCCCGGGACGTTCGTGATCGTCGTGAGATTGGTGCCGGTCGTCGGATCGATCGCAATGTTGGTGATAAACGCGTTGGTGAACGTGTTGGTGATGATGTCGAAGAAGTTCGTCCACGCTCCGGTCCAGGCATAGACGTCGCCCGAGAGCCGCTGGACGACCGGGAGGGTCAGGCTCTGGAGCTTCAGCAGGCCGTTGGTGGAGCCCAGATCATAGTAGAGGCTCTGGCAGTCCACCCCGGCGTTGGCGCTGCCGACGAGGTGGCGCGTGGCGATGGTGATATTGCCCTCGGCCCGGATCCGCGTGGATTCCAGGTCGAGCACATCGGTGTTGATCTCGACGCGGCCTTCGGCATTCGTGATCGAGGCGACCGGCGAAAACGGCACGATGGGCTCGTTGTTGGTGACAAAAGCGCCATACGCCGCGTACGCGTTGGTCATTTGATTGTAGTAATACCGGGAGACGGAGACGATGTTCGTCACGATGTCCTCCTCGTAGTTCGTCGAAGTACCCGGGGTCGGCGTGATGACGAAATTGGTGAAGATGTTCGTGAAGGAAGAGCCACCCGTGGCGATGTTGGTGAAGATCAGCGAGGCGATGTTGGTGGTCCCATAAACCAACTGGCCCAGGTTGTTCTTGTTTGTATACCAGCCGTTCGTCGCGTTCGGATTGCTGCCAAAGGCATACTCGAAAGAAGGCGACCGATCGAACTCATAAGCGCCGGGGCGATAAGGAATGTCGCCGGTCTGCAGATTCGTGAGCAGCACGGCCACATTGGTTCCTTCGGCGGCCATGCGATCCGTGAGGTAGAGGTGATAGGGGTCCTGGCTCTGGCTCGCGGTGTTGGTCAAGACGGTGCCCATCTGAAAGGCGATCGTGTTGTAAAAGTTGGTCGGCTGGTCGCTGGGAGCAAACCGCGCGGTGACGCTCAGATTCGTGTCCACCACGCCGATGACGCCCAGCGACACCGTGAACATCAGGTTCGTGTCCACATAAGTCCAGTTGGTGAAAATGAAGGTCGCCGGGGAAATCAGGGAAAACGAGTTGCCCATGCACTGACCCGGATTGGCGTTGGTGACGCAGGGGCCGGGCGCCGAGGCGCGGACAACGCCCGCATAGGAACTGATCAAGCCCGAACTCGCGATGCGCGGCAATTCCTCGCCAAAGCCCCAATAAAGGTCCGAAATGCCATAGGCGTCCAAGTAATCGTAGCGCGGATAATACTCCTGGAAGCCGCTGCTGTTGACCACCGGATCAATCGAAATCATCGTGCGCGAGAGGTCCGCGTTGTGGCCGAGGATCTGGATGATCCCGGTGATGTCCGATTCGAGGATGCTGTTCCGGGTGATGATGTTGGTGGCATTGATCCGCAGTCCGGCGACGATATCGACGCCTTCCTGGACCGTGATGCTCGCTCCCGGTCCGTTAAAGAAGCTGTCGGCCGGCTGCCGGAAACCGGCGTCATTGACGTAATCGAACCGGAACCCGGGGGCGCCCGTCATCATCCCCCGGTTGGTCCAGTAACGCGTGTTCTGTCCGTCCCACAGGGCGGAGGTGTCGGTTACGAACCAGCCATAGTTGGCAAAGGCCACCGCATCCACCTGGACGTTGTTGGTCTGGGTGCCGATGTTGACGTAAATGGGCTGGGGGTCGGCCAGGAGGCTGCCGACGGACAGCACCCCTACCAGCGCCAGCAAAGTCTTGATCTTCATAACGAATCGAACCGGTGTTGAAAGAGTGAATCGCGCCTCCCCCCTCGAGATCTCATGGGCTCAAATAGGGATTCCGCCCCGAGCCGGAGCCGGTGAGGACGGCCTCCTCCAGCGCTTGAATGCTAAGGCCGCTGGGATAAACGATGGGCGCGTTGGTGGTGCCGTCGAAGCTGCCCCACAGAGGGCCTTGAAACCGCGGGCTGGATTCACCCCCGGTCGTTTGATACCACCAGGGGCCCATCTTGCTGAAGACGATGACGGCGGCGCCGGGGTCGATGGTGCCCGGACCGTTGAGAGTTCCCCCGCCGGCAACGCTGTTCAGCGCGCTGCTGTTCACAAACGCCGGCACGCTGCGGGCCATAAGAATGGGGTCGCCCACGGCATCCACACCCAAATCAGCCGCGGTGAAGATAATGTCCGGCGAGGCCAGGGTGCGCTGCAATTTCTGCGTCTTCGTGGCGCCGTTGGTGATGTAGCTGTCGGTCCAGACATTGGTCAGCGTCACCCACGTTCCATACGTCGAATCGTAGTTGACCCGCACAAAATTGATGTGGTCCAGGCCCGGTCGGAGCGCCGCAGCCACGACGGCATTAGTCACCGTGGTGGTCGTGGTGGTGTTGGTGCCGGTCGTGGTGTTGGTGCCTCCAGGGTTGCCCCACGGGTTGCCGCCGCCGCCGCCGCCGCCGATGAGGCCGCCCTGGGCCCCATTCGCCGCGGCGATCGCGTTGGTCGCCAGTTGCTCGACGTTCCAGTTGGACGACCGGTAGAGATAACGCAGGGCGCCGATGTCGTCGCGCGTAAACCCGGTATAGAACATGCCATAATCCGACGTGACGAACTCACCGGTCGTGTCAACCGTGTTGAAAGCAGCCTCGTTGTAGATCGCAACTGAAGAGGTATTGGGCAGGTTGGGATCGGTTTCCAGTTCGATGGCATCATAGTCGGGAACGGTGTCAACGACTCCGATCGTGTACGTGAACAGCGCGCCGTTGACGTAGGAGGTCGGCTCCCAAGTCACCGGATCGAAATTGCGTTTGATGACCGTGTACCATGGAACATTGGCCGGGTCCACGTAGCGATTACGGAGGCACCAAGCGTAACGCTCGGGCCCCGCCAGGCCGAGTTCCTCGAGCAAGCTGCCCATCGCCGTGGCTTTCAGGTCAAGCAACCCCAAGGCATTGGCCTGGTAATTGAAGCGCCGCGTGTCGTTCGGATACTCGGTGAGGTCGGGGCTCATCTGCGAAAAGGGAGGCAGGTCGTTCAGCGACTTCATCGCCTGCTCGATCTCGGCAATGCCGTTGGTGCCGAAATAATTGAGAAAGGCCGAGTCGTACGCGTAGGTCAGCGTCGGGATATTGTAGCGATATTCCTCGCCCAGGTTCTGCGGGCCGCCAATGTCGGCGGTACCGGTGGTCAGGCCATAGCCGATCAATGGCACCTGCCAGGTGGCGTACGGGCCGAGCATGGCGAAGGCGGAGACCTTCTCGATCCCGCCCACCAGCAACAGGCCGAAACAAATTCCTTTCAACAAGCGTAACATAGGTCAGCGAATTCGGATGACGCGATAGGAGTAGAACGTGGTCGTAGAGGAAGCGGCCGGGGCGGGCACCAGCAAATAGCAGGTGTTCCCGGGAGCGAAGCGCGGGCTGCCCAGATTGGTCCACGTCTTCAAGTCGGAGGAGGATTGCACCTGATAGACCTGCCCCGGCACCGAGTTCCAATTCACCAGGATGCCCAGGGCGACCGGCGCGATGCTGGTCTTCAACACGCTGTTTGGATCCGTCGGGTCGGTGCCCGCGAGGAACTCATTGAGGTTCGAGACTCCGTCACCGTCGCTGTCGGCGGTCGGCGCGGGCCACTTGCTGGGATCCGGCCCCCAATACTTGGCCTGCCAGTCATCCGGCAACCCGTCGTAGTTCAAGTCGGGTCCCCAGGTCGTGTTCGTCGTGGCGGAAGAAACCGGCGAAACCGAGCCGTTGCCCAGGTCGTAGGCCAGTTGGAACGAATGAGTACTCCCGGGCGCCAGACCGCGCACGATCTGATAGTCGTTCGTAGTTGGGGAGGCCGTGGTCGAACCGTCCGGATAGACGAGGTAGGTCACGTTCGTGTAGCCCGCCAGGTCCGGCCAGCTCACGAGCAGGGAATAGGAGTCCAGCGGCGAGACTGACGGCGGCGCCGGCTGCGCGAGCGTCCGGTCGGCGCTGTAGCGCTGGCCCAAAACCTCGTAACCAAAGTCCAGCCCCGTGAAGCTGGACCAGACGACGAGGAACTTGTCGCTTCCGTTGCTCGCCACCGCGGGCTGGATCTGTCGGCTGATCGTGGTGGTATTCACCAGGAACTCGTCGCTGTCGGGAGAACTGTCGGCCTTGAGGAAACGGCCATAGACGCCTTCCCGGGAAAGGTCCTGCCAGTCGCTGGTCCAGACCGCCATGAACTCACTGCCGGCGCGCGCGAGTTGGGGCGCGAAGCGCTTGCCGGGGTTGCGGGTGTTGATGACGGCTTCGGACGTGAGGATGCTCCCATCCGTGGCGATCTGGCTGGCCACCACGTTCCAACCGTCCGTCCGGTTGTTGAGGTCCAGTTCAGCCCAGGCGGCCAGGGCTGTGCCGTTGGGCGCGGCAATCACCGCCGGGTTGGCGCACACATTCGTCGAGGAATTGAGGATGAACTCGCCCCCCCGCGCGAAGCCGGAGGAACCGTAGCGCCGGCCGTAAATGTCCACCCGCGGGTTGCCCTGCTGATTGTCGCCCGCCCAGAGCACAAGGAAGTCGCCGTCGTCCATTCCGGCGACGGCCGGTGATCTCTGGTTGAGGACGGTCGTCTGATTGACCAAGAACTCGACGCCGAACTTCTGACCCGTGGCGGACATCCGCTGGCCGAAGACATCGAAATAGGGACGGTCGAGATGGTGGACGACGGGCACGTGGTAGACGGGGTCGAACGCTCCGGCAAGCGGGTCGGAACCCGTCACTTGGCGATCAAGCTGGTCGCTCGCCCACACAACGAGCAGCGAACCGTCCTTGAGCAGGGCCACGGAAGGATTGCCATGCTGGGCGTTGGTCGTGGTGTTGACCTGGATGTCGCCGGTGCTGAACGTGCCGTCGGCGGCGACGAAACGGGCGAAGATTTGCTGATTGCCCTGCGCACCGCCCTGCCAGACAAAGACCGCACTCCCGTCGGCGAACACTTGGACCACCGGGTTTTCCTGGTCACCGGCACCCTGTTGGTTGACGCGGAAAGACCGGGACGGGATCGGGGAGAGGTAATTGTTCAACGCCTGGGCGCTGATGCCGAGGCCATCGCCGTCGGTGACGTTATCCTGCCAGACCACGTAACCGGCGCCGCTGGAGCCCAGGCTGACGCCGGGGCGCGTCTGATCACCCACCAACTGCAGCGTCAAGGAGTATTCGCCGCCCTGAGGCGTGAAGACGGACTGGGCCAGCGCCGCCACGGTGGCAAACGAGGCCACGCCCAGTAGAACCAGCCGCCTACCGGCGCTCAACATGAATGACATAAGATTGCCGCTTTCTAGCAAAGCACCCTTTCTTTGTCCACGTTTTCTTCCGAAAAATCCGCGTTTCACAACCACTTTCACATCGCCCGTTTGTTCCGCCGCCACCCGATCCGCGAGACGCGGCACGTCCGGTGGCGCCCGGTTTCAGCGGAATCCAACCCGTTTAATGCAGCACATCGTTTGCCATCTCCGCCACCCGTCCTCCCAACCCGCACGAATTCCGCAGAAAAACCTCAACTCCCGGCGAACAAATCCGGCTGGGTCGCCGGCACTCCGTCCAACTCGCGCAACAGCGACCGGAACCCCCAGCGACCAAACAATTCCCGCAACCGACCGGTATCGGGTGGCCGGACCGCCAGGCGCTCAAACCCGACGTCGCCCCCCATATCGATACGCAATGCGATCAACGTCCGGTTCCGGCGCAGAGTCCCGGCCGCGGCGCGCACTCCCTCCCGGATGCGCTCGGGTTGGATCTCGTCCACCCGCGCAAGCAGGGCTTCGCAGGAGCCGAAGCGATCGAGCAACGCGGTGGCGGTCTTGGGGCCGACCCCCGGCACGCCCGGAATGTCGTCCACGCTGTCGCCCACCAGGCTGAGCCAGTCCACGATTTGCCCGGGGGCGACGCCGGTTTTCTCGCGGACTTCGGCGGCGGTCCACTGGCGGCTGTGCTTCTCGGCCGGGTTCACCAGCGTGATCGCCGGCGACACCAGTTGCATGAAGTCCTTGTCGCTGCTCGCGATCACCACCATCGCTCCGGCGGCGGCGGACCGCGCCGCCAGCGCGGCGATCCAGTCATCCGCTTCCACGCCGTCGCGGCACAGCGACGTCGCCCCGCTGGCGTTGACCCAGGCGACGATTTCGTCCAGTTGACCGGCCAGGGTTTCCGGCATTGGCGGGCGCGTGGCCTTGTAACCCGGCAGGAGGGCGATGCGTTCGGCCGCCAACCCACCGTCCCAGACCACCGCGCAATGCGTCGGCTGCAAGTCCGCGCGCAGCCGGGCGATGGATTTTACAAAGCCGAAGATGGCGTTGACCGGCTGGCCGGCCGGCGAGGTCAACCGCTGGATGGCGTGGAACGACCGGTAGGCGTAGGCGTGCCCGTCCACCAACAGGAGACGACGCGCGGACCCGCCGGGGTCTTGCGCGTGAGACGGGATGGTAGCACCAAGGGCCATGTCAATTTCGGGAAACCGCCCAGGCCAGCGTCGAGCCAAAAAGAAAGGACGGGCCGACGCCCGTCTTTCGCCAGGAAATTGGCCGACGGCCGGCGGCCACCGCACTACTGCGCGAGAGCCGTTTGCGCCGGAATCTTGTTCGGGTCGTAAGGCAGATTGTCCTCGCTATGAATCTTGTTGCCCGCCGGGTCAATCAGCGTGGGCGTGACGAAGATCATCAGGTTCTTCTTCGACGAAAAGGAAGTTTCGCTGCGGAACAGGCGGCCAACCAGGGGCAGATCGCCCATAATGGGGACCTTGTCCTTGGTCTTTTGAACTTCTTCGGAAATCAAACCGCCGAGGACAATCGTCTGTCCGTCCCAGACAATCGCGCTCGTGGTCACCTGGCGAACGCGAAAGCGCGGCAGCGGCAGCGGCGCCTGCAACTGGCCCACCTGGGTCTGGAACTGGCCCGGAGAGTCGTAGCCGAGGAATTCCGTCAACGTCGGCATCAGGTTCATCTGGATCGTGTAGCCGTCGGCCGACACGTTGGGGAGCACGTCCAGCGTCGGTCCCAATGGGATGATCGCCGTCTGCGGCGCGATGAGCGAGGTCGCGGCGGCCGAGTTCACCACCTGGGCGAGGGCGGATCCGGAAAAACACGCCACCGCCACCAGGGCTGTCAAGAGCGTTATGCGTTTCATTGGAAGTGCTTCGTTTATATCTTGCCGGCCGGCCAGGAACACCTCCGGGCAGGCCATTGGTTTCGTAGCGGCCTCACTTCTTTTCGGCGAGCGATTGCACGAGCTTTTTCAACTCGGCCACGCTTTGCTTCAGGTCTTGAATCTCGGCATCCTTGGCCTTGATTTGCTGTTCCAGCTTCTGGTTCAAGCCCTGAATGGCCGCCAGCGCCACGCCGCCTTCGTCCACGATGGCGATGGACTTGTCGTCACGACCCAAGTTGAAGATCGCCTTGAAATCCTGGGCCATCGGGCCGACATGCGGCGTCACCGGGTCGTTGGTGTAATGCCAGCGGGTGATCGGAAGCCCGGCCACTTTTTCCAGGATCGTCTGGGTATCCACCGACTCGAATCCGGCCTTGACGTTGCGGTCGCTGGTGACGGTGCCGGTGGTACCGGTCGTCACGCCGCCCACTCCGCCGCCGAGGGCGTTGGCGCTGTTGTAAACGACGATGTTCTGCAACTCGATGACCTGGATCTGTGCCTGCCGGCCGCTGACCGTCGTGACCTTCGGAGCGGACAACACATCCGTGCCGCTGCGTTGTTCCAGCGCGTTGATCACGACCCGGAATTGCGGGTCGGTCATGATGCCGGTAATCGTCCCGACCGTCGGGATGGAAGTGCTGCCGGCCTGACTCTCGCGGAGACCGCCGGTGAGGAGCTGGTCCGTGGTCGAATTGGGCGCCTGAGAAGGCACGCCGAAGGTGCCAGGGAAAGTGCCATAAGGGTTGGCGGCGCTGGGGTTGCCGGAGTAGGACGGCGCCGTGCCACCCTGCATACCAACATTACCGCCAAACATATTCATGTTGCCGAGGAACCAGTTGAAGCCCAGCGCCTTGGCGTCGTCCTGGCCGATTTCAACAAACTTGGCTTCAATCGTCACCTGATCGGGTGTCCGGTTCAAGGTCTGGATGGCCTGGTCAATGATGTCCAAGTCCTGCAAGGTCGCGCGAACGAGCAGGAGGCCGGTGCGATCATTGAAGAAGAGCGCCTTGCCCTGCGCGTTTTGGAAGCCCGCGCCGGCGCCACCGGCTTGTCCAAAGCCACCACCTCCGCCCGCGCCGAA
>JBEKGJ010000048.1:0-39840 GCA_050012855.1 Verrucomicrobiota bacterium | reverse complement strand
CAGGCGCGACGCCTGTCCTACGGGAAACTCTTTCGCCCAGTCGAACGCCGCCGCGCCGGCCACGGCTGCGTCGGCGATGAGCGAGTTGCCGTGCTTGAAATTGGCGACCAGCGTGGGCAGCAGGTTGAGCGCGGCGGTGCGGCCTCTTTCAAACTGGATGCGTTTGCGCATCGCGTCGCGCTCGACCGCCATGTAGCGGATCCAGAAGTTGAGCTTCGCGACTTCCAGCGCCTGCGTGTCCAGGTCCACGCCATGCAGATTCTCGGTCAGCACATGGAGCGCGACGTCCTTCACCTCTTCGGCAATGGCGTCGGGCGCATCGAAAAGCAGTCCGCGGCCATTGCGCTCGCCCTTGTGGCGCCGGCACTCCGCGTTGTAATCGGCATAGGCGGCGATGAGATGGTCGAACGCGCCGAGCAGGAACGAGCCGGAACCCATCGCGGGGTCGAGGACTTTGATCTGTGCCAGCTCGCAGATTTTGGCGAACGCCGCTTGGTAGTTTTTGTAGCCGAGCAAGGCCTTCGCCTCGGCCAGGACGGGCCTGGTCTTTTCGCCAAGTGTGTGCGCGACGATGTAGTCCACGATGTATTTCGGCGTGTAATAGATGCCTTCCTTCTTGCGAAGTTCGTCGGTGTCCTCAATGACGACGCGTCCGCCGTTCTGGGAAAGTTTATGAGCAAGAAAGCGTTCATAGACCGCGCCCATTACGTCCGCCGACATGCGGCTGAAGTCGTAGCTGTAAAGGTGGCGGAAGGAAGTCAACTCACCCCGCCCGGACTCAAAGCCGCACGTCGCGGCGACTTCGGGCGAGAGCGGCTCGTGGCCGACGAGCATGGACAGGACGCTGTTGTCGAGCGGCAGCGTGTCGCACAGGAGCGGCTGCTGGAACAGCTCGGTGTTAAACTTCTTTTTGACCTCGGTGAAAATGGATTCGCGCAGGAATTCCGCAAAAGCTTTATCCGTGAAGTCACCGTGAAACACTTCGTAGCTCGAATAGGCCCGGGCGAGTTTGTTCCACTCGATAAGCCGGTTGGTTTCCAACATGCGGCACAGGAGGAAACGATTGAGCAGTTGCTGGCTGGCGAGGGTGAGCTCGGCGAGCGGGAGGGCCTGGTTCCGTAGCGCGAAACCGTTGGCCAGCATGAGCCGCCAGCGTTTGAGGTCGGTCAGGAAACGCTGATCCAACGTGGCCTGGTGCTGCTGGTCATAAAGTTCCTCGATGCGCCCGGCTTCGAGATTTTCGAGCGCGAGCAAATCCCAGAGCTGCTCGCGGCACGGCCAGAGCTCGGCGAGCGTGAAGGAAAACGTGGGCGCAGCTTCGCTGACGCGCACGAGATGGAACTGCGCAAAGTTGGTGAGGAGAATCCAGGTAACCGGCTGGTCCATCGCCGTCTGCTCGGGGCTGACCCGGTAGTTGCGGATGTAACGGAGGACCTGCTCTTGATGCGTTTCAAAGAGATTCCCGGCTTTGTCGAGCAGGCTCTTGGCTTCGACGAAAACCAGCGGGCGCTCGGATTTGAGCAGGTAATCCACGGAATCGCCAAGGATTTTGAATTCGCGGACGTAGTTGGCTTCCGAAGCGAAGCCGAGCGCGTGGAGGAACGGTTCAAGCAGGAGTTGCTTGGTGGCTTCCTCCGGCTCCTGGTCACCAAAGCCGGACGTTTGCAGCCGGCTGGCTTCGGCGATCAACGCCTTTAGTTCGGTGAAAAAACTGTCCTTCATCGGGCGTTCAAGCCGCTTTCGCCGCCGCTTTTTTTCCAGCGGCGTTCGACCGGTTTTCACTTGCAAGGACGCGACTCATCGCCCAAACAGGATGCGGCTTCCCGCCCCGGGAAACAAGCAAATCGCGGCTGGGGCCGCCCGCCTGCGAAGACCCGCCGTTCACCGCGGCGAGGTGTTGCGCAGGATCAGGACCGACGGCCCCTGCTTCTTCCAGGTCTCCGTCAGGAACGCCGGCGCCGGGCTCGGCGCGTAGATGTAAGACCCGAGCACGATATCGTCCTTGCCGTCGCCGTCGAGGTCGCCGGCATCCATGACGATCCAACGTCCGGCAATGCACTCCCGGAACGTCGAAGCCTTGAACTTCAGGCCGCCCTGATTCTCCAGGTAAACGAAGCTCTCCCGCGGGTTGTTGTCGTAGTCCGGGAAGAAGGAGATGGCGGCGATGTCCAGCCGGCCCCTGCCGGTGTAATCGCGGGCGGCCACGCCATAGGCGCCGTTGAGGGGATAAAAAAATGTCTCCTTGAACTGCAAATTGCCCTGATTTTCGTACAGCCGGATGCCGTGGTAGTTCTTCAGCGGGCTATCGAACTCGCCGTTGTCACCGTTGACGACGAGGAAGTCCATTTTGCCGCTCTTGTTGAAATCCACGAGCTGGAAAGTGTTGTGCCCCCAGGGCGCGGATCTCTGCCAGAGGCTGTGCGTGGTGAAGTTGCCCCGGCCGTCGTTGATGAGGATGGACATCATCTCGGTTTCCTGCGACATCAGCATGGCGAGGTCCGGTTTGCCGTCGCCGTTGAAGTCATACACAGCGGCGTGGATGGCGCCGGCCTTGGTGGAGAGAACGTGCTCGCGATACTGGCCGTCCCCCAGGTTCTCGAACCACGAAAAGCGGCCGGTGAGGTTGCCGAACATGCACAGGGCGAAGTCGGTCTTCCCGTCCCCGTTGAAGTCGGCAAACACCGCCTGGGTCGAGCGCGGCAGGTCCTTCAAGATCGTCTTCGGCGGCCCGAAGCTGTCGCCCTTTCGTTCCAGGAAAAACAGCGCGGCGATGTAGTGCTCGGTGGGCGGAAAACTGCCCACGCACGTCACCCAGATACCCTCGTCGGTTTCGACCAGATCGGCCGGGACGTTCCCCAACGGAATCGTTTCCAGCCGGTTGCCGTTCGCATCGAGAATGTAGAGCGACTTCGAATGGTCGTCGCCGACGAACAGCCGGTGCGTTTTCGGGCTGATGCGGACGAGCGTCGTCGTCGGCGGGTCCAGGCGGAAGCGCGGCGGCTCGACCCGAAAATGCTCCAAACCGAGTTCAATTGGCTCGTGCGCAATCTGGGGCAGCGGTTTTTCGGGCGAGTTGGCCAGGTAGAATTCCTCGATCAGCGGCCAGTCCTCGACGGGAATGCGCGGCTTTTCCGGGTAGATTTTGCGTTCGCGAATCAGTTCGCCCTCGGGTGAGCTGGCATAATCGGGTTTGGCGACGCCCAGTTGGACCGACATCCGCGGGAGGAGTTGCTCTTTCCAATGCCGGCGGTCCAGCATCGTCGGTTCGGGACAAACGTGGCAAATCGAGCAGGCCTTGCGGGCGGCGGTTTCGCCCGGCGACATTTTGGGCCCCGCCGCGACCGTGTCGTCATCGTCGTAACTGACCGGCCTGGCGGGGGCCGTGTCCGACGCGAAGCCCGCGACGCCGAGCAACCCGACCATGAGCCCGGCACAGCGGATCGCCCTCCGCGTCGCCCGCGGAAACCACCGGTTGAACCGGGAGCGGAACGCATTTGCGTGACGGGTCATCGTGACCGGATTAAGCCTGCCGCCGCGCCGGGCGGGCAAGTGAATTCGTGAAGGCGGGGCGGGCCATCCGGTTCATCGGACCGGGTCGCCAGTCAGCGTGCGGATCAGCGGGATCACGGCCTCAACGCCCAACCGGTTCAGGCACCGGAAGTCAATCGGGCAAACGCGACGAAAGCACGGCGCGCACGGGACCTTCGTCCGCACCACACGATGTCTCGGGTCACCCGGCAGGCCGGGACCCGTCAGCTCAGGCGACGTGCTGCCGAAGAGCGCGATGACGGGCGCGCCCACGGCGGCGGCAAGATGCATCGGGCCGGTGTCGTTCGTCACCACCACCCGGCAGAGGGCGAGGGCGGCGACCAGTTCACGGAGCGACGTGCGGCCGGCGAGATTGCGGACTTCGATCGCGGGCAGGCGGATTGCGGATTCGATCTCGTTGGCCAGGGCGACATCGCCGGCGCCACCGAACAGGACGACGCCCCAACCGGGCCAGGCCGCCACCTCCCGCGCCACCGCGGCGAATCGGTCCCTGGGCCACCGCTTCGCCGGCCCGTATTCCGCTCCGGGATTCAACCCGAGCCACGAACGCGACGGCCGGAGATCGAATTGGGCGCGGACGGCGGCGAGTTCGGCGGGCACGACCCCAAGGTGCGGCGCGAGCGGGGCCGGATTGGCTCCGAGCGCGGCGGCCAGGTGCAGGTAATGGTGGAGCTGATGGGCCGCGGCGTCGGTCGGGTTCGGTGCGGCCGGCGGCAAGGGCGCCGCGGCGGCCGGCGTGAGGCGGTGGATTTCGCGGTTGGAGCGTTTGTGCATGGGCTTCGCACCCGGCCGGGGAGCGACGGCTTCCGTGAGGAACCAGGTGCGCCAGGACGCGGCGGCGCCGATCCGGCGCGGGATGCCGGCGAGCCACAGTTCGAGCGCCGAGCGGGGCGAGTTGGGCAGCACGAGGCCGGCGTCGAAGTTCCGGTCGCGAAGCTCGCGGGCAACCTGGAAAAGTGTTTCCTCCGTTGGAAACGCCATGACCGCATCCACGGCCGGGTGGTGCTGCCAGAGATCGGCGAGTTTCGCGGGCGTGAGCAGCGTGATGTGCGTGTTGGGAAGCGCCTCGCGCAGGCGCGCGAGGGCGGGCGTGGCCATGACCGCATCGCCCAGCCAGTTCACGCCGCGCACGAGCAGGCGGCGGGGCGCGGGAAGGATCGGGGTCATGGCGGGGACGGCGTGGCCACCGGAGAGGCGGCGTCGGGCGGAGGCGGGGCGGCACGGCGGTACTTGCCGGGTTTCCAGCGGCGATGGACCCAGAACCAGTTGGCGGGATCGCGGCGCACGGCCAGCTCGAAGGCGCGGTTGATGTCGAGCGAAATGGCCTCGACCGGCCGCGGATGGCCGGCCTCCTCGGTTGGAATCTCGTCGCCCACCTCGATCCGCCAGCGCGCCAGTCCGACGCGGTAGCAGATCGCCGTGAAGACGGGCAGCCCGTAGCGCAGCGCAAACACGGCGGGGGCGGCCGTCGTCGAACAATCACGGCCCAGGAAGGGGAGTCGCAGCCCCCGGTCGCCGGCATGTTGGTCGGCGAGAAACCCGACCATCACCGGCTGGCGTGTCAGGGCTTCCTTCAAGGCGCCGGACTCGGTGCGACGTTCAAAAAACAGGCAGCCCGAGCGTCCGCGGAGTTCCTGCAACAAACGGTTGAGCGCCGGCTGGCGCAACGCCCGATAGGTGGTGGCGAACTGGAGGTGCGACGCTTCCTGATTGGCGCGCGCATACAGCTCGAAATTGCCGAAATGCCCGATGGCGATGACACACGAGCCGGGCTGCGGACCGAGCCGGCGGAGGATTTTCTCGCTGCCGGCCACGCTGAGCACGGTGCGCACCTCCCCGGCGGACATCGCCGCGGTCCGGATCGCGCCGGCGTAGTTTTCGCCGATGCGCCGGAAGTTTTCGCGGGCGAGGCGGCGGATCGCAGCCGGTGATTGCTCGCCGCTGAAGGCGTGCGTGAGGTTTTCGATGGCGACCTGGCGGTGGCGGCCGTCGAGCGTCCAAGCGACAGCTCCGCCCAGGCGGCCCAGGCGCGCCACCCACCGCAGGGGCAGCGCCTGGACCAGCGTGACCACCGCGCGGGCGGCCAGGTAGAGCAGCGTTTCCATCGGCTCAGTGGAAGCAAATCTGGCGGACGCATTCCTGGAAGTCGCGCGCGCCGTGAATAATTTGGATCTCAACCCGCATGAAGTAAATCGGCAGGTCGCGACGGTCCAGTTTCGGGAAGCGCACCGCGTCCTTCTGGGTGGTGACGATGAGCTCCGCCTGTCGCTTTTTGCTGCGATTGATGACGTTCAGCACCTCCTGCTGGGTGAAGCGGTGGTGGTCGGCAAACCGTTTGCTGTAAACCAGCTCGCCGCCCAGCTTGACGAGGCTTTGCTCGAAGCTCTGCGGAAACGCAATGCCGCTGAGCGAAGCCACCCGCCGGCCCTGGATCAGGTCCAGTCCATGCCGGGCGCCGCTGAAGACGTCCTCAAAAAAAAGCGGGCGGTGGACGCACTCGACGATCGCGGCCTCGGGATTCAGGCGCTTGATGCGTTTCCTCAGCTCGGCGGTGTTGTCGTCGCTCTTGGTGATGAAGATGGTGCTGGCGCGGGCGAGGTGCCGGGGCGGTTCGCGCAGCGTGCCGCGGGGCAGGAGAAATTCGTTCCCGAACGGCGCCTGGCAATCCACCAGGACGATGTCGTGCCGGCGGCCGCGCAACCGCCAATACTGGAAGCCGTCGTCGAGCAGCAGCGTGTCGCAGCCGAAATGCTCGATGGCGTAGAGGCCGCTCTTGACGCGGTCCTTGTCCACCAGCACCACCACGTCCTGAAGATTCGAGGCGAGCATGTACGGCTCGTCGCCGGCCGTTTCGGAGTCCAGCAGCAGCGATTTGCCGTCGGAGACAACCCGCGGCGGCGTGGTGTCGGCGCGCAGCATGAGGCGGTCGAGCAGTTGGATTGTGATCGGCTTGGGGCGCGACCGGTAGCCGCGCGAGAGGATGGCGACGTTGCGGCCCTGGTCTTTCAGCTCCCGGGCAAACTTCTCCACCACCGGGGTCTTGCCAGTGCCGCCGACCGTCAGATTGCCGATGGCGATCACCTGCACGCCAATGGTGCGGTCGCGCAGAATCCGCACGTCGTAAAGAAACCGGCGGATGACCACGGCGGCGGCAAACAGGTACGACAGGAAGTACAGCAGCCCCCGCAGGAGCACGGCGCGCTTGCCCTGGCGCTGCCCGAAGATGACCTCCAGGGCGAAGGTTTCGACGCTTTCCGTCCAGGAGCGGATGAATGCGCGCATGAGGGGCGAGGATGCCAGGGCGGGCCGCGCGCGGCAAGCAACGCCGCGGGGCCGGCGGCCTTACCCGGCGGCGGGTTCCTGCTGCGTGAGGCAGTGCAGCGAACCGAAGCCAAGCACCAGGTCCACGGCATGGATGCCCACGACCGGCCGGTCGGTGAACAGCTCACCAAGGATGCCCAGGGCGACACGGTCGTTCGGATCGTTAAACGTCGGGACGATCACCGCGGCATTGGCGATGTAGAAATTCGCGTAGCTGGCCGGCAACCGCCAGTCGCCGAAATGCAGGGGCGCGGGCATGGGCAGCGCGACGACTTCCGGTCGGGAGCCGTCTTCGAGCCGGAGGTCGGCGATGCGTTCCCAGTTCTCCGCCAGTGGTCGGTAATTGATGTCCCGCCGGTTCGTCTCGCGGATGAGCACGAGGGTCCGCGGATTCACGAAGCGACAGATATCGTCAATGTGCCCGTGGGTGTCGTCACCGACGGGCCCGGCGGCGAGCCAGCCGACGTGGGTGATGCCCAGATGGCGTTGGAACGTCGCCTCGTAATCGGCGCGGGTCAGGCCGGGGTTGCGAACCTGCACCTTGGGGTCAAGGCAGCATTCCTCGGTGGTGAGGAGGGTGCCGCGGCCGTTGACCTCGATGCCGCCGCCTTCGAGTATGAAGTCCCGGCCCCGACAGGTGGCATGAAACAGGGGCCGTTGGAACCGCTTGGCCGCGGTTTCGGGCACCTTCCGGTCCTTCTGCCAGTCGTCGTACTTCGCCCACGCATTGAAATGGAAATGGACGATGGCGGTCTCGATCCGCCGGCCCTGGCGGCGGCGGACGTAAATGGGACCGGTGTCGCGGGTCCAGCCGCGGTTGGTGGGATGACGGATGAACTCGACCCGCCGGAGGTCGCAGCCGGCGCGGGCAAGATAGCTGCGCGCCCGGCGTTCGTCGGCCGCGTGGCGGACCAGAAGCCGGACGGTTTCGCCGGGCGCGATCTGGCGGACCATCTCGCCATAGACCCAGCGGATGGTGTCGAGTTTGCCCGGCCAGTCGGTTTCGTTGTGCGGCCAGCCGAGCCAGGTGGCGGCGTGCCGTTCCCACTCGGCGGGCATGGCGAAGCCCAAGTCCGTCGGTACAACGCCCGCTTCCGTCGTGGTATTTGCCATAAGCGGGGGCGAGAATAAGGCGTCCGGCCGGGTTGTCCATCCCAAGCGACGGCAGGCTTGCCCGCCTGCACCCGGCAACGACGGCGGAAACCCGACCTGCTGCCACCACGTCCGCAATCAGGGCGCCGACTGCCGCTGATTCACTTCGTGGAGAATCGCCTGCCGTGTGGAATCGAAGGCCAGGCAGTTCAACTGGGAAACCACCGCCTGCCGGGCGGCGGAGCCGAAGGCGGGATTGGCGATGATCTTCTGCAGCAGAACCTGCTTTGAAGAGTCAAAGTTCAGGCAGCGGTAACCGACGTTGATCAGGTGCACCTGGACGGCCGGGCTGAGGCCGGGGCGCTGGGCGATGGCGCAGAGCGTCTCCAACCGGCCGGCGTCGAAGCTCAGCCGCGACGCGGCGTCCACCTCGGCCACGGTGGCGGCGTCGTCCGCGTTGGTGACCGGCGGTGGCATCGGCGCCGGCACCGGGGGCGGCGGCGGGGCCGAACGGTGACTGCCGATGCTGATGTCCACGCAACCGAGACTCAGGCCCAGGGCGGCGGCGAAAAACAGATGGCACAGGATGGCGGCGGTCCTTTTCATGGCGATTGGAACGTTGGCGGCGAACTTATCCGTCCTGACCGGCGCATGTCAACAGCACCACAACAAAGCGCGCATTGCGTCGGTGACGGCCTGTTTCGGTGCGGACATGCGTGCGGCCAGTCGTGCATGCCGGTCCGGAGGGCACGGCGAGCATTTCACGGTGGGGTCCTCGGCTCAGGTCCGCGGGTCAAGATGCTTTACTGCTTCATCCTTTGGTGGAATTCGGCTATGTTGCCTATAAATCCACCGCCTTGGTCGCTATCATCATGAAACTTTTCCGACCTTCCACCACCGCCGCTCTGGTTCTGCTACTGATCACCCCGGCAGGTCATGCACTGGACGAAGCCCCTTATGCCGTCGCCGGCCAGCCGTGGCCGGACGGCCTCGGCAATCACCGGGCCGTGGTCCACGTCGGGCAAAAGACCAACGCCGTGATGGCCCACATCCCGTGGCGCCGACGCGACCATGACCCGGAACGGAAGGCGATCGTCGTCGTGGACGCGGCGACCAGCCAGCGCGTGACGAATGTGGTCCAGTTGAGCGGCGACCGCTTTGCAGGAACGGTGGCTTTCGAACCGGTGAGCGGGCCGGGGGATTACTTCGTTTATTACCTGCCTTATCCGGCGCAACAGGGCTGGGGCAGCTACAACGGCGATTACTTCCCGGCAAAGGAAACGGCCGACCCGGCGTGGAAGGCTCGTCAGCCCGGCACGAAGAACAGTTTGCCGGTCGCCACCGTGCTCCGGTTCGAGGCGCGCACCGAGTTCGACCGCTTTTACCCGATGGAAATCGTCGCCACGCGGGATGAGACGCAGCCTTGGCGCAGCCGCAGTCCCGTCCCCTATCTCCTGTTTCCCGAGGATCGCCGGTTTCCCATCCGGATGACGGACGACCTGCCGCTGAAGTGGGCCAGATCGGGACCGACGAACGTCTTTCACGGCGAGGCGCAACGGAACGAGTTCTACGTTTTCCAGATTGGCGTCTGGGCCGCGCGGACGAATCTCGCCGGGCTGGACGTGGAGTTCAGCGGTGAAATTGCGAAATGGCTGCGCTGTTTCAACACCGGCGGCACCAACTGGGACGGCCAGTCGTTTCACCGGCGGCTGAATGTGCCGCGGGACCGCGTGCAGGCGCTGTGGTTTGGCGTGGACGTGCCGCCCGCTGCGCGGCCCGGCGAGCATACCGCGGCGGTCACGATCCGCCCGACGAACGCGCCGCCATCGAACGTAGAACTGGTGCTCACCGTGCGGCCGACCGAACTGGCTGACCACGGTGACGGCGATCTGTGGCGGCTGTCGCGGCTAAGGTGGCTGGATTCAACGCTGGGAAGCGAATCTGGCGAAGCGACGGCCCCGTATCGGCCACTGGAACTGGTCCGGAGCGCGCAAACGGAATTGATGCCAAGAACGGTGCGCTGCCTCGGACGGGAAATCGGCTTCCAGACAGGCAATCTGCCTTCAACGATCCAATGCGACGGACATTCCTTGCTGGCGGAGCCGGTTCGGTGTCGCATTGATCGCGGGGGCGGCGTTGCGGAGGGCGAGTTTTTTGACCAACTGTTGGGGCCGGCGATTCGGGAGGCGGACGGAACCCTGGTAATGGGCCGAGGTTGGCGAGCCGAACTCAAAGGCTGTTCAATCTCGGAACAGTCGGTGGTGGACTTCGACGGTCGAATCGGTTGTCGTGTGACGTTGAGAGCCGACCAACGGGTCGCCGCGACGAATCTGACGCTTGAAATCCCGCTGCGGGCGGAAATGGCCACCTGGTTCATGGGCCTCGGCCGGCGTGCCGGCCCTACGCCGACGAATCTCGTGTGGCACTGGGATGGGCCGTTCAACAGCTTCTGGATCGGCAACGCGCAAGGCGGGCTGCACGTCAAGCTGCTTGGCAGCAGCTACGAAGGTCCCATGCAAAACCTCTACCACCCGAAGCCGCCGCCCAGTTGGTTCAACGACGGCAAGGGCGGTGTCCGCATCACCCGCGGTGCCAGCAATGAAGTGTTGGTTCAGGTGTTCACCGGCCCGCTCGAGTTGAAGGCCGGCGAGGAAAGCACCTTCGATTTCGCCCTCCTGGTCACGCCGGTAAAACCCCTCGATCCGGCCACCCATTTCCGCGAGCGCTACTGGCACGCCGCCGGCGCCATTCCCGACGACGTGAACGTCATCAACGTCCACCACGCCACGTTGCCGAACCCGTTCATCAATTATCCGTTCCTCGCGGTGGACCGGTTGCGGGAGTTCTGCCGCACGAACCAGGCGCGCGGCCAGAAGGTGAAGATCTACTACACGGTGCGCGAGTTGACGTCGCGGCTGCCGGAATTGTGGGCGTTGCGCAGCCTGGGCGACGAAGTGTTGGCGGGCGGGCCGGGCGGCGGCTACCCGTGGCTCCGCGAGCATCTCGCCAGCGGATACACGCCGGCGTGGTACACCCAGGTCGAGGGCGGTCAGGTGGACGCCGCCGTCCTGACGAGCGGCGCATCACGCTGGTACAACTTTTACGTCGAGGGGCTCAACTGGCTCGTGCGCAACGTGCCCATTGACGGCCTTTACCTCGACGACGTGGCTTACGACCGGACCATTCTCAAGCGGATGCGCCACGTGATGGACGCCGCCCGGCCGGGCTGCCTGATTGACCTTCACTCGAACACGGGGTTCTCGCGAGGTCCGGCGGTGCAATACACCGAGTTCTTCCCCTACGTGAACCGGTTGTGGTTCGGCGAGAGCTTCGACTACGACGCGATGTCGCCGGCCCAGTGGCTGGTGGAGTGCAGCGGGATCCCGTTCGGACTGATGGGCGACATGCTCCAGGACGGCGGCAACCGCTGGCGCGGCATGGTCTTTGGCATGACCGCCCGGGCACCCTGGACCGACGCGGCTGACCCGCATCCGGTGTGGCGCGTGTGGGACGATTTTGGCATTGCGGACGCGCGGATGCTGGGCTGGTGGGACGCTCGTTGTCCGGTGCGCACGGGCCGCGACGACGTGCTGGCCACCGCTTACGTCAAGGCGGGCAAAACCCTCATCGCCCTCGCGAGTTGGGCGAAGGAGAAGACCGATGTGCGGCTCGAGATCGACTGGCCGGCGCTGGGTCTGGACGCCACCAAAGTGCAGCTCATCGCGCCGGCAGTGAAGGATTTTCAACCAGCCCGGCGCTGGCGTCCGGACGAATCCGTCAGCGTGGAACCGCTGCGGGGTTGGCTGATCTACGTGACCGAATAACGACGGCTGGGCAAACCCAGGTTCTGTCGCTGCGATCGGTCCGGGCCGATCAATCACGGCGCCCAGACCAGGGCGCCTTCACCCGCAAGGCGGCCCCGGACGGGCGCCGCGATGTGTTTGCAATCCATCGAATTGACCCTATAATTCCGCCGCTGTTTACGATCAAACACCACCATGTCACAGCCCTGCAGTCCCGCCACCGCCACACCCCACCGCGCCTGGCATTTCTTCCGCGTCGGCGGCTTTGATCAGGTCCGCCTCGAAACCGGCGCCGACCTCATGGCGCTGGACCAGTTGGACCAGAAACTCTGGGTCGCGCTCGCCTGTCCCGTCAACGGGTTGGAATTCGACGCCAGGACCCTGAGTTTGATTGACACCGACAAAGATGGCCGGGTGCGGGCGCCGGAACTCATTGCCGCCGTGAAATGGGCGGGGAATCTGCTGAAGAATCCCGGCGATCTGCTCAAGGGCGCGCCGGCGCTGCCGCTGGCGGCCATCAATGACACCGACCCGGAGGGCAAGGCCATCCTCAATTCAGCCCGAACCATCCTCGCCCACCTCGGCAAGCAGGGCGCCGATTCGATCACCGTTGAGGACACCACCGACACCAACCGGATTTCCACCCAGACCAACTTTAACGGCGACGGCATCATCACGGCCGACAGCGCCGAGGATGAAGCCACCAAGGCCGTCCTCACCGACATCATCGCCGGGCTTGGCGCAGAAACCGACCGCAGCGGCAAGCCCGGCGTGAGTCAGGCCAAAGTGGATCAATTCTTCACGGAGGCCCAAGCCTATTTGACCTGGTGGCGAACGGTGCAGGTCGCGGGCAGCGTCCTCCCGGTGGCTGACGTCGCCAAAGCCGTCGCGGCGCTCGACGCCGTCCAGGCCAAGGTGAATGATTACTTCACGCGGTGTCGCCTCGCCGAGTTCGACGCCCGGGCCATCAACGCCCTTAATCGCGAGGAAAAGGAATACCTGGCGCTGGGCGCCAAGGACCTGACCCTCACTCACGCCGACATCGCCGGCTTCCCGCTGGCGCGCGTCGAGGCGAACAAGCCCCTGCCCTTGAGCGCCGGGCTCAACCCCGCCTGGGCGGCACTCATCACTGCCTTCCAAAACGAGGTCGTGCAACCGCTCTTGGGCGGCCGCACCGAAATCACCGAGGCGGAATGGGTGGGCCTGAATGCCCAGTTCGCGTCCTATCGCGCCGCCGTTGCCGCCAAACCGCCCACCGCCGTCGAGAAACTCGGGGCCCCGCGGTTGGCCGAAATCCTGGCGGGTCAGGCCCGGGAAACCATCGCGGCGCTGCTTGCCCGCGACCAGGCCGAGGAGGGCAATTTCAACGCCATCGCCACGGTGGACCAACTCATCCGCTACCATCGTGACCTCGCAAAGTTGTTGCGCAACTTTGTGTCGTTCCGCGATTTTTACAGCCGCAAGGAAAAGGCGATCTTCCAGGCCGGCACACTCTACCTGGATCAGCGAAGCTGCGATCTCTGTCTGAAAGTCACGGACCCGGCCCGCCACGCCACCATGGCGGGCCTGGCGGGGGCATATCTGGCCTACCTGGATTGCGTGCGCCCGGCCACGGGCGAGAAGCTGAGCATTGTCGCCATTTTTTCGCAAGGCGACGACGAGGACCTGATGGTCGGTCGCAACGGCATCTTCTATGACCGCCAGGGCCGCGACTACGACGCCACCATCACGAAGATTGTTTCCAGTCCGATCAGCCTGCGGCAGGCCTTTTGGGCGCCATATAAAAAACTCGTCCGGTTGATCGAGGAGCAGATCAGCAAACGGGCGGCCGCGGCGGACGCCGAGGCGAACGCCAACCTCGCCAACGTGGCGACCTTGGCCGCGACCGCGGACAAGACGAAGAAGCTGGACGTCGGCACCGTGGCGGCTTTGGGCGTGGCCTTCGGTTCGATTGGCACCTTCGTGGGCCTGATCTTCGGCAAACTCCTGGAGATTGGGCAGATGGGGCCGATGTCCATCGCCGGCGCGTTGCTCGGCGTGATGGCCATGATCTCCGGGCCTTCGATGATCCTGGCCTTCATCAAGCTGCGCAAACGCAACCTCGGCCCGATTCTCGACGCCAACGGTTGGGCCGTGAACGCCAAGGCCAAGATCAACGTCCCCTTCGGCGCCAGCCTGACCGCCGTGGCCACGCTGCCGCCCGGGTCACAGCGCGATCTGACCGATCCGTTCGCCGAGAAGAAGAGCCCGTGGCCGAAGATCATCGCCGCGGCCGCCGTGCTCTATCTCGTGTTCCGATGGCTTGGCGGCAGCCTCGATTCGCATCTGCCCAAGGGCTTGAAGCACGACACTTACTTCGAGCATGAAACCTTCTTCGAGTTGAAGCTTGCCCCGGCGATCGCCGGTGCCGCCTCTGTCGCGGGCACCAACGCGCCGCCCGCTGCCAACACCAACACCCCGGCCACGAAGTGACGTTCCTCCCCGTCGTCGAGCGCGAGTTGCGGGTCAACGCTCGCCGGCCGGCGACGTTCTGGGTGCGGGTCGGGGCCGCGGCGTTTGCGGTGCTTATGGGCGCCGCCATGCTCCTGGTGTCGGCCTTGTTCGGAGCGAGCGGGGGCGGTTTCGGACAGTCCCTTTTTTTCGGCCTCAGCAGCCTGTTGCTCGTGTTCTGCCTGTTCGAGGGCGCACGGGTTACCGCCGACTGCCTGAGCGAGGAGAAACGCGAAGGCACCCTGGGACTCCTGTTTCTGACCGACCTGCGCGGCTACGACGTGGTGCTGGGCAAACTCGTGGCCACGTCGCTGCGGACCGCTTACGCCATGATCGGCGTTCTCCCGGTGCTGGGCCTGTCGGTGATCCTGGGTGGCGTGACCGGCGGCGAGTTCTGGCGTACCTCGCTGTCGCTGGCCAACCTGCTCTTCTTCTCGCTCGCCGTTGGCATGTTCGTCTCGGCGCTCAGCCGGGACGGTCGAAATTCCCTGGTCGCCACCCTGGCGCTCGGCGGCGCCGTCTGCGCGCTGCCGTTGATTGCCGCCGCACTTCTGGGGTGGCGACGCGCAACCGGCTGGGCGCAGTTCTTTGAAGCGCTGAGCCCGTTCACGGTTTATACCAACGCCGGAGATGCGATTTACCGGCTTCACGCCGGGGTGTTCTGGTGGTCGCTGCTGGCTGGCCAGGGCTGGAGTTGGCTGGCGTTAGGCCTGGCTGCCTGGTGGACCCCGCATTCCTGGCAGGAACGCCCGTTCAAGGCCCGCGTCCTACGTCGCCCACGCGTCGGCAATCCCGCCCGCCGCCGGCGTCTGCTCGACACCCAACCGATGGTGTGGCTGTTCAACCGGCACCGTCCCAACCGCTGGCTGGTTTGGCTGCTGCTGGCGCTCAGCGCTGCGGCGTCCGTGACCGGCCTCCTGGGCAAGGGGGACGACCGTTACCCGTGGAGCATGGCGGTCATTACCGGTCTCTGGGGGCTCGGTCTGCTGTGCAAGCTGGCGGCGACCAGCCAGGCCTGCCACGCACTCGCCGATGCCCGCGAAAGCCGCACGCTGGAACAGGTCCTCGCAACGCCGTTGACCGACCGTGAAGTTCTCGGCGGCCATTATCGCGTCATCTGGAACACCTGGCGCACACCGGTGGTCCTTCAGTTGTTGATCTTGTACTTGCTCGCGCTGGGTTTGTCTCTCAGCAGCGCGAAAGGGTCCGTAAGGACGGACCTCGATTCGCAACTGTCCGGCATCCTGCTTGTGATTGCTACTGTCGGCGAGGTTCTTGACCTCCTGGCCCTCGTCTTTGCCGGTTCCTGGTTTGGCCTGTCCAGCGGCCGGGCGAACGCCTCGACGGTCAAGACGATCCTGCTGGTGTTGGTGCTTCCCTCGCTGGTGTGCTGCCCCATCGTCGGTCCGTTCGTTATGGCCAGTCCGATCGGCATTGTGACGGACATTGTGTTCATCCTCTGGGCACGAGGTAAGCTGGGCCGTTACTTCCGCGTGGCGGCCGGCTTGCCGCCCGGGACGCGCTTCAGCGCCTTCCCGGCGCACCTGCACTCGGTCGGCACTGCCTATGCCGCTCCGCCTGTGGTGCGGTCGTGATGCCAGCCTCGCGCCCCGACTCAAGATACGGCACCTCGCGGAGCGAGGGTGTGAAGGTAGCCGTGGGTCTCAACCCACGGTTCGTCAACCCCGGGCGCCCGCGCGTCGCGGAGCAACGCTTGGAACTGAATCATGGTATCACCCGTCGCTCCGCGACGTTCCCCCCTCTCCTCGCCCACCGTGGGCTGAAGTCCACGGCTACCCTCGATCGTCGCTCTGCGACGGCTTCCGGAAATCCGCGGAGAATCTTCTCTAAACGCTACGCCCGTTCGAGCGACCAGCCGTTTTGATAGTGCGGCTGCAGCAGTTCGTTGGCGGCGGCATCGTTGGTGAACCGCATCTGCGCCGCGTCCTATTCGAGCCGCTTGCCCGTGCGGATGGCGATGTTGCCGAGCAGGACCAGTTCCGTCAGCGGCACGGCCCAGTTGAATTCGCACCCGGCCGGTTCGCCGCCATTGCACGCCTCGAACCATTCGCCCCACGTGCCAGAGCGGCGTGGCAAGGTCTTGGGCACGGACGCCGCCTTCGCCGCCGCCTTGGGCGACAGGAGCCGGGGCTGTCCCGCGTAAACCAGTTTGCCCTCGTCGCCGATGTAAATCGCGCCTTCCTCCGGCAGCGGTTCGTCGAGTTCCACCGGCCGCGGCGGCTGCAGGCCGCCGTCATACCAGATGATCCGCACCGGCGGCTGGCCCGCGCGTGCCGGGAAATCGTAGGTGACGATGGAGGCCAGCGGCGCCGTCTCCTCACCGGCCCGCGTGCAGGTGGCCTCGACGCGGTTCGGCGCGCCGGGTTTCAGCGCACTCACCACCGGGTTGAAGTGGTGACAACCCATGTCGCCCAGCGCGCCCGTGCCAAAATCCCACCAGCCGCGGAAGTTGAACGGGTGATAAACCCCGCGGTAGGCCTTGATCCAATCGGGGTTGGACTTGAGCTGGCGCAGCGGATATGCGTCGTCGGGCCAGTTGCCCTTGAACGGCCGCAGCGGCGCCGGGCCGAGCCAGAGTTTCCAATCGAACGTGTCGGGCACGGGATCCTCGCCCGGCGGACGCACCATGCCTTGCGGCCAGACCGGACGGTTGGTCCAGATGTGGACTTCGCGGACGGCGCCCAGCAAACCGGCCTGGATCCATTCGGCGACGCGCCGCGGCGCCTCGGTGGTGTACGGCGCGGCGGTCATCTGGGTGGCCACACCCGCTTGTTTCGCCGCCGCCAGCAGCACGCGGCCCTCGTGCGCCGTGCGCGTGAGCGGTTTCACACAGCACACATGCTTCTTGTGGCGCAGGGCCGCCAGTGTGATCAGCGCGTGCGTGTGGTCCGGCGTGGCCACATGCACCGCATCAATCCGGTCGGCTTCGGCGGCGAACAGTTCGCGGAAATCGCGGTAGCGCCGGGCCCGTGGCCAGCGGTCGAATGCCTTCTTCGCATAGAGATCGTCCACGTCGCAGAGCGCCACGACCTGGAACCCGGCCTTTTCGCAGTCCTGGAGCTGGCCGAAGCCAACCCCACCCACGCCCACGCCCGCGAGCGCCGGACTGCTGTTGGGCGATTTCTCCGCCGCGCGCCCGAGAACGTGCGCGGGCAGGACGGCCAACGCGGTTGCCATTGCGCCGGACGTGGCGAGAAAACGGCGACGGCTGCCGGTGGGAGGAACTACAGTCTGATCGGCGGGCTGCGATTTCATGGAAACAGGTTGGTTGGCATCACGGTGAATGACGTCATCGTGCCTTCAGTCTGCCTGCACCGCAAGGCGCAGGCGGTCACCAGCCGCGACGCAAATCCTCCGGTCGCGCTCCGTTCTTCCTCAGTGTGCGCAGGCTCAGGGCGTCGTGGCGTTTGGCCAGGCGGACACCGCGGTCGTCCGTGACCAGCGGACAGTGATAGAACGCCGGCGGCGTGAATCCAAAAGCCCGATACAGCACCAGTTGGCGCGCGGTGGAGCGCAGCAGGTCCTCGCCGCGCACCACCTCGGTCACGCGCATGGCAACGTCGTCCACCACGCAAGCCAACTGATAGGCGGGCACATCATCGTGGCGCCAGACCACGAAATCGCCGAAATCACGGCCGGCGACGAACGCCTGCCGACCCGCCCGTCCGTCCGCGAAGGCGATCGTTTCACCGTCCGGGACGCGGAACCGCCAGTTGACCAATTTGGTTGAGGGTTGAGGGTTGAGGGTTGGATCAGCGGCGTTCGCCGCGCTGCTGACGGATTTCGGCCGGCACGTGCCGGGATAAATGGGTTCGTCTTCGCCCGCGTGGGGCGCCTGCGCGGCGCGCTGCACGTCCTGGCGCGAGCACGTGCACGGATAAACGAACCCACCGGCCTGCAATCGCTCCAGGGCGGCGCGATACAGCGGCAGGCGTCCGCTCTGTTCGTAAGGCGCGAACGGCCCGCCCGCATCAGGCCCCTCCTGCCAACGCAGCCCGAACCAGCGCAGATCATCGAGCATCGTCGACAGGAATTCGGCGCGGCAGCGGGCACGGTCCAGATCCTCGTTCCGCAGGATGAGAATTCCTCCGGCTGCCGTGGTGCGCGCCTGGGCAATCCAAAAGGTTCGCGCGTGGCCGAGATGCAGGTAACCCGTCGGCGACGGAGCCAGCCGGCCGCGATAGCGCGATGAGGGCGCCGCGGGATTTGCGGGTTGGTCTGGAGCCACACCGTCACTCCCATTTCCAGGCGAGCGCGGAGCGCCGGGCAAGTTCGCGCAGCCAGTGCGCGGCGTGCGCCTTTGCCGCTTCGACATCGGCCAGTTTGGGCGCGATGCCCGCCACCGCGCTGAACACGCGGCGCGCCCGCTCCGGCTCGCAAACGACGCCGCCAAGCCCGAGGCAGGACACGCGTGCGCGCCGGCAGAGGCGGGCCAGTTCGCCCACCCCTTTGCCCATCGTCAGGGTCGTGCGATCAATCGCGCCCTCGCCGGTGATCACGAGCTCGGCGCCCTGCACCCGGCGCGCCAGCCGCGTTTCGCGGGCGAAGATGCCGAAGCCGGACTCGAGGCGCGCGCCGGCGAAGGCGAGCAAGCCAAAGCCCAGCCCGCCGGCTGCGCCCGTGCCGGGCTCCGCCGCCGGATTTGCCCGCCCGCCGGTTTGGGTGCGGAAGACGGCTGCCAACCGTCGTAACGCACGTTCGGCCCCCGGCATGTCCTCCGGTCGGAGCCCTTTTTGCGGACCGTAGATGCGCGACGCGCCCCGCGGCCCGAGCAGCCGGTTTTGAACGTCCACGGCGACGACCAGTGTGCCCAGCCGGAGTTTCTTCGCCGGTGGGACGACACGCGCCAGCCGGTGGAGTCCCGTCCAGCGCATGATCTCGGCTCCGGCGATGTCGAGGAAACGCCAGCCGAGTGCCCGCGCGAGGCCGAAACCGGCGTCGTTGGTCGCGCTCCCGCCGATGCCCACAAGACAGCGGCGCGGCGGTTGCTCCGCCACCGCACGAAACACGGCCCCCAGACCGAACGTGTCGAGCTGGAACGGATGGAACTGTCCCGGCGGCAGCATGGCCAGGCCGATCACCTGCGCCGACTCGACGATGGCCAGGCGGCGGTTCGGCTCCCACCACCAACCCGTCGTCAGTGGCCGATGCGCGGCATCTACGGTGGCGACGGTCTTTCTCTCAGCGTTGAGTTGACGGCCCAGCAACTCGCCGAACCCGTCGCCGCCATCGCTGATCGGCAGCAACTCGATCGCGTCGTCAGGCCGGGCGGCGTGCCAGCCTTCGGCGATGGCCGCCGCCGCCTGGACGGCCGTGAGCGTGCCCTTGAGTTTATCGGGTGCCACCAGCACGCGACGCGGCACCGGCACGGCAGGTGAGGCTTCCGCGGGTCGGCGTTGGCGGGGCGGTTTCATTGGCAATCAGCGGTGTTTCATTGGATGGCAAGCGGCCGCGCGGCGCAAGCGCGGAGTCGGCCGGCGCGTTGCGGGGGGCGCACGACGGGATTCTTCTTGGGCATGGCTACGCGGCGAGGGCCAAACTGCCGTTGCGGGCGGCGTGCGCGTTGAGCCGGTCTTTCCAGAAGTCCGCGAGGCGGCGACTGCTTTGAATGCAGCGCAGCGCCAGTACGTGCTCGGCCCCCGGTTCGCCCCAGAACATGCCCGATTGCTTGCAGCGCGCCCCGATCACCGTCTTGCAACCGGCTTCGATCACCCCGGACCCAATGAACAAGCCCTGGCGGCGGAAGGTGCCATACTGCATCCGCTCGACATTGGTGGTGAAGTAATGCAGTTCCTTTTCCACCGCTTGGGCTTGGACGGGGCCGGCAGAGTCCCGCCGGGCTTGCGCAATCAGTTGTTCCACCTTGTCCTGGAGCAGCCAGCGGGCCCAATGGGTGAGTCGCTTCTTGTAGTCCGGGTGTTCTTTGCTGCCCAGCAAGGCCACCAACACCTGGCTGGCGTGTTGGAGGGCATGAAAGAAGTCCACGATCTGGAGGGCCGTGGGAAAACAGAGCCGCCCCATCCGGGCCAGGCCCTCGGCCCCGTCGATGAGCAACACCACCTGTAAGGCCAGCGCCAAGCCCCGGCGGAGGGCGTCCTGGCGCAGCAGGGGACCAAATTCGTCGATCGCGCCAAAGCTGGAGACGTAGGTCGTGGATTCATAATCCCGCACCGGGTGGCCTTCTGCATCGGTGCGGTGCTGGGTGAAGACGCAGCCCAGGTAGGCGGAGCGGGTCTTGGCGCTGCCATCGGCTTGCTTGCCCGCCCGCCCGGCCAGTTCCTCCTTTCGCATCGGCACCCCGGTCGCATCGGCGCTGACATAGAGCTTGGGCACCGCACTCCCGCCAGGCTGGGCTTCCCGCTCCTGCCACGCTTGGGCCGCGGCTCCCACCCGTTGGACCAGCCGCTGAATTTGCCGCGCGGAAACCGGGATGCCCCCGGTTTCCTGCAGATGGTCTTCCGCCTTCTGGTAGCTGGTTTCATCGGCCCCTTCCAAGCACACCAGTCGCGCCAGCGCCGGCGTGTGCCCCGTCTCCAAACCCAGCGCCGCGTCGGCCGGATAGTGCCCCTGCTTTTTGCCGGCATGATAGTAGTAATCGCGCGCCACGGTGAACGAACCGAACAGACCCTGCACCTGCCGGGTTTCCCGCCCCTTGCGGGCTTGGCCCGGTCGGGGCTCATAGGCCGCATCCATCCGGTCGGCCGCCCCTTGCAGGAGCCATCCCACCAGCGCGTTGGCCGGCTTGAAGAGGGCGGTGCGCACCAGCACTTCCAGTTGCTGGACGGCTTCCCCGTTGGGCTCCTGCCCCGCAAACTGCGCCATCAACTGGTGGATTTCCTGGTCTTGGGCCAGGAGGAAGTCGGGGGCGGGGTCTTTTTTTTTGAGCCGGCCTGCCGTTCGGCTCGCGTTTTCTCCACCATGAGCTGGACGTATTGCTGGACCAGTTGCTGGAAGCGTTGGTGCCCGGCGAGGGCGGCCTGCAGTTCGGCCACCTGCTCGGCCGGCACATAGCGCGAGACATTCCGGCCCTGTTCGTAACATTGGTGATTGTAGTAAGGGCCACTGGGGCCTTGGCGGATGACACTGACGGTGCCGCGGTCCAGGTGCTGGATTTGGGCCAGTTCTCGGAGGATGGATTCAGGGGTGGTTTGAGTCTTCATGGGCGGATAGTATATGTCTATAACATATACTACGCAACAAAAAAAGGCGCCAAACCGGAATTCGCTGGAGGGTGTCTTGCGCCCACCGCGCGCCCAGGCGCGCGCGCTATTTGCCAGCGCCCGACGCGACGCCGATCTTTTTCAGGAAAGGCTCGATCGAGCGCGGACGGCCCAGGAACCGCTCGATGGTCACGTTCGCATCCCGCGAATCGCCAACCGCATAAACCTCGTCGCGCAACCGCCTTCCCGCCTGCGTGTCGAAGTAGCCGTCGGGCGATTTCTCGAACACCGTGGCCATGTCCGCAGCGATGGCGTCGGCCCAGGCGTAGCCATAGTAGCCGGCGTCGTAGCCCATGAGGTGACCGAAGTAGGCGGGCATGGCCGTGCCCGGCGGCACCGGCAGAAACACCTCATCCAGCACCCGGTTGCCGATGGCGACGGCGTCCCCGGCGTTGGCCGCGTTAATTTGCGTGTGGTAGGTCAGGTCGAGCAGGCCGAAGGCGAGCTGCCGGCGGTAATGGCAGCCGTAGATGGCAAACTTCGCCGCCTTGAGCTGGCCCAGAATTTCCGGCGGGATCTTCTTTGCCGGATCGCGGTAATCCGCCGCGAAGCTGTCGAGCACGCGCTTGTCCCACACCCAGTTCTCCAGCATTTGCGACGGGGCTTCGACGAAATCGCGCGGGACGTTCGCGCCGGCGAACCGGGCGAACCGGGCGCGGGTGAGAATGCCGTGCATCGCATGGCCAAACTCGTGGAACAGCGTTTCCACGTCGCTGTGCTGGAGCAGCGACGGCGCGTCCGGCGAAGGCGGCGGGAAGTTGCAGACCAGGGACACCACCGGGCGCTGGTAGCGACCGTCGGCCAGGCGTTTGCCGTCCATGATGGGGAACACGGCAAAATGGTTGTATTTGCCCTCGCGTGGAAACAGGTCGAGATAGAACGAGCCCAGCGGCTCGCCCGTGGCGGCATCGGAGACGGCCCAGAGTTGCAGGTCATCCACCCACTGGTACGGCGCGGCCACCCGCTGGAACTTCAGGCCAAAGATGCGCTGATACACCGCGAACATGCCGTCGAGGACGCGCTGCATCGGGAAGTAAACGCGCAGTTGTTCGGCGTCCACGTTGTACTTCGCCACCTTCAGCTTGTTCGCGAAATACCGCCAGTCCCACAGGCAAACCTTCGCGTTCGGGTCGCCGGTCTCGGCGGCCTTGAGCCTTTGGAACTCGGCCAGTTCGGCGTCGAATTTGGGTTGCAGACCGGCCACCAGCCGGCGCTCGAAATCCATCGCGGTCGCCGCCGTCTTCGCCATCTTGACTTCGAGCTGGTAGTCGGCCCACGACGCGTAGCCCAGCTTGCGGGCGATGGTGTTGCGCAGCACCAGAATCTTCTCGAGCAGCGGGATGTTCTCCGTCATGGCCAGCCGGTGCTGTTCGGTGAGGACGCGCCGCCGTACGTCCTCGCGTTTCGCGTGCTCCATCACCGACAGGTATTGCCAGGTGACGTTGACCTGGATGGTGTATTCGTCGTCGCCGGTCTTGACCCCCGGGCGGCCCAGCAGGCTTTCGGGCACGCCTTCGAGTTCGGCCTTGGTGAACTTCAACGCGGCCTGTGCCTTGGTCACGTTGCTCTCGAAATCGGTGGCCAGCCCGGCCAATTCCTTGCGCAACCGCTCCACCTCGTCGCGCTCGGCTTTCGGCAGCGCCAGACCGGCGCGCCGGTAGTCGCGCAGGGCCTCCTCCAGCAGTTTGGCCTCCTCGCCGGCCAAGTGGGGCTTGGTGTCGGCATAGGCCTTCACCGCGCGATAGACATCCTCGCGGTATTCGAAGCCGACCGCCCATTCCTGAAACGTCTTGAGGGCCTCGGTGGCGGCATCGCGCACGGCGGCGCTGGTGCTGGTTTCCTTCACCAGCGCCAGCCGGTTGGCGGCGACCGTCGCCGGGTAGAGGAGGTCGTCCAGCGCGCCGACGGTGTTGGCGAAGGTGACCTGGCCGGGCGCGAGTTTGCCCACGCCGTCGAGCGCCGTGTTCGCCGTGGCGATCGCCCGGTCCACCGTGGCCTTCACCGCCTCGGGCGTGGTTTCGAATTCGGGGAGGGTGACGACGTTGCGGAAACGGACGCCGCCTTGCTGGAAGGCGGCGAACGACGCCGGCGCGTCAGGGGCTGCATTGGAGTCGGACATGGAGGAAAAGGCCGTCAAAAAGGCGAACGGGGCGATGGCGAGAAACGGTTTCAGGTTCACCATGGCGCGAAATTAAAGTGGGCGCGCACGGCGGGCAAGGCAATTGGCGGCCGCGGAATCCCGCCGGTCGCCGCGGGCCTCAGCCCTTCTCGATGCACGCGTAGGCGTTGTGGTTGTGGATGCTTTCGAGGTTCTCCGCCTCGACCTTGAACCACGTCACGTCGGGATGCGCGTTGAGATGCACGGCAACGTTGCGCACCAGGTCTTCGACGAATACCGGGTTCTCGTAGGCGCGCTCGGTCACCGCCTTTTCATCCTCACGCTTGAGCAGGGAATAAAGTTCGCTGCTGGCTGAGCGCTCGACCAGCGCAATGACATCCTCGATCCACACCGTCTGGCGGGAGCGGAGTTGCACCGTCACGTTGCCGCGCTGGTTGTGCGCGCCATAACGGCTGATCGCCTTCGAGCACGGGCAAAGCGTGGTCACGCCGCAAATCACGGTGAGCACGAAGTCAATCTCCGGTCCACAGGCGGTGGCATCGAACCGCGCCGTGTAATCGAGCAGACCGATCATCCCGGTGACGGGCGCCTTCTTCTCGAGGAAAAAAGGGAACTCCATTTCGAGGTGGGCGGTCCGGGCGTTCAGCTTGCGCTGCATGGCAAACAGGATCTCCGGGATGTTGTCCACGTGCACCATGCTCCCGTGCGCGTTGAGCACTTCGATGAACCGGCTCATGTGGGTGCCCTTGAATTCCTTGGGCAGGTCCACGTACATGCCGATCGTGGCGATCGTGTTTTGGGTGGTGTGCGCCTTGTCGCTGATGACGATCGGGAACCGCAGCCCGCGCACGCCCACCTTGTCAATGCGCAGCTCGCGGTGATCCCGCTCGCTTTGTTTGTCCTGCAAGCGGGCCTTCGGCCACCCATCGCGGGGCGCCGGAGCCACCGCCACCTTCGCTTCGTTACTCAACGACATGAGCCCAAGGTAGCAGCCGCGGCCGGTTTCGCAAAAACAATCCCGGCGGCTGCCTCCCTCTCCGGGATCGCCACTCGCCTTCTCAGGCGCACGCGCGCGGCTCCGCGAGCTGCAAGGGTAGATGAATGTCAAAGCGCCACAGCTTGCCCTCAACGCGTCCGGCATCGCCCAGCGGCGTTTGAGTCCCGGCTTGAGCCGGCCAGGGCCGCCTGAAGGCGGAACTCCCAGCGCGACCAAGTCCGCTCGCGGTGCGCCCTAACCAAGTGAGGACCCTGCCGAAAGTTCTCTCCGCCTCCTCCTCAGAGTTCCAAATTCCCCTGCGCCTGGCCTTGGGTCTTCGCTTTCGGGGCTTTCTTGAAGGTTTCGTCCACCGTGGACCCGCTGCTGGGACATTCGATGCCCTTGCCCTCCATCAATTCCTTCACCGTGCGAAGCTGGAGGCGCGGAAACTTCTGGCCATTGAGCTTGTGCTCGTAAAAACCGGCGCTCGCCGCCTCCGCCTCCATCGGGCCGGTGGGCGGCTGGAGCAAAATAAGCACGCCCATCGCCGCCCGCTCGCGTTCCAGCACGCCGCGCAAATCCCGCACGTCCTTCGCGCCCGGCTTGCCGCCTTTGACCTGGATGATGATTTGCTCCGGCTTGGCGGCCGCCGGGTCGTCGCGGAACAGAATCTTGCCGTCAATGCCGCGGTCGGCCCCTTTCTTCTCCTCCTCGGGGCGCGCGCCGACGAGGCCCAACGCCCACCATTGGAACTGGTATTTGTCCTCCTCGGCCAGCCGGCTGGCATCGGCGGGAGTGGCCGGCTCCCCGACGACGCGGACGAGAACGGTGTTGTCGTCGTGGATGGCCTCGGCCTGTTCCGGCGCGCTGGCGTTGATGAATTTCAGGCCGTAGCCGTAGGTGTCGGCGAGGCGCTTCTTGATGAGCGTGATGGCGAGCTGGATGATGTCTATGCCGATCCACTCACGGCCGAGTTTCTGGGCGGCGTCAATGGTCGTGCCACAGCCGCAGAACGGGTCAAGGTGCAACACCAAGGAGCACCAGCGGGACCGCCGGTACCCCCCGTCCGTTGCGAATGACGTTGTAAAGTTCACCTTCGTAGTACCCCGGTCCGGATGACATCTCCGACTGCAAGGACTTCATGGGCAAGAGCTCAATGCCGACGTCGATTTTGTCTCCGATGTAAAACGCGAGATGCTTTACGAACAGGTCGTAGGCCACGAAGGCGTACTTGCCAAACTGGACTTCCAGTGCCACGCGTTGTTTTGTGAAATCTGTTTGGTTGTAGCTGAAGATTGGTGTCTCTCCCGCCGCCTCAATCGCCAGCTTCTGCTCATTGGCGGACATCTGCATCGTGTGGCGGATGAGCTTCTCTTCCGCGGTCACCCAATAGTTCACGCGGCTCTCTGTCCAATCCTTGCCGCCCAGATGGCTGGCGAAGGCCCGGTTCAGGTCCTTCGGGCTGAAAAGCAAGTCACCGCGCATGGTTTTCTCCTCGCTGATTTTCGTCTTGCAGGCGGCCGCATCGACGGCACGAATCACTTCTTGGACTTCTCGCCAGAGTTTCTTGCGATGCACGAGCAGGAACTCCAATCCGTTGAGATGCGAATAGATTTTGGCGATTTTCATTTTCTGGCTTTGTAGCGAACCCGCTTTTCGGCCAGAGTCAACTCACCGTTGACTTGCGGCGGTTGCAGCCAGGGAGCCGTGGTCAGCGCCCGTCCCGCATCACGCGGGTCAAACACAGGGCGTGACATGGGGCGCACGGGAAGTGTTCCGTTGAGAGCATCCTCTATGCGCTTCTGCGCAATCGCCACGTAGCGGGGATGTAGTTCGGCTCCCGCGCCTCTCCGCTCGCGGCGTAACGCTGCGATCACTGAAGTGCCAGTGCCGAGGAAGGGATCAAAAACCCAGTCGTCTGGACGCGTGAGACACAAAACCAGGCGCTCGATCAACTCCACTGGGAATTGGCAGGGATGCTCGGTCTTCTCCACATGGTTGCTCTTGACGTTTGGAATCACCCACAAGTCACCGGGGTTCTTTCCGAGCGGGTTGCAGGAATACTGGCCTGCTTTCGGCCCCTTAAAATACTTTTTGCCGGGGTATTTCTGCGGGACTCTGACGGCATTGAGATCAAAGAAGTACTGTTCTGATTTGGTAAACCACAGGACGCTTTCGTAGCGTCCCGAGAAGCGACGACTGCAATGCAGCCCATGCTCGAAGTGCCAGATGATGCGATTGCGGCACCGCAAGCCAAGTTCGGCGAACACCGGAAAGAGCAAAGCATCGAGCGGAACAATCGCGCCGTCGTCCACGTAGTTGCCAACTTCCCAGCAAATGCTGCCAGACGGTTTGAGGGTGCGGACACATTCCCGAATCACTTGGCGCTGTTGTTCGACGTAATGGTCAAGGTGGACACGCCGCTCGTACTCCTTCCCCAGGTTGTAGGGTGGGGACGTGACGACAAGTTGAAATGTTGCGTCGGGGATGGCGCGCAGACACTCCAAACAGTCGCCGGGAAAGACGACGATGCGCTCGCGCGGAGCGAAGACGGTGGATATTTCAGGCAAGGACAACATGGCCGATTTCACTTGGCGCGCACCGCTTGCTCGTAAAGCGCGCGGGTTTCGGGAGCCAACGATCCGGCGCCGCGCTGCGTCGTCCACAGCGCGCACTCGGCGCCCGGGCCTTTGTCCTCATCTTCGTCCCAGTCGAGGACGAAGACGCGCGCTGGCTCCCCGATCACCGTGAGTTCCTGCACGACGCCGCCTCTGCATTCAACAATCAGGTCAGTCATAGGCTTTCGGTGGATCCATACGCCAAATGCCGTGCGCTGCAAGCCAGATCAAGGCGGTGTCCCAGTGCCAGGTGTCCTCGAAGGCCTTGATCTGGCTGGCGGCCGCCGTGCCATCCTTCTCGTGGAAAAAGGCGTTGTCGTCCTGGGCGGAGTTGAAGGTCGCGTCGAGATAGACGAGGTCCACCGTGTCGTCGCCGAGGTGGCGGCGGAGGATGTCGAGATTATCCCCGTAGAACAGCGTGCCCATGCGCCGAGCCTACCCCGACCCCGCGGAAATTGCAATCGGGCGTTGTCCGGCACCACGATGCACGACTTGTGCGAGAAGAGCCGGTCCGAGCACGCCTGACCGAAAGCCTTGATGAGGTTGTTCGGGTCCCCGATGAGGCGAAGGAACGATGTCTCGGCGACGGTCGGTTTCCAATCCACGCCCATCGCTGCCCGCGTGTTCGTTCCGCCTCGGAAATGGCCTGGTGGCCGGAGAATCGCAGGAAGCAGCGAGCGGAATGAAGTCCGGAGCAGCAGCGGTGCCGTTTGGGGATGGCCTCTCCACGCTTGACAACCTGCACATAAGACTGCATATTCACGACATCGCCATGGGTGAGCACAACCAATAATTTACAATGCAAGACCATCTAATGAGGAGATCCGGGAGCTATTACCCAACGTTCGTTGCCCTGGTGATCGCGGCGGTTCTGTTCCCGCCACTGGCGCGCGGGCAGTTGCAGATTAATTCCTTCGGCGCGAATGGAGAGCTGAGCTGGAGCGATCCGGCCGGGACCGGGACGCACTATGCGGTGCAGTGGGCTCCCTCGGTGCAGGGCCCGTGGCAGAATTGGCAGGACGCCGTGACAGATCTCACCGGCCTGGGACCGACAGGGACCGCATCCGTGCCCATGTTCTACCGGGTGGTGACGCCGGACCCGACCTACCACTCGAACGCCTTCTACACCTACTACCAACGGTTGGAGGGCTTCGACCCGACCACGCCGCTCGCGACCAACGAGATGCGGATCACGTTCATGGGCTCGATGATCCCCTTGCCGGTGCGCCGGGCCCAGGCGGAGATGAGCATCTTCGTGGAGGTGGGCTGGACCAACGATCCGAGCGATAGCTTCTACCACGGCCGGGCGGTGGACCAGTTCATGTTCGACTGTGGCGCCGGGGTGTCGGCCAACTACGCGGCCGCGGTGGTCGGATTCCGCCGGATGGACAAGGTGTTCCTCAGCCACCTGCACGGCGACCACATGAACGATCTCACGGTCATCTATTGCTTCGGCCCTTCGGGAGACCGCAAGTCGCCCCTCTACGTCTTCGGGCAGGGACCTTCCGGCGTGGAGAGTCCCGCCGGCTCTGGAATCTACTACGACGACGGCGTCACCAATTTCTGCGCGCACCTAAGAGAGGCCTGCCGGTGGCACTCGGAGAGCTTCAGCTTCCAAACGACGCGCTATACCAATTACGTGGCTCCCACCAAGGAAAGCTGGGGCCTGCCGGTCGATCCTGTTCCCGCCTCCACCAACGATCCGCCCGACGACGCCTATGCCATGATCCCCATCACGCTCAATTGGACCAACATCGGGGGCGTCGCCTACAACAATCAGGCCACCGGCGCAAAGGTTACGCACTACCCGGTCATCCACGCCCGCAAGGGCTCGATGGGCTTCAAGCTCGAATGGACACCCCCGGGCGCAACCAATCCCCTGACCATGACGTATAGCGGTGACACCAAGCCCGAAACCAACAGCGTCTATCTGGCCTGCAACGGGACCAATGGCGTGGACGTGTTCATCCACGAGATGGTGGTTCCGCCCGACGTGTGGGCCTTCAAACAGATGGGACTCAACGCGCCACCGGACCCCACCAATCAACTGGCTTACGCGACCTACCAAGCTGCCGTCCAGGCCTTGACGCTGGTCGAGAACAGTTCCCACACTCCGCAAGGCGCCTACGGCTACATTTTGAGCCAGATCTCTCCCCCTCCGCGACTCGCGGTTGTCGCACATTTCCCAGTGGCCGACGATACGGTCGCCAGCGCCTTCAACAGTGTTCAGGCGCATTGCACGAACATCGTGTTCGGCACCAACATCGTCTGGGCCTTCGACCTCATGGTGCTCCGCGTGTTCCCGGACCGGATCGAGCAGCGCCGGGCCGTCGTTTCCGATTTCTGCTTCAACCCGCCCGTCCAGTTGCCGACGAACGGCATGTACGCGCCCAAGTACAACGACGGCCAGGGCCATGGGGATCCTTTCGCCCAGATTGACCTGTCAACGCAAATCCCAGCAATCAATACTAATACTGGCGCGGTAAACTACCGCTCGGACGGGTATTGATCCGAGAACAGGCGCGCCGGCAATGCGGTCCTGACACTCGATCAACCAACCCAACCGTCTCATCACCCGCCCGGCGGGCTCGGGCAAGACTCACTTTGGCTTGCGCCTTGGCTCATCAGGCCTGCCGCGATGAGCCACCGGGTTTGTTATGGCCACGCGCCCAAACGGTTTCGGGAGCTCCCGCACGCCCAGGCCGATGGCCGTCTGATGAAGTTGCTGAAGAGGCTGACACGAGCCGCCCTGATCGTGAGCGATCATCCTGGAAACCGCAGATGGACGCCCATGAACGCGGATAAGACAAAGCGAGTCAGGAGATTGAGTGACGGGTAATTCCTTCCGACGTTGCCGTGCGCGAACGTGCGTTTCCAGGTGATTTCATTGCGGAAGTTGTCGTTTCCCATTATGGCATCGCAGAGCAGCTTGAGGTAATGGGAGGCGGTGGGTCGCAGTGGAGGTAGAGGGAGCCGGTGGGTTTGAGGACGCGGCGGAGTTCGACCAGGCGCGGGGCCATCATGGTCAGGTAGGCCATCATGTCGTTGCCGCCCAGGAAGGTGAAAAACGCCTGCATCACGTCGCTGACCTTGCCGGGTTGCCCGGTCACTTCCTGATAAACGCGGGCGGCGGCGGTATCCCAGTGCCAGGTGTCCTGAAGGCCTTGATCTGGCTGGCGGCGGCCGTGCCATCCTTCTCGTGGAAAAAGGCGTTGTCGTCCTGGGCGGAGTTCAAGGGCGGGTCGAGATAAATAAGGTCCACCGTTTCGTCGCCGAGGTGGCGGCGGAGGATGTCGAGATTATCCCCGTAGTACAACGTGCCCATGCGCCAAGCGTACCAAGGCGGGGCGGCAGGCGTAATGCGGCACACCAGGCGGTAGTGTCCTGATGGGGCTTGTCGCTGGAGCGTCCGCTCGAGCCGGCTCGTCAGCGCCCCACCCAATTGGGACACTGCCCGCCGGGGCGAGCCAAACCGGGCGGCGACGTCCCAGTTCGACACCTCGGCGAAACGGGCGTCCCCGCGGGCTGGCTCCGCGGGGCCACGCCCGCACCCCGCCAGGGCGGCCGCTGACCGCTGTTTCCTCCGCCAGCGGCGACGGATTCCGCCCGGCCTTGACCGCAGCGACGATGCATGCTATGGGTATGATTGCTTTGTATTATAAATATCATTAGATAATGAAATTATTGATCATCGAGTGCTTGATTGGGTTGTTGCCGTTCGCGGTGCGCGCCGCCACGTTCAATGTCACGCCGAACGTGGTGAGCAACGACTACACCGGCCCCATTACCTTCCAGATGAGCGGCCTCGCCCCGGGAGCCACCGTGCAGGTGGTGCAGTTTTACGATTTCAACGGCAACGGGGTCATTGACGGGGCGGATCTTCCGGTTCGCGGCGAGCAGGTCACCGATGGCCAGGCGGAGACGATTGGCGGCGTGACCAACGTCAATGTCCTGCGGGACGAGGACGGCGCGGCCGACGGCGCGATCCGCGGCAGCCTCCGCTTCGAACTGGCCCCCGAGCTTGCGAATGGCGTCGGCCATTACCTTTTCCGTTTCAGCAGCCCTTCAAACCAGTTCACCGCCGCCACCGTGCCGTTCACCGTCGTCAACCGGCCGTATGGCCAGAAGGTCCAGGGCGTGGTGCAGAGCAATGGCACCAATGTCCCTTACGCCGGCGTGGAGCTGGTCCAGATCGTCGGTGGCCGCACCAAACCCATTGTGGGCGGGGCGGCGGATGCCACCGGCAGCTACACGCTCGAAGCGTTGCCGGACACCTACTGGGTCATTGCCTTCTGGCCCGGCTACGTGATGGACTTCAATGCCGCACCCTACATCACCCTGGCGGCGGGCGGAACCGTCACGACCAATCTGAGTCTCATTTCCGCCACGAGCACCCTGTCCGGGACGCTGGTGGACAGCGACAATACCACGCTGCCGGTGCTGCCCTACTCGCAGCTTACGGCCTTCACCGCGGATCACCTTTTCACCATCACCACCGCGGACAGCAACGCCAACTACAGCGTGGGCGTGACCCCGGGCTTGTGGACGGTCCGCCCCCGCTGGCAGAGCGCGATTACCAAGTCCTACCTGGTGCCGGAGCCTGGGTCGTTCACCGAACGGAGCTTTGATACCAGCGGGGGATCCGTGGCCTATGCGGCGGTGGCGCTCAAGCGGGCCACGGCGCTCATCTACGGCACGGTGGAAGACAACCACACCAACGCGATCCCCGGAATCACCGTGTCAGCCAACGCTGACGGCGGGGCATTCGACGCCCTCGGGTTGAGCGACGCCGACGGGCGATATGCGCTGGCGATCGATGCGGGCGGCGGCTTCGTGAACGTGGAAAACCCCGACCTCCCACCGGCCGACAAGTACCTCTGGACGGGCGATTACTTCTACATTGCCGAGGGGCAGGCCCTGAATGTGGATGTGACCGGCATCGTGCCCACGGCGCATTTTCTCGGGCAACTCCTCGATGACTCGGGCGAACCGGTGGGCCAATTCTTGATCTTCGCCAATAACAACCGGGGCGGCACTTCGCTGACCACCACGGACACGAATGGCTTCTTCAATCTCCCAGTTTTCGGCGGCACCTGGCAACTTTATCCCGACTCCGGTCTAGCTCAGCAGCGCAGTTTGATTTTTCCGCCCTGCTCATTCCAGATCACCAACGGTATTAACCTGACCAAAAATATCGTCGTCCAGAGGGCCACCGGCCAAATCTCCGGCTACGTTCGCGATCTAACCAACGCGGCCATCTCAGGCCTCTACGTGAGTTTCAGCACGACCGTTGGCTCGATCAGCTACAACCTGTACGCTTACACCGATGGCAGCGGCAGCTACTCGTTGCCAGTCTTCAACGGCACTTGGACTGTCAGCCTTGCCGCCAGCCCCTACGATCTTCTCTCCCGCGGTTACAACCCGGCCAATCCGGTCAACCTGACGGTACCGCCGACCAACGGCGTCGCCAACTTCATCCTCATCCCGATCGGTCCGGCGAGCGGCCCGCCGCAGATCGCCACCACGAGCCTGCCGGACGCGTTCGTCGGTCAGGCCTATTACCAGACGCTGGTCGTGACCAACGCCAGCCAGCCGCTTTCCTGGTCGCTTGCCTCCGGTGCGCTCCCGGCGGGGCTGCGCCTGGATTCGCCCGTCGGCAGCATTTCCGGGACGCCCACCGACGCCTCGCTCGCCAGCTTTACCCTGCAAGTCACCGACGCCCGCGGCAGCAACACGACGAGCGCCTTGTCAATTAACGTTCTTCCGGCGCAGGTCCAAGCACCGTGGTTGGACCTGCCGGCGCTGCTCCCGGGGGGCGTTTTCAGCGTCCGCGCCACCGGTGTCGCCGGCCAGAGCTACACGCTGCAGTCTGCGTCATCCCTAACGAACTGGACGGACCTCTTGACCACCAACGCACCGGGCAATGTGTTTTACCTTCAGGACACGCGGGCCACGGACGCCGTCCGCCTGTATCGCCTCAAGGTGAATCCCTGATCACGCGCGGTCTGTAGCGTGCCATCCGCCCGATCGGCCGTTACCGAGGTTTCACCATGTTAGCAGTTCCCCCTGCCGGGCGCACAAAAAAAGAGGACCGGGCCTCACGCCCGGTCCCTGTGTTCCTTCTGTCAGCCGGTGCAGCGCTTACTGCGTCACTTGATAGAACATCGTCGCGCCCGCGGTCGGGGTGACGACATACGGACTGGTGGCGCCCGTCACGGGTGCATAAGTTCCATGGACGGTCGAAGAGCCAACCAGCGTGCCGGCGGCCCAACTGATCGTGACCTTGCCGGTGGCGTCCATCGAAACCGTCAGTTGTGGGTTGGCGACATAATCGCCGTAATCGCGGAACTGCGCCAGGAACGTCCCCTGGTCGGCGGCCTGGGTAATGTTGCCATTCTCCGGCGAGAACTCCGGCCCGACGTACACCGTGGCCGGCATGGGCGTTTTGCTGGTGTCGTCAACGCCCCAGGTCGTCGTGCCGAGGGTGACCCACGTCACGCCATCGTTGCTGCGGAAGATGGTGAACTTCTGGCCTTGGCGCTTGATGCGGCACCAGGCATTCGGGTACTGCGGGACGGCATTCACGCCGGTGAGGGCCGTGGTGCATCCGCCGCCCGTGTCCAGCCGCCGGTTGCCCTCCCAGCTCTGGTTGCCCGCGGTCCCAGGCCCGGTGAGCGTGGCGCCCACGGGGTTGACGTGGCACTTCTGGTAACGTCCGGCCTTCCCGTCGTAAGGCGCCACAGGCGTGTTACCCGGCTGGCTGCCCTCCTGCGTGGCCGCGTCCACGCCAAAGTCGGTCACGTCGCGGACGATCAGGCCGGCCCTGCCCCACTCACTGGAGCCATCCTGGTATTGGACGCGCAATTTCTTGTCGAAGTCGCCGGTGACCTGTTCGTAAACGAACGTGGTTTCGTCGTAGTTGCCCCATTCGGCAATGCCATCGCTGTACACATCAAACCCGTTGGCTGCCACCGGGACCACGGCATTCCAACCGCCCGTTTGGTTGGCACCCACCACGCCCCATTTCATGTTGGGGTCCACCGTGAAGGCCACGTTGGTGGACGTGATCTTGTTGCCGAATGTATCGGCCACGTTCTTGACGGTGAGCGTGCCGCTGCCCGAAAGGCCGGTGACCTTCAGCAAAGCGGTCTGTTTCACGGTCATGACCAGCGGATTTTTCGAGTTGGCGGTGAACCGGTTGGTGTACCAGGTCAAACTCGTGATGGTGCCGGAGGAAACCGTGTAGTTCGCCAGCAGGCTGCCCGAAGCGGTATCCACCGGCTTATTGAACCCAACCCCAATGTCCACGGTGCCCGCCGTGGTCGGATCCTGCATCGCGCCGACGGTGACCACCGGCGGCGTGGTATCCGTGCTGACGGTGACGCTGGCGACAGTACTCGTGGCGCTGACGGGCGGCACGGAGGCGATCACCCGGAACTGCGTGCCATTGTCGCCCGCCACCAGGAGTGGAGTCGCGTAGGACGCGGTCATGGCGTTGGCGATATTGGTCCAAGTGGAACTGCCCTTGGGGGCGGACTGCCACTGATAGAAGACGGTCGTTCCGTACACCGAAGTGCCGGTGGCGGCGGCCGTGAAGGTCACCGAGTTGGCGATGACACAGCTCGCGTTCTGCGGTTGCTGCGTGAACGTGACGCTGGCCCCGGTGGGATCAAAGTAGTAACCGATGTTGCTGCCGGTCAGCCTCGGCGCGTCGCCATCGTTCGGATCTGCCTCCGTGTCCAGCTTGTAGGTCACCCCGTGGTAGTCCCCACCGGACCAACTGTGGTCGTGGTGCATGGAGAGCAGGTAATACCGCTTGCCCGCGGTCAGGGTGATGGTGTTGGCGTTGGCATTCGGCCATTGAGTGCCGGTATATTGGTCGGAACGCATCGCCGTAAGGTCGCCGCTGTGCGCCGTCACCCAGGAGCGGTCGTCAGTCCAGCCACCCGGCTCCGAGCAGATCTGAAACAGGTTCGCCGGACTGTCGTCCGTGCTCAGGTACAGATAGTATTCATCGTCCCCGCAGATGAAGAACACGTAGTTGCCGTTCGTCGGCGGGATAAAATAGCCTTCCAGCGTGTCGCAATAATTCCGCACTGGATCGGCCGCCACGCGGGCAACGCCACCCGGCGGATACTCCCACATCGTCTCGAGATCCAGGCGATCCGGGTCGCTCGGATACCGCGGGTCGGCAAAGAAATTGGCGAGCGTGTAAGCGTCGGAACAGTTATCATATTTCTTGTGCAGAATCGTGCCGGTCAGGAACACAAACGACCGGAACTGAACCTTGGTGCCCGCGGCGATCGTGTTCGCCGGCGTGGCCGTGTCCTGCACCCCGTTGACCGTCAGGTTGTAGGTCGTGTTCTCCGCCAGCTTGCTGGTCGTCAGTTGCACCGTGAGCAAGTCGATGCGGGCAACGGAGGAAACCGTCGCGCCCCCGTCAAGCGCATAGTGCGAGGCCGTCAACGCGCTGTCGGTCACCGGTTCGGAGAAGGTCACCAGCACGTTGGTGAAGGTGATGTCCGCCGCCGCCTTGACGATCGTGGGCGGCGTCGTGTCCGCCGTCACCGTCACCACGCACGCCGAACTCATGATCTGTTTGCCGCCGCCAAAGACCTGCACCGTATAAGTGCCGGCGTCGCCCGGCTGCACCCAGGCGCCGGACGAGAAGCTCGGGCCCACGGCCTGCGGGATGGCGGCGCCGTTCTTGAACCACTTGTAATGCACCGGATCGCCGCTGGCCCCGACGCTCAGGGTGAACGCGCTGCTGTTGGCCGCGGCGGTAAGCGTGGCCGGCGGCGGCTGGTTAATGGCGATCGGCACCGGCGTCCACGGCCCGAAGTTGCTGACCACCCCGGTCGAGTAACTGGCGTCGTTGTGCGCGCACACCGCGATCCCCAGGTAGATGCTGCTCGGCCAGGCGTTCGTGAAATAAGACATGGCCGCATTGTCGGCCCCCTCCGGCCACGAACCCGCCGTATCCCAGCCTTGCGGGCTGTAGGGGTTGTACATGGCCCAATTCGTCCCATCGTAGCTCCAGTACATGTAGAACACGCTGCCGACCCGCTCCAGGCGCATCCAGTTGTTGGGCATGTTCGGAGCGACGGCCGGGGTGGGCGCGGTCCAACTGCACGACCCGTCCCAGACGGTGACTCCGTCCGGGGCCGTGGTGCCCGCCCGGTGCGCACGCCACTGCGGTCCCAGGTTATTATCGCCCGCCGGAGCGCCGTTCGCCGTGTCCGCCGAGGAGCGGGTGGTCATGTTCGCGATGAAGGGGTCGCCACCATCCAGCGGCGACCCAATGATCAAATCGTCCAGCCGCGCCATCAGCTCGAGCTTGGTCCAGCCGCCGTCACCGGAGTTGCCGACCAGGCTGACGACCTGCACAACGTAGTCGAAATCGCCGGTGATCGGCATGTAGGCGTAATAGAAGCCCGGGTCGGAGGCATCCCAGATGTCGGCACCGCCACCGACAATGGTCATTTGGTTCCCGTTGACTGACAAGGAGCCGGGATTGCTGGGGGAACCCACGTCCACGCCCGTCAGGCTCCCGGCCAGGGCGATCCCGGAACAGGCGGCGAGGCCAACGATGGCCCCGACTGCTCTTACGGCTCGAATACACGCGTTCTGCATATTGCACTTCCGTTTTGATTGTTCACTGAACCTCATTGGGTGACTGCTTGAGCTAAACCGGATTGGGGTTAATGGCAGCAGTTCTACTTAGCTAGGGCCGACGCGTCAAGAGAAATTCAAATGGTGGCCGTCAAGATCAAAAGCGAACGACTTTTCAGAAGGTGCGAAAGAGGTTCTCGGAACAAACTCACCCGCAGATGGATCCGATGAAAGACGTGGGCGGGGCCGGGCTGAAGGGCTAACTCTAAACTGGCCAGACGTTGAACTCGCCCATTTTCGTCTTCGGCGCATCCGGCAGCGCAAGCGGCGCACACCGCCCCGGCCCATTCGCAGAATTTGCCGAATTCTATTGCCCGCGGGGGCCGCCCTTGGAAACAGTAGGCCATGCTCTCCCGGGTTTGTTCCGCCGCGGTCAACGGCATTGAGGCCTTCCCCGTCGAAGTCGAGGTCAACGCCGGCTGGGGGGATACCCTCGTCGTCATCGTTGGCCTGCCCGACACCGCGGTCAAGGAGTCGCGCGACCGCGTGAGCACCGCGCTCACCAACTCCGGGTTCAAGTTCCCGATGGGCCGGACCACCATCAACCTCGCCCCGGCCGACGTGCGCAAGGAGGGCCCCAGCTTCGACCTGCCGATCGCGCTGGGCATGCTCGCCGCCAGCGAACAGATGACCAGCGAACAGTTGGACAATTTCCTTATCGTCGGCGAACTCGCGCTGACCGGGGCGGTGCGCCCGGTGAAAGGGGTGCTCCCGGTCGCGTTGCGCGCCAAGGCCGAGGGCAAGACCGGCGTCCTCGTGCCGGCGGACAACGCCGCCGAAGCCGCCGTCGTGGACGGGCTGGCGGTCATCCCCATCCAGAACCTCCGCGAGGCGGCCAGTTTCCTGGACGGCGAGATCACGCTCACGCCCACCCGCGTGGACGTGACCCGGATTTTCGCGCAACCGGTCGAAGACGAAGTTGATTTTGCCGATGTGAAGGGCCAGGAATCCGTGAAGCGCGCCCTGGAAATCGCCGCGGCGGGAGGCCACAACGTCCTGTTGATCGGCCCGCCCGGCACGGGCAAATCCATGCTCGCCAAGCGGCTCCCCACGATTCTGCCGCCGCTCACCTTGGACGAGGCGCTCGAGACGACCAAGATCCACAGCATTTGCGGGCTGCTGGCTCCGGGCCAGGCCCTGGTGACCCGCCGGCCCTTCCGTACGCCGCACCACACGGCTTCGGACGCCGGCCTGCTGGGGGGCAATATCAACCCCACGCCCGGTGAAATCTCCCTCGCCCACCACGGGGTCCTGTTCCTCGACGAACTGCCCGAGTTCAAACGCGGCGTGCTCGAGACGATGCGTCAGCCGCTGGAGGATGGCCACGTCACCATCTCGCGTGCCGCCGGCGCCATGACGTTCCCGTCCGAGTTCATGCTCGTCGCCGCGATGAACCCGACGCCGGACGGGAAAATGCCGGGGGAAAGCCACTGTTCGCCCCGTGAAATCCAGAACTACCTTAGCCGCATCTCCGGTCCGCTCCTCGACCGCATTGACCTCCACGTCGAAGTGCCCGCGGTCAAATTCCGCGAGATCACCGCCGAGCGCACCGGCGAGGCGTCGGCCGTGATCCGCCAGCGCGTGGTGGCGGCGCGCGAACGCCAGCACCGCCGGTTCGCGGCCCGCGCGCGCATCACGTGCAACGCCCGCATGGGCACCCGCGAGTTGAAGGCGTTCTGCGCGCTCGACGAAACCACCCTCGACATGTTGAAGGTGGCCATGGCCGAACTCCAGTTGAGCGCCCGCGCCTACGACCGCATTTTGAAGGTGGCCCGCACCATTGCCGACCTGGCCGGCGCCGAAAGCATCGCCTCCGAGCACGTTTCCGAGGCCATCCAATACCGCTCCCTCGACCGCCAGATCTGGGGCTGAGATTCTCCTAGGCAATCGGCCAAAGGGAAAACCGGCAAGGACACCGCCTCGTTACTGGGGCGCTTCTGGTGGCGCGTTTGGGCCGGACGGCCATGTGCCGGGCGGAAACCGCACGGCGCGATTTCCATGTCTATCCTGCTGACTTCCAAACCTTTAGCACGGCGAGCCTGGCCGGGATGCTCTCGGAACTCAGGAAATACCGGTTGAACCTGGTCCTGGCCCGCCAGTTCCTGGGTCAGTTGGACGAAACGGTGCGGAATTCGATCCTGGGCAACGTCGGGACGATGATCGCCTTTCGGCTCGCGTTGGCCGACGCCGAACTGCTGGAAAAGGAGTTCTGGCCGACCTTCAACGCCCAGGACCTGATCAACCTGCCCAACCACAATGTTTACATCAAGCTCATGGTCAACGGGATGGTGAGCCAACCGTTCAGCGCGGAGACGGTGGGCCTTGAAGTCTAGCAGAAGCCCCCCAAAGACCTTTCCTGCCTGCGCGCAGGCACAGGCCATGGTCCGTACTCCCTTGAAGGACGCAGTAGTTGCCCTCTGGGGCAGCTTCCACGCTGCGCCCTGAAGCATGGTTTCGGGATAGGTTTTAGCGGGATAGGACAGACGTAGCTGTGGTCAACTCTGGCTCTGGGGGGGCCGCGCTGCGCCGTGGGGATGGTGATGCGGACGCAGACGGAGACGGGAAGAGGATTTCCACTCGTGACTCACTGGAGCCACCGTCACACTGCCTGTCCTTGGCAGAGGCGGAGCACCAGCAACAAACGGCCTTGCCTCCTCCCAGTTCATGGTCATCTTCGTGACTGCGTCATTTGAATGGGAAAACCGTATCAATCAGAGCTAGAACAACTTCCGAGAACATTGGCGTGGGCGATGGATGTGAACATAAGCCCGCTAGCTGATGTCCTGCAGCGGACATGTACGAGATGACCTGAGGGATGGCCGGATTCGCTGGATCATGGTGCCAAAAAACCCAGTTGCGCTTTAGCCCCGATTGGTGCAAGAATCCGACAATGTTGGCCAAGGTCTGTTCGGCTGCCGTCAATGGCATCGACGCACATCCGGTCGAGATCGCGGCCAAT
>JBEKGJ010000047.1:0-40371 GCA_050012855.1 Verrucomicrobiota bacterium | reverse complement strand
CCCTGTCGGCGGCTGTCGCTCACCTCACCTCGTTAGCCGGAAAGGCGAGAGTGATGCCATGACTGAAGGACAACAAATCACATTGCACGGCCTGATCGGCAAACTGCCCGATGCGGAGTATTTGCGGCGGTTTTTCGGTGTGCAAGGTCCAGATCAAGGAAACCCGACCCACCTGCTGGTGGTTGACCTTCTAATCGCAGTCCTCTGGGTCTCCTTGATGTATCCCCTGTGGTTCTATCCGGTGCTGCACGGTATCGAAGCAGCCAAGCGATCCGGGAGATCCCCGGCGTGGATGTGGTTCGGCGTGCATCCGTTGTTTGGATGGATCACGTATCTCGTTCTTCGATCGAAGACACCTGCCGGGTCACCCTCTACTGAGTCAGAAGGGGCAGTCCAACAGACTATTCTTGCAACCCCTGCCCAGACTACAAGAAGACCGGCGAAATTCTCAGACAGGTTGGTTGCGGCCTTGGCTGCGGTGGGGGCTTTTGTCGGCGTGTTCCTGATGTTTGTCTGCATTCTAACGGTTGTGTTTGCTGTTTGGCCGGATCTGGTATTGCCATTGAACAGATGGCGCTGGACTCAGACGGCCCAGGCATTGGGTGCTGTCTCCTTTGTTGGACTTCTGACTTTGTCGGCCGCCACGTACCGCTATGTGTTGGCGAGAAGAACGTTGAAGAATGACAGGACAAGGGAAGGGGTCGGTTCTTGATAATGGCAAGTCCTCGCCAACCTCCCTCAGGCGATTGAGCAGGCGGTCCCAGTGGCGGCGAGTTCGCATCCCCAACCGCCCCGCGATCCACCGCACCCGCATCGTCGTGAAGGTCGTCGTGAAGGGGTCAGTTCTTGATATTGGATACTATTTGGCAAGGCCGCATTGGTGGTACCGTCAGCGCCCCCGCCAAGCCCTTCGGCGCGCTCGCCGGCGCTATCTCCTGCCGGTTAACCCGGCGCCACCAGCGGAATCACCTGGCGCTCGAAGCGCCGATAGACCCGGAACTCCCGCGTGTTGAGGGTAAACTCCCGGCAGTCACCATTCAGTTCGGACATTCGCACCAGGCAGGCATCCGCGAGTGGCATCCCCTGATCGGCGTAGTCCTCCAGCAGCCGCGCGACCGGGCCGGCGTGCGCTTCCAGTGAGAACGGAACCGTGATGACCTTGCGCTCGAGCAGGGCCAGCAGTTTGTGGCCCGGCAGACCGGCATGCAGTTGCAGGAGATAAGTCGCCCCACCAAGTTTCCGTCACCGGCTCGTCGGAGCCTCACCAGATTCCTGCCCTGCCCCGCCCTGCCCTTTCAGCGTGCCGCGGGCGTCTTGGCCGGGGCGAGGGCGCCGAAGGCCTGCCCGTCCAACTCCAGCGTGATAATCGTGTCAATCTCCTGCCGGTCGTCGGGCGACACACGGACTTCGATCCCCCCGTCCACTGCCGTGGCTTCGGCGCGCCCGCCCACCATGAGCGTGCTGGCGAGGACCTTGCGGGACAAGGCCGGCAGGCGCAGCGCGCCCTCCGGCCATTTCAGCACGTGGAGAAAAACCTTGTTGCCGCGGCAGGTGCTCACCCCCCACGGCCCGGGCGGGAACGGCCCGCCCCGGGTTTCGTAGATCGTGCTGCCGAATTTCGCCAGCCAGGCGCCGAGTTCCTTGAGGCGGGCCACCTGGCGCGGCTCGATCTCGCCCGTCGGCATGGGCCCGACATTGAGAAGGAGATTGCCGTCGCCACCGGCGCACGTGACCAGCGTATGGACACATTCCTCCAGCGATTTCAGCGTGTCGTCCGGTTTCCAGGCCCACTGCTGACAAATCGTGATGCAGGATTCCCACGGGCGTTTGGTGTTGAACCGGCCGATTTGTTGTTCGGGCGTGTCATAGTCGCCCGGGTTCACCGCAGGTTCCTTCGTGGTGCCGGCCATGTCTTCGCGGCCTTTCCCGACCCGGTTGTTGACGATGATGTCCGGCTGGAGCTTGCGGACGTAATTGTAGAGATCCACGCCCCGCTCGTGCGTCCAAGGCGCCTCCCATTCGCCGTCGAACCAGAGGATGCCCAGCGGGCCGTAATTGTGGACCAGTTCTCCAAGCTGGCCTTTCAAGTAGTCATTGTAACGATCCATGTTCGCCCCCGGCTTGGCGGTCTTGCCGCCGGGGCTGCCGAGCGGGTAGTCCGGGTGGCGCCAGTCGAGAATCGAATGGTAGGTGCAGAACAGGATGCCCTGGCGATGGCAGGCGTCGGCGAGTTCGCGGACGACATCGCGGCCGAAGGGCGTCTTCGTGATTTTGTAGTCGCTGAGCTTCGTGTCCCACATGCAGAAGCCGTCATGGTGCTTGGTGGTGAAGACGAGGTACTTCATGCCGGTGGCCTTGGCGATCGCCACCCAGTCGTCGGCGTTGAATTTCGTCGGATTGAACTGGTGATAGAGCTGGTCGTATTCGGCCACCGGCACCTGGTCGCCGCGTGACCATCCGATCTCCGTTCCCTTCAGACTCACGGGTCCCCAATGGACGAACATGCCGAAGCGCATCCGCTGCCAGCGGGCCAAGGCCGCGGCGTCCACCGGAACAGTGGCGGCCGACCGCTCGGCCGCGTCCAGGCAAACCGCCGCGCAGGTGAGGGTGAGGCAGGCCAGCCGGAGAAACCAAGCGTTCGCATTCATGATCGGATTGTTCGCCGGTCCACTAAGCCGCGCACGGCGGCGGCGGGCCTTGACGCAAGTCAACCCCACCGCGGACCACCGGCAGGCATACGACCGGAACCAGAGTTGCCTCCGGGCGATTCTCCGGTAGATTCTTCGCATGAACTGGCAGGAACCTGCGGCCCTGGCCGTCGTGGCCGCAACGGCCGTCGTCATGGTCGCGGCGCGATGGTCGCGACGCCGGCAACGGCCGGGTCGGGTTACGCACTGCGGTTGCTCCGGTCCGCCGGCCGGCGCAGGTCCGACGATCATCTTCCATGCCCGCAAGGGTGAACGGCCGGTCGTGATTTACAAACCCCGATGAAAGCGCTACTTGCAAGGGGGGAGGGCTTGAACTACCGTCAGCGAGTTGCAAGATGAATAAAGTCGCAGCGTTGCAGTTGGTGAGACGGACGGAGATGGCCAGTGGCCGGAAGGCCGCGGCGGAGGGTTCATGGACACCGAACACGGATGTCTATCTCACGAACCGCGGGCTGGTTATCAAGGTTGAGCTGGCGGGCATGAAGCGGGAGGACCTCGAACTGACGGTCGAGGGCAACCAGTTGCGCATCAGCGGCGTCCGCCGCGATTGCAGCCGCGGTGGGGAATGCAAATTTGTGCTCATGGAAATCAACTACGGCCGGTTCGAAAGCCTGATCGAATTGCCGCCCGGTTACGATCTCGGCAACGCCAAGGCGTCCTACCAGAATGGCTTTTTGCAGGTGGACGTGCCGGCGCTGGCGACGCCCGCCAGCCAGCCGTTTTCCGTCCCGATTGATGTCGAAGACGAGTAATCTCGCCGTGAACTTCTGAGTGATTGGCTGGTCCAACACCCAAGTGCCCGGCTCATGAGCACCCCCGACACCGAGTTCATCAGCATCCTGGGTTCTTCGTCCGAAGGCCCCGGAGTTGCGTCCGGCCGGCCCGCCGCCAGCACGCTGCCGGAGGTTCTGCCCGTCCTGGGGCTTTCCGACATCGTCGTGTTCCCGGGCATGGTGGTGCCGCTGCTCGTCGAATCCGCCGCCAGCATCCGCCTTATTGACGACGTGGTGGCCGGCGACCGCATCGCCGGTCTGGCGCTGCAAAAGCGCGCGGACGTGGAGAATCCGGGGCCGGACGACCTTTACGAGTACGGCTGCGCGGTGCGGGTGCAGCGGATGCTCAAATTCCCGGACAACACCGTTCGCGTCCTGATCGAGGGCCTGCGCCGCGTCCGCCTGGCCGGCTTCGAAACCCGCGACCCCTACCTGCGGGCCCGCTGCGAGGCCGTGGCCGATGTGGCGGAGGACTCCATCGAGATGACCGCCTTGCTGCGCAACGTCCGGAAGCGCTTCGAGGAGATCATCGAGCTGTCCCCCGCCCTCAACGAACAGATCAAGGTGGCCGCGCTCAACGCCGAAGACCCCGGCCTGCTCGCCGATCTCATCGCCGCCAATCTCAATCTCAGCCTCGAGGAACGCCAGCGCCTCCTCGAGACTGCCGTCGTCAAGGACCGCGTCAAACATCTGCTGCCGCTCCTCACCCGCGAACTCGAAGTCCTCCAGCTCGGCTCCAAAATCCAGAAGGAAGTGACCTCCACGATGTCCAAGAGCCAGCGCGAGTATTTTCTGCGCGAGCAGATGCGGGCCATTCAGCGAGAACTGGGCGAGAGCGAGGACGAAGGCGACGAACTGCTAAACCTGCGCCGACAAATCGAGGAAGCCGGCCTGCCCGAGGAGGTCGGCAAGGTGGCGGCGAAGGAACTCGACCGGCTCAAGCACATCCCGCCCGCGGTGGCGGAGTACACGGTCGCGCGGAATTACCTGGATTGGATCGTCAACCTTCCGTGGACGAAATCCACGCCGGACAAGCTCGACCTCGGCGAGGCGGAGAAGATCCTGAATGAACAGCATTACGGCCTGAGCAAGGTCAAGGACCGGCTGCTCGAATTCCTCGCCGTCATCAAACTCCGCCAGCAGATCAAAGGACCCATCCTCTGCCTGGTCGGTCCGCCCGGCGTGGGCAAGACCTCCCTCGGCAAGAGCGTCGCCGATGCCCTCGGCCGGAAATTCATCCGCATCGCCCTCGGCGGCATGCGCGACGAGGCGGAAATCCGCGGTCATCGCCGCACCTATGTCGGCGCCATGCCGGGCCGCATCCTGCAAAGCCTGCGCCGCGTGGAGAGCCGGAACCCGGTGATGCTGCTCGATGAGCTCGACAAGGTGGGCGCCGATTTCCGTGGCGACCCGGCGGCCGCCCTCCTGGAGGTGCTCGACCCGCAACAGAACGCGGCGTTCCTTGATCACTATCTCGATCTCCCGTTCGACCTCTCGGGCGTGCTGTTCATCACCACCGCCAACTGGCTCGATCCCGTGCATCCCGCGTTGCGCGACCGTCTGGAAATCATCGAATTGCCGAGCTACACCGCCGAGGAAAAGCTCGAAATTGCCCGCCGCCACCTGCTCCCGCGCCAGTTGACCGAAAACGGCCTCACGTCCGGCCAGATGCGAACCCCGGACTCCGTTGTGCGCCACGTGATTCGTGACTACACCCGCGAGGCAGGCGTGCGCCAACTGGACCGCGAACTCGCCGCGCTGGCCCGCAAAGCGGCCCGCCACCTCGCCAGCCACCCGGGCGCCACCCGTCCCGCAAGCCTGACCGTCAAGGATCTCGACCGGTTCCTGGGCCCGCCGAAGTTCCTCTCGGAAACCGCCGAGAGCATCACCGAATGCGGCATTGCCGCCGGCCTCGCCTGGACGCCCGTTGGCGGCCAGATTCTGTTCATCGAAGTCACGCGCATGCCGGGCAATGGCCGGCTGATTCTCACCGGCCTGTTGGGCGATGTAATGAAAGAAAGTGCGCAGGCCGCCCTCAGCTATTTGCGCAGCCAGGCGGCCTCACTTGGTCTGGAGAAGATCGAGTTCGAGAAACAGGACCTGCACATTCACGTTCCCGCGGGTGGCACCCCCAAGGACGGTCCCAGCGCCGGGATCACGATCATCGTCGCCCTCGCTTCCTTGCTGCTCCAGCGCCGGGTGCGGTCGGACACCGCGATGACCGGCGAGATCAGCCTGCGCGGTCGCATCCTGCCGGTCGGCGGCATCAAGGAAAAAGTGATGGCGGCGGCGCGCAGCGGGTTCAAGCGCCTTATCCTGCCGGCCCAGAATCGCAAGGACTGGGCCGAGGTGCCCGAGGAAGTACAGCGACGGGTCGAGGTCCACTTCGTTGAGCGCATCGCTGAGACGATTGATTTGGCCCTGCGCGCCCCCTCGGCCAACGGCCATCACCGTCCACCACCTCGACCTACCGCTGCGCCCCGTGGCCTGAGGCCGCGTTCGCGCCAGGCCCACCGCGTCGCGTCATGAGTCCGGCTACTAGTTTCCATCCCGCGCGGGCGCGGTACCGGCGCGCGGGCGCGTGGCTGCTGGCGTGCCTGGCCGCGGTTCTGGCGGGCGCCGCCGAAGAGACGACCCCGACGGCGGAAGGCCAGGCCCTGGCCGCCGAACTCCGGCTCCAGCGTCCGTCCGAGAATCTGGACACCGCCGGCGTGCTCCACACGCGGGATGCCAACGGCAAGTGGACCGCCCCCGTGACCGTGCACTTCACCACGCAAATGGGCGCCGACACGTGGCAGAGCATCTACGAAGCGCTGGATGGTCATTCGAACGTGACCGAAACCCTGATCGTCACCCACGCCCCGCCGCGTCCCAACGGCTACGTTTATTTGCGCACGACCGGCGGCGCCTCGGGCAAACTGAACAGCAGCGAAACCGCCCTTCCGTTCGCCGGCTCGGAGTTCTGGCTGGGCGATCTCGGGCTCGACTTTTTCGACTGGCCGCAGCAGCGCATCGCCAAGCGCGAGATGCGCAAGGGACGTTCCTGCCGCGTGCTGGAGAGCGTCAATCCCGACCCGAAGAACGGTACTTATGGCCGGGTGCTCTCGTGGATTGATGTCGAACACAAGAAACTCGTGCGCGCCGAGGCCTACGACACCGCGGGCAACATGGTGAAGGAGTTTTCCATCGGCAGCGTGAAAAAGGTCGGCGGCTACTGGCAGCTCAAGTCCATGGAAATCCGTAACGCGCGCACCGACGCCCGCACGCGGCTGGAATTCGACCTGCAAATCCCCGACGCCGCGCCGTAGCCCGGAACGGAAAGGGCCGCGCCGGTCGGCCCAAAAACGTCGAAAAACACCGAAACTTGACGCTTGACGCCTGGTTTCCATCTTGGAGTATGCCAGCCGAAGTGAATGCGAGAGAAAACCAATTCTCCCTCACCCGCGCAGCGTCAATAAACCGGCGGCGCCGTGAAAAGCACATGCCTAGCAGTTCCTATCAGTATCCATTATGAGCACCTATCAGTTAACCTGGAACCCACGTCGTTCGCCGGAGGAGGGGCTTAGAGTTGTCGTCTCAAAGCTGGCTCGAGGGAAACGCGCGGAAGGCCACTGGAGCTGCGGGAACAACAAGAGCATTCAACCGGGCGACCGGGCGTTCCTGCTTCGACAGGGCAGCGACCATCCCGGTATCGTGGGTTCGGGCTGGATCACGAGAGGTTCGTTTCAAGCCCAGCATTGGGACGAGACCAAGCGCAGGCAAGGTAGGCTGGCTTGGTTCGTGATGGTGGAATGGGACGCGATGGTGCTCGCCGAGAATGCCCTCTCACGCGCTGACCTGCTCGGTGGCATTCTTCCGACAAGGCTCCTAAAAGCGGCCGCAAGCGGAGCCATCATCGACGGACAGTTTACCGAACGGCTGGAAAGAGACTGGGCTGCTCACCGCAACGTTTCGCTCACGGTGGCCCCGCTCGTTTTAGCTGCCATATCTGCGTTGGAGGGCGAGCCAATCGAGTACCGAGGCTATCGGCGAAAGCGGGATCACAAGCTGAAAAGGGCGGCCTTGGATGCGGCCCAGGGCGTGTGCGTGGTCTGCGGCGTTGACTTTTCCAAGATTTTGAATGGGAGAGGCGTCCGGGTACTGCAAGTTCACCACAAGAAGCAACTTGGCCAACAGGATGCCCCGAGAATAAATACGCTGGACGACCTCGCCGTGGTTTGCGCGAACTGCCATGCCCTCATTCACTTGGATACGAAGAAGGCGTTGACAATAGAAGCTTTGAAATTGCTGTTGAGCGAGGCGCGGTGAACCGTTATTCCCTAATATGGAACGCCTCGACGCACTGACCCGCGCAGCGTGAATAAACCGGCGGCGCGGTGAAGAGCAACGTCCTAACAGTCTGAGGTGGCTGAATGAAAATCATCATTGAAACAATCCCGCACGAACAGCACAGGTACACCACGGTCGGCGACTCCTTTTACGACCCAGACGGTACGCTGCGAATCAAGGTTTCCGAGCTTTCCGACTGGAGGCGGGAGTTCCTTATTGGCCTGCATGAACTGGTTGAGGTCATGTTGTGCAAACACGATGGTATTAGCACCGACATTGTTGCCGCTTTCGACAGGAAGTTCGACGCCAACCGTGCCCCCGATGACGATTATGAACCCGGAGACGAACCCAGCTCGCCGTACGTCCGGCAACACTGCGTTGCAGCTGGTATGGAGAGGATTCTTGCGGCGGAACTTGGGGTTTCCTGGAAGGAATACGAGAACGAGCTTGTCGAGTTGCCGGAAGTTCCTCAAATCACCCGCGCAGCGTCGATAGACCAACGGCCTGCTGAAAGCAAAGTTCTATCAGTACTTGGTGAAGTATCACAGGGCACTCCGGTTGTCTTGCCACCGCCGCCGATTCCGATAACATCTCAGGCAAATGGAGTTCACTTGGCAGCATATAATAGGGAGGATTCTAGTGAAAAGCAGAAGTGGTTTCAAATGAGCAAACGAGGGTGGGCTGGTGCTTTGTTGTGCGTGGTTGGTTTAAGTCTTATTGCAAAGCCCGGTGCTAGTATGCGCGAGCATGCGGATACAATTCCTTATGGCACAGCTGAGGGGATTGCCAGGCGGATGTTCATAGAGAATAGCATGAGCTATATTGAGGACCAAGACCGACAGAGCGGCATCTTTGCCATTGGGATGGGATGCGGATTGATCTTCTGGGGTAGATCGGCATGGAGAAAGAGAATGCTGAAAGTGATAGAGCAAGCAAAAGCGGCAGAGTTACGCGACCTCCAACTCGCGCAAGCGCGTAGAGAGCAGGTTGCAGCAGAGCACAATAATCGATAGAAAGGAGTGTTGTTTGTCTTATGAAGGGGTCGGTTCTTTGAAGGGGTCGGTTCTTGATAATGGATACTGCTCCCTTCTATCGCGGCGCGGCGACGACGTGACTCGGCACCGAGTTGCTCGGCCATGACGGGAGAGTGGTTGGGAACGTGAAGGGGTCTCACAATTGACAGTTTTGGCCTGAACCCGGCCAGGCCCGGGCACGATTCTGGAAGACGCGGAAGGGCGTGTGCCAAGACCAGCGGGCGTTTCGGGCAAGACTCCGGGTGCCACTTCACCCGCGCAGCGTCAATCAACCGGCGGTGCGGCAAAGAGCAAATTCCTGTCAGTTCAGGTGGGGCAAGCGGAGATCACTTCTGGAGCTTAAGGACCAAGGCCCAGTCGGGCGGGTCGGCTGCGGGTGGCGCGACCTCCACGTGGCCTTGCGCGTCGGCGGTCAGCTTGAACGCCGGTTGACGAACACCGTCCACGGGGTCGAACCATTCGGCGGCATAGTGTGCCCCCGCTTTGAGAGCGCGCACCTCAACGGCCCGCGGTTCGAGCAGATACACCAGGCGCAATTCATCCGCGATCCCCGCGCACAAGGGCGCCGCGGCTTCGGTTTGGGTCGTCAACTCGCCCCACGGCGCGCTGCCGTAAGCGCCCAGCGATTTCGCCGCGGCCCAATCGCGCGCATCGAAATCAGCGCGCTGCCAACCATCGGGTACCGCCTTCGCGGCTTGCCACGCGACATCGCTGTCTACGCGCAGCGTGGTGTCGTCGGCAAAACGCACCTCGAGCCGGCAAATCAGCCCGGCTGGATTCCTGGTCACTGGCGCGGGAAGATTCTCCGCCTGGATGGCGAGCGTGTTGCGTCCCGCATGTAGTTTTTTCTCCAGACCGTCAAACTCCCGGCCGGTCTTCCAATCGGCGTGTTCGCCGAGCGCTTCGCCGTTGAGCCAGACGGCGCAACGATCGTCGCAGCTCACGCGCAGACGCGCGCCGGAGAGGCGCTGGTCCGCGGGCAATTTAAATTCGCGGCGGAAAAAACGTCTGGCCACGGGCGCGTCCTCGGCAGGATTCCCTTCGGGAAACCAAATCCATTGCGCGCCGGCGAAACCGAGCGGCGGGTTCACCGCCGCAGACCAGACCGCCCATTCCGGATGCGGCTCAAACTGGTACCACGGAAGCGATTCGAGCAGGCGTTTGGCGGCGGCGAGTTGCGACGAACCGGGCAGCCGCATCGCGTCGTCCCAGGGAGTCGTGCCCCAGTTGTTGCCCCCGGGCGACGGGCCGTAAGGCTGATCGCGACGGTTGACCTGCCAGATGCCGTTCGCGCCATAGGTTTCGCCTGCGCACCCGCTATTGATCAGATGCGCCCAAAAAGCCTGACGCGCATCGGTGGCGTCGAGTCGGCGGCCTATCTCCAATGCCTCGTAACGCGCTTCGCCGCTCATGACCGGCATGATCGGTTCGCTGCGATACGCACCGAGCGCGAGCGCCCCATGCCGGGCAGCCGGGTCGCCATGACCGCTCTGGTGCATGTCAAAATCGAGGACGCGGGGATCCGTGACCGTGTCGCGCGCGCGGCTTGGCGGATGGATCGTCACGAGCCGATGAAACGGGTCGGCGGCATGGATGGAGCGGATGACTTCCGTCCATTCCCGCTTCTGCATCTCGCTTTCGGCGCCGGGATTCTTCGAGAGGTAGAAAGGCATCGCACCCTCGCCCGCCGCGCACCACACCACCGGCCACGCGCCCCACCGCGCGATAATGTAACGCCAATGCTTTTTCATCTTGTCCGTGCCCAACCACGGCAGGTGGTAGCCCCACGCGCCGACCACGCACGGCACCAAGCCCTGCTCAGCCAGGTAAGCAATGCGGCGGTCCGCCGCGTCGAAATACGCGGGACGGATACGGCGGTAATCTTTCTCCCACGGAAACCCCGCCTCGTTCGCGCCGCGCTCGTCGAACGCGGGCATGTCGGGATAAAGGCCCGCAACGATCTGGATGACGTTGAACCCTTTCTGTTTTCGATCGGCGGCCAGCGTCTGGAAATCATCGGGCCATTTCAACCGCGCGCACAAACCCATCCACCAGGTGTCGCCGAGCCACAGGAATGGCGTACCGTCCGCAGACGCGAAATGGCGATGATCCGCCGCCACGCGCAGTCCGCCATGACGAAACAGCGGATTTTCTCCCTGGTAAGGCGTGATCTTCACCTGCCCTTCCACGCCGTGCAGTCCCGCGTCGGTGGGGTCGGAACATTCCGTACGAAATTTGTGAACTCCAATCATCGCCGAGGAGTAGCGGCTGCGCCAGATTTGGCCGCCCGCCCAAAAGGCGGGCACGCGCAGCGTCTGGCCGTCGGGAGTTGTCACCACGAAATTCAGTTCGACGTCATTGAAGGGATCGGGGTAATCCTTCTTCGCCGTGACCGACCACTCGACCATGCCATTGGCGTGCACGCTCGGGGGCGCAGCCGCCGCCAGCACCCACCCGCTCCAAACGGTCAGACAAAGCCAGGCAAACAGATTGGCAACGGATCTCATGAGCCGGTATTTTACCACGCGGCCGCGCCGAGGAAAGCTCTTCCGGAATCAATCACATGAAGGGGTCGCCCTGGATGTCTTGCACTCCATAACAGCGGTCCACAGCCCGGTCCAACCTCTGGTGCGCTTGAAGCAGATCGGCTGTCATCAAGCCGGGGTCATACAAGCCAGCCAGTGTAGCTCTCCCTGCCGGGGGCATGTATCTGGCTCGCGCGTCCAGCACGGCCTGTGCTGCCCGGCAACGAAGAAAACTGGGCAGTTTACCACCTTCCGTTGCTTGTGATATCGTAGCACCACAAGGAACTGTGGACACGGATGAAGAGGCGGCCATTGGCGACGACGGGGTAGGCCCAGGCCTTCTCCGTCTGGTTTTTGGGCATGGGCTGGTCCGGCGGATTGAACCGGCCTTTTTCGCGATAGGATTCAGCCGAGGGTTCGACGAGAACCACCTGGCCGTCTTCACTATGCAGGTAGAGCCGGCCGTCGGCGAAGCAAAGGGAGGCTGCGGCGATGGCACTGTCCTTCCATTTAATTTGGCCGGCGGCAAAATCGAGGCAGAGCAGGGCCCGGCCGGTCGTGCCAAACAGGGAATCTCCCACCTTTACGGCGCCGCCGATGGCGGTGGGGAAGTTCAAATTGAAATACACCGGCTCGGCCTCGATACCTCCATCCTTGGCCTTCAATTGAACGGCCCCGGCGCCCTTACCGGCCGAGGCAACATAGATGAGGCTCTCGGAGGCGATAGGGGTGGGGATGTTGATGTTCAACGGGCTGACCGGTTTGGCATAGCGCCACAGGAGCTTGCCGGTTTTGGCCTCGACTCCGACCAAGCCCTTGGGGAGGAGTTGAACATATTGCCGGACGCCGCCCGCCTCGGTCACTACGGCGGAGGCATAAGCGGCCTCGCCGGCCTCGGGCAGGGCGCTTTTCCAGAGCACGTCGCCAGTGGCCTTGTTCAGCGCCACGAGGGTGGCCTGGGCGCTACCTGGAGTGCAAACCAGGGTATCGCCATCGATCAGGGGCGATTCGGAGTACGCCCAGGCGCCGGGTTGACCGGCAAAGTCGGCGCGGAGACTCTTGCGCCAGCGCACCGTGCCAGAAGCTTTTTCCAGGCAGGCGAGGTCGCCATCGGAACTGAGCGCGTACAGGAAATCGCCGTCCACGGTGGGCGTGGAGCGGGCGCCGGGGAAGTTCTGCTGCTGTTTGGGATTGCCCACGGGGCCGAGGCGCGTGGACCAGATTTTCGCGCCGTCCTGGACGGCAAGGGCGGCCACAAACTCATTGTCGAGCCCTTCATTGGCCAACAGGAAGATGCGGTCTCCGACTACCGCGGGGGCCGAATACCCGGAGCCGACGCTGGTCTGTTTCCAAAGCAGTTTGGGGCCTTCTGTGGGCCACTCTTTTAGCAGCCCGGTTTCCTCGGAGATGCCGTTGCGATTGGGGCCGCGCCATTGTGGCCAGTCGGCGGCTTGCAGGGCCGATGCGGTGAAGCAAAGACCGAAGGCAACCTGAAGTAAAAGGAACGAGGAGCAGGTGTGGGCTGGTGGTTTCATGATGGTGGAATGGACTTCATCAATGCTTCATTCACCCGCGCAGCGTCAATAAACCGGCGGCGCGGTAAAAAGCAAATTCCTATCAGTTCAACCACCCGAGCACGCGATCAGTTTCAGTTCTCCTTTTCGACGCCGCTGGTCCAGTACTTCTGCAACTCCTCCGCCGAAGGCACCGCCAAGGGGCGCACGATGCGGAACCCGAGGAACTGGGCATCGGTCAGCCACCAGATGCTCTTCGGGAGCTGCGGGTCGCGCATTTTCCAGGATTTATCCGAAAAGCGCCGGGCAGCGCTGCGCAGCTTCGCCGCCTCGTCATCGAACGAACCGCCGCGGACCGAGTGCGGGTAAGGCTTGGTCGCGCGCGTCCACGGGTCTGTGGTCACCGCGTCCTTGAACTCCTCGTAGCTTGGTTCGTATTGATCGAGGCACCACTCCGCCACGTTGCCGTGCATGTCGTAGAGGCCCCAGGGATTGGGCTTCTTCTTGCCGACCTTCTGGTATTTGAAATCGCTGTTCTGCTCGGACCACGCGTACTGTTCGAGTTGGGCCGGGTCATCTCCGAACGAATAAGCGGTCGTGGTGCCCGCGCGACAGGCATATTCCCATTCCGCCTCGGTGGGCAGCCGGTAGAAGTGGCCGGTCTTGGCGCTGAGCCAGTGGCAGTACTTGTTCGCGGCGTGCTGCGTCATCGAAATGGCCGGAAAGCCGTCCTTGCCCATGCCGAAGCTCATTTCCATGTACGGCTTGGAAGGCCGCGTCACGGCGTCGGACACGGTGTTGACGTACTCCGCCGTGGGATTGTCCGCGCGCAGTTTCTTCTCGTCGTCGGGATACATGAAGAGCTCGTATTCGTTCCAGGTGATTTCACACTGGCCCATCCAGAACGGCGAAATCTTCACCTTGTGCTGCGGCCCTTCGTCGGCGCCGCGGCCCTTCTCCGCCTCCGGGCTGCCCATGACGAACTCGCCGCCGGGGATCGGCACCATCGTGTAATCCACCTTGCTGCCCGGGATCGTGTTCGTGTAACCCTTCATGTCCGCCGGCGCGTTGATGTTCTCCTTCGCCAGCGTGTCGGTGATGAACTTGCGGATGTCGGCCACGGTCGCGTCGTCGTTCTCCGCCATCGAAGCGAGATTGGCAGTCGCGCCAGCGGCGAGCGCGGAACCGTTCCACTGGAACGACTGGGCGGCCATCGAGAACTTGGAGTAATCCGGCGCCGTGAGAACCAGCAGCGTCTTGCCCACCGTCGCTGCGGCAAAAATCAGGTCGCCCTGCTTCGCCGGGATCGTCTGGACCGACGCGGGCGCACCCGCAGCATCCAGCTTGAACACTTCGGCGGACTCGCCCTTGCCGAAAATCACGAGGACGGGTTCCGCCTTCTCGGCCGGCACAACCGCCACCTGCTTCACCGGTTTGCCCAGATCAACGGTCCTGGCTTCACCCAGTTTCAGCGCGTCGCCCTCGCCTTCGAACGCTCGGACGGTCACGCTGTTCGTTCCCTTCCTGTAAAACAAAACCTCCGGCAACGGCTGGCCGCCAAAATGGCCGAGCACGTACTCCGTGCCTTTGGTGAGACCCGGCGCCTCGGCCACGACCTTCGCCTTGCCGCCGGAATAATCCACCAGGCGGAACGTGGCGCCCTGGTCGGCAGTCCATAGGCCGGCGACGAATTGCGGCCCGCCCGCTTTGAACACGACCGCGTTGGGCTTGGTCAACTGGTCGGGCGCCTCGGTTTCCGAGATGGTCTCCTCGAATTTGCCGCCGCCGTTGCGGATGAGGCTGATCTTGTTTGGCGTTGGATCGTTGTAAATGCTCGCCACGACCAGGTCCTGCGTCGCGTCCGGGGCGTTGCCAAACGGCGCGGCCACGCTGGGTCCCAGCAACGTAAAGGGCAACGACACCGGTTTCACCCCCGCGCCGCGATTGCTCGCGTCAATCAGGTTCAACACGGTTGCGTCCGCCGACACCACCAACAGCGCGTCTTTCTTTGGGTCAACGAACCGTCCTACGGTCAGACCGGTGGCGTCTTTCACGCCACTCAGGCGGTAATTCACCCACGAGAAGGAACCGTCCGGCGCTTGATAGCCGAGCCGGTATTTCCCGCTGGTGTGATCCAGGATGACCACGTCCTGCCGCCCGTCCCCGTCGAAATCACCCGTGGCGATCTGCTCCCGATCGGTTTCAAAGCCGAAGGCCAGGGCAGTCGCCACACCCGCCATCACGCCGGCCATCAGCCAAACCATTCCCCCCAGTCCCCGGATTCGTCGTTTCGTCATGTTCATTTAAAGTTGCGCGACACTCTTGTCGGCGGCCCATTTTTTGTCAATCAGCGGACGCCGCATCCCACGCTGCGGATTCGATCATGATGGCTATACGGTGCCGTTATGCCCGGTTGGGCGTCACGAACAGCGCGACAAACTGACACAACGCGCAGCCGAGCGAATACCATTTTTTTGAACCCAAAGGCCCGCTCGAGCGTCATAGTGGGCATGGAAGGAATCTATCCTCTGAGAGCGGGCGCCCTGGCGCTCGCCGTAAGTTCGGCAACGATCGTTCTGCTCGTGTCCGGTTGCGCTGAGCGACGGGTCGTTTACGTACCGGTATATCAGGCCCCGGCGGTGGCCGTGCAGCCCATCGCTGCCCCCCCGACCACAACTCCGCCGCCTGCCGGTCCCACGGCGCCACCGCCGACGGTGGTGGTCACCCAACCCCCGCCAGCGCCGCAGGTTGAAGTCATCCCCGTCTCGCCTGGACCTCAGTTCTACTGGGTGCCGGGTTACTGGAGCTGGAACGGCGGTTGGGTATGGGTGACCGGCGTTTGGGCTCCCCGACCGCGTCCGTACGCCGTGTGGGTACAAGGCCATTGGGCGCATCGCGGCCACGGCTATATCTGGATCGGTGGCGGCTGGCGGTAAGGTCGCTGGTTGCCCCGGCGGAAAGATTCTGCAACTTTTGCGGCCGCCCGTGTGTAGGGGAACCGTAGGCAGCGGTTGCCAACATAACGAAAGAATCGCCATGTATCGAATCATTGGTGCGGACGGCCGGCAATATGGACTGGTCTTGCCCGAACAGTTGCGTCAGTGGATCCGGGAAGGCCGCGCGGTTGCAACAACTCCCGCCCAGGCGGAAGGAACGCCGGACTGGAAGGCGTTGAATCTGTTCGCCGAATTCGCGGGGGACTTTCCACCTCCGCCAGCGCCACCGCCGCCACCCGCAGCCAGCCCGGCGCCGATACCCGGAACCATCGTCCCGCCACCCAACCCCGTGGTGGCGAGCAAGGCCTCAAGCAAAATTGCCGCCGGCATCTGCGGCATCCTGCTGGGAGGCTTTGGCGTCCACAAGTTCGTCCTGGGTTACACTGGCGCCGGCATCGCCATGCTGCTGATCTCCCTGCTCTCGTGCTTCCTCCTCTATGGCCTGATGCATCTGATCGGCCTGATCGAAGGCATCCTGTACCTGACCAAGAACGACGAGGAGTTCGTGCGGGTCTATGTGGATGGGCACAAGGCCTGGTTCTGACCGACGGAAGCGGGCCTGGCGGAGCAGTGAAACGCAAAACCGCGCGGCTCCAACTGATGGGCGCGCGGTTCAGGAAGGTCGCTGACCGGTCGAATCAGCGGTGGCCACCATGGAAGCCACCGCCACCGGCGTGACCGCCGCCGCCCACAAACCCGCCGTGGCCACCGCCAGCGTACCCGCCGTGGAATCCTCCCGGATGTCCACCGTAGGAACCGCGCGGGTAATAACCGCCGTGGTAATAACCACCCCGGTAGTAACCACCCCGGTAGTAACCGCCGAAACCCAACGAGAACGAAACCGCCGGGAATGAGTTATACCAATAGCCGCTGTAATACGTGGGAGGAGGCGATACGTACACGGGCTCCGGCGCGACGTACGCCGGCTCAGGCGGCACATAGACCGGCGCTGCTTGCGCATAAGCCGGTTCTGGTGGCGGAGCGGCTGCTTCCATCTGCGGCACCGGTGCCGGCGCGGGCGCCGTATCGGTTGTCTTCGGGTGCTGCGCCAGCATGGCCGCCAGCACATTGTCCGAGACGCCTTGCTGGCGCAGATAAATGATCTGCGATGCCCCCAGTTCGAAGGCCCGGCCCGAGTTGGTCACAAACGCCTTAATGGTGTCCTCACCCAGTCCGGAGCGCGCAAGCTGCAACACTTCCCCGGCGCCGTAGGACAAGGGCACGGCCGGCGCGGACACAGCGGTGGTTGGCGCCGGGGGCGCACTGGGAGCTGGCGCTTTGTCCTCCGCAACAACCAAGGGGACGGTGAAGGTCAACATCGCGCTGCCGATGATTGACCACACTGGGTGAAGAATGTCGTTGAACTTCATAGGCCTGGGGTCAACCAGTGAGGGAAACATCGGACTTTTCCTCCGGGCTGTCAAGGGCCGCAACAGTATTCCCCGCCTGGTGTCAGGCAAAGACTCCGCCAGGTTTCAACGACACCGGGGACAACACCCGGCCGGTTCACTTCGCGCCCTGATCAATCCACGCGCGCACCAACCCGACCTGCTCGGCGGTCAATGGTTCAGATTTCGGCCCCGGGCCAGGCCCGCCCGGAGGTGGCCCGCCCGGTCCGCCGCCCGGTCTGCCGCGATGGCCGCCGCGTGGTTTGGGCGGCATGCTCTTTTCCGGGTCGAGCTGCGCCACCGCGATCACCAGCAGGCTTTTCTCGCTTTTGCCGGGGACGATGACCTTGCCCTCTTTACTGCCTTTGAGCGCGGCTTCCAGGCTGTCCAGTCGCAGGGCCGCCTTGGCCTTCTCGTCGCCATGACAGCGGAAGCAGTTTGCCTTGAGGACAGGCTGGATATCCTTGGCGTACGTGACTCCCTTCTGCTTGGACGGCGGCGGGAGCTTGCTGAGGTCAATTTCCGCGGCGGTGACCGCTCCGAGCAGCAGCACCGGGGCGAGCAGGATCGAAGATGTTATGATGATGTTCATTTGGTAATGTTGACTGCCATTTGCCGAAAAGACAACGCCGATGACGAACCGGTTACACTCCTTGCCGCCGGCCCGCCAGCGCCCCAAAACTTCCACTCGCCTTCCATCCGCCGTCTTGTATTCTTCCCGCTCGTTTCGGCCGGTGCCGGTTGAACCGCTCGCGGTTGAACGCCGGGACTTTTTGACGCCGGAGCCATTTGATTGATTTGACGATGACCAGCACGCAGATCCGCCAGTCGTTTCTCGACTTCTTCCAGTCGAAGCAGCACACCATCGTGCCCTCATCGAGCCTTCTGCCCGACTCGCCCAATCTGCTGTTCACCAATGCCGGCATGAACCAGTTCGTGCCCATCTTCCTGGGCCAGATGAAGTGCCCCTACACGCCCGGGCGGGCCGCCGACACCCAGAAGTGCATTCGCGCCGGCGGCAAGCACAACGACCTCGAGGACGTCGGTCTCGACACCTACCACCACACCTTTTTCGAGATGCTCGGCAACTGGTCCTTCGGCGATTATTTCAAGAAAGAAGCGATCGAGTGGGCCTGGGAACTCATCGTCGGCACCTGGAAGTTCCCGCCCGAACGCCTCTACGCCACCGTCTATTCGCCCGACAAAGCCAAGGGCGATCCCAGCGAGTTCGACCAGGAAGCCTACGATCACTGGGCGCAACTGTTCACCGCCGCCGGGCTCGACCCGAAGGTCCACATCGTCTCCGGCGGCAAGCAGGACAATTTCTGGATGATGGGCGACACCGGTCCGTGCGGCCCGTGTTCCGAACTGCACGTTGACCTCACGCCCAACGGCGACACCCAAGGCGCGCTGGTCAACCAGGGTTCGGCCCAGTGCATCGAGATTTGGAACCTGGTCTTCATCCAGTTCAACGCCAACCCGGACGGCACGTTCTCGCTGCTCCCGGCCAAGAGCGTGGATACCGGCATGGGTTTCGAGCGCGTCACCGGCATCATCCAGAACACCCGGGGCTTCACCGATTTCTCGCGTGTCATCTCGAATTATGAAACCGACATCTTCCGGCCGATCTTCGATGCGCTGGAAAAGTTGAGCGGCAAGAAATATGGCAGCACGCTGCCGGGGGACCACACGCGCCCGCGCGTGTCACAATCGGCGCCCCCGCCGATTGCTGGTGAATTGCCGGGCACGGCTGCGACGAAATACTCCCGGCGCAACCTGCCGCACTTCGAGCGTCCTTGGGCGAAGTACATGGTCACGTTTTCCACGGCTGAACATCGTCAACTCACCCCCGCCGAACGCGATCTCGTACTCGAGAGCGTGCTCTATGCCCATCACCGGCGGCAGTATGAACTGTTCGCTGCGTGTGTCATGCCCGACCATGTTCACCTGGTCTTCGAGCCCCAAATCAAGGAGCAGGCCAAGGAGGGACATCCGATCTTCTGGTCGCTCAGGGATATCCTGCAGGGCATCAAGTCCACCAGCGCGCATCGCATCAACCAAGTTTCCGGCCAGAAGTCGCACGTATGGCTGAAGGAATCGATGGACCGGCTGATCCGTGGTCAGTCCGACATGGAGGAGAAATTCCATTACATCTGCCGGAACCCATGGGATTCCGGCGTCGTGGCGTCCGGGGAGAACTATCCCTGGTTATGGACGCCGGATCGCGAAGGGTGGAAGCCGACTGCGAGGGCGCAGTCGGCGGCACGCGAGGGCGCGTGCGCTCCCCGTTCCGCAGAACAGATCGCCACCGACATTGCCTTCCGCGTCATCGCCGATCACATCCGCACGCTGAGCTTCGCGATTGCCGACGGCATCCAGCCCGGCAACACGGATCGCAATTACGTGCTCCGGCGCATCCTGCGTCGCGCCGTTCGCTACGGACGCACGCTCGGCTTCCACGAACCGTTCTTCTACAAACTGGTGGATGTGCTCGCCGACACGATGGGCGGTGTGTTTCCCGAAATCCGCACCAAGCAGAAGCATGTTCAGGACGTGATCCGCACCGAGGAAGAGGCGTTTAACAAGACGCTGGACATGGGCATTGAGCTATTTCAAGAGGTACTCGGACTGGTTGATCTCCTGAAGGAAGCTGCGCCTGTGCTGCTCTCAGAGTTCGCAAAGGTCGAATCACGGGAGACGAAATCGCTCAACTCCATCAACTCAAGACATCCCATTTTGAAGCAGCTTCGGTCGGTTCGCGACAAGGAACTCCTGAAGTTTGGGTCGCTAGTTCAACTCGGGTTCGTAGAAGGAGTCGATGGAATCCTGCTTCAACTGGGTTTGGGTGGCATCATCGGAAAGGTGTCTGTCCCCGACTCGCAGATCTTGGGACTAACCAAATTGAAGTCGAAGTTTGAAGAATCACTCAGTCAAATCTCTGCGCAAGCGGCCTTCGTTCTTTATGACACCTACGGCTTCCCGCTCGACCTGACCGAGTTGATGGCCCGCGAGCGCGGTCTGACCGTGGACGTGGAGGGTTTCAACAAGCTCATGGACGAGCAGAAAGCCCGCGCCCGGGCCGCCCAGAAAAAGACCGTCATCGAGCTTTCCCAGGTCGAGACGCAGACGCCCACCGAGTTCGTCGGGTTCGAGAAGCTGGAAACGCCCGCCAAAGTGCTCGAAGTCGTCAGCCTCAAGGACAAGACCGCCGTCATTCTCGACACGAGCGCCTGCTACGCCGAGATGGGCGGCCAGGTCGGCGACACCGGCGAGCTGGAGCACGGCGCCCAACTTTGGCGCATCACCAACACGCAGAAATCCGGCGACACCTGGCTCCATTTTCTTGAAACTGAAAACTTGAAACTTGAAACTCCGCCCGTCCCCGGCAGCGACGTCGTCTTGTCGGTGGATGCAGGTCGCCGCGCCGCCATTCAGCGCCACCACACGGTGACCCATCTGCTCCATTGGGCGCTGCACGAAGTCGTCAGCCGGGATGCCTCGCAGAAGGGCTCGTTTGTCGGGCCCGACAAACTCACGTTCGACTTCAACAGCGCGCCGCTTACGCCGCAGCAGGTGGCCGATGTCGAACGGCTCGTCAACGAGCGGATTCTCGAGAATGCCCCGGTGTCGTGGACGGAGGTGAAGTTCAGCCATGTCAAGATCCGCGACGACATCATGCAGTTTTTCGGCGAGAAGTACGGCGACTGGGTCCGCGTGGTGCAGATCGGCGGCCAGCCGACTGGGCTCGACGGTTACTCGATGGAACTCTGCGGCGGCACCCACACGCGCGCGACGGGCGAGATTGGCCTGTTCCGCATCGTGTCTGAGACCGCCATTGCGGCAGGCGTCCGCCGCATCGAAGCCGTCGCCGGACTGGAGGCGTGGCGTCGGGCCGGCGACGAACTCGCCCTGCTCAAGAACGTCGCCGGCCGCCTGGCGACTCCGATCCCCGATCTCGACAAGAAGATCGAGAACGTGCTGGCGCAGCAGAAGGAGTTGGAGAAGGCGCTCAGACAGTCCATCGCACGCAACGCATCACAAGCGGCAAGCTGGCTGCTGGGGCGGGCGCAGGAGGTGAACGGCATCCCGCTCATCACGCAGACTTTTCCCGACGGCGATGCGGATTATCTGCAAGCCGTTGTGGAGGCGCTCAAGAGCCGGTTCAAGGGCGTGGTGGTGGTGGGCGGCGGCGCGGGTGGTTCAGTGACACTGATCGCTTCCGTTTCGCCCGAATTCACCGCCAGAATCCAGGCGGGCAAACTCATCCAGCAGATCGCGCCCATCGTGGGGGGCAAAGGTGGCGGCCGGCCCGACAATGCGCGCGGCGGCGGCAAGTTGGTGGACAAGCTCGACGAGGCGCTGGCGAAGGCCCGCAGCCTCCTCGGTTAGGCGCGCCATGTCCGCCATTACTTATCGTCTCGGCAACGACCTCGACCTGGACATGGTTATTGACCTTTACCGTGAATCCACCCTCGGCGAACGGCGTCCCATTCACAACAAGGATTGCATGGCGGCGATGATCAAAAACGCGAACCTGGTGGTGACGGCCTGGGCGGAGAGCCTGCTGGTCGGGATGGCGCGCAGCCTGAGCGATTTTGCCTACTGCACCTATCTTTCGGACCTGGCGGTCCGGCGAACGCACCAGCGTCAGGGCATCGGGCGTGAACTGGTGCGCCGAACCCGGCAGGCCGGCGGCAACGCCAGGATCATCCTGCTCGCCGCGCCGCGGGCGGTGGATTATTACCCGCGCATTGGTTTCGCCCATCACCCGCAGGCCTGGACCCTTGATCCCGAGGCGGCGTTGCCATGAAGCTTTGCGGCGGACACCCGCCAACCACCATCCCTTGCTGGCAGACACCTGACCGGTAAACTTTTTAACCATTCCCTTCCCCGTTTGCTTGCCATTATGGACGAGAAACCCAAACCAGCCCGCTGGCGGTCCCGCACCGCCGCCGTCGTTGTGGATATCCGGCAGATGCAGTTGAAGGACATTTCCGCCGTGTTCGAGCTGGGGCAGCGGCTGTTCACCGCCGAGCAACTGCCCACGCTGTACCGCTCCTGGGACGAGCACGAAATCGTCGCGCTGTTCGACTCCGATGAGGAGACCTGTCTGGTGGCCGAGGCGGGCGACCAGGTGGTCGGCTTTGCCCTTGGCCGGATCATGGACAAGCCGCGCAACGCCTGGCGCTACGGCTGGCTCGAATGGCTGGGGGTCGAACCCCGGATCAAGCGCAGCGGCGTGGCCCGGCGGCTCGTGAACCAGTTGACCAACCTCTTCATCGAACGCGACGCCCGCATCATGCTGGTGGATACGGATGCCAGGAATCACAGCGCGCTGGCGTTCTTCCGCAAAAACGGCTTCGGCCAGGAAATCCGTCATGTCTATCTCTCCCAGAACCTCGAGGACCATCCCCGTTATCTGGAGCGCAAATCCGCGCAGAAGAACGGCAAACTCGATTGAAGGTGGCCACGCCAGTGAAATCTTGTAACCTCCCGCCCCCACCCCGAGTCTAGGCCTTTGACGTTTTCCAAGCGATCATCAGCAAAACAAAACACAGCATGAAAAAACTCATTCTCCTCCTGACCCTCGGCGCGTTTGCGCTGGCAACGAACCTGGTCGTGGCCGAGACGACGCCCGGCACCGACGGCAAACCCGCCACCACCCACAAGACGACCCAGCACGCCAAGAAAGGCAAGAAGAGCAAGAAGACCAAGAAGGGGAAAAAGGGCGCCAAGAAGGGCACCCGGCCGGGCAAGAAGCCGGCCAAGCCGGCCGCCACCAATTAAGCGCGCCCACCCCCGGCGGCGGCCGGGTTTGTCTCGCGAGCCGGCGGCGGCGGCGGAGCGGACGGGCTTTGAGATTGTGCCGGAAGGAGCCCGGCGCTAGGCTCGATGGATGACTCGTCTGTTGCGCCACCGGCTTGTGCTTTTGCCGGCCATGTTGCTCGCTGCCACCAGGCTCACGGCTGCCATTCCCATCCAAGAGCAGGCCGATCAGTTTCTCTCCCTGGTCAACGCCGGTTTCCAGGCGCTCTATCGTGTCGAAAGCGAGGCGCAATGGGTGGCGGCCACCGATGTCTCCCCCGTCCACGATGCCTCGGCAGAAACCGCGGGCAAGGCCCGCGCCGCCTTCAACGGCAATCCCGCCGTCATCAAAGAAGCGCAGGCCCTCCTGGAACACCGCGGCGATCTGTCGCCCGTCACCGTTCTCCAGCTCGAGCGCGTCCTGCTCAACGCCGCCGAAGGGCCGATGACCAATCCGCAGCTCGTCGCCGACCGGATCGAGGCCGAGACCAAACAGGCGTCCGTCCTTAATTCGTTCGTCTTCAAATTGAACGGCCAGCCCATCACGGCCAACGAGATTGACGACCAATTGCGCACCAACCGGAATCTCGCCGAGCGTCGGGCCGTGTGGGAAGCGTCCAAGCAGTCCGGCCCCGCGCTCAAGCCGGGACTCATCAGGCTCCAGCAACTGCGCAACGGCGTCGCCCAAGAGCTCAAACATAAGGATTACTTCGCCCTCCAGGTCGCCGCCTACGGCATGACCACCGAGGAAATGGTCGCGCTCCAGGACCGCTTCATGCGCGACCTGCGTCCGCTCTACCTCCAGCTCCACACGTGGGCCAAATACGAGCTGGCCAAACGGTATGGTCAGCCCGTGCCCAAGCGCATCCCGGCCCACTGGCTTGACAACCGCTGGGCCCAGGAATGGCCCGGCCTGGTGGCCGCCGCCGATCTCGACGACCAGTTCAAAGGCCGCACCGCCGAGTGGATCGTCCAGGCGGCCGAGCGGTTCTGGAGCGGCCTTGGCTTTCCCAAGCTGCCCGCCTCCTTCTGGGAAAAGTCCGACCTCTATCCCCTCAAGCCGGGTGACCCGCGGAAGAAGAACACGCACGCCTCCTGCTGGCACGTGGACCTGAACACCGACATTCGCTCCCTCATGAGTGTCGAGCCGAACTCGGAATGGTTCCTCACCGCGCACCACGAACTCGGCCACGGCTATTACTTCATCAGCTACACGCGCCCGGAGGTGCCGCCGCTGCTGCGGCTCGGCGCCAACCCGGCTTTCCATGAAGGCATGGGCGAACTCGCCGCGCTCGCCGCCGCCCAGGAACCCTATCTGCAGGCCACCGGCGTGCTGCCGCCCGATTTCAAATCCGATGAGACCGCGTTTCTGCTCAACGACGCGCTCAACCCGACCGTGCCGCTCATTTTCTGGGCCTCCGGCACCATGACGCACTGGGAGGCGGACGTGTACGCCCACAATCTGCCGCCCGAACAATGGAATGCCCGCTGGTGGCAATACGTGCGCGATTTCCAGGGCGTCGAACCGCCCGCCGCGCGTGGCGAGGAGGACTGTGACGCCGCCACCAAGACCCACATCAACGACAACCCCTGCTACTACTATTCATACGCCATCGCCACGGTCCTGAAATTCCAGCTTCATGAGTTCATCGCCCGCAAAATCCTCCATCAGCCGGTGCAGCACTGCAATTACGCCGGCAACCGGGAGGCCGGCAACTTCCTCCGCAACATCATGGCCAAAGGCGCCACCCAGGACTGGCGCCAGGTGTTGCACGAGGCCACCGGGGAAGACCTTTCCACGCGGGCGATGATGGAGTACTTCAAGCCCCTGATGGCCTGGCTCGAACTGCAAAACCAGGGCCGGCCCGTCGGCTGGGATTGAGTATGATGAGGACGGTCGAGATCAGTGTCTGCCACCTGGCAGGCCGGCCAACCGCTCATGCCGCAAGCCTCGCCCGCGATTCATCGCAATCGTGTTCGGTCCAAGTTGTCCCAAGAGACCGGTTCGCGCCGCTCGCCGCGAGTCATAAGCTGGCAAGTCGTGCCGGGTTACGCGCGCCCTCCCGGCAGAGCGGCCATGAGCCATTATCAAGAACTCCTTTACGGCTCAGGCTGCTTCGTCAGGCTGCTTCGTACAACCCCCAGGCCACACCGGTGAGGCTGACATTCAGCGGCCGCGTGTTGCAGGGGTATTATGAGGATAACATGCCAGGAGCGGCGTGGGCCATCCGGAGCCCCGTCCTGCCCGATCGCGGAGAACTCATCCGAAACCTGCAGTTCCCGGCGATCGACGGTGTCACCGTGGAGATTTACAGCAACGGGAGCTATCTCATCTACCAGTATATCTCGCTCTTCGGAGGCTGGTGCGGCGGGCCACCCAATGCGCCGGAGCCCAGGGTAGACGCTGGGGACGCGTTTTGGGTATATATGCCCGCAGCCGCGGTTTGGAAGAGCTACTATCAAACCTGGATGAACGGAGTCACGCAATGAAAACGGGAGTTCTTCTTTGGGTGTCAGGGGTGCTGGCCACCATCACGTGTCGGGCTGAGACAGTGACCTTTGTGGTCGGCAGCGCGCCCGATTGGCCGAATGGCACAAATGCCTTCATCGTTACCGTCACTGATCCTCAGGACATCAGCTATGCGCGCGTTCTGGTCGCCACGGGCGGGCTGTGCAAGGCTTTTGGACACTGCTATGACTGGCTTCCCGTGTTCACAATCGAGGTTGGTGCTGATGGCACGAACCGGAACGTCGCCCTGCCAGCCCAGCCCCTGTGGTCCTGGCATGTGACGAGGATCGCGTCATGGGCCACCAGCTCGTTTCCCGATTACCCGTACCAGCATCCGTGGCAACTGGAGCAGGCCATTCAGGCCGGGGCCATCACCGGTAGCATCACAACCGGCTTCTACCACGGGTACACTTTCCTAGCTGAAATCGACGCGCCCTTGCGGCTGTACGAGCAGGCGAGTTACGACGGAACGCTTTTCGATTTCATCGGACTTTACTGGACCCATGACAAGCCAGGACTAAGCTATGATGTGGAATATACCTACTCTCTGGAGCACCCCGACTGGCAGGCGATGGACCTGCAAGCGGTGACCAACAGCGCAATAATTGACTTTGGCCCTTGGGGGCTGGCTCGATTGGGGCCCTCGGCGTTCGCGGTGCTGCCGCTCTCTGACAAGCCCGCCTACTTCCGCCTGCGCGCGCAGCCGTGAAGGGACGGTGGACGGCGGGTAGCCAGTGCCACCGGTTATGCCCGCCCAAACAGACCCGGGATGCTGCCATCAAGAATCGCCCTGTGTAATGGGGTTCCTGTAAAGGGGTCGTAACGTGGGCGGTTCTTGATATTGGCATATCAAGTCCTGACTGCGACTCTCCCGGCATGGCGCGAAAGTTGAGAATGGTGTGCCCGGGAGTGATCTATCACGTCATGAACCGGGATGAGCGGGTGAGCCGATCTTCCAGGACGAGGCGGATCGGCAGCGCTTGGTGGAAACTCCGGGCAAGGCGTGCGTCAAGAGCGGCTGGCAGGTCCATGCCGACGTGCTCATGCCCGATCATTTTCATCTGGTGGTCGAAACGCCCCGGGCCAATCGGGTGACGGGGATGGGGCGGTTGCGGGGCGAGTATGGCATCCTGGGGGACAGTCCGGCGGGTCGGGGGCAGTTGGAGCGGGCGCTGGAGGCGCGGCGCGCGGTGGCGGAAAAGGAGGCGTTCAAGGGCGCGCGGCGCGGCTGGTGCTTGGGGGAGGCGGCCTTTCGGAGGGAATTGTTGGCGTAAATGAGCGAGCGGCTGGGCGCCGAACATTACGGCGAGGAACGCGCCGAGAAGCAGCAAGCGAAGGCCGAGCGGATCCTCGCGGAGGAGTTGAATCGGCGCAAGTTGAAGGCGTGCGAGTTGGACGCGCCCCAAGGGGGATGCGGCAAAGGTAGCCCTGACCACCCGCTTGCGAACGGAGACGACGATGACGGTGGGATGGATTGCGGACCGATTGGGCATGGGCAGCCGGGGCTATTTGAACCAACACCTGTATCGGCACAGGAAGGCCACGGAGGAGTAGCCATTATCAAGAACTGACCCCAACGACGAAGCGAACGCGCGGAACGGCTTGCAGTCGGCCGACCGACGGATACGCTTGCCGCGTGGCCGACCTCCTCGCGCAAACCGCCCGGTGCATCACCCGCCACGCGCTGATCCAACGCGGCGAAACGGTCGTCGTGGCCGTTTCCGGAGGCTTGGATTCGATGGTGCTGCTGCACCTGCTCCACCGGTTGGCCGGCACCGAGAACTGGCAGCTCGTGGTCGCCCACCTCAACCATGGCCTCCGCGGCCGCGCCAGCGACGCCGACGAACGGCTTGTGCGCGAAACCGCGGGCCGGCTCAAACTGCCTTCCGTCATTGACCGGGCCGATGTCCGCCGCGAGACCCTCGCCCGCAAGCTCTCGCTGGAAATGGCCGCGCGGCAGTTGCGCCATGAGTTCCTCGCCCGCACGGCCCGGGCCCGCGGCGCGCGCGTCGTTGCCCTGGCGCATCACGCCGACGACCAGGTCGAGACCTTCCTGCTCCGGCTGCTGCGGGGCGCCGGCGGCGAAGGGCTCGCCGGCATGAAGCCCGTCGCCCCGTCGCCCGCCGACGCCGACCTCCGGCTGGTCCGCCCGCTGCTCGAGTTCTCGCGCGCCACGCTCGCCGCCTACGCCCGCCGCCACCGCCTCCGCTTTCGCGAGGACGCCAGCAATGCCTGCCGCGACATCCCGCGCAACCGCGTCCGTCACGAATTGATCCCACGCCTGCGCCGCTTCCAGCCCGCGCTCGACACGACCATCCTCCGGGCGATGGAACTGGTCGGGGCGGAGGCCGAATTCGCCACGGCGGCGGCGCAACGCTGGCTGCGACACCGGCAGCGAAGCCCGTTTGCCGCCCTGGCCGTCGCCGTGCAGAGGCGCGTGATCCAGGCCCAGCTCCGCCAGCTTGCCGGCGAGCCTGACTTCGCCCTGATCGAGGCCCTCCGCGCCACGGCCGAACGGCGCATCGCGGTCCGGCCCGGGCTGCACGTGGTCCGCGATACCGAGGGTCGAGTTGGAGTGGCACCGCTTCGCCGGACCGGCTTCCGCGCCGACCGGAGGGTCGTGAGATTGACGGGCCCCCGCGGCGCCGCCGAGTTCGGTGGCTTGCGCTGCCGTTGGGCCCTGGTTGCAGGCGGGATGTCCGCACGCAGGTTGCACCCGATCGCGGGACGCGAGATCTTCGATGCCGATCGCGTCGGCGGGCGGGTGGTACTGCGGCACTGGCAGCCGGGCGACCGTTTCCAGCCGATTGGCCTGCCGCGGGCGGCGAAGCTCCAGGACCTGTTCACCAATGCGAAGGTGCCCGTCGCCGAGCGCCGGGACCGGATCGTCGCCGCCACGGCACGCGGCGCCATTTTCTGGGTCGAGGGGCTGCGGATGAGCGAACGATTTAAGCTGACGGCGACGACAAAACGTCGTCTAATATGGCGTTGGGCGCGGCGGTCGGGTTGAAAGCACCCGAACGCCATGCTAGTGTGGGCTTCAAGAGTACGTGTCATGGCTGACGATCCGAATAACGAGGGCTGGCGGAAGGGCAACAAGGGGGGCGACGTGCGGATGCCTCCCCGCACATGGTTGCTCTGGCTGGTCATCTTGAGCCTTATTCCGGCGCTGGTCTATTTCAAGGACCACAACGAAACCAAGTTCCAGGCCCTTGATCATCGCGAGTTCCTCGACCTCGTGGAGAACAACCGCATCGCGGACGGCACCATCAACTACAGCCAGCAATCCCAGTTGCGCCTGATCACCGGCCACTACAGCGAGGCGGGCGACGCCAAAAAGCTGGTGCCCTTCAAGCTGGAGACCCGGCTTTCTGAGGACCTCGAACAGCAATTGTTGCGCACAGGCAAATTCAAGTCGAACGAACCGCCGACCATGTTGCTCAACCTGCTGTACGGTCTCCTGCCGTTCCTTGTGCTGGCGGCCTTCGTCTATTTCTTCCTCGTCCGTCAGATCAAGATGGCCGGCAAGGGCGCGCTGAGCTTCGGCAAGAGCAAGGCGCGGATGCTGAACAAGGAACGCAACCGCACCACCTTCAAGGACGTCGCCGGCATCGAGGAGGCCAAGGAGGAAGTCTATGAGCTGGTCGAGTTCCTCAAGGACCCGAAGAAGTTCCAGAAGCTCGGCGGGCGCATTCCGAAGGGCGTTCTAATGATCGGCCCGCCCGGCACCGGCAAGACCCTGCTCGCCAAGGCCATCGCCGGCGAGGCGGACGCGTCGTTCTACAGCATCAGCGGCTCGGATTTCGTGGAAATGTTTGTTGGCGTTGGTGCCAGCCGGGTACGCGACATGTTCGAGCAGGCGCGCAAGAGCACTCCCTGCCTGGTGTTCATTGACGAAATTGACGCGGTGGGCCGGAGCCGCGGCCAGGGCCTCGGCGGCGGCAACGACGAACGCGAGCAGACCCTCAACGCCCTGCTCGTCGAGATGGACGGCTTCGACACGCACGAAGGCATCATCATCATCGCCGCCACCAACCGGCCGGATGTCCTCGATCCGGCCCTGCTCCGGCCGGGGCGCTTCGACCGGCAGATCACGGTGAACCTGCCCGATGTGCGCGGTCGCGAGGCCATCCTCAAGGTTCACGCGAAGAACGTGAAACTAGGGCCCGAGGTTGACTTGTCGGTCATTGCGCGCGGCACGCCCGGCTTCTCCGGCGCGGAACTCGCGAATTTGCTCAACGAGGCCGCGCTCCTCGCGGCCCGCCTGAACAAGAAGTCCATCATGATGCCGGAGCTCGAGGAGGCGCGCGACAAGGTACGCTGGGGCCGCGAACGCCGCAGCCTCGCCATGACCGAGGAGCAGAAGAGGTTCACGGCCTGGCATGAGGCCGGCCATGCCCTGGTCAACGTGCTGCTCAAGCACACGCACCCGCTGCACAAGGTCACGATCATCCCCCGCGGCCAGGCGCTCGGCGCCACGATGTATCTCCCCAAGGAGGACATCCTGAACCGCGGCCGCAAGGAAATGGTGGACCTGATTGCCGTGATGATGGCCGGACGCATCTCGGAGGAAATCATCTCCGGCGACATCTCGACCGGCGCCTCGAACGACATCCAGCAGGCCACGCAGATGGCCCGGGCGATGGTGTGCAACTTCGGGATGAGCGACAAGGTGGGCATGGTCCAGTACGGCGAGGACAACGAGTACATCTTCCTCGGCCGCGACATGATCCGGGGCAAGGATTACAGCGAGAATACCGCGCGGGAGATTGACGCCGAGGTCAAGCGCATCATTGACGAGTGCTATGCCACCGCCAAGGCGTCCATTGACAACAACCGCGACAAGCTCGAACTCATCGCCACGGCCCTGCTGGAATACGAGACCCTCGAAGGCGGCCAGGTCGAAGAGATCATTCGCACCGGCAAGCTCACGCCGCCGCCGCCGCCGCCCCCGAGCGGTCCCCCGACCGGGGCCGAGGCCGCCACACTTTTGCCGGAAGTTCCGAAGCCGCTACCGCCCAAACTCCCGCCCGGGCTGGGTGCGCCGGCGCCTGCCCCGGTCTGAGGCGGCGAGGTTGACAAACTCGATTCAGGGCCGGCCAGCGTGCTTTCCCCGGCTGAAATGCTGCGCATCGAAAGCGCTGTCGATTTTCCTCACGCAATGATGGCGACCGCGCGTGAGCGGCAGTCTACTGCGCGGGGGTAACGAGGACATAAAACCGCTGTCCGCCGGCGGGAATCGCGTCCAGGACCTCCGCCGGGCAGTCACAAGACAGCGGACCGGCATCCGCGAGTTTCAGCCATGACCCGTCCGCCGCTGAATCGCGATACAAGACAGAGTAGGTGTGGCCCGTGATGCCGTTGAACCGTAGAACCAGCGTGCCATCGGCCTGCGGCAGCGCGGACAATTGGAGCGTGCTGTTGGGATCACGCGGGTCGGTACCGATGAGGTATTCCTGAAGATTCGTAAGGCCGTCGCCGTCGGCGTCCTGCCCTGCGTCGCTCGGATCATGCGGGTCCAAGCCGTGAGCGAGTTCCCAAACGTCCGGCATGCCATCGCCGTCACTGTCCAGCGTCGCGCTGTTCAGGTTGGGCGCGCCCGGCGTGGGATTCGCTGGAAAGCGGACGATGTTGGTGCTGCCATCCGGCAGGCGGCCTTCCGAGATGCCGGCGGCTTGCGGGCCGAACGCAACGCCGTCAATTGTCGTGCCATCCGGGGCGTAGAGGCCGATGAACTCACCGCCCGCCGCGAGCTTGAAGTTGACGTGGTTCGCGCCCTTCGCGGTGGAACCATCCGCATGGAACATTTGATAGGCTGCAGGGCCAGTGCCGAGGAAGGACAGCGGCGGCAAACGGAACTGGGTCGGATTTCCGGGGTCGTCAGTAAGAAAGCAGCCGCTCAGTTCCACGGGGTTCACGCCGGCATTGTAGAGCTCGAACCAGTCGTCACCGCTCAACGGGCTGGCCATCCATTCGTTGACCTTCACCAGCGCCGTGTCGCCGAGTGTGAGCGGCAGATTGGTCGCGCCCGGGGTCGGCCGGCAGAGCGTCCACGCCCCGCCATCGGCGGTCCGGCCAATCGAGAGGTCCGGAACCTGCAACCCGAAGCTGACCCAGTCGGCGAGGCTGCCGCCGTCCGCCGGCGCGGCGTACAGGAACACGGACGCGCCATGCACACCCAGGCCGAAGCCGGTATTCGTGGAAGAGAGCGGCAGGCTGCTGTTGCAGCTCATCACGAGGAACCCACCCGGCGACAGCGTGGTGCCGGCGGGAAACACCCATTTGCGCGGGGTCAACGGGTCGTCGGTGAGGCTCATGTCTCCCACGTCGGCCGCTTTCTCGCCCGCGTTGTACAGTTCGACCCAGTCCGCGGCCAGGCCCGGCGCATTGGTCAGCGTGACATTGCTGGCAAGAACTTCGTTGAGAATGACGGCGCCACCCGAGCCCGGAGCGGCGTTCGTGGTCGTCAGGGTGGCGTCCAGTTTCAGGGCGAAGGCAATGTCATGACTGGTGTCACTGATCTGGTGAACCTCGACCGCCAACACGTTGTCGCCGAGGACAAGGTTGTTCGTCAGGGTGAAGGGACCGTTGACGAGGATGCTGCTGACCGCGGACGAGGGACGGGTTGTGTAGTTCACCGTCCCGGAGGGCATGTTGACGCGCAGCACTTCGACGCCGTTGAGGTAGCACACCGCGCCGTCATCAACGACGACCGAAGCATTCAAGGCGGCGGCCGCCAGGTTGGTGGCCACGTCGAAATGTGTGCGGAAGTAATAAGTGACGATGCGTTTGCCCGCCAGGTTGGTGAGGGAAAGAACCGTGTTCGTCGGCGTAGGATAGGTGTTGGCCCCGACGTAGAGGAGCGCCTGTCCCAGCGGCCAGCCCGACTCCGTAGAGTAATTCACCGCCTGCCAGCCGGGGGCGGGTTCCGCGCCACTCTGATCGTATCGCCAGGTGTTGGTCACCGTGACCAGGTTGATCGTTTCGGCAACCACATTCCCGCCCGAGCCGCCGGGATTGTCGAAGCCGGGCGTCGGGCGCGGAAACTCGACCAACGCCGGCGCCCCGTTCGGCGAGCGACCCTGCGACACATCCGTGGTTTGGGGACCGTAGAGCACGACGTCCACTGGTTGCTGGTTTCCGTCGAACAGGCCGATGGCGCCGGGCGAAATCGGCAGCGTGAATGCGAGATGACCGGGGCCGGAATCCGGCTTGCCGTCCGGGTAGAACAGCGCGAAGCCGTGTCCGCCGATGAAACTCAACGGGGGAAAGGCCGGCAGGTTCGTTTCAACGAGCGCATTGGGAACCAGACGCATCCCGCCCAATGCCGCGGGCTGTGGCCCCGAGTTGTAAAGTTCGATGAAACCGTCGGGATACACGTTTCGGCCCTGCACCAGCCATTCGTTGATGGTGACACCGCCGGGGTCACTCAATGGCTGCACCACGTTCGGCACGCCCAGCGTCGGCTGCGTCAACGCCCAACTGCCGTCGGCGAGCCGGCCGATCGAGAGGTCCGGCAATTGGAATCCGTAGGCGACCGAGTCAATGAGCGCGCCACCGCCGTTCGGTTTGTCGTAGAGAAACAGCGCTCCACCGCTGCCATCCAACTTGAAGCCGAGGTGCAGGCCCGGAGCCGTGCTGGCGTTGTCGGCAAACACCACCAGGAACTGGCCCGCGTCGAGGACTGTGCCCGTTGGGAACACGAACCGGGTCCGGTTGGTGGCGTCGTCCGTCAGCACCATCCCGCCCAAGTCGAGCGATTGCCCGCCGTCGTTGAACAACTCCACGACGTCCGGGAACGCGCCAGCGTTGGGAAAGGCGCTGACGTTGCGGGCGAGGATTTCGTTGAGACGCACGTGACCCGCCGGCGGCAGGTAACCCGGATCCACAGTCCAGGTCGGCGACACCGTGATCAGCGCCTCCGGGCCGAGGGCCGGGTCATTTTGGTACCAGCCGGCATCATTGCGGCCGATGACTTCGACGTGATGCGGACCATTAGCCAGGTTGGTCAGAGTGATCGGGGTGGCAATGGCGGTTTCACCGCTCCAAAGGCCGCCGTCCAGCCGCCACTGGTAGTGCGTAAAGCCCGAGCCCTGCGGAAACCCCGCCGCCGGGATGTTGTCCCCGCTGCGGTTGATGCCCACCACCAGCGTGGCGCTCGTTGCGGCCGTCGTGCCGGTCGGCACGCCGGAGAGGGAAACCCCGAGCGGGACCACGCCACCCAAGTCGAGCCCGTTGGGGCCGGTGCCCCGCGCGGGCGAACCGGGCTGCAGGCTGAACCAGTCCCACATCACCTGCGCGTCCTGCCAGGTGGTGAAGTTGGTGGTTTCCCCAACCGCGGGCAGATGCCTGAAGAGCGGGTAGGTGACCCGGTTGTCGCTGCCGGGGCCGCTCCAGGCGAAGGGCAGGATGTTGTTGGTGAAAATCACCACCACGTTGGTGGGATCGTAATTGCGGACGAGCTGCTCGGCATCCACGATGATGTTGCCTTCCAGGTAAAAACCGTGGCCGATGCCCGTCAGCGACGGCGTGGTATCGCGCACGTTGACGACCCCGGAAGCGAAATCCTGGCCCCCTGTCTTGGTGGTGTGCACAATGGTGTTGTTGAGGAAGGTGAAGAAGTTGCCTTCCTTGGCCGTAGCCGCGTTGTCGCAGTCGAAGAACAGGTTGCCAAGGATCGTGATCTCCGAGGTCTTCAATCCGAGGGCACCGCCAAAGTCGTAACTCCCACCCGAGATCGCGCTGGAGCTGTCCGGCGACCCGTTGCGGTGCGCATGGAGGAAGACGTTGCCCTCGATCCACGCGTCCGTGCCGTCGAGGTCGAGGATATCGTCACTCGCGCCGACAAAGACGTTGCCGTAATACTGGACGATCGGCTGGCCGGCTTCGCGATTGCCGCCGGTGAAATCCATGATATCGTTATAGCCCGTGGTCGAGCCGAAGAAGCAACCGCGCACGATGCCACGGCCGCCCGCCTTGATGCCCCCTGTGCCATGCAGCAACTCAAACGGGGCGCTCGTCGTGGGGAAATAGCAGTTGCTGATGAGGAACGAACTGTCATCGAGCGAGACGTATTGGTGGGTCGTGGTCAGGAAGGTCGCGTGGTCGAGCGCGAGCGTGCCGCCCGCCACCTCGATCCCGGTGCTGCCGTTTCGCTGGAACAAGGCGTAGGCGATGCTCGTTTCGGGCGAGCCAACCGCGCCATTGATCGTCAGGCCGCCCCAACTCGCGCCCGAACCCGGTGCCGACGCAAACCAGATGGGAGCCGTCTCCAGGCCCTCGGCCAGCAACCGGCCGCCGTTGGCCACCGTCAGGTTGACGCCCGCGGCCAGATAAACCGTTGTGCCTGTCTCGATGGCCAGCGTGGCGCCGGAAGCCACCGTGAGATTGCCGTTCACTTGATAAGGCCCGTCTGCCGCGGTCCATGTGGTGTCCGCCGCGAGGGAACCGCCGGCAATCGCGGTGACACTACCCTTGTCGAACCAAACATCGAAACCGGTCCGCTCGAATTCGGAGCCATCGCCGTCGAGGGCCTGAATGAGAATCCGGTTGAGACCGGGGCGGAGGGCGATGCTCTTCGACGACCACGTCGCGGACCACTGTGTCCAGGTCGCGGCCACACCGTTGACCAGGACGGCGCGGGTGCGGACGGCGTTGGCCAGGCCGCCCAGTGTAACCGCCTCCGCGGTGGTGTGCGGGTAGCCATTCAGGACCGCCGGCGCGTTCGTGACGCTGAGCTCCAGGGGAATCTGCGCCAGCACACCGGCCCGCCGCTGGGCCGCGAGATCCTTTATGTTCTGGATGTAGGATGGCTGGACCCAATTGCCAAGCGACTGGTCCACGGAGGCACGCAGTTGGTCGGGCGCGAAGGCGGTGTCGGCGAGATTCGTCAGCATCGCGTAGTACCGCGGTGCGAACGCCGGGTGTTTGAGGAACCGTTTGATTGCCGGAACCCCGGGTGTATTGGCGGCGGACGAACCGTCGGCCGCGGCGAAAATGGATTGGCTGGGAGCGGCACCGGTGTCGCCCTGGCCGAGGGACGTGTCCAGATCGTGGGTGAGGAGTTGGAAACGTGGGTCCGCCACGCCGCGATACATCGAATAATCGTCGCCGGCGCCGGTGGCCATCGTGGTTTCCATGTTCCCGACCAGGGCGTTGGCCGCGAAGTAGCGCAGCCACTCGTCCACGTTCGCCACGGATTCCAGGTTTGTCACGTAGGCGTCGTCCGGGGAGTTGTTGAGCGTCTTGGTCAGTTGGATCAGGTCGGTCCAGTCGTTGGCCGCGCCATTGCTCTCTTTCGAGTACGCACCCGCCTCGGCATAGGGACCATTCGTGCCGTAAATCTGTTCGTAGGAAAGCGGATTGTCGCCGAGGTAGCGCAGGTCCGCCGGGTTCTTCAGGCTGACCCAGTCAAAATACCAGACGCCCTTGTAAAGATTCCCCTTCGGGTCGGTCGGGAGATGGTTTTGGGCCCATTCGGAGTCGTAGGGTTCGAAGCCGTAGTAGGACCCGAACTGGTAGGAGTCCACGTCGCCACTCGGCGTGGCGTGGGCGAGGTTGGCGCCGTTGACCCGCACCTGCACCGCTGCACCGTATGGGTTCGGCAAACCGGCCAGCGAGATCAGGGCGTTCGCCGCCATTTGGGCGTGAACGTCCCGCGTGTTCAGGTCGAGACTCGTGCGGTTGCGCCAGGAGCGGTCGGTCGGGATGCCGAAATGAAAATTGTGCGGGTGGGCGGCGCGCGTGCCCTTGCCGCGGTTGCGCACGCCGATGTTGTAACGGATTTCCGTGCCACCCCCGTCGGCGGCGACGAGCGTTGCATTCATCATGGCGTCGCTGTAGCGGCCGTTGTCCGTATTGTCCATCAAGTCCAGCCAGGCGTTCCATTCCGCGGCCCGCGTGATGACACGGAACACCGGCTGGTCGCCGGTATCGACCGAGTTATCAACTTGATAAAGCGCGTTGGCGCCCTGCGTGCCGGCGTCGTCCGTGGGCGCCGGCCACGTGCGGGTCAGACCAGCGGCGTCCTGTGCCGCAACGTAGAACTCGACCACGGTCTTGTCCGGCTGTGTCGGCAGGACGGCGCCAAACGAACCGTCACCGGCGACCCCATCGCCATGCCGGCCGTCGTCCGCCATGGTGACCGCACTGAATGCTGCCGCGCCATCCACGCGGTAATGCAGGGTGACGGTCGGCGTGCCCGCCGAAGTGGCGAGAATCTGGGCGGTGATGACGACCGAATCGGTTGACCGCGGGATCGCGGGAGCGTGTTTCACGCCAGTGATGAAGGGAGCCACGGCATTGGTCGCCACGGAGTTGGGCGCACCTGGCGTGCCGCCCTCCGGCGCGCTCGGCGCCCAGTTCTGGGCGTAGCTGTTCGGCAAGGCGGGGTTGATCAACTCCAGCGATTTGCCGCCCCCAGCGGCGGGATTCACCCATTGCCAGCCCCGCCACCAGCCTGGCTGGCCGGGGTATGCATCACCGACCCGCTGTTGCGCCCAGTCGCCCTGGTCGTAGTAGTGGACGGCGCTCACGCGCTCGCCGGTGGCATTCACGAGTTCCACGTTCTCACCGTTGCCGCTCAGCGTGCCGCTCCAACCCGCCACGAAATTCGTGACGGCGGGATGCTTTGCCCTGAAGGTGGCCGCGTCCGCCGCCACCACCAGATACCCGCCGGCCGGAATCGTGACAGCGGGAAACGTGAACGTGACCCCCTTGTCAAACTGCCAGCCGGCCAGGGACACCGGGCTGCTGCCCGCGTTGAACAATTCAATGAATTGCGCCTGCCGTTCGTCCCCCGGCGGACGAAACATCAGCTCCGAAATGACCACCGGCCCCGCTCCCGCCGCAGGGACCTGGGACAGCACCGACAGCAGCACTCCCGCGATCCCCATCGAAAACGAAAACCGTACATAAACCGGCAAAACAGAACACGCCATAAATGTCAGACTATTTTCTGATACAATCTTGCTGCAAGTTGGCTGCCAATTCCACGCAATTTGAACAAAGTCGGGTCAGCGGCAGGTCGGCCGGCGGCTCAGACCCGCCCCACCGAGGGCGGAGGACGCCCGATTCGGGGCTTACCCGCGTTCAGCGGCGCGTCCGGGATTCGCGCCCAAGCCCTTGATCGTCCAGTGGGTCATGGTCTTGAAGATGAAGTACGCGGAGCCGGCCACGATGGCGATGAACGCGACAATCAGGAGCGCGTTGACCAGCCGGTCCTTGTGTTTGGTCTTCATGGCGCCACGGTGTTTTCCCGGTGGAAACGCTAACCAGAACGCGCCGCTTTGTCGAGCGGCGGCTGTTCCCGGCGGTGTCCTGGCTTGGTAAAGTTCTGGCGCGCCGGTGAAATCCGACGCTGTGAACAGCTCGCGAGGACGCCCACCGGCCAGTCACACAGGACACTGTCCTGTCCCCTGCCCTACTGCACCGTCAGGCCGTCGAGCCACACCGTAAACGGATCGCCGCCCCAGGAATCGAGCGAGAGGCTGATCGCCTCGATGTGATCGAGCGAAACGTCACCGGTGGTCCGGCGTTCCCATTGCGCGTCGCCCGCCAGCGGCACCGACACCGGCATCCAGAGCCAGCGCGCCTCGTCAAAAGGCGGATCATTAAGCAGGTTACCATCCTTGACCGGCTTGAGTTCGATCTGCCCGTTGCGCCCGAGCAACCGCACGACCGGGCCAGCGTTCTGCCAGCCGGGCAGGTTCGGGTTCTCCGCCTTGATCCAGAAGTGGACGGCGGTGCGTCCGGCGAAATTCCAGCCGGCATCGCGTGTGGCCGGATAAATTGCGGTCACATAAGCCCCGGGATAGGGATCGGGCGTGAAGCGCAGGCAGCGCGTGCCGACCACCCCGCCGGGCTCGTCCGTGAAGTGCATCCGGCCGCGACCATCGCCGTTCTCCTCGAGATCGTAGCCCCAGCGCGCCGCGCCACCCTCGGTCCCGAGTTCCCCGGCAACCGGCGCAGTAACGATCAGGTCGCGCCAGGCCAGCGCCGCCAGGGTGCCGTTGTCCACGGTTAAGCCGAGCCGGTAAAAACCGGGCGTGTCAAACACGCGTTCGAGGACGCGGTCATGCCCGGCATCGCCGGCCAGCCACCACTGGAAATGCAGCGGGCGACCTCGGGGGTCGAGGCTGCGGGTGGCGTCAAACCTGACCGGTTGGCCCACGACGGCGGTTTCAGGGCCGTCCAGAATCGCGCTGGGCGCGCCGGCGGCCAGCGGGTCGGCCGGCAGTTCGATCTGGTGCGTGACGTTGGTGAGGAAGTTGCCCTCGAGGTTGTTGGTGACGTCATTCGCGGCGAAGAGAATCGCGTCACCCCAACGACCCCAGATGCCGAAGCGGTTGTTCGCGATCCGGTTCTGCTGGACGATCCAGTGCTCGGTGCGCCACTGGCGGCCCTGCGAACTCTCGTCGCCGCGGAAAACGAGGCCGCCACCGTTGTTGTCGTGAAGATGATTGCCGGCGATGAGCGTGTGGCTCGACGGACCGCCGACGATCACGATCCCGCCGTGGCGGAAGCCGGGTTCGGGAGCGTTATGATAGCCGTTGGTGAGGCCGTTGAACGCCGCTTCGTTCCCGATGAGGACCGTTTGATCACTCCCGCCCAGCCAGAAGCCGTAACTGCCGTGATTCGCCGTGTTGCGGATGAACGTGTTTCCAGGACTCCAGGACTCGACACAGTTGTTGTTCGCGTAGGAGGTGTCGTTCTCGATGAAGACATTGCCGCGCGAGACCCAGCGGTTCAGCGGCCGGATGAACACACCGTCGCCACCGTGAGTGATGTCGTTGCGAAACCAGTAATTGTCATTCGAGCCGGTCTCGATCAGCACGCAGGTCGAATCGCGGGCGTGGACTTCGCCGGCCGCGCGGTCAATGCGGATGCCGTAGGAAAGGTTGTTGTTGAGAAACCGGTTGCGGCAGGCGCGCCACAGCCGCGTGCAGGTGTTCGACGTAAGGGAAAAATCATTGTCCGCCACCAGATTCTCATCGCAGTCAATCAGGACCAGTCCGTCCCAGACGCGATTGGCGCGATTATGACGGATGACGGAGAGACGGGCGTGATCCGCGAAAATGCCGCCGCGCGGCGGAAGTTCCCCCCAGCCGAATTTCGGGTTGTGATAGTTGTCGGAGAAATCGCAATCGGTGACATTGGCGGCAACGGTGTGGCGGAGAACCAGGCCGGTGGCGAAACCGCGGACATGCACGTTCTTCACCGTGACCCCGGTCGCGCCTTCCACCAGGATGCCGACACCGGCCGCTTCCAACGAAGCCGGATCGCCGACCGTGCCCGGGCCCACGAGCGTGGCGCCGTTGCCGTCAAGCGTCACATGGTCGGCGCGGACGACCACACGGGCGGAAAGCTGGGCGTCTTTGTCGAGGACGAGATCGTTCGTGACAACGATTTCCGACATGGCCGCCTGGAGTGTCGGCAGCATGACGAACCAGAACACAACGGCGAGGCGGGTCCGGAGCCGGGTTCGCAAGGAAGGCGCGGCGGGCATGGAACGATGGTCGCGTCCCCGCGATGGAGCGTCAAGCCCGGCCGGATGGGGATGGCGTCCTAATTTGGTGGGGGCGCTGACGAGCCGGAAAGAAGTTCGGAGTTTCAAGTTTCAAGTTTCAAGTTTCAAGTTTCAAGCTTCAAGCTCCAAGTTTGAATAGCGCGGATTTCTCATTGAGGTAACCAGGAGGATTTGGAGGCGGATACGAGGGAGAAGGCCTTGCGGGCGTTTCGGGCAGCCATGAAATCGTAAAAGCCCTGAAGGGTCGCTTGGCGTTTGTTGCG